>CAJFVX010000065.1 GCA_904420585.1 Candidatus Howiella intestinavium | reverse complement strand
GGCGGCGATGCTGACCCGTTGGGGATGCTATTTAGGCTGGCTCACGGAAAGCGAGGCTGTTGGGATTCTCTGGGATCTCTCCCAAAAGGTTGTGGAGGAACTGCATAGCTGGCGTGAATTTGCTCAGTCTTATCTTTTTGGCGGTCTTATGTGGAAACTGCTATGCGGTGACAGCTCCGCTGGAAGTTACCTGGGCTATATTGCAGACGCAGCCACAGACCTGTTGACTGGAAAAGCAGAGCAAGACGGCGGGCAATGGCGGGATTGTCCTTGGCCTGCACAGAGAAAAATCGGCTTCGCATGATAAATCTTTTGAAAGTCTAATGTTATTCACCAGCAGCCAACGGAAACGGCATATAAAAACCGTTGGATTGGCGGCTGTGTTGATGTACGCCCAAACTAAAGCCAGACGGCGGTTTTGAAATTAACTATTTCAAAACCGCCGTTTTTCTTTTGCCCATATGCTTTTTCCCTCTCTCCCTTGCCGGGCAGGGGAATAAAATTGCATCTTTTAAGCAATCAAAATGATAATATTTACAATGTTAGCCGCAGAAACCGTATGTTACAATGTAAAAGCATAATTATATACCGCCCGCAGCAAAAAAACAGCGGGAGAAATGAGGACTGGAATATGGCAAAATGCATTATCTCCGGCTTTGCCGACGAAATCGCCGACCGGCTGGACGAGCAGCTGGCCACCCTTGCAAAGCTCAACGTCCACTACATGGAAATGCGCAACGTCAACGGCCGGAATTTTACCGATTATACGCCGGCCGAGGCAAAAGAAATCAAAAGGCAGCTGGACGCAAGCGGCGTCCGCCTGTCGGCCGTGGGCTCCCCCCTGGGGAAAATCGGCATAGAGGAGGACTTCGCTCCCCATGTGGACCGGTTTAAACGCACGATGGAACTGGCGCAGATTATGGAGACAGCGTACATCCGCATGTTCAGTTTCTTTATCCCCGACGGCAAGGATCCGGACGAATATAAAAACGCCGTGCTGGAGCGCTGGTTCCAGTTCCAGGAGTACGCCAAGGGGTCGGGGATTATCCTGCTGCACGAAAACGAAAAGGGCATTTACGGCGACATTCCCCGCCGCTGCCGCACCCTGCTGGACGCCATGGACTGGGATACCGTCCGGGGCATTTTCGACCCGGCCAACTTTGTCCAGTGCAAGGCCGACACTCTGGAGGGCTTCCGGCTGCTGGAGGACAAAATCGTCTATATGCACATCAAGGACGCCATCTGGGATACGGGCAAGGTAGTCCCCAGCGGCCAGGGCGACGGCCATCTGCCGGAAATCCTCGGCCAGTTGGCCGGGAAGGATTTCTGCGGCTTTTTGTCCCTGGAGCCCCATCTGGAAACCGGCGACATCGCCGTGGGCGGGCCGGAAAAGTTCACCATCGCCCACAAGGCCCTTATGGATATTCTGGAAAAGCTGGACGTGGAAATCGCGTAACCCGTTTCGCTTAACCATTTTCACCATCACGAGGAGGTCTTTTTATGGAAAAAGTGCGTTTTGGCATTATCGGCATCGGCAATATGGGTACGGGCCATATCCACAATTTTAACTCGGGGAGAATCCGGGAGGCCGTCATCACCGCCCTTTGCGACATCGACCCCGCCCGGCTGGAAGCCGGCCTGAAGCTGGCCGGCGAGGGGGTTCAGGGTTTTGACAAGGCGGAGGATTTGATTCACTCCGGCCTTGTGGACGCCATCCTCATCGCCACCCCCCACTACTTCCACCCCGTTTACGCCATAGAGGGCTTCGCCGCAGGTCTCAATGTTTTGTCCGAAAAGCCGGCGGGGGTATACACCAAGCAGGTGCGCCAGATGAACGAGGCCGCCGCCCGCTCGGGCAAGGTCTTCGGCCTGATGTTCAACCAGCGCACCAACCCCCTCTATCAGAAGGTTAAGGATTTAATCAGCAGCGGCGAGCTGGGAGAACTGCGCCGGGTCAACTGGATTATCACCGACTGGTTCCGCACCCAGAGCTACTATGACTCGGGCTCCTGGCGGGCCACCTGGGCCGGCGAGGGCGGCGGCGTCCTGCTCAACCAGGATCCCCACCAGCTGGATTTGCTCCAGTGGCTCTGCGGCATGCCCTCCAAGGTGCGGGCCTTCTGCGCCTACGGGAAGTACCACGACATCGAGGTGGAGGACGACGTCACCGCCTATTTAGAATACCCCAACGGGGCCACCGGCGTATTCGTCACCACCACCGGCGACGCTCCCGGCACCAACCGTCTGGAAATCACGGGGGATTTGGGCAAGGTGGTCATTGAAAACGACCGCCTCCAGTATATCCGCAACCGGGAAAAGGTTTCGGACTTCCTGAAAAGCGCCAAGGGCGGCTTCGACCGTCCGGAGGCCTGGAATGTGGATATTCCCATTTACGGCGAGGCGCCCCATCACGTGGGCATTGTCAACGACTTTGCCTCCGCCGTCCTCCACGGCACCCCCCTGCTGGCCCCCGGGGAAGAGGGCATCAACGGCCTGACCATCTCCAACGCCATCCACCTCTCCTCCTGGCTGGACAAGACGGTGGAACTGCCGCTGGATGAAGACCTCTTCTACTCCCTGCTTAAGGAGCGCATCAAGACCTCCCGCTACAAGGAGAAACCCGCGGCGGCCGGCGGCGTGGCCGACCTGAGCGGCACCTATTAAGGAGGCGCTTTTATGCAGATGACATTCCGCTGGTACGGGCCGGAGGACAGGATTTCCCTGGAAGAAATCCGGCAGGTGCCTTATATCGACGGCGTGGTCACCGCCGTGTACGACCTGCCGGTGGGCGAGGCCTGGAGCGAGGCCGCCATTGAGCGGGTGCAGCGTCCCGCCTTGGAGGCGGGGCTCACCTGCGAGGTGATTGAGAGCGTGCCCGTCCACGAGGAAATCAAGCTGGGGTCGGAGAAACGGGACGCCCTTATCGACAATTACTGCACCACCGTCCGCCGGCTGGGCAAGGCCGGCTTCAAGGTCATATGCTACAACTTCATGCCGGTTTTCGACTGGCTGCGCAGCGACCTGCGTCACAAGCGGGCCGACGGTTCCACCTGCCTTGCCTTCGACGAGCAGACGGTTTTAAATCTGGACCCGGCCAAGACCTCCCTTTCCCTGCCCGGCTGGGACGAAAGCTACACCCACGCCGAACTGCTGGGGCTGCTGGAGCGGTACCGGGAGGTGGACGAGGAAAAACTCTGGGACAACCTCATCTACTTTTTGCAGCGGGTCATACCGGTCTGCGAGGAGGCCGGGGTCAAAATGGCCATCCACCCCGACGACCCGCCGTGGGGCATCTTCGGCCTGCCCCGCATCATCACCGGGCGGGAGGCTCTGGACCGGCTCTGCCGGGCGGTGGACAGCCCCTGCAACGGCATCACCCTCTGTCTCGGGTCCTTGGGCAGCAACCCGGCCAACGACCTTACATCCATGGCCGCCGAATTTGCCCGGCGGGACCGCATCCCCTTTGTCCATGCTAGGAATGTGAAAATCACCGGGAAGAACTGCTTTGAGGAAACCGGCCATCTCAGCCGGGAGGGCTCCCTGGATATGCGGGCCATCCTCACCGCCCTGTACGAAAACGGCTTCGACGGCTACATCCGTCCCGACCACGGCCGGAATATCTGGGGCGAGGACGGCCGGCCGGGCTACGGCCTCTACGACCGGGCCCTGGGCGCCGCCTATTTAAGCGGCCTCTGGGAGGTCATCGCCCGGTAAAACGCCAGGCATCCTACATATTTTTCCGAAAGGAAGGTTTACCGATGCAAACCTATCACGTGGATTTAAGCGGCGTCGTAGCCGTGATAACCGGCGCAGGGGGCGTGCTCTGCTCCGGATTTGCCGCCGACCTGGCCGCCTGCGGCGCGGCCGTGGCCCTGCTGGACATCAATCTGGAGGCCGCCGAGCGGGCGGCTTCCGCCATCCGGGAGGCCGGCGGGAAGGCCCTGGCCGTGAAAGCCGACTGCCTGTCCGCCGAAAGCCTGCGGGCCGCCCGGGAGGCGGTGGCAGCCGCCTTCGGCCCCTGCAGCCTGCTCGTCAACGGGGCCGGCGGCAACAACGCGGCGGCCAACACCTCCCACGAGACCCTGGAACCGTCCCTTTTGGACGACCCGGCCGAAACCTCCTTCTTCGATTTGGACAGCGCCGCCTTTGGCAAGGTCTTTGACCTGAACGTCCGGGCCGCCGTGCTGACCACCCAGGTTTTCGCCCGGGACATGGTGTCCACCGGCGGGAATATCATCAACATCTCCTCCATGAACGCCTTCCGCCCCCTGACTAAAATTCCCGCCTACTCGGCGGCCAAGGCGGCGGTGTCCAACTTCACCCAGTGGCTGGCCGTCTATCTGGCCCCCTGCCATATCCGGGTCAATGCCATTGCCCCCGGCTTCTTTATTACGGGGCAGAACCACGACCTGCTTTTAAACCCCGACGGCAGCTACAAGCCCCGGGCGGAAAAAATCATCGCCCACACCCCCCAGAAACGCTTCGGCCAGCCCTCCGACCTGACCGGCACCCTGCTCTGGCTCTGCTCGGAGGAGATGTCCGGCTTTGTCAACGGTACCGTCATCCCCGTGGACGGCGGTTTCGCCGCCTACTCGGGGGTATAAAGAAGATAAGGAGGCTATCCTTATGCCTATTTTAGACCCGCCTTTGCATTCCAGCCCGCTTATCCATCGGTACGCGGGCAATCCCGTCCTTAGCGGCAGGGACATCCCCTACAACGCCAACTGCATTTTCAATGCCGGCGTGTGCAAATTCCAGGGCCGGTACGTCATGATTTTCCGCAACGACTACGATTACATCAGCGGCGCCCGCTTCGGCGGCTGCAATTTGGGGCTGGCCTTCAGCGGCGACGGCATCCGCTGGGAGGTTTCGCCCAAGCCCTTTTTAACCAAGGAACAGGTGGACTTGCCCGACGTCTGGCGGGTATACGACCCGCGGCTGACCGTATTGGACGGGAAGGTGTACATCTGCTTCGCCATGGACACCGGCCACGGCCTGCGGGGCGGCATCGGCTGCACCACCGATTTCACCGATTTCCACATCGTCAGCCTGTCGGTGCCCGACAACCGGAACATGGTGCTCTTCCCCGAGAAAATCGGCGGGTACTACTGCCGGCTGGAGCGGCCCATGCCGGTCTACTCCAGGGGCAGGGACCGGTTTGACACCTGGCTGTCCAAATCGCCGGATCTGAAATTCTGGGGCGAGTCCAGCCTGGTGCTGGCTGTGGAGGATTTCCCCTATGCCAACGACAAGGTAGGGCCGGCCGCCCCGCCGGTAAAGACCGACAAGGGATGGCTGTGCACCTTCCACGCGGTGGACATCGACCAGAGCCGGGGCAAAAACGGCTGGGAGGACGCCTGGAAAAAGCGGTACTGCGCCGGCGTCATGCTGCTGGATTTGGACGACCCCGCCCGGGTGCTGGGGATTTACAAAGAACCCCTCCTGGCCCCTGAGGCCCCCTACGAGGCCGACGAGGGCTTTCGGCAGCAGGTCATCTTCCCCGGCGGCATGATTCTGGAGCCGGATGGGGAGGTCAAAATCTACTACGGCGCCGCCGACACGGTGGAATGCCTGGCCACCGCCCATGTGGACGACCTTGTCCGCCTTTGTTTGGAGGGGAAGTAGCCCCCGCATAATATAAGCATTATATGAAAACGGCGTTCCCCTTCTCTGCGGGGAACGCCGTTTTTGGATGCAAACCAGCAAATCTAGTCCTGGGACTGGGCGGCGATGCGTTCGGCAAGGTCGTTGAGATAGACCCACCGGTCCATCTTCTCCGACAAGGTTTTTTCCAGCGCCTCCTTCTGCTGGAGCAGGCCGGGCAGGCTGCCGTAATCGCTGGCCTTTGCTTCGATTTCCTTCTCCAGGGCCGAAAGCTGTGCTTCCAAATCGGCGATGTCCTGGTCGATGGTGGAAAATTCCCGCTGCTCGTTATAGGAAAAGCGCAGGCGGCCCTTCTCCCGGCGGGGCTTTTTCTCCGCCGGCTTTTCCTTTTTCTCAGCGGCTGCAGCCTGCTGCAGGGTATCCGCGTAGGCCGTGTAGCCTCCCAGGGAATCGGTGATTTTCCCGTCGTCAAAGATAAACAGGTGGCGGGCCACTTTATCCAGAAAATACCGGTCGTGAGAGACGGCCAGCACCGCCCCGGGGAAGGATTCCAGGTAGTCTTCCAATACCGTCAGGGTCTGGATATCCAAATCATTGGTGGGCTCGTCCAGTAATAGGATATTGGGCGCCGACATGAGCACCCCCAACAGGTACAGCCGCCGCCGCTCCCCGCCCGACAGGCGGCCGATGGTGGTGTATTGGAGATTGGTGTCGAAAAGGAAGTTTTCCATCATCTGAACGGCGCTCAGCCGCTCCTTGCCCGTGTCCACCTCCGGCGCGATGCTTTTGATATAATCCACCGGGCGCTGGGCGGGGTCCATCTTCTCCCACTCCTGGGAAAAGTAGCCCAGCCGCACGGTGGCGCCTGTTGTAATCTGGCCGCTGTCCGGCTGTTCCTCCCCCATGAGGATTTTTAAAAAGGTGGATTTGCCGCAGCCGTTGGGGCCGATGATGCCGATGCGGTCGTCCCGCAGCAGGTTATAGGAAAAGTCCGCGAAAAGCCGCTTTTCCCCATAGGACTTGGAGATACCCTCCACCTCTACTATCTTTTTGCCCAGCCGGGCGGAGGGGGCCGCCATCTCCACCCGCTGGCCTTCTATGGGGCCGCTCTCGGCCTGCAGCTCGTCCACCCGCTCCAAGCGGTATTTGGATTTGGTGCCCCTGGCCCGGGCTCCCCGGTGCATCCATTCCAGCTCCCGTTTTAACAGGGCCTGCCGCTTGCGGGCCGTGGCCGCCTCCATCTCCTGCAGCTGGGCCTTCCTTTCCAGGTAGTTGTCGTATCCCGCCGGGTAGGCGGTCAGCGCCCCCCGCTCCAGCTCCAGGATACGGGTGGCCACCCTGTCCAGGAAATACCGGTCGTGGGTCACCATGAGAATGGCCCCTGTATAGTCCCGCAGATAGTCCTCCAGCCAGGCCGCCAGGCCTGCGTCGATGTGGTTGGTGGGCTCGTCCAGAATCAACAAGTCCGGATGCAGGGCCAGGGCGCCGGCCAAAGCCACCCGCCGCCGCTGCCCGCCGGACAGCTGCCCCACCGGCGCATCGTAGTCCCCCGCCTGCAGCCGGGTCAGCAGGGACTTGCACAGGTAGGCCTTTTCCTCCCGCTCCCCCGCCGGTATCATGGAAAGGGCCTGCTCCAGCACCGTAAAAGCCGGGTCAAAATCCGGGTTCTGGGGCAGGTACCCCGTCCGCAGGCCCGCCGCCCGGGTTATCCGGCCGGCTTCCGGCTCCTCCGCCCCGGCCAGGATTTTTAACAGGGTGGATTTTCCCGTCCCGTTGACCCCGATGATGCCCACCTTTTCCCCTGTCTCCACAGCCAGGGAAACGTCCTGCAGCAGGGGTTTTTCGGTGTAGTTTTTAACCAGGTGTTCGGCGTTTAATAGGACCATATTTCTTGCCTTCCGTTTCTTTGAGATTGGACAGAAAACCGGCCCGGCAGACCACCGGGCCGGTGCAGTTTTCGGGGTTACAGTTCCCGCAGGTAGATGGTGCGGGAGTTGCGGTGCATGTAGACGCTCAGGGCCAGGCCGATGCCTAAGAACAGGCAGGCGAGAGAGGTGCCGCCGGCGCTGAAAAAGGGCAGGGTTACGCCCACCACCGGCAGAACCGAGAAGCACATGCCTAAATTGATGACAATTTGGGCCGCCAGCATGGCGAAGATGCCCACGCAGATGGTGCTGCCCAAAGTATCCCGGGCGTTGTGGGCGATTTTTAAAATGCGGATGCAGATGGCCGCCAGCAGAAGGATGACCACCAGGACGCCCACCAGGCCCATTTCCTCGCCGATGCTGGCGATGATAAAGTCGTTGTAGCCCTCCGGCACAGTTTCGGACTGGACGTGGGGCCCGTTGAAAAGCCCCTGGCCGAAGAGGCCGCCGCTGGCCAGGGCCACCCGGCCCCGCCACTGCTGCCAGCCGTCTCCCAGCAGGTCGTCCTCCGGGTTTAAAAGGGATATGATACGGGCCTGCTGGTCGCTGTTCATGACGAAAAACCAGATAAAGGGCAGGGAAATCAGCACCAGCACCCCGGCGATGATGAAATACCGCAGCTTGACCCCCGCCGCAAAGAGCATGGCCAAGAACATGACGGCGAAAACCATGGCCGTGCCGTCGTCCCCCTGGAAGTGGATGAGCACCACCGGGATGGCCCCGTGGATACACAACAGCAGCAGGTGCAGGGGTTTGTTGATTTTTTCCTTATCGTAGCTGATATGCAGCCCGAAGGTGATGACAAAGGCGATTTTTAACAGCTCGGCCGGCTGCAGGGACAGGCCTCCCGGCAGGAGCAGCCAGGCCTTGTCGTCGGTTCCCTCGGGGGCGTAGCCGATGAAAAAGGTCAAAAAGACCAGTGCAAGGCTGCCGGCTGTGATAAGCGGCCAGAACTTGGCGATATTCTTATAGTCGATGCTGGAGATAACCGCCGCCGCCACCACGCCGATGGCCAAAGCGATGACCTGCATAGCGAACCGCCGCAGGCTTCCCGACGGGTGGGTGGCAGACAGCACCGCCACGCAGCCGAATCCGGATGCGAAGATGCACAGCAGAAAAAGCAGCTTATCGGTTTCCCGTATAAAATCGGCGATACGGCCGAGAAATCGATTCATATGGTACAACCCCTTCAGATGGTTAAAAAGCGGAATATCTGCGCCCGCATCCAAAATGCCGGCCCTTACTTCCATTTATTATAGGACAAGCGGTGGGATAGTGCAAGTAAATACTTTATTACGGCGGCGGGATGTGGTATACTTTAGATAACTGACGCGGCGGCATGCCCGCCAATCCTACATAGAGGAGGAATCCCATGCTTTCGGATATCGAAATCGCCCAGCAGGCCACAATGAAGCCCATTCGGGACATAGCGGCCGGACTGGACATACCCGAAGAGGAACTGGAGTACTATGGCAAATACAAGGCCAAGCTGTCGGAGGAGCTCTTTGCCCGGCTGGCGAACAAGCCGGACGGCAAGCTCATCCTGGTGACGGCCATCAATCCCACCCCCGCCGGGGAGGGGAAAACCACCACCAGCGTGGGGCTGGGCCAGGCCATGGCCCGCATCGGCAAAAAGGCCGTCATCGCCCTGCGGGAGCCCTCCCTGGGGCCGGTTTTCGGCATCAAGGGCGGCGCGGCCGGGGGCGGCTACGCCCAGGTGCTGCCCATGGAGGACATCAACCTCCATTTCACCGGGGACATGCACGCCATCACGGCGGCCAACAACCTGCTCTGCGCCCTTTTGGACAACCACATGCAGCAGGGCAACGCCCTTTCCATTGACCCCCGGCAGATTCTCATGAAACGCTGCCTGGATATGAACGACCGGGCCCTGCGGAATATCGTCTGCGGCCTGGGCGGCCGGGTCAACGGCGTGCCCCGGGAGGACGGGTTCATCATCACGGTGGCCAGCGAGGTCATGGCCATCCTATGTCTGGCTGCCGACCTGCCCGACCTGAAACGGCGGCTGGGGAACATCCTCTGCGCCTATACCTACGACGGCAAGCCGGTGTACGCCAGGGATTTGCAGGCCCAGGGGGCCATGGCCGCCCTTTTAAAGGACGCCTTAAAGCCCAACCTGGTGCAGACCCTGGAAGGCACCCCCGCCCTCATGCACGGCGGCCCCTTCGCCAACATCGCCCACGGCTGCAACTCGGTGCGGGCCACCCGGCTCTCTCTGAAGCTGGCCGACTACTGCATCACCGAAGCCGGCTTCGGTTCGGATTTGGGGGCCGAAAAGTTTTTGGACATCAAGTGCCGCATGGCCGGGCTGTCCCCCGACGCCGTGGTGCTGGTGGCCACCGTCCGGGCCTTAAAATACAACGGCGGCGTGCCCAAGGCCGATTTGGCAGAGGAAAATGTAGCCGCTTTGGAAAAGGGCATTGTCAACCTGCAGGCCCACATTGAAAACATGCACAAGTACGGGCTGCCGGTGGTGGTGGCCATCAACCGCTTCCACACCGACACCGACGCCGAGCTGGCCGTCATCGACCGGTGCTGCCGGGAATGGGGTGTGGAGTACGCCCTGTCCGAGGTCTTCGCCAAGGGAGGCGCCGGCGGCGAGGCGCTGGCCCGCAAGGTGGTGGAGGTCATCGACCGCACGGCCGGGACCACCCATTTCGCCCCCATCTACCCCGACGACATGCCTTTAAAGGAAAAAATCGAGACGGTGGCCCGGGAAATCTACGGGGCCGACGGGGTGGACTTCTCCCCCGCCGCCCTGAAGGGAATCGCCGCCGCCGAGGAACTGGGGGCCGGCCGGTACCCGGTCTGCATCGCCAAAACCCAGTATTCCCTCTCGGACAATCCCGCCCTGCTGGGACGGCCCTCCGGCTTTAGGCTTTCGGTGCGGGAGGTGCAGCTGTCGGCCGGCGCCGGGTTCCTTGTGGCCCTGGCCGGCAGCATCATGACCATGCCCGGCCTGCCCAAAGTCCCCGCCGCCAACGCCATCGACGTGGACGAGAGCGGCAAAATCACCGGCCTGTTTTAAGGCGGGAGAGCATGGCTATGACGCGTTTTGTATCCCACAGCCCCGCCGAGACAAGGGAAATCGGCGGCCGCATCGCCGCCGCCCTGCAGCCGGGCACCGTGCTGGCCTTAGAGGGGGATTTGGGGCTGGGGAAAACCTGCCTGACCGAGGGCATCGCCCGGGGGCTGGGCTATACCGGGGAGGTCAATTCCCCCACCTTCGCCCTGGTCAATGAGTACAAGGGCGGCCGGCTGGATTTGTACCACTTTGACATGTACCGGGTCACCGGCTGGGAAGACCTGTACTCCACCGGCTTTTTCGATTATCTGGACGCGGCCTCCGGCAGCCCCGGCGGCGTGCTGGCAGTGGAGTGGAGCGAGAACATTGCCGCCGCCCTGCCGGAGGATACGGTGACCGTTACCCTGTCCGCCCTGCCGGAGGGCGGAAGGGCCATTGAAGTAAAGGGGATGGAGATTTGAAACTGCTGGCTTTGGATTCCTCGGCCGCCCCCGCCTCCTGCGCCCTGTGGGAGGACGGCCGCATTCTGGCCGAATTCTATATCCACGTGAAGCTGACCCATTCCCAGACCCTCATGCCCATGGTCCAGGGGATGCTGGACGCGGCCGGCCTGGCCCCCGCCCAGCTGGACGGCTTTGCCGTATCGGCGGGGCCTGGCTCCTTTACCGGCGTGCGCATCGGCGTGGCCGCCTTAAAGGGCATGGCCTGGCCTTTGGATAAGCCCTGCGCCGCCGTCTCCACCCTGGAGGCCATGGCGGAAAACCTGCGGGGGGCCGATCGGCCGGAACGGACGGCGGCCAGCGGCATCCTTGTGGGCGCGGACGGGCCGTCGGCGCCGGAGACGGACGGCGGAACTGGGCATCCGGCGGGCTGCGCCGGGCCGGACACCGTCAACGCCGAGGAGGCGGACGCCCTGCTTTGCTGTGTCATGGACGCCCGCTGCAACCAGGTTTACAACGCCCTCTTTCTCAGAAGAAAGGGAGAAATCTGCCGCCTGTGCCCCGACCGGGCCCTGCTTATCGACCAGCTGGCCCAAAGTCTGGAGGAAACCCGGCCGGCCGGAAAGGTTCCCATTATCCTGACGGGGGACGGGGCGGAGCTCTGTTACCGGAAGCTGGCAGATCGCATCCCTGGTCTGCGCCTTGCGCCCGAGCCGGTGCGCTTTCAGCGGGCCTCCGGCGTGGCGGCCGCGGCGGCCAGGGCCTTTGCCCGGGGCGACACGGTTTCGGCCGAGGCCTTGCAGCCCATTTACCTGCGGCTGCCCCAGGCCGAACGGGAACTGAAGAAGAAGCTGTCTCAACAGCAGGAAGAAAAATAGCCCGCCCCCGCCTTCAGGGGACGGAAACGGGAGGATATGCGTATGGAAAAACGAAAAATTGCCGTGGGCTGCGACCACGGCGGATTGGAGCATAAGGAAGCCGTCAAGGCCCATTTGCTGGAACGGGGGTTCCAGGTGGAGGATTTCGGCATTCACGAAAACAAATCGGTGGATTACCCCGAAATCGCCGCCCCTCTGGCCGAGGCTGTAGCCGCCGGCGACTGTGAGCTGGGCATCCTCATCTGCGGCACCGGCATCGGAATGTCCCTTGCCGCCAACAAGGTGAAGGGCATCCGCGCCGCCGCCTGTTCGGAGCATTTCAGCGCCAAATATACCCGGCTGCACAACAATTCCAACATCCTCTGTCTGGGCGGCCGGGTTATCGGCATCGGCACCGCCCTGGAGCTGGTGGATCTGTTCCTGGACACCCCCTTTGAGGGCGGCCGGCATCAGCGGCGGGTGGATATGATCACCGCCCTGGAAGAAAAGAAGTAAAATCGCGCTGCGGCGCGGGAGGTGTTAGAAAATGAATGAAAATGTGCATTTAATCGACCATCCCCTGATTCAGCACAAGCTGTCCATCCTGCGGGATAAGAACACCGGATCCAAGCAGTTCCGGGAACTGGTCAACGAAATCGCCACCCTCATGTGCTATGAGGCCACCCGGGATCTGCCCTTGAAGGAGGTAGAGGTGGAGACGCCGGTGGCCACCGCCCGCACCAAGGTGCTGGACGGCCGCAAGCTGGCCTTTATCCCCATCCTGCGGGCAGGGCTGGGCATGGTGGAAGGCGCCCTTAGCCTGGTGCCGGCCGCCAAGGTGGGCCACATCGGCCTCTACCGGGACCCCGAGACCCTGGAGCCGGTGGAATATTACTGCAAGCTGCCCGGGGATATGAACGAGCGGGATGTCATTGTGGTGGATCCCATGCTGGCCACCGGCGGTTCGGCCGCAGCGGCCATCGACCTGATTAAGCGGCACAATCCCAAGAGCATCAAGTTCATGTGCATCCTGGCCGCTCCCGAGGGGCTGAAGGCCTTTACCGAAGCCCATCCGGAAATCCCCGTCTACTGCGCCGCCCTGGACAAGCAGCTCAACGACCACGGCTACATCGTCCCCGGCTTGGGGGACGCCGGCGACCGCATTTTCGGCACCAAATAAAAGCCCTTTCAGACAAAACGGCCAGCGTCCCGCCGGACGCTGGCTGTTTGGCTTTCTCTAAGCCCTGCCCATCTTCATTTCAATTAAATCCGCAATAGAGGCACACACGCGGCCTACCCGGGCCTTGATTTCCGGGGCCGCTGTGTCTACAACATAGCCGCCAAAGACCTCCAGCATACCGATGTCGTTATAATTGTCCCCGATGGTAATGCCCTCGCCCGGTTCTTTCCCCTGCAACTCCAGATACTTTGCGAAGCCCTCCGGCTTGCTGACGCCCGGCGGCACCATATCCACGCAGGTGCCGTTCTGGTAGGCGGTGATGGCGTCGCCGTACAGCCGGTTGACCATGGCCGAAAAATCCGCCGCGGCTTTCTCCGACGGCAGGCGGGTATCGATTTGGTTGAACCGGCGGATTTCCCCAACCTCCTCCGGCCGGATGGCGCGGGTCACGTCTCCCCGGTCGCTGGCGCCGGGATAGTCCACCATAATCCGCTCCTCCGGCAGGGAAATGCAGGCGTGAAAGCCCCCCGCTTCAATAATCGCCGGCACAATATGTACGAGCACCGCCCCGTCCCCCGCCATGTTGGCCAGCAAATTGCCTGCCGCGTCGTAAAGGACACAGCCGTTGTTGCCGATGAGAAAGTCATAGGGCACCCGGTTGCGGACGGCTACCTCGTGATACAGGGAGGAATAGCCCCGCCCGCTGATAACGCCGAACAAATGCCCCGCTTCCCGCCAGCGCTTTATAGCCGCCAGGTCCTCCTCGCTGATGCGGCCGTCCCGGCAAAGGGTGCCGTCATAGTCACTGCCTAAAACCATTTTTGTCCTCCATCCATCTCAGTCTTTTCTGTATGATACCACGCGGCGCCCCCCTTGCGCAAGGACGGCTTTGAGGATAACAGGAAATTTAAATTTTTTTCAATTTAGGGGTAGACAAAACGACGGAAACCAGATATAATAGCATTTGTTCGATACGTCCCTGACGTTTTAGAACTGGAGGCATAGCTCAGCTGGTCAGAGTGCCTGCTTCACACGCAGGAGGTCACTGGTTCGAGCCCAGTTGTCTCCACCACAAAAACCCGCATGAACACTGCGTTCCTGCGGGTTTTTCTTTTTGCCTTTTTGCCGAAAACAGGAATCTGCTCGCAGACAAAAGCAGGTTCCTGCTTTTGGTTTTCACCTGCTTTTCCCTAAAAACCGCCATCATTCTGCGGCCTGTGCATTTACCAGACAACCTTTACCCGCAGGCCGTCCCCCAGCTGGGTAGGCTGGTCGGTGATAATCCTGTCGTAATCCTCCAGGTCGGCCGTGCGGCAAGAGTAGCTCTTGCCGATTTTGCTGTGGTCGCAGAGCAGAATCCGTCTGTCCGCATGCTCCAAAAAAGTCCGCTTGACCTGCCGTTCCTCCTCGTTGGCCTCGGTGCTCCCCGCCTTCCTATCCAATCCTCGGCAGGACAGGACAGCCAAATCCGCATGGAAGGAGGCCGCATACTGGCAGGCCGTGGCTCCCACTAAGGTGCGGGCGTTGTCCCGCAGGCGGCCGCAGCAGCAGTAAACCGTAGGGGCCGATTTCCGGGAGGTGTCGGCCAGGGCCTGGCAGATGTCGATGCCGTTGGTGACGATGTGCAGATTGGGAAATTCCCGCAGGCGCAGGGCCAGCCGGAGCACCGTGCTGCTGGAATCCAGAAATACCGTCTGCCCATCCCGGATAAATTCCAGGGCCTTTTGGGCGATTTCCTCCTTTGCCTCCAGGTTCCGGCTCTCCCGCACCTGCATGGGGTACTCAAACGAGCGTTCGTCCGGCAGGGATACGCCGCCGTAGTTCCGCTTGACCAGCCCCTGTTTCTCCAGCTGATGCAGGTCCCGGCGGATGGTGGACGGGCTGGCGTACAGCTTCTGGCACAGCTCCTGTACCGACGCCGTGCGCTGTTCCTTCAAGATTTGCAGGATTTCCTGCTGCCGCTGAAATGACAACATGCTTCTATCCCCTTTTTGATTTATCTTGATTGATTTGTAAGAAAATTATGATTTATTTCCAATCATCAATCAGAATATTGATAACAACAATCAATTATATTATAATGGTTATGCACAAAAAAGCAAGCACAAGGAAAAAAACTGGAGAGGTTGATGCTGCATGTTTGCAAAAATCGGCATACGTCCGGTCATCGACGGCCGGTGGGGCGGCATACGGGAGGGCCTAGAGGCGCAGACCATGGGCCTGGCCCGGCGGGCCGCCGCCCTGATAGAAACCCTGCGCTATCCCGACGGCAGCCCGGTGGAATGCGTGGTCTTCGGCGGCACCATAGGCGGTGCAGCCGAGGCGGCCGCCTGCGCCGAGCAGTTTGCGGCCGAAAAGGTCTGCGCCACCCTGACCGTCACCCCCTGCTGGTGCTACGGTACCGAAACCATGGATCTTTCTCCCGACACCCTCAAGGCGGTCTGGGGATTCAACGGCACCGAGCGGCCCGGCGCCGTCTATCTGGCGGCGGCCATGGCCGCCCACGCCCAGCGGGGCCTGCCGGCCTTCAGTATTTACGGCAGGGACGTACAGGACGCCGACGGCCGGGAAATCCCGGCGGACGTGGCGGATAAAATCCTGCGCTTCGCCCGCTGCGCCGCGGCAGTGGGCTGGATGAAAAACAAATCATATGTAAATATCGGCGGGGTGGCCATGGGCATTGCCGGCTCCTGCTGCAGCCCGGCCTTTTTCCAGAATTACCTGGGCATCCGGCCGGAGTGGGTGGATATGACCGAAATCCTCCGGCGGGTGGAGCTGGGCATCTTCGACCAGGAGGAATACGCCAAGGCCCTCCAATGGGTCAAGGCCAACTGCCGGGAGGGAAAGGATCGCAACGCCCATCCCCACACAGCCCAGCAGAAGGCGGAGGACTGGGCTTTTACGGTTAAAATGGCCCTCATTATCCGGGACATTATGGAGGGCAACCCCAAGCTGGGAGAAATGGGTTTTCACGAGGAGGCTTTGGGGCGCAACGCCGTGGCCGCCGGGTTCCAGGGCCAGCGAAACTGGACGGACTACAAGCCCAACGGCGACTTTTGCGAATCCATTTTAAACTCCAGCTTTGACTGGAACGGCATCCGGGAGCCCCGGATTCTGGCCACCGAAAACGACACCCTCAACGGGGTCGCCATGCTCTTTCTCCATATGCTCACCGGGGCGGCCGCCGTATTTGCCGACGTGCGCACCTATTGGAGCCCGGCGGCGGTCAGGCGGGTCACGGGGTACGAACCCACAGGCGCTGCGGCCGGGGGATTTATCCACCTGCTCAACTCGGGCGCGGCCGCCCTGGACGGCGCCGGCCGCATGACCGATGGGCAGGGGAAGTCGGTTATGAAGCCCTGGTGGGAGGTCACCCGGCAGGATATGGACGAGACCCTCCGGGCAGTGGCCTGGTCGCCGGCCAACCTTTCCTACTTCCGGGGCGGCGGCTTCTCTTCCACCTTTTCCACCAAGGGGCAGATGCCGGTTACCCTTTGCAGGATAAACATTGTAGACGGGCTGGGGCCGGTGCTCCAGCTGGCCGAAGGGTATACGGTGGAACTGCCGGCGGAGGTGTCGGACACCCTGCTGGAACGCACCGATCCCACCTGGCCTTCCACCTGGTTCGCCCCCATCCTCACCGGTCGGGGCGCCTTTACCGACGTCTACAGCGTCATGGCAAACTGGGGCGCCAACCACGGGGCCTTTACCTACGGCCATGTGGGAGCCGAACTTATCACCCTGGCCTCCATGCTGCGCATACCGGTCAACATGCACAATGTGGATGCCGGCCGCATTTTCCGGCCCCACGCCTGGAGCTTTTTCGGAACGGAAGACCGGGAAGGGGCGGATTTCAGGGCCTGCCGGAACTACGGGCCTTTGTACGGAAAGACAATGGGATAATGCCGGGCCTTAGGGCCGGAAAGGAGAAAAGCATATGAAGGGGATTTGGAGAAGAGCGGCCGCCTCCCTGCTGGCTGCCAGCCTCCTGTGCGGGGTATGGGCAACCGGCGGCGCGGCCCAGGACGGCGGCGCGGCGGCAGTGCGGTCGGGTTCGGCCGACGGCAACCTGGCTTTAGACGCCCGGACAATGGTCAGCAGCGTATATAACAACGACGACGCATATGCTGGCAGTATGCTCACCGACGGAGGCCTGGGGCACTATTCCCGCTGGGCTACAGCGGATGGAACCGAGCACTGGGCCATTCTGGAACTGGATCGGGTGCGCAGAGTAGATGAAGTCCGGGTTTACGAGGATATCACCCACGGCCAGCGCATCCAAAGCTACGAAATCCAGTATTGGGACGGAGAAGCCTGGGTCACCGCCGCCGCAGGCAGCCTGGACGGCGAAGCCCTGGAGCCGGTAGATGCGGACAGCAATCTGCGGGCCCAGCTGCTGACCACCTCCATGGAGCCGGTGGAGGCCCTCTACTTCCGGCTGTACATCCATACGGCGGGCGCTGGGCCGGCCATCCGGGAAATCCAGCTGTTTAACCGGTCGGGGACGGATCCGGCCGCCGCCCAGAGCATCACCCTGGACGGGCAGCCGCTGGACGGCTTCAGCCCCGACAGGCTGGATTATGTGGTGCTGGTACAAGGGGATACGGCCCCTGTTGTGGCCTGCCCCAACGGGACAGTGCAGCAGGCCGCCTCCGCCGGCGATACGGCGGCGGTTACGGTTACAGCCGGCGGCCTTTCCAATACCTATACCATCCAATTTGTCAAAGACGAGGGAAGAAGTATGAACACGGTTATCAACGCGGAAGAATACAGCGCCCAGTCGGGCGCGGGACAGAGCAGCCAGGCCCCAGACGGCGCAGGGGCCGGTCCCTTCCAGGCCGGCGGCTGGCTGCTTTACAAAGACTTTGCCTTTTCGGCCGAAGCCAACACCTTTATGGCGGTGGCCTCCAACGGCGGGGATGCGGCCGTGACCCTGGAGGTGCGCATCGATGGGCCGGAGGGGCAGAAGATCGGCGAACTCGCCGTACAGCCTACCGGCGGCTGGGATATTTTCGTCGAACAGTACGCTTCTGTAGAGGCAATTGAGGGTACCCATGACCTCTATATCGTATCGCCAGCCGAAACTGGCTGTATTATCGATACCTTTGTTCTGTCCACCTACGACGGCACCGAAACCGAGGAGGAAAAGGATGCCCGCATGGCCTGGTGGCGGGAGGCCCGGTTTGGACAGTTTATCCATTTCGGCGCCTATGCCAACTACCCCTTCCCCGCAGATTTCACCGGCTACGGCGAATGGGTTATGGGCAACCAGCGGATTTCCCGCACCGCATACGAGGAGCTGGCGGTAAAGACCTTCAATCCCGAGAATTTTGACGCCAAGGCCATTGTGGATCTGGCCGTGGCGGCGGGACAGAAATACATCGTCTTCACCTCCAAGCACCACGAGGGCTTCAGCATGTTCGACACCAACATCAAAGGCTTTGAACCCTACAACATCATGGATTACGGCGTATACACCGGCGAGGATCCCATCCTGGCCCTGTCCCAGGCGGCGAAGGAAGCCGGCCTCGGCTTCGGCGTTTACTATTCCATCATGGACTGGAAGCATCCCAGCCAGAGCGACTGGGGCGGGACTATGCTGGACAAGGAAGGGTACCTTTCCGATATGAAGGCCCAGCTGCGGGAGCTTATCCAGGTGTACGGCGTGGATCAGCTTTGGTTTGACGGGGAATGGAACGACTGGTGGACCAAAGAGGACGGTAAGGCCCTCTACCGCTACCTGCGCACCCTGAACCCGGACATTATCGTAAACAACCGGGTGGGCAAGCGGGGCGCGGACGACGGCGACTTCGGCACCCCCGAGCAGGAAATCCCCGCCGGCGGCCTGGACTACGACTGGGAAAGCTGCATCACCATGAATGATTCCTGGGGCTGGGTGGAACATGACACCAACTGGAAATCGGCCGAGTGGATTGTGGATTCCCTCATTTCCACCGCCTCCAAGGGCGGCAATATGCTCCTGAACATCGGACCGGACAAGTACGGGCAGGTGCCAGAAGACTGCGCAGACAACATGCGGGAAGCAGGCGACTGGATCCGGGCTCACGGGGAGGCCTTTTACGGCACCACCGCCAGCCCCTTCACCGAGGCTCTTTCCTTCGGCGCGGCCACCAAGAAGGAGGGCAGGCTGTACCTCCATGTGCAGGAGATACCGGAAAACGGGAAAATCGTCCTGCCGGCCCTGGAAAACGACGTATACGCCGCTACGCTGATGGATACGGGCGACGAGATGGAGATTAACGCAAACAGCCAGGTCATCGTCATCGATATGCAGGGGGTGGAACCGGATCCCTACGATACCATTATCGTGCTGGATGTAGAGGGCACGCCTACCCAGGGAAGCGAAGTCTACATTCCCGAAAACCTGGCATTGGGCAAAACCGCTGCGGCCAGCAGTGTATACTTTGACAACCCGGATTACGACGCCTCCAAGGCAGTGGACGGCCTTCACAGCTATACCGATGAGGACGAGCGCAACCCCGACGGCACCCCCGTTACCAAGGATTCCCGCTGGGCCACAGCCGACGGCGTAACCGAGGCCTGGCTGGAGGTGGATCTGGGAGAAGAAACGACCTTTAACCAGGCGGTCATCGAAGAGTGTGTCTCCTTCGGCCAGCGCATCGGCAACTTCGCCATTGAATACTGGGCGGACGGCGACTGGCAGACCGCCTACGCCGGCCGGGAAGCAGGAGAAAGCCGGAGGGTTTCCTTCCCGGCCGTCACCGCCCAGCGGGTGCGGCTGCATATTCTGGACTGCCTGCCCGACGCTACCGGCGGCCCCTCGGTCTGGGAATTCGGCCTTTATCTGGACGGCGCCCTGTCCAGTCTGCAGGTGAACGGCGCGGATGTACCCGGCTTCTCCCCCACCGTCTTTTCTTATACGGTAAGCTGCCCGGCGGGCACCACCCCTGTGGTTACGGCCACCCCGGCCTATCTGGCCAACACCTGTGCCATTCAGTCGGCCTCTGTCCCCGGCAGGGCGGTGGTCACCGTGACCACCCTGGACGGGCAGACCCTCACCTACACCATCCAGTTTACAGACGGGGAACCCGTCCCGCCGCCCCAGGTAACCGAGGTCAACGTCACCGCTCCGGCGACCTATGTCATCGCCGGCGGCAGCTTACAGCTGCAGGCCGAAGTTTTGGGGGATGCGGACGTATCCCAGGGGGTGACCTGGCAGGTGGAGGGCAACGGTGCCTCCATTGACGCCAACGGCTTGCTGACGCTGGACAGCACGGCGGCCGGCGGTCCCCTGACCATCACCGCCGTTTCCGAAGCCGACCCGCAGGTTTCCGGTCAAATGGTTATCACCGCCTGTCCCCGGGGCGATCTGGATAAGGACGGCGAATTGACCATTGCCGATGTGATGGCGGCTTGCAGGGTGCTGGCCCGGAAGACGGCCGGTCAGCATCCCAGCGATGAAGAAATGGCCTTGGGAAATCTGGACGGCGACGAAATATTCACCATAGCCGACGTCATGGCCATGTGCAGGCTTCTGGCGCAAAAAGGATAAAAAGCCTTTACAGGCGGCCGGTTCATTGGCTCTTGCCCCCTTCCCCTTCTTGTGTTAGACTGAAAGCCAGTGGGAAGGGGGCAAGGCTTATGCAAATACAGCCGAAGGCTATTCTGAAGGACTGCCCTTTGTGCCGTCATATGACCGATGTCCAGCTGGACGTCCTGCTGTCGACAGCCGGCGGCAGAGTGCAAGCCTACGAAAAGGGCGCCTACATTTTCTCGGAGGGAGATAAACCGGAACAACTGTATATCCTGCTCGAGGGGAAAATCGGCATCGCACGGGACGCCCTGTCCGGCCGCCGGATCCTGATGACCCAGCTGGAAAAGGGCGGGGAACTGTTTGGGGAGGTCTATCTTTTCCTGGGTTCCGGGCGGTACGACGTCCACGCCGAGGCCCTGGAATCCTCCGCCGTACTGGAACTGCCCGGCCGTATTCTAGGGGCAGCATGCTTTGAAGACAGCGGGCTGAGCGGGATTTTACAACAGAACCTGCTGGCTATTTTCGCCCGCAAGGCCTACGCCCTGAACCGGCGGGTACGGGTACTGGGGGCGGCTACCCTGCGGGAAAAAATCGCCCATTACCTGACCCAGCGGCAGGACGACCAGGGCCGCATCCGGGAAAGGCTTTCCCGGGAGGAAATGGCCGCCTACATGGGCGCGGCCCGGCCTTCCCTCTCCAGGGAGTTGGGTTGTATGCAGGAAGAGGGGATCCTGCGCATGGAAGGACGGCGCATCGAGATTTTGGATCAAACCGCCCTGGAACAGTATCTTTAACCCGCTTTCCTCTCCGGTCAGAGAAGGTACGCAAAAAAATTTGTGGAAATCCGTAACGCAGGTTACGGATTTTTTTATAGCTGCCTGCTATAATGCAGGTAAAGCAAAGAAAAAGCGGACAGGCCGTCCCAAGCCAGCGGCCGGAAGGGAGATACATATGATTCGCAAAATCATTCAGATTGACGAGGAAAAATGCAACGGATGCGGCGCCTGTGCCGAAGCCTGTCACGAGGGAGCCATCGGCATGGTGAACGGCAAGGCCAAGCTCCTGCGGGACGACTACTGCGACGGACTGGGCGACTGCCTGCCGGCCTGCCCCACCGGCGCCATCACCTTTGTGGAGCGGGAGGCGGCGGCCTACGACCAGGCGGCCGTGGAGGCAAATAAGGCCCGGCAGGCGGATGGGGAGACAGCGGCCCACGGGCATATGGCCGGCGGCTGTCCCGGCAGCCGGGCCCACGCCATCCACCGGGCGCCGGCGGCGGATGATACGCCCGTCCACAGCCCCTGCGCTTCCCGGCTGGAACAGTGGCCGGTACAGATAAAGCTGGTGCCGGTGAACGCCCCCTATTTCGCCGGCGCGCGGCTGCTCATCGCCGCCGACTGCACGGCCTTTTCCCGGGCCGACTTTCACGAGCGGTTTATGAAAAACCACATCACCCTCATCGGCTGTCCCAAGCTGGACGAGGGGGACTATGCCGAAAAGCTGACCCAGATTCTGCGGCAGAACGACATCAAAAGCCTGACCATCGTGCGCATGGAGGTGCCCTGCTGCGGCGGCATCGCCATGGCCGCCCAGCGCGCCCTGCAGGAGAGCGGCAAGTTCATCCCCTGGCAGGTGGTCACCATCGGCACCGACGGCCGCATTTTGGACGAATAGGCCGGCGGTGTTACACCACCACTTCTACGTTCCCTTACAGCAGCGTAAACCACATTGCATTTAGCAGAAAACAAGGCCGGCGTCCCAAAGGATGCCGGCCTTGCCGTTTCTTATTTTACACGCCTGTACAGAAAGCGTCTTCGTCACACAACAGGCTGGAAGTCCCGGAAGGTGACCTCCAGCTCCAGGCCGGGCACCGAGAGGCTGGCCGGATACCCGTCGGAGGAAAAGGTCAGGGTATAATCCCCTGATTCGCTGCCCCCCTCCAGCACATTGCCCCCCTTGTCGGTTCCCGACATGAGCTGCTCGCCTGCGGCCTGCAAGGCGTTGCGCACGGCCGCCGCAAAGGCCGTATCCGGCAGGCCGGAGCCGTCCAGCCGCCGTTCTATACCCAAATAGGACAGGACAAAGCCTTCCCCGTCCCAATTCATGGCCAGCCCCTCCAGCAGGGCCGGCTGCTCCATTTCCACCGCAAAGCCGCCGTTTCCCGGGCAGGTAAGAAGACAGACATAGTGCTGGCCGCTGTAGTCCATCTCGGCCGTACAGCTGAACCCGTCGGTCACCGGCTCGCTCTGCCGGGTTTCCCCCTGGCAGCCGGATACAAAGCAGATTAGGATAAGGGCCCACGTCAGGAGAAGCAGGATACCCCGCCTCTTCCCTGTCTTAACACCGCCGCACCTGTGCAAATCAATCACCCGCCGTTTCAAATTCTTGAAACAGCAAAGGCAGCTCCTTTATCATGTCGGTGGGCAGCATCCCCCGCTGGGACAGCTTCGCCGCCGTCCGGTCGCCACAGAGCCCGTGGAGATAGACCCCGGCCTCCGCCGCCTGGCCGGCGGGCAGTCCCTGGGCCAGAAGGGAGAGGATCATGCCGGCCAGCATATCGCCGCTGCCGCCGGTGGCCATGCCCGGGTTGCCGGTCAGGTTCACCTTGATCCGCCCGGCCGGGTCGGCCACCACCGTTCCGGCCCCCTTGAGCACCAGCGTCACGCCGTATTCCGCGGCGAACTTCCGGGCGCATTCCACCCGGTCCCGCTGGACTTCCGCCACCGTAAGGCCGGTGAGCCGGGCCATTTCCCCGGGGTGGGGGGTCAGGATAAGAGGCGCCTTTGCCTGTTTAAGAATATCTATGCGCCGGCTGCCTGCGTTTATGCCTGCTTCCCTTCTCTCGCTCAGCAGGTTCAGGGCGTCGGCATCCAGCACCATGGGACGCCGGCAGGAAAGAAGCAGATCTTCCAGAAGCCAGGCCAGGTCGGGGCTCTTTCCCCAGCCGCAGCCCAGCAGCAGGGCGGTAGCGGCTTCCGCAAGGGTCTTCAGCCGGCCGGCCGCCGCGTAGGACAGGGTGCCGTCGGCCGTTTCCTCCAGGGGATAAAAGACCGCTTCCTTGATGGAGGAGGCCAGGATGGGATAGATGCTCTTGGGAACGGCCAGCTGCACCAGCCCCGCCCCGGTGCGCAGGGCGGCCTCGGCAGCCATGCCCGCCGCGCCGGCCATGCCGTAGGATCCGCATACAGCCAGGGCCTTGCCGAAGTCCCCCTTGTTGGCCTCCTGGGGCCGCGGCCGCAGCAGCCGCTGGACGTAGGTGCGGTCGATAGACTCCATCACCGAGGGGATGGAATCCACCGCCTCGGCCGGCATACCGATGGACACGGCCACCACCCGGCCGCAGTATTCGGCGGCCGGCATGGCGATATGACAGGGCTTCAGGGCGGTAAAGCTGACGGTCAGGGAGGCCTTTACGCAGGCTCCCTCCACGCCGCCCGTATCGCAGATGGCACCGCTGGGCAGGTCCAGGGAGATGACCCGGCCGGGAGACAGGTTGATATAGCGGATGACCTCCTCGGCGTACCCCTCCGCCGCGCCGTGAAAGCCGGTGCCGAAGATGGCGTCCACGATATAGTCGGCCTTTTTTAAGAGGGTGACCGCGTCCTCCGCCCCGCCGGCGAAATTGACCATACGGATGCCGTAGTCGGCCGCCCGGCTGTACATCTCCATGGCGTTGGCGGTCAGGGGGCCGCCGTCTGCCTGGATGACGGCCACGGCCGCCCCCGATTCCCGCAGCTTGCGGGCCACCACATACCCGTCGCCCCCGTTGTTGCCCCGGCCGCAGACTACGGCGAACTTTTTGCCCGCCGTTTCATAGGTTTCCCGGATGACCCGGGAGGCGGCGGAACCGGCGTTTTCCATCAGCCGCAGCCAGCTCATGCCCAGCTCCACGGATTTTTCTTCGGCCAGGCGCACCTGGTCTTTGGTAAAGAAACGCATCCAAACCATCCTTTCTCTGCCGGCCTGCCCGGCGTCTCATCATCTTAGTGGCGCGGCCTCTTTCCATGCAAGGGAAGGAGGGCCGGTTTTTCTGTTTCTGCATAGTAGAAGGCCCGGGCCGCCCCTTATGGAAACGGCCCGGGCGGATAGCCTTACGGGGATTCGGTATAGGCCGTCACCACTGCGGCAGCAAGACCCGCCGTATGAGTGACGCTGACGGCAAACTCCAGCCGGCGTTCGGCGGCCATGGCGGCGGCCCGGCCGGAAAGGCACAGGCAGGGCGCGCCCAAATCGTCGTGCAGCAGCTGGACCTCCTGCAGCCCGAAGCCCCGGATACCCGTGCCCAGCGCCTTGGAAAAGGCCTCCTTGGCCGCAAAGGCGGCTGCCGCCGATTGGGCCAGGCGGCTGCCGCTTTTTTTATTTAACGCCGCCCGCTCTTCCGGGCCGAACACCCTTTCCCAAAAACGGGGCCGGGACAGGGAGCGTTCTATGCGGGCAATTTCCACCAAATCAATTCCCACCCATTGCACGGTTCATCACCATCCGGGAAACATAGGGCTTCATGGCGGCCAGCAGCTTTTCCCCCGGCTTGAATATCAGAAGGATGCTGTCGGCATCGTGCTGGGCCACGACGTACCAGGCGTCTTCATCCACATTGCTGGCCACAATCCGCTGGTTGTACATTTCGCTGCGGTGGGCCTCCGGGTCGTATTTGCCCATGCGCACAATATCCCGGCATTTGATGGAGCCCACCCGCCGGCGGGAACGCTTGGAAAAGATTTTGTCCACGTCTAGGTCGCCGTTGGTGAAGATGTATTCATATTCCACGCTCAGCTGCCCGGAAATCACATAGGCGGCGTAGCCGATGCCCACGGCCAGGGCCACAAACAGGATGGAGAATATACCTATCAGGTGCAGGGCAAAGGCCATCAGACAGGTGAGAATCAGCAGCACGGCGGCAATCCACACGCCCACCTGCAGGAGCTTTTCCCCGTTGGTTTTGCGAATCGGAACGATTTGTTCCACATAGCTGTCATTCATTCCGCTGTCTCCTTATTCTATAGATTGGGCGCTTTGGTTTTTCTGCAGGGGCGCCGCCCGTTTTCCGCCCAGAACTCTGGGGCTATTATACCACAGCCCGGCAGTATCTGACAAGCCGGGACGCAAATTCTTGCCGGGCTGCGGATGGGGGACAAAATTCCGCAAAAAGGGCTTGCAAAACGGGATTTTCGGTGGTATAGTATCTGTAAACGCGTGGATGGAGAAAAGGCTTCGGCCTTGGCAGATATGGTTCCGCGTCCAGAGAGGGGCCGTCCCCGGCTGCAAGCGGCCTTACGTTGGAGGATGTCTGCTGGTTCGCTCCGGAGCGGCGCTGCTGAACCTTTTAGTAGGCGGCGACGGGTCGGCCCGTTACAGGCAGAAGGAGTGTTTGCTCTTTTTTAAGATGCAAAAATCAGGGTGGTACCGCGGAGTTTCGGCTTCGTCCCTTTTGAGGGACGGGGCTTTTTTGTTTGTCTTTCTTCGTGATGGATTGCATATCTCCCCCATACGTCTCTTCCTTAATACCCGTGACTATTTTAAGGGATTTTCCCTTTTTATTAGGAGGAAAGCATATGAAACAGCAGCTGGAAGCCATCCGCGCCGCCGCCCGGCAGGCGCTGGAACAGGCGGCCACCGAACCGGACATCGAAGCCCTGCGGGTCCGGTTCTTAGGCAAAAAGGGCGAGCTCACCGGCATCCTCAAGCAGATGGGAGGCCTGTCGGCCGAGGAACGGCCGGTCATCGGCCAACTGGCCAACCAGGTTCGGGCCGACATCGAAGGCGCCATAGAAAGCGCCCGGGCACACATTAAAGAAAAGGCCCTGGCCGAGAAACTCAAGGCCGAGACCCTGGACGTGACCATGCCCGGCAAGCAGCAGATACTGGGCCACAAGCATCCCCTGGACAAGGTGCTGGATGAAATCAAGGAAATCTTCCTGGGGATGGGCTACAGCGTGGCCGAGGGCCCCGAGGTGGAGTACGACTACTACAATTTCGAGGCTTTGAACCTGCCCAAGGACCATCCTGCCCGGGACACCCAGGACACCTTCTATATCACCGACAACATCCTGCTGCGCACCCAGACCTCCCCGGTGCAGGTGCGGGTCATGGAAAAGCAGAAGCCCCCCATCCGGGTCATCGCCCCCGGCCGGGTTTACCGCTCGGACGCCCTGGACGCCACCCACTCCCCCGTCTTCCATCAAATCGAGGGGCTGGTGGTGGACAAGGACGTGACCATGGGCGACTTAAAGGGCACTCTGGAGGAGTTCGCCAAGCGGCTTTACGGCGAGGAGGCCGTGGTCCGCTTCCGGCCCCACCACTTCCCCTTCACCGAGCCCTCCGCCGAGATGGACGTCATGTGTTTTGAGTGCGGCGGCAAGGGCTGCCGGCTCTGCAAGGGCGAGGGCTGGATTGAAATTTTGGGCTGCGGCATGGTGCATCCCAAAGTGCTCCAGAACTGCGATATCGACCCGGAGGAGTACAGCGGCTTTGCCTTTGGCATGGGGCTGGAACGGGTGGTTATGCGGCGGTACGGCATCACCGACCTGCGGCTGTTCTATGAAAATGACCTGCGGTTCTTACACCAGTTTTAAGGAGGCGTGACAGTATGAATCTTTCCATGAAATGGTTAAAGGAATTCGTCGATATAAACGCCGACCCCCATGCCTTCTCCGAGGCCATCACCATGAGCGGCTCCAAGGTGGAGGGCTATGAAATCGAGGGGGCCGACGTGTCCAACATCGTCGTGGGCAAGGTGCTCTCCATCGATAAGCACCCCGACGCCGACAAGCTGGTGGTCTGCTCCATCGACGTGGCCGGCGAGCGGCCGCTGCAGATTGTCACCGGCGCTTCCAATCTGACGGTGGGGGACATGGTCCCCGTCTGCCTGGACGGCGCGGTGCTGCCCGGCGGCAAGAAGATTAAAAAGGGCAAGCTGCGGGGGGTGCTCAGCGAGGGCATGCTCTGCTCCCTCTCCGAGCTGGGGCTCACCGCCCACGACTTCCCCTACGCCATCGAGGACGGCATTTTTGTGCTGCAAAACGACCCGGATTTGCAGAATGTGAAACCCGGCCAGAATATCTGCGAGGCCATTGGGCTTGACGACACCAAGGTGGAGTTTGAAATCACCTCCAACCGGCCCGACTGCTTCTCGGTCATCGGTTTGGCAAGAGAGGCGGCCGTGACCTACGGCAAGCCCCTAAAGCTGCACACCCCTGTGGTAAAGGGCGGCGAGGGGGACATCGCCGACTATCTGTCGGTGACGGTGGAGGCCCCCGACCTCTGCAAACGGTACATGGCCCGGATTGTCAAAGACGTAAAAATCGCCCCCTCTCCCCTCTGGATGCGGGAGCGGCTGCGGGCCATGGGGGTGCGTCCCATCAACAACATTGTGGACATCACCAACTACGTCATGCTGGAGTACGGCCAGCCCATGCACGCCTTCGACTACCGGCACATCGCCGGGGGCAGGATCATCGCCCGGCGGGCCAAGGCCGGCGAGAGCATCGTCACCCTGGACGGGGTGGAGCGCAAGCTGACCGAAAACATGCTGGTCATCGCCGACGCTGAGAAGCCCTCGGCTGTGGCCGGCGTCATGGGCGGCGAATACTCCGGCATCCTGCCCGATACCGACACCCTGGTCTTTGAGTCGGCCTGCTTTGCCGGCCCCTCGGTGCGCACCACCGCCCGGGACATCGGCCTGCGCACCGACTCCTCCAGCCGGTTTGAAAAGGGGCTGGATCCCAACAACTGCCCCGCCGCCCTGGACCGGGCGCTGGAGTTGGTGGAACTGCTGGGGGCCGGTACGGTTGTGTCCGGCGTCATCGATGTGGATAACAGCGACCACACGCCCCGCGCCATCCCCTTCCAGCCCGACTGGATTAACCGCTTTTTAGGGATTGCGCTCAGCCGGGAGGAAATGGTGAAAATCCTCACCGACCTCTGCTGCGTCGTGGAGGGCGATACGGTTACCCCCCCCTCCTTCCGTCCCGACCTGGAGCACAAGGCCGACATCGCCGAGGAAATCGCCCGGATGTACGGCTACAACAAAATCCCCACCACCCGCCTGAAGGGCAGCGTGGAGGGCCGGTACACCGAGGAGCAGAAGTTCCAGCAGCAGGTCAGCGATACCATGCTGGCTTTGGGGTACGACCAGATTCACACCTATTCCTTCATCAGCCCCAAATACTACGATAAAATCCGGCTGGCCGCCGACTCCCCCCTGCGGAATTCGGTGAAGATTTCCAACCCTCTGGGGGAGGACACCAGCGTCATGCGCACCACCGCCCTGCCCTCCATGCTGGAAATCCTCAGCGGCAACTACAATAACCGGAACCTGGAAGCAAAGCTCTTTGAGATGGCCACCGTCTACCTGCCCACCGGGCCGGACACCCTGCCGGATGAAAAGCCCCGGCTGGTGCTGGGCGGCTACGGGGAAGATATGGATTTCTTCGGGCTCAAGGGCGCGGTGGAAGTTCTGCTGCGCCAGTGCAATGTAGCCGACTGCGACTTTGCCCGCCAGGCCGACGACCCCGCCTTCCACCCCGGCCGCTGCGCCGACATCTTCTGCCGGGACAGGGAGACGGGGGGGAACGTCCGGCTGGGCATGCTGGGCGAAATCCATCCGGCCGTGCTGGAGAACTACGGCATCGGCTGCAAGGCCTACGCCGCCGTACTGGATACCGAGGTCCTGTTCCGCCTGCGGCAGCCCGAGAAGTCCTATGAGCCCCTGCCCCGCTTCCCGGCGGTGACCCGGGATTTGGCCCTTCTCTGCGACGCGGACACGCCGGTAAGCGACCTGCTGGCGGCCATCAAGACCGGGGCGGGCAGGCTGCTGGAGAAGGCCCAGCTCTTCGACGTATACCAGGGCAAGCAGATTCCCGACGGCAAGAAGAGCGTAGCCTACAGCGTGATCCTGCGCTCCAAGGACGCCACCCTCACCGACGCCGAGACCGACAAGGCCGTGGGTAAGATGATAAAGGAGCTGGCCAAGGTGGGGGCCGAACTGCGGCAGTAAATCTTTTTCACCCTTTATGGGCTTAAGTATTGCGTTTCGGGACAGTTTCGTGTATGATGAGAAAAGGAAGCCGTATAGGTTTTCCTGGAGTGATTGGCAGAAAGAAGGGACGCGCATGAATGACAAGACCATGACCTTCTCTTTGGGCAACGACCGGGAACGGGAAATCCGCGAGATTCTCTTGACGGTATACAACGCCCTGAAGGAAAAAGGATACAATCCCATCAACCAGCTGGTGGGCTATATTTTGTCGGAAGACCCCACCTACATCACCACCCACAACAATGCGCGGAATCTCATCCGCAAGGTGGACCGGGACCTCTTGCTGCAAACCCTGGTCCGATACTATCTGACCCATTAAGCAAAACCGGCCGAGCCCGTAAGGACCCGGCCGGTTTTTCTACTTCTTCGTTTTCGGGAACAGCGGGTTGACAAACCGCAGAAACCTTTGTATAATGCAAGGGATTTAAGTAAAAGGAGTTGGGAAGATGCGCACTGTTTCTTGCTAGTTTCGCCAGTCCGGCAGAGAAAGGCCCTTTGGCCTTTGTTTTGCTGCGGCCAAAAGCAAGAAGGTCGTGCGGTTTTCCTATAGACACAGGCCGGGACGGGGCGTTTGCTGCCCTGTGCCGTCTCATTGCGTCCTATGCCAGCCGCGGGAAGCCTTCCTGCGGCTGTTTTTTGTCCCCGGATTTACCGGGACGGCCGGGCCGCAGAATACGGACTGCAACACAAACTCTACTATAGGAAAGGTGTTTTGCATGTCCAAAATTCAGATTACCAATTTGACCTTTGCCTACCCCGGCAGCTTTGAAAACGTCTTTGAAAATGTCAGCCTCACCCTGGACAGCGACTGGAAGCTGGGGCTTATCGGCCGCAACGGCCGGGGCAAGACCACCCTGCTGCGGCTACTCATAGGGGAATATCCCTTTCGTGGGCAGATGACAGCCGCCGTGGACTTCTGCTATTTCCCCTACACCCTTCCCGACCCGGCCCGCACGGCTTCCGAACAGCTGGAGGAGCTGGACGGCCAGTACACCGAGTGGAAGGTCATCCGGGAGCTGAACCTTTTAAAGGCCGACCCGGGCATCCTCTACCGCCCCTTTGCCACCCTCAGCGGCGGCGAACAGGCCAAAGTCCTGCTGGCCGCCCTCTTCAGCCGGGACAACGCCTTTCTGCTGCTGGACGAGCCCACCAACCATCTGGATGTGGATGCAAGAGAGCTGCTGGCGGCCTATCTTGCCAAAAAGGCGGGCTACATCCTGGTTTCCCACGACCGAAGCCTGCTGGACGCCTGCACCGACCACATCCTTTCCATCCGCAAAACCAAAATCGAGCTCTGTCAGGGGAATTTTTCCGCCTGGTATGAGGAGGCCCGGCGCCGGGAACAGAGCGAGCGGGAGCGGAATGAAAAACTGAAAGGGGAAATCGCCCGTCTGGAGGAGGGCGCCCGCCGGGCGGCCGGCTGGTCGGCGGCGGTGGAGAAAACCAAAAAGGGCGTCCGGAATGCCGGGCTGCGGCCGGACACCGGCTACATCGGCCACAAGTCGGCCAAAATGATGCAGCGGGCCAAAAATATCGAAAAACGCAGGCTGGCCGCCGCCGAGGAAAAGGCGGGACTTTTGCAGGACGCCGAGCCCGAACAGCCCCTAAAACTCTCCCCTCTTCCCTACCGGAGCCGGCGGCTGGCCGTACTTCAGGACCTTTGCCTGTTTTACGATGACAGGCAGGTGGCCGGGCCCCTGCGGCTGGAAGTGGAGCAGGGGGACAGAATCTGCCTTGCGGGCAGCAACGGCTGCGGGAAGTCCAGCGTCTTAAAGCTGCTGGCCGATCCGGCCGCCGCCCCCCGCCATACCGGGCTGCTAGAGGTCAGTCCCGGGCTTATCGTCTCCTACGTCCCCCAGGATGCCGGGTTCCTTGGGGGAGATTTGGCCGCCTACGCCGCCGGCCGGGGGATAGACAAAAGCCTCTTTTTTACCATCCTGCGCAAATTCGGCTTTCCCCGGCCTCAATTGGAAAAGGATATGGCCGGCTACAGCGGCGGGCAGAAGAAGAAGGTGCTGCTGGCGGCCAGCCTGTGCCAATCGGCCCATCTGTACGTCTGGGACGAGCCGCTGAACTTTGTAGATCTGGAATCCCGCATCCAGCTGGAGGAACTACTTTTGCAGTATCACCCCACCCTGCTGTTTGTGGAGCACGACCGGGTCTTTGCGGAAAAAATCGCCACCAAAACCCTTACATTATAAGGAGAGACAAATATGGATTCCATGGAATACCGCCCCCTGCGGGCAGACGAAATCAACCGGGCACTGTTTCGGGATTTTGAGCGGCGGCAGGAGGTCGTCCAGTGCTGGCGGCGGGAAGGGGATCGCTGGGTCATCCGGGAAGATCCCTTCATCGACCAGTGGGATGAAAAGGACTACGCCTTTCTTGTCCAGTGTCTGCAAAACACCATCCGCACCGGCGGGCTCGTGCTGGGGGCCTTTGCCGGCGGCCGACTGAAGGGCTTCGCCTCGGTGGAGGCGGCCCCGCTGGGCTCCCGGGGACAGTATCTGGATTTGACCAGTCTGCACGTATCGGCCGACATGCGCCGGATGGGTATGGGGAAAGTCCTCTTCCGGCAGGCCGCCAAATGGGCGGCCGACCAAGGGGCGGAAAAGCTCTACATTTCCTCCCACTCGGCGGCCGAAACTCAGGCCTTCTACCGGGCCCTGGGCTGTGTGGACGCCCTGGAGCCCGACCCCGTCCATGTCAGCCGGGAGCCCTTTGACTGCCAGCTGGAATATGAGCTTTCCAATCTGTAACCGCAAACGGTTTCGCATAACCCACATCTGCGCAAAGGATCCCCGCCGCGGGAAGCGGCGGGGATCCTTTATATCTGCTGGATCTTTTTGGTGGATAGACAAAGGCGGGAAAGGGATGTATCCTATTATATAAGGTAAGGCGGCCTACAGATTGCCCACCTGGGTCAGCTCCCGGTCGGCATCGTTCTCAGGCACTTCCATGCGCCGGTAGACGGTGGGGGTCATACCGTAAAACCCCTGGAAGGCCCGGTAGAAGGTGCGGGTGCTGTTGAATCCCGACTGGTAGGCGATTTCCTCCAGGTTCTGGTGGGTATTCCGCAGCAGCATGGCCGCATGCCTGGACCGGAGAATATTCAGGTAGTGGCTGAAGCCGCAGCCGATGCTGGCGTTGAACAGCCGGGACAGGTAGTCCTTATGATACCCGTACCGCTTGGCCAGGGTTTCGATGGTCAAATCCTCCAGGTAGTGCTGCTCCAAGTAGACCAGGATGTCCCGGATGATAAAATCCGACCCCGAACGCGCCGCTTCCGAAATTCCCAGCTGCTCGGCCAGGATGCCCAATACCACGTACACATACCCTTTGGCAATCATGGAGTCCCGGCATCCGGAAAACTCCACCAGCCGCTCCATGGCGTTGGCCATATCCTGGTCCCGGGCCCCCGGCTCCAGAAAGGAGGTGGAAAAATCCGCAAAACGGGCCATCACATTAAATCCGTCCAGCATATCTGTGGGGATGATCAAGATGATACAGCGGGAAAAGGACGGGGTGCGGTAAGAATGGATATCAAAGCTGCCGGCCACCGAGGCGCCGCCGGGAGGCAGCGTCCGCTTCTCCCCGTTGATGGTAACCTCGATGCTCCCCTCCATCAGATACAGGATCTCAATGTTGGAATGGAAATGGGGATTGCAGGCATTATTGGTGCTTTCAAAGCAATTGATAGCATTATTGATGTCGCGATGCAGTTCAAAAAACGCTTTCATGGACCCTCCCATTTACAATCGCCCCCGCAAATCCTGCCGGTCGCTTTTCCACGGCGGACAAAAAAGGCAATTTCAAAAAACATCAGTTTTTGTCAGTAAAAACACCCGTTTTTCTCTTTATATAATATCAAAAATTAGGTATGATGTCAATGTAGGAAAGCCCCGGTGTGAATGGGCGCGCCGGGAAGCGACTATAAAAAAGGAGGAACCGTTATGAAAAAACGATGGCTATCTGTCCTGCTTTCGGCGGCTATGGCTGTTTCGGCCGCCGGCGGGCTGCCGACTACGGCCGTAGCGGCGGACACAGACGATACCACAGAAGAGGTGAGCCCACCCGTGCTGAAAGAACTGTACGAAGCCGAGGACGCTGAAGTAAGCGGCGCTAAAATCGGCGACACCCTGGACGACTACCACGGCACCGGCTACGTAGCCGACATGGCCACGGGCAACGCCGTCACCTTTACGGTAGACGTGCCCACCGAGGCAAAGTACGGGGTCAAGCTCCGCTACTCCAACGGCACGGGCGAGACCCAGACCATCAGCCTGTATGTCAACGATGAAAAGGTGCGGACGGTCAATCTGGCCTCCGGCATCAACGAAAACACCTGGGAGTACCAGACCGAAGCGGTGGATCTGCCGGCAGGCGAGAGCACCATCACCTATCGGGTGGACAGCGGCGACAGCGGCAATGTCAGCCTGGACCGCATCGCCATGTCCTGGCTGTATGAGGCCGAGGAGGCTGTACACAACGGCGTCGGCAACGACAACACGGATATGCATCCCGGCTATTCCGGCGACGGGTTTGTGTCTGGCTACAACAATAAGGGCTACGGGCGGACCTTTACCGTCAACGTTCCCGAGGCGGGCGAGTACACCCTGGTTATGCGGTACGCCGCCGGCCAGGAGGATTCGGCCTGCCGCACCGTCAGCATGTTTATCAACGGCGGCGAGCGCCAGCAGGTCAAAATCAACTCCCTGCGTTCCTGGGATATCTGGTGGGATCACATTTCCACCGTCCAGCTGCAGGAAGGCGAAAATGAAATCACCATCATGCGCTGGGACGATGGTGACGATGATAACAATGATAACGATGACAACGGTGAAATCAACCTGGACTACATAACCGTCAAGCCCGTCCAGTGGACCTACGCCGGCGCGGTGGAGAGCGTAGAGGGCAGCGGCACCTCCCAGCTGACCTTCCAGCTGGACAATGCGGCTGTGCAGATTACCTCCGTGGCCGAGAATGTTGTTAAGGTATGGCTGGAGCCGGACAGCCGGTTCGAGCGGAAGTATGATTCCTTCTCGGTGTCCTCCGACGATCTGAACCAGCAGGTTCTGGATCCGGAAGACAAGGGCGATTACTATGAAATCGACCTGGGCGACATGGATATGCGCATCCAGAAGGATCCCTTCAAGATCACCTATCTGGACAAGGAAGGCAACGTCATCGTCGAGAATGAGAACCAGTCCATGGGCTGGACCACCGACGGCGAGCTCATGGTCAACAACAAGATCAAAGAGAACGAGGCCTACTGGGGCCTGGGCGAGAAGCCGGAATCCAAGTTCAACCGCCGGGGCGAGAAGGTCTACATGTGGGCCGTCGACGCCTGGGGTGCTGAACTGGACGACTCCTTCCCCTCCTGGGAGGAAGGCCGCTACTATTCGGCCGAGACATATTTTATGAGCTCGGAAGGCTATTCCATCTTCTTTGACAACACCAGCCGCACCGTCTTTGATATGGGTAAGACTGATCCCAACACCTGCTCCTTCGGCAGCCTGAATCCCAATCCCGGCGGCGAGCTCTGCTACTACTTTATCTACGGCGGCCAGGGTGAGGACTACCAGAAGCAGCTGACCAAGACCTACACCGATATGATCGGCAAGTCCTTCTTCGCGCCTGACTGGGCCCTGGGCAACATGCAGTGCCACTACGGCTATCGGCAGGACAGTTCGCCCGACCTGCCCGAAGGTGAGGACGGCGTGGAGACCGTGGCCCGGAAATACCGGGAAAACGAGATCCCGCTGGACGCCATCATGGTGGATATCGAATGGTATGAATACCTTTGCACACCTACGGACTGGAATGATCGCAATTTCCCCGATCCCGAGGGTATGCTGCAGACCCTGGCCGATTTAAACGTCCGCTTTGGCGTCATCGACGACCCCAACGTCACCAATCAGGACAACAACGCCGACTTTGTGGAAGGCGACACCAACGGCTACTTTGTCAAGGACCGCACCGGCAATACCAAGCTCATTAACTGGCCCTGGGGCGGCGCCTCCGGCCTGGTAGATTTCTTTAACCCCGAGGCCCGGGAATGGTGGGGCGACCAGCACGACATGATCCTCGGCCGCGGCGAGTACGCCAACGAGGATGGCAGCGACGCTCTGGGCGCCGTCTGCTTCTGGCTGGATATGTCCGAGCCGGCCAAGTACAACGCCGACTGGCTGTTCTGGAACGAAGAGGGCAAGTCCTGGGGCAACCTGAGCGAGGTCAAGAACGCCCTGGCCATGTTCCACCATATCGCCATGTACGACAAGGTTACCGAAAACAACCAGCGCACCCTGCTGCTGGCTCGTACCACTATCCCGGGCGACTTAAAGTATGTCTCCCCCTGGACGGGCGATATCCAGAGCAGCTGGGAATCCATGAACCAGCAGATCAACAACGGTATCAGCATGTCCACCAGCGGCTACAACTACTGGGGCTTTGACATCACCGGCTTCTTCAGCGATGTCACCGACGAGCAGTACGCCCGCTGGCTGGAATTGGCTACCTTTACCCCCATCCACCGCATTCACTACATGACCGGCGGCCCCAAGGAGCCTTACACCCACAACGCCACCGAGGTTGCCCAGAAGTATATCGGCCTGCGGTACTCCCTGATGCCCTATATGTACTCTCTCATCGCCGACAACATCATGGGCATCGGCATTGAAGAGGGCCTGGGCGAAGGCGGCACCGGCGTGCCCATGACCCGTTCCCTGGTGATGAACTATCCCTCTGATGAAAACACCTGGAACCTGGACACCGAGTACATGAGCGGCGACAGCTTCCTCATCGCCCCCATGTTGGTGACCGGCGACCAGCGCGACATCTATCTGCCTGAGGGCGACCATTGGTACGACTACGACGACGGCAAGAGCATCTACGCGGGCGGTCAAACCCTGTTCTCTTACCATGCTCCCCAGGATCTGCTGCCCATCTTCGTCAAGGAAGGCTCTATCATCCCCATGCAGCCCGAAATGCAGTATGTGGGCGAGAAGCCGGTGGATGAAATTACCCTGGATATCTATCCCACCGTCGAAGACGGCGACTTCCATTTCGTCATGTACGAAGACGACGGCGAGACCATGGACTACCAGAAGGGCGAGTACACCACCACCCGGTATGACGCCAATGTGAAGTACACCGGCGCCAACCGCACCCTGACCCTGGACATCGGCGAACGCACCGGCTCCTACACCGACATCGCCGAGCGGGATTACCTGGTCAAGCTTCATGACGGCTACATGACCAACGCCTCCGTCACCTATGACGGCGCGGCCCTCACCGCTTATGGCAGCCTGGAGGATCTGGAAGCTGCCGAAACCGGTTACTTCATGGATTCTGCCGACCGGCTGTGCTATGTGAAGGTCCCCGATACCGCCAAGGCTGCCACCATTGTCATCGCCGGCGAAACTGTAGATCGGAACATCTACGAAGCCGAGGACGGCGAGCTGCTGGGCAACGCCGCTGTGGATACCGACATTGACGGCTTCTCCGGCACCGGCTACGTCACCGGCCTTGCGGCTGACGGCGACGGCGTGACCATCGGCAGCGTCCTGGTGGATGCGGCCGGCCGCTACGACCTGACCATCCGCTATGCAAACAGCGAGAGCGAAGCCCTGACCGCCCACATTTCGGCTGATGACGGCGAGGGCCAGCAAATCTCCTTCCCCGCCACCGAAGGGGCCTGGAATGAGATGACCATCTCCATGGTTCTGAAGGACGGCAGGAACAATATTACCATTGAAATCCTGCCGGAGGACAAGGGCGGCATGGCCATCGACAGCGTGTCCCCTGGCGCCTATCCCGCCTGGCTGGACGAAATGGCTGAAACCACGGCGCAGGCCGAGAATGCCAACCTGTCCGGCGGCGCGACCACCGGCAATTACACCGCAGCTTACACCGGCACCGGCTATGTACAGAACCTGACCACGGCCGGAGCCTCCGTAACCTTTAAAAACATTATGGCGCCGGCGGATGGGAATTACACCGTCTATCTGCGCTACGCCGCTACCGATGGCAACCAGAACAAGACCATCCACGTCTATGCCGGGGATGATGCTTCGACCGCCGTGCAGGTTACCCTGCCCGCCTTCCACGCCGGCGACCTGTGGAACGACTACGGCGTAACCCTGCCCCTGAAAGCGGGTGACGACAACACCATCACCGTGGTGGTGGAAGAGGGCGACACCGGCGATATCCTGCTGGACAGCATCCACTTCCTCAACCAGCCCCGCACGCAAACCGCTCTGCCTGACGCTATTGTCAACGGTGATTTTGAGACGGGCAACCGGAACGGCTGGACGCTGGAAGACGGCGGCCTGAACGGCGCCGGCTGCGGCGTGGACGCGGGCGACGCGGCCCGGGGCGGCTACAAATTCTATTTCTACTACGATAAGAGCGCCAACTCCCAGCGGTTGAGCCAGGAGGTCACCGGCCTGGAGGACGGCCTCTATCGGCTGGAATTTGTGTACAAGATTTATAACACCGCCTTCAACACCTGCCGGGTAGAACTGACCGGCTATGACGGCGACGCGGCTACTTATGCCGATCTTCCCTACAACAACCGTTGGGATTTCTTCGCCGTGGAGGCCGAAGTAAAGGACGGCACCCTGAACATAGCTTTCTACGGAGACACCCCCGGCGGCTCCTCCTTACAGCTGGATGAAATCAAGCTGTACAAGGTTGAAGAGCAGGCGCTGGAGAAGGCCGATTTGCAGCGGCTGGCGGATGAAGCCGGCGCCCTGACCGAGGCCGACTACACCGCCGAAAGCTGGGATGTGCTCGCCATGCATCTGCAGAACGCCGAGAGTGTGCTGAGCGCTTCCGCTCCCGCAGATACCCAGTTGTTTGAGGCTATCAGCCGGATGCAGTACGCCTTGCGCAATCTGGAGACCGCCGGCGAAGTGCCGCCCGAGCCGACCATCATCAAGGGCGACGTCAATGGCGACAAAAAGGTGGATATCGTCGATGTAATGGGCGCCTGCAGAATCCTGGCGCGCAAGAATACCGGCACCGACCCCACTGATGAGGAAAAGGCACGGGTTGATATGAATGAGGACAACGATATAGATATCAGCGACATCATGTCCATCTGCCGTGTCATAGCAAGGGAAAGCCAGGCGTAAAGTTTTTTCAGCCTGCCTAACAGAGGGAAGTTCGCATCGGGCAACCGATGCGGACTTTCCTATATCCGTCTAAATTTTTCTAAAGGAGTGAGAGCATTGCTATTGCGTAAACTTACGGCTGTTCTCCTCTCCCTGGCGCTCTTCTGCTGCCTGCTTCCCGTTATGCCCGCCGCAGCCGCGGACATGCCCCAGGATGTGCAGGATCAGTTTACACGCCACGTCTACGTAGATCCCGATACCGGCCTAAGCATTCCTTACCGCCTCTATATCCCCGAATCCACCAACAGCAACGGGGAATATTCCTTCCTTTTGTTCCTCCACGGCGCCGGGGAACGGGGTACTGACAACCAGAGTCAAATCCGGGCCAACAGCAACATCCTCACAAGAATCGTCAATGAAAGCGACCCGGAACGGGCCTGCATCATTCTCGCGCCCCAATGCCCCAGCGATGAGCCAAATAAGCAGCGGAAATGGGTGGATACACCCTGGGAAAACGGCTCTTATTCGGCGGACAGCATTCCCCAGAGCGAACCCATGCAGGCCGTCATGAAGATTATAGAAGAACTTTGCAATGACCGCCGCAACACGCCTATTGACAAAAGCCGCATGTATATCTCAGGCATCTCTATGGGCGGATACGGCACCTGGGACACTATCATCCGGAATCCGGATATGTTTGCCGCCGCCATCCCGGTCTGCGGGGCGGGGGATCCGTCCAAGGCCGAACGGATTAAGGACATTCCCATCTGGACTTTTCACTGTGCCGACGACGGCACAGTGCCAGTAAGCGGCTCCCGGGATATGGCCAGCGCCCTGGAGGCTGTGGACGGCAATATCACCTACACCGAATATGAAACCGGCGGTCACTTTGCCTGGGAACCCGCCTTCAATGAGCCCGAACTCCTCGACTGGCTGTTTGCCCAGAAAAAGATCTGGAATATCCAGTCGGTAAACAATCCGGAGCCCATTACCGTCCCCTACGGCACAGCCTTCGGGGACCTGCCCCTGCCCGATGCCGTAACCGTTCAGCTGGACAACGGCGACAGCCTGGATGCGGCGGTTGAATGGAGCGCTCAGGACGAGAACGGAAAAGCATATGACGGGAACACGGCGGGGACCTACACCCTGACGGGCGCTCTTTCCACCGATGAAGCCGGCAACCCGCAGAATCTCGCCGCCTCTATACAGGTCACGGTGGCCGAGCAGCCGGTCATAGCCAGCGTTGAAAGCCCCGCGCCCCTGACCATTCCCTATGGTACAGCTTTCGAGGACCTGCCCCTGCCCGACACCGCAGCCGTCCAGCTGAGCGACGGCACAAAGGCCGATATGGACATTCTCCAGTGGTATACCACCAACAATCCGGGAGATACCCCCTATGACGGGAATGTCAGCGGCACCTACTCCCTGCGGGGAGAACTGGATGCCGACAACATCCTCAATCCCAACAACCTGGCCGCCGTCATTTCGGTGACGGTGGAGGCCCAGTCGGTCATACCCGGGGATGTGGACGGCAACGGCGATGTGGATATTCAGGACATCATGGGCGCCTGCAGAATCCTGGCGCGCAAGAATACCGGTATCGACCCCACCGATGAGGAAAAGGCGCGGGTTGATATGGATAAAAACGGCGATATAGATATCAGCGACATCATGTCCATCTGCCGCATCCTGGCAAGGCAGACCTGATATCCCTTTTCAGCAATGTAAAACGCCCTCTGACACAGCTTCTTCGTCTGCGTCAGAGGGCGCTCCTTGTTTATCGGCCAAAATCCCGGCTGTTTTTTTATTCCTTTTGATTTTCCTGCTCTTCCTCCGACTTTTCCGCAGGCTCTGTCTGCATATCCTCCCTCTTTTTTGCCCGCCAGAACTGCAGCCGGCCGGTATCATGGAGGCTCTTGAGGATAATAAGGGCGATGGGAAAGCCAAACAGGCCCCACACACCCAGCAACCGCAGGCCGCAGTACATGGACAGCAGGGTCACCAGGGGCGGCAGACCCACCTGCTTGCCGATAATCTTGGGCTCCAGGATATTCCGCACAATGGTGATGACAACATACAGCACCGCCAAACCCAGGGCGCCCAGCCACTCCCCCGAAATCAGCTTGATGAGCACCCAGGGGATGAGAACCGTGCCCGTGCCCAGAATAGGCAGGATATCCACAATGGCAATGAGGGCCGCCAGGGCAATGGCATACCGGTACCCCAGCAGCAGCAGGCCGATGGAAAGCTCGGTAAAGGTCAGCAGCATGAGGATGAGATAGCCCCGCAGCATCTTTAAAATGTTGGAACTGAATATCTTTTTGGCATCCAGCAGCAGGTTCCAGTGCCGGGCCGACAGCTGCTCCTTTACAAACACCACTATCTTGGTATAATCCTTGGCGATAAAACAGCTGGCTACGATGGTGACCAAAGAGGTGACCAGGATGCCGGGCAGTCCGGTAACCACGGCGCTGGCAAAGCTGGACAGGGCTCCCGTGAGGCCGGAAGCCAGGGCGCTTACGGCCGTTTCCGGCAGGCTCTGCACCGTGCTGAGCAATTCCTCCGGCAGGCCGGCAAACCATTCGGATATGAGATTGTTTAAGCCGCCGAACATGTCCGACAGCATGGGGATATAGGCCGGCAGGGACCTGGCGAAGGCCGACAGCTGTCCATACAGCTGGTAAATCAGAAAAACCAGCACCCCCACCACCGCTACATAGGAAAACACCACCAGCACCACCGACCAAATCCCCTGGGATGCATGGGTCTTCCGCTCTAAAAACCGGGCCGGCCGCTGGATGGCTGCCGACAGGATAAAGCCGATGACAAAAGGCAGCAAATAAATAATGAGAAATCGGAAGGCAAGATAACAGAGCGCCGCTATAACCACGATAAACGCTATGTCCACCAGCAGATCCTTTTTTCGCTGTACAGTCAAGGCGTTCTTCCCTCCTGTTCTTTTTTGGAAATATTATACGAAATTATCATACCCCATTTAGCGGCGTCTAGCAAGGAGAATTCTCTTAATATAACCTTAAATTCTTCTTCTTTTTCGCTTATAGGCAAAGGCGCCAGAATTATATCTGTACTCTTGGTAATATTCTATGCGTACCACAGGAATATTCCTTGCAACATCCCGGGGGTTATGCTATATTGTACTAGTAGCAAAAACATATGTATATGGGTGGTGGACGAATTGTCGGATTCCAATATGCTGCTCATCCATCCAGACGTGCTGCCCGACGTATACCGGCGGGTGGTGCAGGCCAAGCGGCTGCTGGCCAGCGGCCAGGCCAAAAGCGCCAGCGACGCGGCCCGCATGTCGGGCGTCTCCCGCAGCGCCTTTTACAAATACAAGGACGCGGTTTTCGCCTACAACGAACGGGCGGCCGGCCGGATTGTCACCCTGCACGCCGTCCTGCGGGATCGGCCGGGGGTGCTCTCCTCCCTGCTGACCGAATTGTACCGGCTGGGGGCCAATATCCTGACGGTCAACCAGAACATCCCCGTGGACGGTTCGGCGCTGGTTTCTTTGTCCATCCGCACCGACCATCTCAAGGGGGATATTTCCGACCTGATAGAGGCCCTGCGGCAGGTGGACGGCATCCTCCGCATGGACCAGGTCCTGGGAGAATAGGCGGCCGGATTTTTACCAAAAGAAGAGAGGGAACGAATATGGTGTATATTGCAGTTATGGGCCACGGAGTAGTAGGCTCCGGCGTGGTGGAGGTTTTGCAGACCAACCACCAGGGCATTACGGGCCGAGCCAAGGAGGATATCCGGGTCAAGTACATCCTGGATTTGCGGGAATTTCCCGATCTTCCCTATGCGAATTTGTTTACGAAAAACTTTGACGATATTGTAAACGACCCGGAGGTCAAGGTGGTTGTGGAAACCATGGGCGGTCTGCACCCGGCCTATGAATATGTAAAGGCCTGCCTGGAGGCCGGCAAGAGCGTGGCCACCTCCAACAAGGAACTGGTGGCCTGCAAGGGGGCCGAGCTCTTAAAAATTGCCCAGGAACGCAATGTGAATTTCCTGTTTGAAGCCAGCGTAGGCGGCGGCATCCCCATCCTGCGGCCCATGTCCCAGTGCCTGGCGGCCAATGATATTTACGAAATCGTGGGCATCCTCAACGGCACTACCAATTTTATTCTGACCAAGATGATCCGGGAGCAGATGTCCTTTGCAGACGCCCTGGCCATGGCCCAGAAGCTGGGCTACGCCGAGCGGGACCCCTCCGCCGACATCGAAGGGGCCGACGCCTGCCGGAAAATCTGCATCCTGGCCTCCCTGGCCTTCGGCAAGCACGTCTACCCCGAGCAGGTGAAGACCGAGGGCATCACGGCCATCACCCTGCCCGATGTGGAGTATGCCCATTCGGACAACCGGGTTATCAAACTCATCGGCCGGGCTAAAATCCTGGACGGCGGCCATATCTTTGCGGCCGTCTACCCCGCCCTCATCAGCCGGGATAACCAGCTTTCCTCGGTGGACGACGTATTCAACGCCGTCATGGTCCGGGGCAACGCCATCGGCGACGTGATTTTCTACGGCCGGGGCGCCGGCAAGCTGCCCACGGCCAGCGCCGTGGTGGCCGACGTCATCGACTGTGTCAAGCATTTGCAAGCCCGGAAGTACCTCTACTGGGAGGATGGAGAAGAAGGCTATGTCTCCGACCCGCTGGAGGACAATGTGCGCCTGTATGTCCGCGGGGAGGCCGACGACAAGGCGGCGGCCACGGCCGAAATCCGGCAGGTCTTCGGCGACGTGCACATGCTCTCCCGGGCCGGCGAGGGAGAAAAGGAACTGGCTTTCCTGACCCCCCTGTCCACCGAGCGGACCCTGCGGCAGGAGTTGGGCGGCATGCAGCATCTGCAGGCGGCCTCCATCCTCCACGTGCTGGACTAGGAGAAGGACAGCATGGTAACAGTCAAAGTACCCGCCACCAGCGCCAATCTGGGCTCCGGATTCGACGCTCTGGGATTGGCTCTGACCTTATACAACACCGTACAAATGGAGGAGTGGGACGGGCCGGACATCGCCTCTTTGGACGATGTGGAGGTGCCTTCCGGGCCGGATAACCTGATTTATGCCACCGCCGGGCGGCTGTATGAAATCTGCGGGCGGCCCTTCCGGGGGCTTCGCATCCGGCAGAAAAACGACATCCCCATGGCCAGGGGGCTGGGAAGTTCCTCGGCCTGCCTGGTGGGCGGGCTGCTGGGGGCCAACGCCCTGCTGGGGAATCCCCTGCGCACCGAGGATCTGCTGAACCTGGCCGCCGCCCTGGAGGGCCATCCCGACAATGTGGCCCCCGCCATTTTGGGCGGCCTGGTCACCTGCGCCATGGAGGAGGGCAAGGTCTATTCGGTCAGCGTGCCGGTGGCCCCCAACGTCCATTTCGCCGCCATGATTCCCGAGACGCCCCTGCCCACTTCCCACGCCCGGTCGGTGCTGCCTGAGAGCGTCTCCCGCTCGGATGCGGTTTACAACCTCTCCCGGGCGGCCCTGATGACCTCTTCCCTCTTTTCCGGCTCTTTGGAAAACCTGCGGGTAGCCACCGGCGACCGGCTCCACCAGCCCTACCGCATGGGGCTGATTCGGGGGGCCGACGCCGCCTTCCGCATCGCCCGGGAGCTGGGGGCCTACGGGGTGTATATCAGCGGGGCCGGCTCCACCATCATGGCCATTATCGATAAGGAAAAGGCCGATTTCGCCGAACGCCTTCGCCATCAGCTCATGATGAACGGCGTCTTCGGCTGGTCGGTCCGGCTGCTGGAAAGCGATCCGGCCGGCGCTTCGGTCCGGCTGGAGGGATAGGGCGCTTTTCTTACTTCGGATGTCCGCCGCTTGATGCGGCATTGCATAATAACTATATTGCAGGAGGGTTTTATAAGCCTATGGCACTCATGGTAAAAAAATTCGGCGGGTCCTCTGTGGCCAACGCCGAGCGGGTTTTTAACGTAGCCCGCATCGTCACCGAGGATTACAGCAAGGGCAATGAGGTGGTGGTGGTGGTTTCCGCCCAGGGCGATACCACCGACGACCTGATTGAAAAGGCCCATGAAATCAACCCCGACGGCCCGTCCAAACGGGAAATGGATATGCTCCTTTCGGCCGGCGAACAGATTTCTATCTCCCTGCTGGCTATGGCCATTGAAAAGCTGGGCTTCCCGGTGGTCTCCCTGCTGGGCTGGCAGGCCGGCTTCCAGACCGATTCCAACTACTCGGCCGCCCGCATCAAACGGCTGGACACCGAGCGCATCAAGGCCGAACTGGCCAAGAAGAATATCGTTGTAGTGGCCGGGTTTCAGGGGCTCAATAAGTACGACGACATCACCACCCTGGGCCGGGGCGGGTCGGACACCAGCGCTGTGGCCATCGCCGCCGCCGTCAAGGCCGACCTCTGCCAGATTTACACCGATGTGGACGGGGTGTATACCGCCGACCCCCGGAAGGTGAAAAACGCCCGCAAGATGGACGAAATCACCTACGATGAGATGCTGGAGCTGGCCACTCTGGGCGCCCAGGTGCTCAATAACCGTTCGGTGGAGATGGCCAAGAAGTATAATGTGGAACTGGAAGTCCTGTCCAGCCTGGAGCGGCTGCCGGGCACCATTGTCAAGGAGGTAGTAAAAATGGAGAAAATGTTGATTCGCGGCGTGGCAAAGGACAGCAATGTGGCCCGTATTTCCATTGTGGGCCTGCCCGACTCCCCCGGTATCGCCTTTAAGATTTTCAGCAAGCTGGGCCAGAAAAAGGTCAATGTGGATATTATCCTGCAGTCGGTAGGCCGGGACGGCACCAAGGACATCACCTTTACCGTACCCATCGACCAGGCCAGGGACGCCATGGAGGTCATGGAGGAAGTAAAAACCCTGTACAACTGCCAGAAGGTGGTCTGTGACGAGAGCGTGGCCAAGGTATCCATCGTGGGCACCGGCATGGAGACCCATCCCGGCGTGGCGGCCACCATGTTTGAGGCCCTCTACAACGCCGGCGTGAACATCGAGATGATCTCCACCAGCGAAATCAAGATTTCCGTCCTCATCGACAAGGATAAGGCCGACAAGGCTGTGGAAGCCGTCCACAACGCCTTTATCCGGTAATCGCATTTCCTTTTAAAAGAAAGCAGCCGTTCCCCGCCGTCCCGCAACGGGACGATGGAGAACGGCTGTGTTTTTATTTTGCCTTCGCTTCTCTGGTTTCCGGCATGGAGAAGCAGACAACCAGCATGGAGGTATCATCATCCGTTACCGCCTGCTCCTGCGGGTCGGCATTTAAGGAGGCGAAGGCCTCTGCCTGGATTCCCGCCAGACCGGCAGCGGACTGGCCCTCTAGAACGGTATCCGGGTAGGCCTGTCCGACCGTGGCAAAGCCGCACATGAGAACACATGCCAGAAAAACAGCTGCTCATTTTTTCACTTTCCCCATTCCTCTTCATCTGTCTGTTTTAAAGGGAATCTGCTCCCTTCGTGTGTCAGTATAGCAGAAGGAAAGGTCGGACAGAAGTTTCCGTTCGTTTTCTACTGTTTACCTAAAGGTTATAGCTAATCGCTCGGCTGCCGCCGCGTATGCAATAGATAAGACGAGCCGCCTGCTGGGTAACCGGCGGGCGGCTCTATTCGCGCAAATCTTCTCTGTTCTATTGGGCTTACTGGCCATTTCTTGCCAGAATCCTGCACATAGCCATAACGTCTTCGATACCCATCTTATTGTCACCTGTCAGATCTCCCACAGCCAACTCCTCCGGAGAGGGTTCGCTGCCGGTATTCTGCCGCGCCAGGACTCTGCAGGCCGACATGATATCGGTGATATCTACCTTGCCATTGCCGTCAAAGTCCCCCTTGGTCACTTCGGAATCGGGCAGCCGGTCGATAACCATATCCAGGTCCACATCCAGCGTCCGGTCGGCAAGTTTTAAACAAATGGTGCCGGTTATGGAACCTTCGGCCTCTTCAGTGGCAGGCGTCAGCTGGAAGGGCTCCGTCCAGGAGAGGGTGATTTCGGCATTTCCGATTGCCTCGGCCACAGCGTCCAGAATCTCGTCGGCCGTGGTTTCATTGGTGACCTCCATACTGCCGAGCAGTGCCTCCGCCTTTTCCCCGGCTGCCTGCAGGGGATCGGTTAACCGATCGATGGTTATCTGCACGGGTACATTTACCATGGCCCCCTCGCAGTTCAGCCGGATGGACCCTGTTATGGAGCCCTCGGCTTCCTCGGTGGCAGGCGTCAGCTGGAAGGGCTCCGTCCAGGAGAGGGTGATTTCGGCATTTCCGATTGCTTCGGCCACAGCGTCCAGAATCTCGTCGGCCGTGGTTTCATTGGCAGCCTCCATCCCCTTCAGACAATCGACCGCTTTGCCCCGTGCCTCTTCCAAGGCAGCGGGCATGCCGGCTTTGTCGGCCTGTACTGTATACACTGCAGTGGTGGAACCGTCCTCGGCCGTGACTGTATACTGAACCCGCTTCCGGAAGTCCTGCACCTCGTCGGGAGCGGGAGATATGGTGGCATTGTGGCTGATTTCGATTTCCGGCGCCAAGGCGCTCAGGTCTGTGCCATAGGGCACCGTCACCGAGATTTTGTCCCCGTCGATAATCCCTTCGTATCCGGCCAGGGTAAAGCTCTTTATCTCCGCCTCAGAGGAAATGGGCATGGAGATGGAAATGGTATACTCCCGCGTATCCCCGTTTTCGGCCGTCACGGTGTACTTTACCGGCTGGCTGAAGTCCTGGGGAATGCTGGGGTCGGGAGAGATAGTTGCCTTGTCGCTTATGGTGATATCCGGGGCCAGGCTGGTGATGCTCCAGCTCTCCGAAAGGGTCAGGTCAATGGTGTTATCCCCAAAGACGCAGCTTTCCACCGGCAGGGTGGTAAAGGCGATGCTTTCGATCAGGTTCTGATCGGACTCCCCTACCGGCACATAGATGCGGAAGTGGGCCAGCGCTTCGTCCAGACGGCCGGTCAAATCAGCCGCATCGGTTGTGGAAATATTAAAAGCCCGCAGGGTATAGGGATCCCACCAGGATTCGTCCACTATCGTCCGGCTGGCCTTGCTGTTGTCCGGCCGGTTCTGCTGCTGTTCGCCGAAGTTTATCCAGCGTTCGGGGCGGTACTGCCAGCCCGCGTCCACCTCGATGATGCTGCCCACCGGCATATCCTCCTCGGTCAGCAGGCCGGTGGCTACAAACTGCTTGGAATTGTCGTTGGTTGTCCATAAATTGGAGTGGCCGTTGGCATCGCCGGTATTCCAATACCCGCCTTCGGTGGCCCCGCCGGGGTTGCCGTCGCTGTCCGTACCGGTGGTCTTCAGATCCAGCAGCTTATAGCCGGACATATCCATTACCGGCACATAGATATGGATATGGTTGAGAATATCCGCCGCCTCGTCCTCACTTAAGGCGGGATTGCCCTTCTTGGCCACGTTAAAGCCACGGACAGTAAAGTCTCCCCACCAGCCTTCATCCACAACTACCCGGGAAGAGGAAACCGTCCCCGGCCGGTTGGGATTCCGCTGGCCGGGATCCACCCAGGCGTCCGGCCGGTACTGGTAACCTTCGTCCAGTTCGATGACGCTGCCCACCGGGATTTCCAGCTTGGTAAACTGGCGGGTGGCCACAAACTGGTTGGAATTGCCGTCCTCGGTTACCGGCCGGTTAAAGCGGCCGGAATGGTCGCTCTGCCAGTAGGCAAAGGGGGTGGCGCCGCTTTTTATATCCAGTTCCACCATCATGTCATAGTCCATGTCATAGTCGTTGTAGAAGGGACCGGAAAGATAGCTGGAACGGGTGACCTCCCACGGGTCGGCCACGGCGTTCTTAACGGCTTCCTTAATCATGGGCAGGTAGGAAGCCGGCACCTCGGCGGCCGAGGGGGTAAAGGTCACATCGTCAATAGACCAGCCGGCCACCTTGAGAATCCAGGTCAGGCCCACCGCGTACCGGCCCAGGTTATAACTCATATGGTAGCCATCCCGGGTCAGGGTGTCCCCTAAAAAGCTGGTGCGCAGGTTCTGGATGGTCGTCCCTGCCGGCACCACGAAGTCGATTTCCGGATGCTCGGCCAGTACGGTATTCTGCACAGTGGAAAGGATGGCGTTGTACATGGTCATCTGATCCTTATTGTACTTGCCGAAATCCCCGTGGTTGGAATCCTGCTGGTAGGCCCAGGTCATATGGTAGCCGATTTTGGCGGTGGTGTTATACTTCCGGATGTAGTTCACCATCTCGTCAATATAATCTGTATCCCCCTTTTTAAAGGAAGCCGGGTCGCCGCTGTAGCCGCTGACCTGCTGGATGGTGATGTAGTCCCAATCCTCTTCCTGGAGGCCCTGGGATATACTCCAGGGATCTTCGGTCCCACCCGAATGCTTCCATACGCCGCCGGTTTCCTTGGAAATCCTCTGGTAGTCATAGGCCTTGCTGTCGTTCTGTATATTGCTCACATGCCGCTCCAGGGAACAGCCGCCGATATACAAATTGGCAAACACCACGTCTTCTGCGCCGCAGTCCAGCGCAATATCGTACATCCACCGCATGGCGTCCTCGCTGAAGCTGTTGCCGATGGCCAGCACCTTCAGGGTATCGTTCTTGGGCCAAACCGGCAGTTCGGTATCTGCCGCCAGGGCGGAAAAGCCCGGCGCCGCCGTACCGGCCAGCAGGCAGCCGCTGAGCAAGGCCGCGGATAGCGTTCTGGCAAATTTTCTCATTTCCATCTCTCCCCTGTGTTGTTTTCCGTATAAATCAACGGATTTTCTTCCATTATACTAAAAAATCAGGTGAAAAACAACCGATTGTCAGAAACATCTGGACTTTTGACATACCCCTTACAATCAGTCATCTGTACATAAAAGGCCCCGCCTGCCAGAGAGCGGCAGACGGGGCAGAAAAAGGAGGTTGCAGGCAGATTAAGCTTTTTGCCGGGCAATGATTCTGCAGATGGCCATAATGTCTTCTATCGAGACCTTGTTGTCCCCTGTCAGATCGCCCCGGGCGATTTCATCTGCATTGGGCTCGGCGCCGGTGTTCCGGCGGGCCAAAACCCTGCAGGCCGCCATGACATCTTCAATGGACACCCTCTCATCCCCGTTCAAATCTCCCTTGATAATCTCCGGGTTATCGGGATTGTCCGGATCATCCGGCCCCGGCACGGCCAGGAGGGCCTCAAAAATATTTGTGGGCTCCTCTGCGGTCTGCACATCGAACTCCCAGGCGCTGGCCCAAACGTCGCCGGTGGTGCCGGTAATGGTAAAGCGGATATACCGGCCGGCGGCTTCCTTCTCTATCTCCCGCCAGGCGCCGTCGGCGGGCATGCTGTAGGTCTCGGAAATGTAAGTTTCCCAGGCCTCCCCGTCATCGGACACCTCCACGGTGTAGGTCCAGTCGCTGGGCTTTTCAAAAAGGATGCGCAGGCCGGTGATATTGGCCTTACCGCCCATATCCATGGTGATGGACTGGGGCTTCTCCACTCCCGGCGGGCAGTAGCGGGTATCCTCGTTGCCGTCCAGCATGGCGAAGGGAGAGTCGGCGGGATTGCTGTAAGAGGTGGCGCCGCACATACGGCCCAGAGCCAGGTTTACATCCGAATCCGGACCCATGACCGCCATCTCGGTTACCGAAATATATCCTACGCCGGCCGATTCATGGAATTTCACGGCCACATACCGGGCTTCTGCCCGGCCGGTTTCGGTAAAGGTCTGCTGGTTTTCGGTATTTCCGCTGTTGTCGGCAAACATCTCCCAGTGCTCCGCGTCGGCCGAATACAGGATCTGATACTTCCAGTTCTGGGCGCTGGTAAAGGTAAGCTGCACCCGCTCCACCTGCTGCAGGGAACCCAGATCCACCATGAGTGCCTGGGGCATCTCCTGGCTTCCGGCCGTCCAGCAGGTATCGGCATTGCCGTCAAAAGCGGCGGCGGCTGAATTTCCGTTGTTCCGGGTACTGGTGGCCATGGCCAGCCAGTTTTTCGGGCTGCTGGCAGCCGCCTTGGGTTCCTCTCCCACAAAGACGTAGGAGGGACAGGCGCCCCGGTTCATACGGGCGTAGAAGGGCACCGCCTTGGCCGTAAAATCTACCAAGTTGCCGTTGTAATCATAATATTGGGCCGGGGCCGACAAAGTCACCACGCCGCCCAGCAAATCCGCCTCATACTGGGCCGTAAGCACCGCATCCGGGGCGATGCCCATACAGAATTCGGTGACGCCGAAGTTGGTCACGCCGGGATTGTCCACCTGCTCAAAGGTGTACACAAGGGGGCCGTAGCCAAAGGCCACCATACCCTCGGTTTCGTCCACCTGCTGGTCGTTGTAAATGCGGCGGGCCTCCATGGGGAAGGTCACATCCACCTTGTCCCCATCCTGCACATCCAGCAGAGCATAGCCCTTTTCCACCGTGTAATCCGCGTCTGCGCCGTTCACCTGGATGGTTATCCCCTCCGCGTCGGCCCATTGAGGCAGGCGGATGTACAGTCTGGTGTCCTTCTCCACTGTGATGCTGGTATCGCCCCCAAAGGGCATATTGCTCTCCATGGCAACCTTCCGGCCGTCGGGCAGGGTCAGTTCGCTGGAGATGAACTGATTGACGTATACGGCGTCATCGGTATAGGAGTAGATGTAGGTGGGCACTTCGGAATAGAATTTTAAGAACATGGGCGGGCAGCAGGGGGTGTGGTCCCGCCAGCTCCAGCGGCCGTTCTTGGCCGTCAGAGGCTGCTCATAGAAGAAGGTATTGCCCTCCTCCCCCAGACAGCCCAGCACGCCGTTGTAGATGTAGTTCTCCACCACGTCGGCATACTTGGCATCCCCGAAGGTCAGGCTCATGTACTCGCTGAAGAAGCCCATGGCCACCTGGGCGCAGGTCTCACAGTAGCCGTCGTTGGGCAGATAGTAATTATCCCCGTAGGCCTCATCTACGCCGGTGGCCCCTACGCCGCCGGTGATATACATTTGCTTATTCACGATGTTGTTCCAAAGGGAATCGGCGGTGGACAGATAGGTGTAATCTTCAAATTCCCGGCCGGCGGCCGCCATGCCGGTATAGAACAGGTTGGCCCGCACGGCGTGGCCGGCCGCTATGGTCTGGTCGTAATAGAGGGCGTGATCCTGGGCGTACACCCCATAGCTGGCGCCGTTGACCCGGCCCTCGTAGTTGCCCCGGTTCTCAATCCAGAATTTCACCAGGTCGGCATATTCCTCCTCGTCGATGGACAGGGGATATTCCGGATTGTACTGCTCTACCTGCGCCTTCAGCGCCGGGTCGTCCCGGTAGAGGGTATAGAGCTTTAAAAGCATTTCTTCCGGCCCCTCGTGGGAAGGCACCATGTTGATTTTTGCGCTGCCGTCGGCCTTCTGCCCATAACCGTAGTTGTCGGCGATGAACTCGGCGAAACGGCTGGCCACATACAGCAGCTTGATTTTCCCGGTGGCCTTGTAGTAGTGCACCGCCGCCTCGGTCATGCAGCCAAAGTTGTAGCAGTCGTGGTACAGCCGGGCGTTGCCCGTATCGTCAAAGTACTGTCCCGGATGCTCCATCATCATCCAGGTGCTCAAATAGCCGTTTTCGCTGCGCATGGAGGCTTCGTAGACAATATCGATATACTTGTCAATGCGGGCCTCCAGCTCGGCGTCGGGCGCGGAGCGCAGGAAGTCGCTGGCCCCCCGGATGGTCTCAAACAGCAGCCCGTCGTTCCAGGGGTCGGTGGCGCCGCTGGGACTGGCGCCGGCCTTCCCCGCGTTTTCAAAATTGGTCAGGGTGCCTGATTTTTCAAAGTTGTCGAAGACGGTGTCCACCGTCACATCCCGTATGGTGTCCAGCTTTTCCTTCCAGAATCCGCCGGTCACCTTGACCTGTTCTACCTCCGGCTGCTGCATATCGGTTATCTCCTTATCGTATACACTGAAATCAATGGTGTACTCCCATCGGCTGCCGTCCTGCTCTACGGTAATTTTCGCCCTTCCCGGCAGACCGGCAGCCTGTTCTATGCTGACCTGCGCATCCGGGCCGAAATCGGCTGATATCACAGGCGGCTGGGTGGTTCCCGGCGCCAGCACCTGCTTATAGGACGGGTTGGAGGCCTGGAACATCCGGAAGGGTTCCCCGTCGATGGAAACCGTACCCTCCGGCTGCGCCGCCGGCTTCTGCACGGCAATCCCCCATTTTTCGGAGAGATAATCGGAAATGCTGTTTATCTCCTCTTCCGAAAGCCCCCGGTCGAAAACGAGAATTTCAGATATGGTGCCGTTTAAGCTGGTGGCATTGCCGGAACCGCCGCCTATATAGTTGGGCTGATCGTTGTGCACCGGCTTCTCAATGCTCCCCGGCAGCTGACCGATGGGCGCGCCGTTCATATACATGGCGCCCTGGCTGCCGTCTTTGACACCGCCCAGGATATAGCTGGTACCAGGCTGGACAGTTCGGTTTTCACCGGTATAGTTCCGATAGCCGCCGCCGTCATCCTTCCAGCCAAAGTTAAAGCCGCCGTTCTCCAAATTAAAATACCAGTTGTGGTCGCCGTACAGCCCCAGCTTGGAAAACATCTGGTTGGCGTCGCCGGCGTTCACCAGGGTATCGGCGTTCATGACCACAAAAATAGACATATCGTCCAAACTAAAGCTTTCCGCCAGCTTTAGGTTGGTCTGGCTTTCAAACTGCACGCCGGGCAGGCTGTTGACGCTGCCGGTCTGACGGTAGGCCGGTTCCTTGCTTTCATCCGGCTGCAGCGCATCGTACCCGCCGCCTGCCTTATCGGCCCAAACACTGACCTTTGCCCCATCGTCCAAAGTGAAATCCGCCGCATCGTACCAGGCCTTCAGGCCGGAGAGCGAATAGGGCAGCCAAATATCTGCGCCGCTCCCGGTCAACTGGTTATAAAGCAACCGCACATCGGCGTAATCGATGCCGCCGTCCCCATCCATATCCCCCGCCGCCAAATCCTCCTGGGAGGCCTGTCCGCCGGCCGGCGCACTGGCCGCCGCCTGGCTGAGCAGCCCAAGATCAGCTTCATCGACAATGCCGCTTCCATCCAAATCACCCTGGACAACGGCCCGGACGGTGCCGGTATCATTGGCAGACACGGGCAGTGCTGCCCCTGCGGCGATCACCACCGCCACCAAGAAGCCTCCACATCTTTGCAAAAACCGTTTTATACGCACTGTTTTCCCCCTGCCTTTCATCACGTATGAAATCATGAACGTTCACATTAACGTTAATGAGATTTGCAATAATAGTATAGCAGTTAAAACCGGATTTGTCAAGTTATTTACACAAAATCATCATTTGCATTTAAAATATTTTATGCAAAAGGAACCCCCGTCCCAGCGGCATGGAACGGGGGTTCTAAAAAGGATGGTAAAGCAGCGGGTGAACCTATGCCTGCTTTCTTGCCAGGACTCTACAGATGGACATAATATCCTCAATGGCGATTTTGCCGTCGCCGTTCATATCGCCCCGGGCCAGTTCATCGTCGTCCGGCAGAGCGCCGGTATTCTTTCGGGCCAGAACTCTGCAGGCCAGCATGACGTCCTGGATATCCACATCGCCGTCGCCATCCAGATCGCCCTTGATAATCTCCTCCAGCTGGGGGATAACCTTATCCACCGTGATGACGGCGGTTTCCCCGCCGGCGGTCAGGGTGATTTCGCCGGTGATGCTGCCCGCTTCGTCGGCGGTAGCCGGGGTGAGGGTAAAGTCAGCAGTCCAGGCAGCCGTAATGTCATCGTTGGTGATAACATTCGTCACGGCAGCCATAATCTGGTCGGCAGTGGTATCGTTGCTCACCGCCAGGGCCTCCAGAGCCGCTTCGGCGGCAGCTTTGGCCTCCTCCAGAGTTTGGGACGTCATTTCCGAACCCTTGGTAAGCTCCAGAGTGACAAAGGAGTTGGCCGGCAGGGTGACCTTCCAGATGCCGCCCTGCACCGGATTTTCCAGGGTCTCGGTCTGGGGTGTGATATTCTCGGTGTTGTCGGCTGTGTTGGTGGCCGTCCGATCGTCGGAGGCCAGGGTGGTCACAGTGGCTTGATTGGTGTCGCCGGTGAAATCCTGGAAATCCAGCTGTACGTCTACCGATTCGGCATTGTCGTTGACCAGCTTGACCACAACGGTGTTCCCGTCTTCGCTGCCGGTGGCCACATACTCCACGCCGGCCAGCTTCTGGTCTTCGGTGATGGACAGCAGGTTGGGCTGCCAGGCCGCCTGCATCATCTGGGTGGTATAGGCGGCGGGCTGCAGCCAGGCCTTTTCGGAATCCATGAAGACCAGGCCCTGATCCCAGTCGGTATCCAGGGGGCCGTCCACCTGCAGGGCGTTGGCCGAACAGATGATGGGGAAGACATCGCTCATCTTCTCGCCGGTCATGATGGCCACGGCGTTGCCCAGGGCCCGGCGGAATTCATGCTGCCAGGCGTTGAGCTCGAATACCGTCAGCTTGACCTTGGATTCGGGGCAGATTTCCTTGAGTTTATAGTACAAGGAGGGCAGGTTGGCGCCCAGGTTGTAAGCGCCGCTGGGATCGTCGGTAAAGACGTGCACGTCCACCCAGACCTCCCGGTCGCCCATTTCGGTGGCGTGGTCCAGAATCTTCTTATGGCCCGCCAGGGTCAGCACGCCCGAATCGGACTGGCTCAGGTTGTAGGGGTCCATAATGGGCTCCTTGTAGCCGAAGTCGCCTACAATCAGGATGGTGTCCGAACCGTATTCGTCGCACTTGGCCCAGATGGCGTCGGCCAGCTCGTTAAAGTGGGTGGCGAAGGCGTCGTCGATGCCGTTCTCATTGCCGATTTGCAGGTAGGGCAGTTCGAAGGGTTCGGGATGGCCCATCTCGGTGCGCAGCTGCACCCATTCGTTCTCCGGGTCGGTGCCCAGAGCAAAGTCCATAAAGTCGGCCATGTCCTGCACCGTCTCGTCCTTATTGAAGTCGGGGACGGCAGGGATGCCCAGCTCTTCGCAGAGGCAGAGGAATTCGTAAATGCCGAAGCCCAGGGAGGAATAAGAGTTCCAGCTGCCGTCAAAGGTGGGCCGGTCTTCCGGGGCGCCCAGCATGTTTTTCCACCGGTAGGCTTCTTTTCCTATCATGCCGCCGCCAAAGCGGATAATGGCCACATTCTGCTTCTGCAGAGCCTCGGCTACATCCTTGCGGACGTGCAGGCCGTTAAAGCGGCCCCACTCCCCCGGCTCCATGAAGACATAGGCCAAATCCACGCTGCCCGGCTGCCGCAGTTCAATGGACAACCGGCCGGCCGCATCCTTGGTATCGGGGGTCAGGGTGAATGCATACTTCTTCCAGCCGTAGCCCGCCTCCACGGCGACGGCTGTCTCGGCATACTGGACAGTGCCGTCGGCATTCTCCAGCACCACATAGGCCTCGGCCCCTTCTTCCGAACGGGCGTAGAAGTAACCTTCATACTCCTTGCCGGCCTCAAAGTTCATGCCCATGCGGTTGAGGCCCATATTGCTGATACCCATGCGGCCCTCTCCCGAAAGGAAGGTCAGCCGCTGGCTCTGGGCGCCGTTTGCCGTCAGGTTCTTGGTATAAGGGTCGTCCTTGACCAGGGCGGCCTCCCCCGTCACACCCTCGGACATGTGCAGCCGCCACATATTGCTGACATCGATGGTGGAGCCTTCAAATTCCGGCACCGGCAGTTCCTCCAGCTCGCCGCCGTCTTTGGCAAACTGGATGTTCTTGAATTTACCCGTGCAATCCCAGGTGCGGAAGCCCACCGTGCCGGTCTCGATGGCATTGGAATCGGTGTAGGACGTCACTTCGGTGCCGTTTACATACACGGTCATGGTGTCGGCCGTCATCTCCACCCGCAGGTTGTTCCACTGGTTAGGCTTGGCGTCGCAGGGGTAGTCGCCGATTTTGTTGTAGTTGTTCTCATGCTTGGCCAGGCGCACAAAGCCGTCGCCCAGGCCTACCTCGTAGCCGTAGAAACTGTCGGCTCCTTCCTTGGCGTCGCTGACCTTGATGATAAAGCCGGCGGGGCCGCCGCCCTCCCAGTACACGTCGGCCGAAGCCTCGCCCACCGTGCAGCTGGTCTCGTTCAGAATCAGCTTGGGGCCGTCATTTCCCGATCCCACAAACTGGCGGCTGCCGTCCCCATCGCCTGTGTCCTCGCTGGTCCACTGGCCGCCGACCACAGAGATACCCTCCGCCGGCTCGGTGTAGGCCGGCTCAGAGAAGCTCTCGCCGAAGACCATCTGGGACCAGATGCCGCCGTAGAGGGAGTGGTTTACATCCTCCAGGCAGACGCCGTACAGGGTATCGCTGACCTGACCCGTCACATTGTCCGCATCCACGGTCAGTGCCGTATCGATGCCATAGGTCTTGGTCTCGGGATCGCCCACGGCCTCCCCCGCCGCATCCAGGGCATAGGCCTTATAGGACATGCCCTCTTCATAGGCAAGGGCGCCGGTGGACCAGAGGGCAGTTTCACCGCTCCGTTCGGCCTCTACCGTTTCGGCCAGCACACCATTTTCATAACTCTCCAGCACCAGGGTATAGGCTTCGCTGCCTGCCTCCTGGATACGGCCGTCGGCCGCTATGGTGCCGCCGCTTATATTCAGGGTGACATCCACGGCGTCGGGCATGTAATAGGCCGACGCGGGAATCAGGGACTTTGTGTTGTCCGGCGTCCGCCAGGAAAGCTGGAGGGTGCCGTCGCCGTACCCATTATAATGCTCGATGGCAAAATCGTAGTACTGCCCGGCCTCCAAATCCACTACGGCCGTCTTCTCGGCCGCGCCGTGGGGGCCGGCATCGTTGATTTCCAGTTCCCCGTCGATCCACATCTTGGCACCGTCGTCAATATTCAGGTAAAAGATGTAGGTTCCCGTCTGGGGCGCTAAAATCCGGCCGGACAGGCGGGTGGAAAAATGTTCCTGGGTAGACATGCCCGGCGGGGTAACCCCCGTCGTCCAGGTAAAGTTTACATCGTCCTCCTGCAGGCCGCCCAGATACGTATCATAGGCTTCCCCCTGGTAGTAGGAAACCCATACGCCCGGCTCGTAAGAGCCAGCCTCTGCATCCACAGCCGCCGCGCTGGTTACGCTTCCCGCGCCCAGCGTCGCAGCCAGGCAGCAGGAAAGCAGCGCCCTGGCTTTTCTCGTCAATCCTTTCATATGGCACCTCGCGCTCTCTATGCTGCGGCATTAACGTTAATGCTGCGCTGCTATTATTATACCGCAAACAATAAATTTTGTCAACCCGCAATTATTACCGGCATTTATGAACAAAAAGGAGGCAGCCAGTCCGGAAGGCAAAAAACTTCCGGATTGGCTGCCTGTATTTTCTTGCTGGTATGGATAACCTAGGAATTGCGGGCAAGGACACGGCAGATAAGCATGATGTCCTGAATGTCGACGGTTTCATCGCCGTTCATGTCGACCCGGTCCTTTTCCTGGCCGGAGGGTTCGTCGCCGCTGTTTTTGCGGGCCAGAATCCGGCAGGCGGCCATGACGTCCTGAATATCGATGTCTCCGTCGCCGTTCACATCCCCCTTTGTTACGGTCGGAGTCAACTTGGGAATGGTCAGCCGGATGGGGATTTCTACATCCTTTTCTCCGTAGGTCAGGGTGATAGCCCCCTGAATCCGGCCTTCCGCCGTATCCGTGGCCGGCTCCAGGCTGTAGGCCGTGGTCCAGGCGGCTGTGGCCCCGGTGTCCTCCACAGCTGCCGCCACCGCCTCCAGTATGGCGTCGGCCGACAGGGTATTGGAGGGCGTCAGGGCGGCCAGCGCCTCCTCAGCAGCCGCCTTGGCAGCCTCCACTATTTCCTCATCGGAACCGGTCAGTTGGTCGATGGTTTTATTCACAGGCAACAGCTGACTCAGTCCATTGCATTTTAATTCCAGCGTACCGGTAACAGCGCCGGGCGCCTGATAGGTAGCCTTTTGCAGTTTAAACGGCTCACTCCAGGAAAGGGAGAGCTTATCGTTATCCACAGCCTGCTCCACAAGGGAGAAAATCTGATCGGCCGTGGTTTCATTGGTCGCCTTCAGCCCGTCTATCGCCTCCTCGGCAGCCGAAAAGGCCTGCCGCAGCGGACGGCCGTCCAACAGGGCAATCTGATCTTCCTCGCTGATGGAATCAAATATCTGCTCTTTAAACAGCCCGGCCATCAGGGTATATCCCCGCGCCGTGGGATGGAGGTTATCGGGGAAATACTTGGCCCTGTCGCCGGCGGACAAAGAATTGGTCCAGGTGAACATATCGGCCAGCTCGCAATCCGTAGCCTGCGCAACCCGCTCGACGATTTCGTTCACCTCGGGGACATTCGCCCGATCCGTACCGTAATCTGCGCAGACCTTGGTCAGGTAAATGGCGGGCTGGGAATCGAGGCTTTTATAAATGTTGACAAACTCCGTATAGTCGCTTTCAAAAGTATTTCTAAGCCCGCTCCAACGGCCGCCCCAGACATCGTTGGTTCCCAGCATGATGATGACGATATCCGGCTGGAATTCCTGGCTGGCCTGGAACTCGGGCAGATTCCAATAAGAATAATCGGCGCTTCTGCTCAGGCAGATGCCGCATTTGCCGAAATTCCTTACCTCATACCGTTCCCCCAGCATTTCCTGCAGCTGGGTCGGGTAACTGGTGGCCGGCACCACGTCGCCGTCGCCCAAATCCCCTTCCGTAATGCTGTCGCCGATGCAGGCCACGCGAATTTTATCCGCTTTTAAGGCCTCCAGCTTTTCCAATGCGGCATACAGCGCATCGGTATTCTGCACCAGATATTTCTGCCGGGGCGTCAGGGCGAGATACTGTTCTTCCGTTTGCTCTATCTGTGCTGCGTCTCCATGGATGGGTTCCGCCGGCAATTGGTCAATGGCCTGGCTCACCGCTGCGGCGGCGGCCGCATCCTCTGCGCTTCCCGGCCCCTCTACTATGACCGTCACCACATATTCTTTGGAAACCCCCAGCTCCGAGGTCACCGTATAGGTCACCGGTTCACTGAAATCCTGGGGCCCGGCAGCCGGCTGGACGGCAGACTTGGGATGGATGGTAAACGTGGGCGTTATATTGGTCAAATCCGTGCCCGCCGGAACCAGTATATTGATCCCATCGCCTACATTGTCCAATACACGCCCGCCTTCAATGGCAAAATTCATCAGGGCGGTGTCGTTGGAAGTCCGGATAACCTCCCCTGTATCCGGATTGACCGCCAGGGTGAGCAGCTGGAAGTCCTGACATAACAAGCCTTCCGCTTCATATGCCTCCCCCACCGGCGCGCCGGTCACGGCAAAACGTTCGGCATCCGTTGCGCCCAGGGATACAAAGGCTTCGGCCAGCTTACCGGCAATGGCATAGGCCCCCTCCGGATATTTGGGGGTGGCGGCGGCCGCCGCTATGGCGTCTGTGGAACCGGCTATATAGGCCGCTCCGGAGGGGCCTTCGTATACCTGATAGGCCACCTCCCCCGCTGTGACCGCGTCGGCCGCGGGGATGCCCAGCACCAGCCCGTCGCTTTTATGGGTTTGGTTGTATTTCGCCAAGGCGTAGCGGAAGGTGTTATTGCCGTTACCCGGCAGTCCCTTGCCCGGGTACTGCTCCTCATAGGTAAGTTCAGCAGCCGTCAGCACCCTGCCCCGTTCCTCGGGGATCTGGCTGTCGTAGGATTTCACATTGTTCCAGGTAACCGAATAATATCTGCCGTTGTACAAAAAGGTATCCGACAGCAGGGCCGGCCAGCCTTTCGCTACATAGTCCTGGGACATATAGCGGGTCTGGGAAAAGGCCATGCCAACGTAGGGCGCCGACAGGATGGTGCCAATCTGGGTAAATCCCCAGGGGTTACCATGGATTTTACCGATGTTATCGCTGTCTGCAGCCTCCACATTGATGATGACCCCTGCCGGCGTCCAGGTGGGCGCCCAGGTGTCCACTGCAAGGATGGTATCGGTGGGGCCGGCCTTGTAGCCCTCATCCACATACAGCCGCCGCATTTCATCCGCCAGGGCCTGCCGGGTAAGGGCCTGCTCCTCGGCGCTGCAGGTATCCATCCAGCTGGTAGTAGCGTTGGCCAAGGATGCCGGCCATCCTACAACCGATACGTTAAAGGCGTCGTGCAGCGCCTGCAGTTCAGCCTCCGCCTCGTCCAATCTGTCGGCGTTGTCCACCTGCTCCTTCTCCGCATCCGAAAGCGCTTCATAAGCCTGCCGGGCCTCTTTGACAGAAACCACGCTTTTATAGGTCACAGGGAAGAGGCCCTCGATCATTTCGTATACCTCCTGCGGGGTTTTGCCTCCGTCGTCGGCAAAGACTGTCGACGGCAGCGCCCATAGGCAGGAAAGCATCATGGCAAGGGATAGAATCCAGGATAAAAACTTTTTTGACATAAGCAAAAACCCCTCTCTAGAAAAAATGAAGCTTCACCTCGTTTATAGTAAATCAAAGCACAATATATTGCAAGTATTTCCTATAAAATATTCTGTATTTAAATAAAAATATAGTCGAAACATCCAGCTTCATAAGCGAAACATCCAACTCATACCATTTACAGGAAAATAATAAATCAGGATTCTTTTTCGCTTAGGCAGGCAAAAGGACCACCCCGGAATCGGCCGATTCCGGGGTGATTCCTGTCTTGCGCATCAGGCATTTCTTGCTATCTCTCTGCAAAGCAGCATGATATCCTGAATCATAATGCTGCCATCTTCATCCATGTCGCCCAAAGCCAGTTCTTTTTCCTCCGGCTTTGCACCTGTGTTTTTGCGCGCCAGGACTCTGCAGAGGGCCATTACGTCTTTTATGTCGATTTTTCCGTCTTCGTTCAGGTCCCCCTTCCGGATTTCCGGCTGGGTCTCCCCTACGGGTATCGCCATCTCGGCGGCTATGGTTTTATCCGTGGTCCATACGGCCCGTACCGTCAGGCTCTCGGCCGTCTCTCCGGCCGCGATGTGCAGCAGGCCGTTTTCATCGATTTCCGTACCGGCTGCGCCGCCTTCCACTTCCCATTTTACAAGCCCGGCAGCCGATGCGCCAATACGGGTTTCGGCCGTAAACTGCACGGTTCCGCCGGGGGCGGCCTCTTGCGCATCGGCAGATACCCGCAGTATCTGCACCGCCGGGTCGGTTCCCGCCGGCAGCACCGCATAGGCCGTATCGGCCGGCAGGGTCAGAGTCAGGATGCCTTCCTCTACTGCCACGTCGGTGGAGACCGGCTCCAGGCCCTCCAGGGTGATGCGGTACAAATCCACCGCCTCCACGTCCGACCAGTCGGCCGGCAGCGTCCAGGCCATGTCGGTATACCCCTGCTCGCTATAGGCATAGATTTCCCGGTGCTCCATCCACAGTTCGGGGATAAACAGGTTGCTGCCGTCCTGATAGAGGCGGCCGTCCTGCTCGATATGGCTGCCGCTGTTGGTTACGCCATCCGAAAAGACGGCGACGCCGTTTTCGTAGCTGATGCGGTCAAAGGAGTTCAAGAACTGGAACACCAGAGACTTGTTGGCGAAATCCTTTAACAGGCCGGTGAGGTTTTCCTTGTCCTTGGCAAAGGACTCCAGCTTGGAGTTGGCGCCGAATACGCTGGCCGACGCCGTGTCGCCGCCGCAGTAGAGGGAGGCAGGAATGTTGAGGAAATCGCTCATTTCGTAGTACCAGGCCATGGGCTGCAGGCCCACAAAGCGATCCTCTGTCCGATTGGTGGTGGCGTGCTCGGCCGTTACGTCGATGCCCTTGGAGCGCCAGTACCGATAGACCCGCCGCTGGGTCTCCACATCCTCTTCCAGGCCGTAGCCGTACTTCTCCTCGTGCCAGGGGCTCATGGCCTCGTTCGGCCGGTTGGGCAGGTAGCTGTGGTAGGCGTCGATGTGGATGGTGCCGGCCCGCTCCAGCCGGCCGTCCAGCATCTCCACCAGCTGGTCAATACGCCGCTGGGCCAGCCCCAGTTCCCACTCCCGCGTATAGTTGATGGTGTTGCCGAAGCCGTATTCCACCAGGGAGCCGTCGGCATTGCGGGCAATGACATCCTTTTCGATGTATTCCTCCCACAGGGGGCTGGTGTCCTTGGCGTCGGTCATGTTGATGTGCAGGCTGACCTTGGTATTGTACTTGAGGGCCTCGTCCATGAGCCAGATGAGGGACTCCACCGGGTCTTCCCCCTCCCGGGCCAGGGCGGGGTTGACCTCGCTCCAGTCGGGATAGCCGGTGTCGTGGCCGTTGAACTGCCAGCCCACCAGGTAGATAATCTTGGGGATACCCCGGGTCAGGTTGTCAATCTTCCGGATGACGTCCAAAGCCTCCTCAAAGGTCATGGACACAACGGTAGCCTGGCCGGGCTTATCCAGGTCGGGAGAACCGTCGATGCGGGAGGCAAGGCCCAGCTTGCCTACAATGGCGGTTTCATAATGATTCCGGTAGGGCCGCACGGTGACGTTCACCGGCTGGGAAGAGACGGTTACGCCGTCCACCGTCACATCGGCGTAGACCTGGGCTACGCCGCCCACGATGACCTCGGTCAGGTCGGGCATTTCCCCGTCCTTTGCCACCGGCTCGGTGACCGTGGTGATTTTGCCGTTTTCGTCGATATCCACCACGTTGCTGTCGCCGGATACATATAGGGTTTCGGCCCGGTAGGACACCGTGGCGTTGGTCATATCCACTTCGGTGCCGTCGTTGTTATAGGCCTTCACTGCGGCGGTGGCGTACTGTCCCGGGAACTCATAGGGGCTTAAGATGGTATTGTCCACCGACAGCTCCACCCGGTCCAGCCGCACCGGCGCAACCGAAAGGGTAAGGGTATAGGTCATACTGGTTCCTCCGCCTGTAACTGTAATGGTCGCCGTGCCCTCCGGCGTGTCCGCCTGCTCGATTTCCACCGTGTGGTCCGCCACCCGGGGCAGGGCGGTAATCACCGGCGGCTCGGTGGTGTGGGGCGGCAGCTCCACATCATAGGAAGCGGTTTCGGGCGTAAAGCCTGCCGGCTCCTCCCCGTTGACAAGCAATGTCTTCAGCCGGGGTTCGGTGGAAGCGTTGGGCAGGACCCGGGCGTCGCCCCAGCTGGCCCAGTCGCCGCTGACGTTGTCCAAATCGTCCACCACCAGCTTAAGGTATTTTACGTCGGTCACGTCCACATCGATTTCCGCAGGGGAGGAATAGGCCGGGCTGCTGATAAGCTCAGAAGATGCAAACAGGAGCTTATCATCGCCGTAGACCTCGATTTTAATCTCCCCCTGCCGCTGGGGCCGGTTCTCCTCCAGGCTGGCCACCGCACGGAAACGGCTGCAACTTCTGTCCAAATCATAGACAATGACCGATTCGGCATGGGTGCCGATTCCCTTTTCATAGGTGACGCCGCCCAGCTGGATGGTATTGCCGTCGGCGTTTTTATCCTTCTGCACCGGATGGCCGCCCCAGCCGGAGGTGGCGCTGACCCATTCCATATCGCTCAAATAGCGGGCGCCGTCCTCGCTCATGGGCAGGCCCTCTTCATAGAGAACCGCCTTGTCGATGTCGGGGGCGTGGGCCTCGTCGTTGAAGAATTTGAAGGTGTTTTCCCCTTCCTGCAATTCCACAAGGATGTCATAGGTCTTGGCGGTAAACCAGTCGCCCGAGTTGATGTCTTTGATGCAGATAGGTTCTTCGCTGCCGTTTACACGGATGTACAAATCCCGGGTCTGGGCGGTCATGGCGTAGACGGTCAGCTTATAGCGGCCGGCCTTGGGCGCCACGGCCCGCAGCACCAGGTAGTTTTCCGGGCCGTTGCCGATGTTGCCCGCCTTGACGCCGGCATTGTCCGTCTTGCCGTGGATTTCGCCGGCCTCGCCCTCCATGGTTATCAGTTTGATTTTATAGTCTTCTGGGTCGTCGCTGGGCGCGGGGTTCTCGGTCGGTTCCAGGGTCTCTATAATGGACCGGATATTGGCGGCCGCCTTGTCGATTTCCTCCTGCCCCGCCGCCGGGGCGGCGGCTGCCGCAAGGGTCTTGGAGGCTTCCACCGCCGCGTCCAGCGTCGGCTTTACCGTCGCCCAGCTTTCGGGGGTATAATCCTTCTCCCGCAGGTCTTCCGCCGCATCCCAGGCGGCCTGCAGTTTCTCTATGGCGGCAAGGTTTTCTATGGCCGCTTCCAGTTCGGCGGCGGCGGCATCAATGACCTTCTGCTCGTCTTCGGTGGTGAGCTTCCTGCCCGCCTCCACCTTCTGCTGCAAAACCTGCCAGCTGCCCGATGTATAGGCAGCCTCTTCCAGGGCGGCCGCCTTCTGCAGGGCCTCCTCCAGTTCGGCCAGCTTGCCGGCGGGAATCAGGCCGGCAATAGCAGTCTCGATATCCGCCGCGGCCGCGTCCACCGCCGCCTGGCTGGGTTTTTCAGGCAGGGCTTCGGCCGCCGCTATCTTCTCGGCCAGCCTGGCCCAGCTGGCCGCCGTGTAGTCCGTTTCCTTCAAGCCGGCCGCCTGGGCCAACAGGGCGTCCAGGGCCGTACGGTCGGCCGTCCCCTGTATCAGATAAGCGTTGCAGAAGTTGCACCAGTCGTCCGAGTTGGAGCCCACGGGATCCACCACCAGCTTCAGCGTCTGGACGCCGGTGACGTCCACATTGATATACTTGGGCGCCGTATAGGGCTTGCCCTTCATCTCGCCGCTTTCAAACAGCAGCGCATCGTCTCCGTATACCTGGACGTTGATGTTGGGCCCGTCGAAATCCCGGCGGTTGTAGGCCACGCCCACAAGGGAACGGAAACGGGTGTAGTTCCCCTCCAGCTTGTAGACAATTTCCGACGGGGCATGGGTGCCAAGACCCTTTTCGTAAATGGTGTCCCCCAAATCCAGGGAGCTTGTATTGTTATATACCGAATGGTCCTTTTGTACCTCGTGGCCCGACCAGCCGCAGCTGGCCTTTTCCCATTCCAGGTCGCTGAGATATACGCCCTTTTCCGGCAGCTGGAAGGGATGGTCGGCGTACACCTCGATTTTATCCAAATCCGGCGTAGGGGCATCCGGGTGGTAGAACCGGACGGTGTTCTCCCCTTCAGAAAGGGCTACCTCCAGCCGGGCCTCGGCAGCCTTGCTCCAGGAATGGGAGTTCATGGGCAGGCTGACCCCTTCCCCGCCGTTGACCGAAATATAAAACTCCCGGTCGGCATCGCATACGCCGAATACTGCCAGACTATAGGTATCCGTCTCGGTCACCGAAAAGGTGAAGGTGACGTCGTTTTCCTCCCCCTGTCCGATATTGCCGGCCTTTCCTTCCCGGGACAAATCGGTCACCCCGTTGACCCGTTTGGCGGTGCCCCGGTAGGCGCCGTCTTCGCCCTCTATCTGAATGACCTTATGTACGTACGGATCCTCTGTCCCATCATCGGCCGTCACGGCAATCCCTGATGTCAGGACACCGGCCGCCAGCAGGATACTGGTCAGCCGCTTCCAGCTCTTTTTCACCATGTACATGCGCCTCCTCGCTCAGGTTGAACCGGTTTCCGAATTTTCTCCTCCAGGCCTATTATAAGGTCTTTCCGTCGACAGGTTCTATAATTTTTCATCCTGTTTTTTGCGTTTTTGTCTCATGATTTGGATATTTATACTATAAATTACTTTATAATTTTAAATTCATTATAATTATTTCTTCTGTTTATTTATATAAATTTCCAAATATAGGCACAAACCTGCTTTTTTATGCTCCTTTAACCCCTTATATTTCTATTTTACAACGCCTATCTGTCAAAAATTTATAAGAAAAAACACATTCGCAGGGAATCCTCCCCGCCATTTTAGTGTGGGATACTTGCCGCAGGCCTTCGCCTATTTTTCTGTTGCTTTCCACTGCGGAGGCGTTTACAATAGCAGGAAAGGGGGTGCATACCGTGCCGTATCCCATCTGGCATGATTCCAAAATTTTGGACGCGTCCCACCGGCCTTCGGTGCTGGTGCGCATGAGCGGCTGGGAGGCCTGCCAGCCCGGCCACAGCTTCGGCCCTTTTATCCGGAACTATTATCTGCTGCATTATGTGGTCAAGGGGAAGGGCGTTTTTACGGTGGATGGAAAAAATTATTTCATCTCGGCCGGCGACGGTTTTTTGATTCACCCCTACGTCTCCTCCTATTATAAGGCCGACGACCAAGCCCCCTGGGAATACTACTGGGTAGGCTGGGAGGGCCCCTGCTCCCATGAAGTTCTGCAGAACATCCATTTTACAGCGGACGACGCCGTGGTGCACTGCGAGAATATCCGGCAGGTCACCGACCTGTTCCAGCGCATTTTCTCCTGCTATGAGAAGGGACAGAACCCTTATGAACTGCTGGGATATTTTTATCTGCTGCTGTCCCACTTCATGTATTCCATCGAACGGGAAAACCCGGTGGTGGCCCACGCCGTGGAATACATCCGTTCCCATTATGAGCAGGATATCACGGTGGAGGATGTGGCGGCAGCCCTGTCTGTCAGCCGCTCCCACCTCTACCGGCTGTTCCAGACCTATCTGCGCCAGTCCCCCAAGCAGTATCTGATGAACCTGCGGCTCAATAAGGCCATCGGGCTTTTGGAATCCAGTTCCCTGCCGGTGGGGGACGTGGCCGCGGCCTGCGGCTTTTCCGACGCAGCCCACTTTTCTCACCTATTTAAGCAGAAAACCGGCCGCACGCCTCTGCAGCACCGGAAAAAGAGCGTAGGGAAATTCTCTATCTGAGCCGCCTTGCAATCTGTCGGATTTTCTGGTATCATACCTATACAGTCTCCTAACCCAAAGATATTTCTGCGGGCGCGGAGACCCTTTTCTATCTGTTACAGCCTGAGACACAAGGGATTACCCGCGTGGGAAGGTCATACAGGGCGGACGTCCTTTTTTTGGGCGAACCGTTTGTTTGTGCTTGTATGTCCCCTGTGCCTTGGCGCAGGGGACTTTTTATTTTCTTAAGGGGGAAAGCCATATGTGCCAATCCGGGGAGACCCGCATCGCCCTCATCGGCATCATTGTGGAAGACGGGGCCGCCGCCGACCGCATCAACGCCCTGCTCCACCAGTGCGCCGCCTGGATTGTAGGCCGCATGGGCGTGCCCTACCGGCAGAAGGGGGTCAGCATCATCAGCGTGGTCATCGACGCCCCCGGCGACGTCATCAGCGCCCTGGCCGGCCGGCTGGGCAGTCTTGCCGGCGTCAGCGTCAAGACCATCTATGCCCCCTCGGCCAATTAGGATCCGTAAAATTTCCATGACAGGAGACCGTATGGAAGACAAATTATCTTTTGAAGCCGCCTGCGCGTACATCGACCGGCTGGAAAAGGAGCATCGGCTCCCCCACGCCGCCTACGCCGGGCTTATCCGCTCCCGCTCCCCCGACCTGGAGGCCTATCTGTTCCAAAAATCCCGGGCGGCGGCCCGCCGGTATTTCGGAAACCGGGTTTACATCCGGGGGCTGATTGAGTTCACCAATTTCTGCAAAAACGACTGCTATTACTGCGGTATCCGCCGGGGCAACCGGGAGATTCCCCGCTATCGGCTGGATGTCGAAACCATCCTGGGCTGCGCCCGGCTGGGCTATCAGCTGGGCTTCCGCACCTTTGTGCTGCAGGGGGGCGAAGACCCCTGGTTTACCGACGAGCGGATGGCTGCCCTTGTAAAGGCCCTGAAGACGGCCCATCCCGACTGCGCCGTAACCCTTTCCCTGGGAGAGCGGAGCCGGGAGAGTTACCGCCTGCTGAAGGAGGTCGGAGCCGACCGGTACCTGCTGCGGCATGAGACGGCCGACCCGGTCCACTACAGCCGGCTCCATCCCCCGGCCCAGCAGCTTGGGGCCCGGATGGAATGTTTACAGAATCTCAAGGAACTGGGCTACCAGGTGGGCACGGGGTTCATGGTGGGCTCCCCCTGGCAGACCCCTGAAAACCTGGCCGGCGACCTCTGCTTTATCCAGGATTTTAAGCCCCAGATGGTGGGGATAGGCCCTTACCTGCCCCATCACCAGACCCCCTTTGCCGACAAACCGGCCGGCAGCATGGAGCTGACCCTCTTTTGCCTGGGGCTGCTCCGCCTGATGCTGCCCGGCGTCCTCCTCCCCGCCACCACCGCTCTGGGCACCATTCACCCGGAAGGGCGGGAAAAGGGAATATTGGCCGGGGCCAACGTGGTCATGCCCAACCTCTCCCCCTCCGACCTCCGGGGACAGTACACCCTTTATGACAACAAAATCTGCACCGGCGCCGAATCGGCCGAAAGGCTGGCCGAACTGGACGAACGCTTCCGGCGCATCGGCTACACAGTGGCCCTGGCCGACCGGGGGGACTTCCGCCCGGTGGAAGAGCCGGCGGACGGGGTCTGACAGGCACAGCGGATTTTTTCAGTTTTATCGCCTCCGGCCGGGAGGCTTACCCATTATCCTACAATCAAACGGCAGAATGGAGTTTTTATCATGTACAATCCCAAATCCTTAAAAGCCACCGAATTCATCGACGACACCGAAATCAGGGAGAGCCTGGCCTACGCCGTGGAGCACAAGGACGATTTGGACCTGTGTATGTCCATCCTGGAAAAGGCGGCCCTCTGCAAGGGGCTTTCCCACCGGGAGGCCATGGTGCTGCTGGAAAGCGAGCTGCCCCAAGTGCGGGAAAAATGCTTTACCCTGGCCGAGGAAATCAAAAAGCGTTTCTACGGCAACCGCATCGTCATGTTCGCCCCTCTCTACCTGTCCAACTACTGCATCAACAGCTGCCGGTACTGTCCCTACCACGCCAAAAACAAGACCATCTGCCGCAAAAAGCTGACCCAGGAGGAAATCGTCCGGGAGGTGACGGCTCTGCAGGATATGGGCCACAAGCGGCTGGCCCTGGAAACCGGCGAGGACCCCATCAACAATCCCATTGAGTATGTGCTGGAGAGCATCAAAACCATCTACTCCATCAAGCACAAGAACGGGGCTATCCGCCGGGTCAATGTCAACATCGCCGCCACCACGGTAGAGAATTACCGCAAGCTGAAGGAGGCGGGCATCGGCACCTACATCCTCTTCCAGGAGACCTATAATAAGGAAAGCTACGAGTACCTCCACCCCGCCGGCCCCAAGAGCGATTACGCCTACCACACCGAGGCCATGGACCGGGCTATGGAGGGCGGCATCGACGACGTGGGCTGCGGCGTCCTCTTCGGGCTGAATATGTACAAGTACGATTTTGTGGGGCTGCTCATGCACGCCGAACACCTGGAGGCCGTCCACGGCGTCGGCCCCCACACCATCAGCGTCCCCCGCATCTGCCCCGCCGACGACATCGACGTGGACGAGTTTTCCAACGCCATCCCCGACGATATTTTTGAGAAGATTGTGGCCATCCTGCGCATCGCCGTGCCCTACACCGGCATCATCATCTCCACCAGGGAGTCCCCCCGGGTGCGGCGGGAAATCCTGAAGCTTGGCGTCTCCCAGATAAGCGGCGGCTCCCGCACCTCGGTAGGCGGCTACGCCGACGGCGAAGCCGTCAACCGGGACGATGAAATGAACTCCGCCCAGTTTGACGTCAGCGATACCCGCACCCTGGACGAGGTGGTCAACTGGCTGCTGGATTTGGGGTACATCCCCAGCTTCTGCACCGCCTGCTACCGGGAGGGCCGCACCGGCGACCGGTTTATGAGGCTGGTCAAGTCGGGGGCCATCGCCAACGTCTGCCACCCCAACGCCCTGATGACCTTAAAGGAGTATCTGGAGGACTACGCCTCCGCCGACACCCGCCGGAAGGGCGAGGCCCTCATTGCCGCCGAAATCCCCAAGCTGCAAAACGAAAAGGTGCGCGCCCTGGTGGAGCAGCATATGAAGGAGCTGCACAACGGCATGCGGGATTTCCGGTTCTAAAGTTCAAGAAGATTGCCCGGCCGGAAAGGCCGGTCGGGCCAGCCTTTACCAACAGGAGGTGCATTTTCTATGAGCCTGACCAACACCCCGTCGGCCAACCGTCTGCACATCGGCATATTCGGCCGGCGCAACAGCGGGAAATCCAGCTTTATCAACGCCCTGACCGGCCAGGACATCGCCCTGGTGTCCGATGTGGCCGGCACCACCACCGACCCGGTTTACAAGGCCATGGAGATCCACGGCCTGGGCCCCTGTATGCTCATCGATACGGCCGGCTTTGACGACGTGGGAGAGCTGGGCAAAATGCGGGTGGAGGCCACCGAAAAAGCGGCCGAAAAAACCGAGATTGCCGTCCTCCTGTGTTCCGCCGCCGATTACGCGGGGGATTTATCCTATGAGAAGCAGTGGGCTGCTGCGCTCCGGGAACGGAAAATCCCCCTGCTGGCCCTGGTCAACAAGACCGATGAGGCCGACCCTTCCCCTTTGGCGGAAGCCCTGCGGCGGGAGCTGAACCTGGAGCCGCTCTGCATCAGCGCCCGCACCCGGGCCGGCATGGAGCAGGTTATCCCCGCTCTCGTCCGCCTGCTGCCCGAGGACTTCGGCAGCGATACCATTATCGGCCATCTGGTAGCATCCGGGGATACCGTCCTGCTGGTTATGCCCCAGGATATCCAGGCCCCCAAGGGGCGGCTGATTCTGCCCCAGGTGCAGACCATCCGGGATCTGCTGGATCACAAATGCACCGTAATCAGCTGCACGGCCGATGGGCTGGACAGGGCCCTTTCCGCCCTGGCCCGGCCGCCCAAGCTGATCATTACCGATTCCCAGGTCTTCCCCCTGGTGTATGAGAAAAAGCCGGCGGACAGCCTGCTGACCTCCTTTTCCGTCCTGTTTGCCGCCTACAAGGGGGATATCCGGGCCTTTGTAGAGGGCGCCGCCGCCATCGACCGGCTGGACGCCGGCTCCCGGGTGCTCATCGCCGAGGCCTGCACCCATGCCCCTCTGACCGAAGACATCGGCCGGGTAAAAATCCCCCGCATGCTGCGTGGTCGGGTGGGTGAAAGCCTGCGGGTGGATATAGTCAGCGGGGTGGATTTCCCGGCGGACTTGACGCCCTACGACCTTATCATCCACTGCGGCGGCTGCATGTTTAACCGGAAATATGTGCTTTCCCGGGTGGAGCGGGCCAAGGCGCAGAACATCCCCATCACCAATTACGGCGTGGCCATCGCCAAGCTGACCGGTATTCTGGACAAAATCACCTGGTGAGAAAGGAACGTTGCCCCTTGCGCATTCTCATTGACGCCGACGGCTGCCCCGTCGTGAACCTGGCCCTGGAGGCCGGCCGACGGCGGGGCGTCCCCGTGCTTCTCTTCTGCGATACCGCCCACATCTTTTCACGGGAGGGCGCCGAAACCATCACCGTCTCCAAGGGCGCGGACAGCGTGGATTTCGCCCTGGTGGGCCGGCTGCAGCCGGGGGATATTGTAGTCACCCAGGACTACGGTCTGGCCGCCATGTGCCTGGCAAAGGGCGGTCGGCCGGTAAGCCAGGATGGGCTGTTGTTCACGCCGGACAATATGGATGGATTGTTGCAATCCCGGTATGAAACCAAGCGGATTTTGGCGGCCGGCGGCCGGGTGAAAGGGCCGAAAAAACGCCGTTCTGAACAGGACGATGCCTTTCGGCAGGCGCTGGAGCGGCTGCTGGAAGGCGTATGATTTTTTATTTTGATAAAAGGGAGATGCGCCATGTCTATTTACAGCACGCCTTCTCTGCCGCCCCTTCCGGCCGATGAAATCACCGAGGTTCTCATGCAGACCGATACCTGCCGGGTTGAGCGCATCCTTTCCTGGGGACAGACCTCCCCCGACGGCTTTTGGTACGACCAGGATGAGGACGAGTGGGTGGTTCTTCTGCAGGGAGAGGCAGAGCTGGATTTCGGCCATGAACGGGTACGGCTGCAGACCGGGCAGTCCTATATGATTCCCGCCCACGCCCGGCACAGGGTAACCTATACCAGTGCCCAGCCTCCTTGTATTTGGCTGTGCGTATTCAGCAAAACAAAATAATTTTTCCCATTGCGAAAAAAACACTTGCTTTTTCCATTTAGATGTTATATACTATATAGGCAACACAAGTTAAATATCGCGGGGTGGAGCAGTTGGTAGCTCGTCGGGCTCATAACCCGAAGGTCGGAGGTTCAAGTCCTCCTCCCGCAACCATGTTGTGCAACCAAAAAAGATATTGCACCGGAAAACCCCGATACCACAACGGTTTCGGGGTTTTTTCGTGCCCCAATTTTCAAGT
>CAJFVX010000064.1 GCA_904420585.1 Candidatus Howiella intestinavium | reverse complement strand
GGAGATAACGCCCCGCAGGCTGCCGGGGGCTTCGGTTGTAGCCTCGGTCTTCGTAAAGGCTTCGCTCCACTCCGCCTGGATGGCGTCGTTTGTCAGCACCGCCTCCACCGCGTTCATATAATCCTCTGCCGTCACTCCGTTGTCCGGCTTTATGCCTGCCACGGCCTCTTCCGCTGCCGCTTTTGCCTCTTCCAGCGTCTGGTTCGAGGGGTCAATGGGCTCCGGTTCAGATTTTTTCTCAATCTGCACCACCGTATAGGAATAAGGCTCCAGGGTGATAAGCAGCTGATTGTCCTGCACAGCGTTCTCCACAGTTGTGGTCACCGGCTTTACCTTTTCAGGCTCTTCGGCCGTGTTGGTATCGGTAAGCTTTTCTGCCGTCAGGCTGGTAACCGTTACGGTGTTGGTGTTGCCCGTAAAATTCTGCAGGGTGGTGGACAAACCGATAGCCTCGGGATTGTAGTTCATGAATTTAAGGCTCATGCTGCTGCCGTCTTCGCTGATAGAGGCCGAATAATTCATATCGACGATTTCCCGGTCCAGCGTACCCTCCAGCAGATTGGGCTGATAGCTATTATGGCCCATCTGGGTCATATAGGCCGGGGGCTGCAGCCAGGCGGAATCGTTGTTCATGAACACGAGGCCCTGATCCCATCCGTTGTCGTTATGGCCGTCTACCTGCAGACTATTGGCCGAGCAGACAATGGCAAAAATATCACTGTTCTTTTCTGTTTCGATGGTGGCGAAGGCATTGCCCAGCGCTCGGTTGAATTCGTGAATATTGGCATTGTATTCAAAAATAACCAGCTTGGCATCCGTACCCGGGCAGACCTCGTGCAACGCGTCGTACAGGCTGCCCAACACCTCTACAAAATTCGGCGTAGAGTGCGGGGTGTCCGTCCAGATATGCACATCAAAATATATGGTGCGGCCATGTTCTTTGGCCAGTTCCAGCATGGATTTACGACCGTTCAGGTTGGTGATGCCCCCTGCTGTGTTGGTGAGATTATTGGGATCCGTGATAACGTCGCCATAGCCAAAATCGCCTACAATCAGGATAATATCCTCATCCTTTTCCCAAATGGAAGGGGCGACCGCATTAAAGCGGGCCGCATAGCTTTCATTCACCTTTTCTTCATTGCCGAATTCCAAATAGGGCAGGTTGTAAGGTTCGGGATGCCCCATTTCGATACGCAGCTGTACCCATTCGTTGCTCTCGTCCGTACCGGTGGCAAAGTCCATGAAGTCGGCCATATCCTGTGCGGATTCGTAGCTGCTGAAGTCCGGTACGCCGATGACGCCCAGGGCCTCGCAGAGATCCAGAAACTCGATGATGCCGAAGCCGAAGCTGGAATAGCCGTACCACCACCCGGTATAAGTAGGCCGATCCTCCGGCGCTCCCAGCATGTTTTTCCATTTGTAATCACCTGCATTAGCCATACAGCCGCCGAACCGCAGGATGCTGACATTCTGCTCCTCCAGCTTCTCGGCCACATCCTTGCGCACCGGGAGGCCCTTATACCGGCCCCACTCTCCCGGCTGCAGGAAGGCATAGGCCAAGTCCACGCTGCCCGGCTGCCGCAGTTCGATGCTCATGCGGCCGGCCGCATCCTTGGCGTCAGGCGTGATGGTAAAGCTGTATTTGGCCCACTCGCTGCCGCCTGCTACCTCCAGCTTCGTCTCGTCGTACTGTACGCTTCCGTCGGCACTTTCCAACACTACATACACTTCCGCCGCATCTTCCGAGCGGATGTAGACGTAGCCCTCATACTCCTTGTTCGCCTCAAAGTTCATGCCCTTCCGGTTCAGGCCCATGTTGTTTACGCCAATGGCCCCTTCGCCCGATACAAAGTTGATTTCCTGGCTTTGAGCGCCAGTGGAGGTCAGGTTTTTGGTATAGGGGGCGCTTTTGTCCAGAGCCCAGGTACCTTCCGCTGTGCCTCGTTCCACCGATTCCCACATACCGCTGACAAATTTATCGAAGGTGGGGATGGCGATGTTCTGCAGTTCCCCGCCGGCGGCCTGGAACTGGAAATTCTTATACTTGCCCGCGCCGTTCCAGGCCCGCAGGGCCATGGAGCCGGACGTCACGGATGCAACTGTGGGATAATCGCCCAGCTTCACGTTATTCACATATACCGCAATATTGTCCCGGGTAGTCTCCACCTTCAGGTTGACCCAGGCGCCCGGCCGGATATCGCTGCTGGCATAGAACCTTTCGCTGGAGGCGTCGTAATTATTTTCATGGCGGGCTACCTTGACCTGGCCGTTCATCAGGCCCACCTCGTAGCCATAAAAATTGTCAGCTCCAGGGGCCGCCTGGCTGGTCTTCACGATAAAGCCCACCGGGCCGTCTCCTTCAAACCAGACATCAGCCGAAAACATGCCGCTTTCACAGTCGGTATCATCCAATACCATTTTGGGCCCGTTGTCCTGCCTGGCCACTGTAATGATCGTCTCACCATCTTCTACAGCGGTCTTCCACTCCCCGCCTGCCGGCGCAAACCCGGCTGCGGCAGAGGAAGAGGGCTCGGCAAAACTCTCCCCGTAAACCATCTGGGACCAGATGCCGCCGTACAGCTCATGGTTGACGTCTTCCATACAGGCACCGTACAGATAAGGACTTACCTCGCCTACAACATTGGAAGCATCCACGTCTAAATAAGCATCTACACCGTAGAGTTTCTCCACAACGGGCGAAATCTTATTTCCGCCTCTGTCGGTCATATAAGCCTTGTAGGTCATGCCTTCCGCATAGGTAAGCGTATCAGACTCCCAGATAGAAGGCTCCCCCCGGGGCCGCCGTGTTTCCACACTATCCACCAGCGTGCCGTCCTCATCATAGCTTTCCAGCACAATGGTATAGGTCGCCGTATCTTCCCAGTAAATATGTCCTTCAGCCGCGATGGTATCCTCACCGATAATCCAATCCACAGCGGCCTCGTCGGTCAGTGTCAGGTTCTTCTCCGGGATAACCGTCTTACCGGAGGAAGGAGTGGACCACATGAGCTGCATGGTGCCGCCTAATTCTCCGTTGTAATATTCCATTCGGATGCTGTGTACGCTGCCGGCCTCCCAGTTAAAGCTGGCTGATGACTCTACCGGTGTGTGCGGGCCACCGTCGCTGATAACCAGCTCGCCGTCGATATAGAGCTGCAGGCCATCGTCCACATTGGTATAAATGGTGTAGGCCCCCGCCTCCTCTGCCACAATGTTGCCGGTCCAGCGGACGGAGAATTCCTCCACACTGTCCATCCCCAGGGGCAGGCTGCTGTCTGTCCAGATATGATCCACAGTCTCTTCCCTGGTGCTTGTCACAAACGTGTCGCAGTCGCGCCCGCTGTAGTATTCTGCCCACAGGCCGTTTTCCGCACCGTCAGCAGCAAGGGCTGCCGGCAGGGAAACCGCTGCCACCGAAACGGCCAGCACTGAACTAAGCAGCGCGCGCAGTTTCTGCTTTGTCTTCATAAATTGCGCCTCCATCTCTTTGTAATTTATACCTTTCACCAAACATTAACGTTTCTGATTAACGTTAATGTTATCGTTAATGGCACTGTATCACATTTTATGAGGTTTGTCAATGCAGACTGCATAAATTCTATAAAATACACAAGAGATAAAGTTGTACATAGTACATAAAGTCAAAAAGAGAGCGTCCGCAGACGCCCTCTTTTTATACTTCTGTTATCAGCCGGTTATCCTAGCATCACTGTAAAGCTATCACCCTGCAAATTGCCATAATGTCGTCAATAGCGATTTTCCCATCCCCCGTCATGTCACCGTACAGAAGTTCCTCCGTGCCGGGGTTGCTGCCGGTGTTTTTTCGCGCTAAAACCCTGCATGCTGCCATAATGTCGCGTATGTCTACCATACCGTTTTTATCCATGTCCCCTTTTACAACCGTTACCCCAGCTGGCTGTAAGTCATCAATGGCTGCCCGGATGGCCGCTGCTGCGGCATCTACCTCTGTCTGCCCTGCTGTTTGGGGCAATTTATCGGCCCCGGCTAAGGCTTTCTCCAGCGCTGCCCAGCTTTCGGCTGTATAATCAGCTGCTTTAAGAGCCTGGGCCTCCTTTATGGCAATCTCCAGCTCCGTCCGATCTACAGCGGGCAAAGCAGCCAGCTGTAAGCCATCAATGGCTCTTCGGATGGCTGCTGCGGCAGCGTCCACTTCCGTCTGCCCGGCCGTTTCAGGCAGTTCGCCGGCCGTCGCTAGAGCCTCCTCCAGCACCGCCCAGCTTTCGGCTGTGTAGTCGGATGCGTCCAGCGCCTGAGCCTCTTCCATAGCCCTTTCCAGTTCGGTCCAATCCGTAAGGGACTCTCCGTATACCTGTACCTCCCAGAAGGAAGGCCTGCCTACTGTGCCGGAGGTGACCGTCAGGCGCAGATACCGCCCCTGCCCCGCAACTTCCAGATTGCTGACAGACTGATCGGCGCTGTTATCACCACTGTATAGTTCCGTATAATTTTTACCGTCCGTGCTGGCCGACACAGAGAAGGTATAGGTACGCTTCTTATCACCATGGCTGTTCCCATCGTACCATAGAACACGCACTCGCTCCAGCGTACAGATCGCCTCCAAATCCACCGTCCACTCCATGGGGTATAAATCCCCCACGGCATTGACCCGTGTGGAAAGCAGGCCGTCGTTTGCGTCAGAGGCTACATGGGTGGATTCTACCTGCGAGGCGCTGCCCTGCACTGTGGCCCGCACCGGTTTGCGGTAAGCGAGGTTTGCCCTGCCGTCCTCACCTGAGCGATAGAGGGTTTCAAAAGCGGCGTCCAGAGCATCGCAGGCCGAACGGGCTGCCGTCTGATCGGGCGACGTGTCCAAAACCGTCCGGGCGGCATCCAGAGCCTCTGAGAAGGCTGCAATTTTTTGCGCATCGTACCGCTCGGGAGTGATAAACGCCAGTTCATCGGTATATCGCTCAATCAGGCTTTTCAGAGAGGCCGCATCCCGCCGATCTCCCTGGTCGGCGATGCCGGAAGCCTGATAGAGAAAGGCGGCCATAGCATCCCGCCACTTTATAGACTCGGTTTCCTGTTCTGCAAAACTCTGGTCGATCCGGTTCCAGCGGGCATTATCGATTTTTCCTTTAAGACCGGCAAAGGCCGTCCGCATTTCGGTGACCTGCTCGGCCCCTTCATAGAAGCCGTCGTACAGGCTTTGTATCATGGTTTTCCCGTTGGACATAATCCGGTCGTAGGGTACGTGATGGAACCAGCAGAGCAATTCCTCTGGGCAGGTATCCGGGTTATCAAACATGGCCTGCACCTCAGGGAAATACTGGGCGGTCAGGTCGGTGGAACCGCTGGAATTCCGGTTGTGGCCAATCCCCTCCTCGTCAACCACGATATACCCGTTCCGATTGCGGGTGGAAAGGTCGGGGCTGAAATGGGAGGAATCCATGGTCATGCCCATTGCATAAGGGGAGGTGTAGGACTGGTAGATTTCCCAGGATGCGTCCAGCAGGCTCTTTAGGCAGGCCGATACCTCCTCGTCCTGTCCAAAGGTCAAGGCGATCCAGTCTTTTGTAATGGTATCCGCATCGGACGTGGGATCCCAGGCCAGGCGGCCGAATCCATACCAGTTTGCCTGGGCCAGCTCCAGCCGTGTCCAGTTGGTGTCGCTGCCGATGTTGGCCACACCGGCTATGAGGCTCACCGGCCGGTTGTAAACCGTTCCGTCTATGACTTTATCCACCGTGGTTCCCTGTGAGGTATCGGCATAGGGCGAGTTGGTTTTGGTGTCAAAGGACAGATACTCCTTCCACATGGGCACAAGATAGCACAAGTGGGTGGACTGGCCGGTATACTCCTGGGTGATTTGCAGTTCCAATCCCACGTTGGTCTGCTCCATGCCGCCGATTAAGGGGGCCACCGGTTCCCGAGGCAGGAAGTCCCGGGGACCGTTCTTATTCTGCACCACCACATTGTCGGCAAACCGGCCGTCCAGAGGCTTGAAGAAGCCGTACTGATGCAGGGTAATGTCCGAAGATATTTCGGCCGCCGCCGCACCGTAGACAAAGGTGCGCCACATGACGATTCCGTTGTGCGGCTCCAAAATTTTTGCGAACATATTGGCGCCATCGGCGTGGGTGCGGCCGTACTGGGAGGGGCCGGGCTGACCCTCGGAGTCCGCTTTGACCAAGACGCCGGCGAAGTCTGGAATATAGGAATAAACCTCCTCTATTTTATCCTCCCACCACCGGACGACATCTTCATCCAGTGGATCGGCGGAGGATAACCCGCCTAAACCCATGGGGCTGTCAAATCTGACAGAAAGGGCCAGCCGGATACCATAATTCCGGAATGCATCGGCGATGGCTGCGACCTTGGCCAGGTTTTCCGACCGCAGGTAATCAAACTGGGTATTTACATTGTTGATGACGATGGTGTTGATGCCCACCGAGGCGTTGGCCCTGGCAAAGGCCGTATACCGTTCATCCACTGTGCCGGGCAGTTCGGACCACTGATAGATGGACTTTCCCGCATAGCCCCTTTCAATAGAGCCATCCCAGTTGTCCCACTGATCCAGTACACGCCACTGGATGGCCGGCCGGCTGGTCAAATCCATGTTTTCCAGCGGGCGGCGGCACTGGATATGCTCCAGCAGGCGGAAGACGCCGTACAGCACCCCTTTTTCTCCGCCGCCGGCCACTACCAATATGTCCGCATCACCCTGAGCGACTGTGCGGATAGCATACCCTTCCTCTCCCAGGGCCTCCAGCGTATCCTCTCCTACAGCCCGGGCCACTTCCGGATTGGCGCCTGTGCCCAGAAGGATGCCTTTCTCGGCTTCAGACGTTTCCACTATAGACGGCTGTTCTCCCAGGAAAGAGGCAAGTCCGGCCTGCAGCTCTTCCGCCGCCGTGGTGAGCACCTGACCGGACTCCTGCAGGACGATAGCGCCGGCAAAACCGGCCAACTCTTCCTTGTACATCCCCCGCTCAATGGCGGTATATCGCAGCCAAAGTGCCGAACCGTCCTCGTCTGCCGGCTCATCTGCCAAAGCAGTCGGCGCCGGCACGGCGAAAAGTCCGCATGTCAGTAAGGCAGCCATGAGCATAGCTGAAAATCTGCCTAATACACGCATGATATTTCCCTCCCATACGACTCCTTTATTTGTTGATATTATATATATCGTTTCATTGAATTTCAATTGTATTTATGTTTTCTTTCATTGCATATAACATACAAATAGTGGAGCGGAGAACAGATTCAGCCATTTTGAATCTGTATGCGGCGGATAAGATCAGCCAGTTCGCTGCCGCATTGGAAACAGGCTTCCAAATGAATAAGTCCGTCTGCCGCCTTTATCCATACGGCGGGTATGCTCCACCGAACAGCCTTCCAATCGGCCGTCTCTATCCCTTTGGCTGCACAGTCCCAGGCCTTCTGCAAATAGAGTCCCATGGCATTGGTCTTGCAGCCAAAAGGCCGCCAATGCACCAGAGCCTCCCGAAGCGCACGGCACATGCCCAAAAGATAAGAACCCGCCTCCGGGAAAACAGATGCGGGCAGCCTGGAAATCCGGCCGGTAAGGCGGTGAAAACCAGATGCCATTTCTAACAGATCCCTGCGATCCAAAGGGGTGACAAAGGCTCGGTCGACCTTTTCACAGAAGCTGGCATAATACAATGCCGACTGTCTGTATAGGCCTGCCGGATCGGTTTTCCGTGCACAGACGGCTTCAGCCGCCTGCAGCGGGAAACCAGCCGCCCGGATTAAATCCATACCGAAAGCATTCTTTTTTTGCCGCATACTTTTTCCTCCTTTTCCGGCCTAAACGCCGCTCTTTTAGCTTAGAACAGCTTACGTTTGTCCCTTTCTTTGCAATATGTATGAAACTGTCTATTCGCCCTATTCCAATGTGCATATTTGATTATTTTTGATTTAATGATTGCTGTTTTATGCATGTTTTTCATTCTTGCGCGCAGATATAGACATGTCGGTTGAACTGCGCTATAATATATGTGTCAGTGCGGGATGGCAAGGATCCTTCCCGCTTACAACACAGTCGGAAAAGGAGTGTAAAATCTATGTTGAAAAGGAGAGCCAAATCCTTGCTGGCCGCCGTTCTGACGGGAGCCATGGTGATGGGTGCGACCTCCCTGCCTGCTTCGGTAGGGGCCGAAACGGCCGACACAGGCCTGCGCGTCTATGATTTAGCCTGCGAGTATTTGGAAAATCCCGAAGTCATCGACCAGACTTCCCCGCTGCTGTCCTGGAAGCTGGACGCTGCGGTGCGGGATATTCGGCAGACCGACTATCAGATTGTCGTATCTACCAGCGAAGAGAAGCTGGAGGCCGGAGAGTATGACGCCTGGGACAGCGGAAAGGTTCACAGCGACGCCACCACGGCCATCCCTTATGAAGGGGATTTTACTGCGGCCACCGATTATTATTGGAAGGTAATGGCCTGGGACAATCAGGGCGGTTCGGCGGAATCTGAACCGGCCAAGTTCGGTGTGGGACTGCTCACGGCCGACGACTGGGACGGCGCGTCCTGGATCACCTCCGATGAAGATGAGGCGGAGATTGAAGTTGCCGATGCGGTTGCCGATTACACGCTGGAATACAGTTTCCGGATTGAGCACTGGGCCGGCGGCGTGGCCTTCGGCGCACGGGACGAACGCAACTTCAACATGTGGCAGATTGGTATCAATGACACCGCCAACCAGCGGGTAACCTTCAATCCCCATGTCTGGACGGACGGCAATCCCTCTCAGATCGCGTCGGTGGACATCACTGATGTTATCCCCTGGGAGTCCCGGAACGACGCCCACACCATGCGCATTGAGGTGACGGGGGCTACCGTGGCCACCTACATCGACGACCAGCTGGTGGATACCCGGGACATTCCCATCCAGAATTTCGGCCTTATCGGCTTCCGGCACGGAACGGGCGACGGCAGCACAGCCGAACGTTCTTCCTATGATTATATTAAGGCCACCGCTTCCGACGGGAGCGTCCTGTTTGAAACGGATTTCTCGGATGCCAACAGTGTTCCCTTTGACTTGGGGACCCGGGCCAGCGTGGCCGACGGCTGGCTGACCGCCACCTATTCCGGTGGGGAAATGGTCTGGCAGACGGCAGAGGCGGAAGAGGATACCTCTGATGCTGTGCAGAATTATACGGTGGAATGGAAATTCACTACAGAACAGGGCGGCGCCGGCGTGATTTTTGGTGCTAAAAACCGTAAGGATTTCCTGATGTGGCAGTTTAACATCACCGACCGCGCATCAGAAGAACATATTATCTTCCGCCCCCACATCTGGCGGGACGGTCATCCCAGTTCTTTGGGCGATGTGGATATTTCGGAGTACGTGCCCTGGAGCGAACGCAACGCTCCCCATGTAATGCGTATAGAAGTTACCGGCACGACGGTAGCCACCTATATCGACGACCAGCTGGTGGATACCCGCGAAGTAGAGATTTCCGGCTACGGCCTGCTGGGTTTCCGGCATGGTTATTCCTCCAAAGCCGAACGTTCCAGTGTGGATTACATCCGGGCTACAACCCCCGATGGCACGGTGCTGTTTTCCGATGATTTCGACGATCCCATGACCATCCATTTCACCAACGGCACCATCACGGACGGGATGCTGCAGGTCGGCTACGACCGGGGCGGCGAAATTTGCCTGCAGGTGACGCCCACCACCTCCCTGATGCGCAAGAGCTTCGCCACCGAGGACAAGGAGATCGTCCGGGCAAAGATCTATTCCTCGGCCCTGGGCGTATATGAGATGCATATTAACGGCCAGCGGGTCGGGGAAGATTATCTGGCCCCCGGCTCCACGGATTACTTTATCCGCGTACAGTATCAGGGCTATGACGTCACCGACCTTGTAAAACAGGGCGAAGACAATGTCTGGGGCGTTCTGGTGGCCCCTGGCTGGTTCAGCGGAAAAATCGGCCTGACCTCCCAGACCTACAGCACGGGGACCGGGTTTATCGGCCGTATGGTCATCGATTATGCCGATGGCACATCCGAGAGCATTATCACCGACACCTCCTGGAAATACACCGATCCCTTTGTCACCGGCGGCGACATCATCGACGGGGAAAACTACGACGCTTCCAAGGAGCTGGGCGGTTCGCCGGAAGGTTATGCCACCACAGCCGTTTCGGATGCAGATTGGAAAAACACCTATATCCGCAACCGGGATGTCGACGACTGGAATTTGACCGCCCAGGTGGATCCGGCCGTCCGCATCACCGGGGAGCTGCCCGCCCAGAAGGTATGGGAAAAGGATGGGGTTATCCTCGTGGATTTCGGCCAGAACTTCGCCGGGGTCATTCGGGTAAACCTCAGGGCCGAGCCCGGCACCAATATCCGTATCCGCTACGGTGAAGCGCTGGATGCCAATGGAAATCTGGATGTAGAAAACCTGCGGGATGCCCGCGCCACCGATTACTATATCATGGGCGAGGCCGGCGAAGGGGTCTACCAGCCGCGCTTTACCTATCACGGCTTCCGCTATGCCGAAATCACCGGTATGGATATTGCCGATTTGACCACGGAGGACATTGTGGGATTGCCCATGAACAGCGACCTGACCATGACCAGCACCTTTGAAAGTTCCAATGACATGGTCAACCAGCTGTACAGCAACGTGCTCTGGAGCCAGCGTTCCAACTACATCTCCGTACCCACCGACTGTCCCCAGCGGGACGAACGTCGGGGCTACACGGGAGACGCCCAGGTCTTTGTACGGGCCGGTACTTACAACATGGATTCGGTAGCTTTCTATCGGAAGTTCCTCATCGATGTGCGGGATGCGCAGCACGATGACGGCGCCATCACCGATATCGCGCCCACCATCGGCTTCGGCCATGCGGGCAACCCGGCCTGGGCCGACGGCGGCATCATCTGCCCCTGGACCATCTATCGTCAGTACGGAGATGTGCGCATCCTTCTGGAAAACTACGAGATGATGGAAAAATATATGGATTTCCTCGATTCCAAGCAAAACGGGTATATTCTCTCCCACGGCATTTACGGCGATTGGCTCTGTGTAAATGAGAATACCGAGCCTGCCTTAATGCAGACCGCCTACTATGGATACGTCGCCTCCCTGATGGTGCAGATTTCCGATGTGCTGCTGGAGGAAACCGGCGACCGCACGTATAACGACAAATCCGAAAAGTATGCGGAGCTGTTCGAAAACATCAAGGCGGCCTTCAACCGGGCTTATGTAAAAGCTGATGGTACGGTGGGCGAAGGAAGCCAGGCCGCTTATGTGCTGGCACTGGCCTTTGACCTGCTGGACGAGGATATGCGCCAGACCGCAGCCGACAAGCTGGCAGAGAACATTAGGAACCATCAGAATCATCTGACCGTGGGCTTTACGGCCATCAGCCGGCTGTGCCCCACCCTGTCCCGTTACGGATATTCGGATTTGGCTTACACACTGCTGACCAACACCACCTATCCCTCCTGGGGCTATTCCATCGGACGGGGCGCCACCACCATCTGGGAGCGCTGGGATTCCTGCAAGGAGGACGGCACCATCGATTACGACAACGACAAGGCCGGTATGAATTCCCTGAATCACTACGCCTTCGGTTCGGTGGTGGAATGGATGTTCACCGACATGCTGGGCATCGAGCTTAGCGACGAGGCCGCCGGCTTCAAGGAGTTTGTGCTCCAGCCCGAGCCTTACGTCAACGAAGCGCAAAATATCAGCTACGCCAAGGGCACTTATGATTCTATCCGCGGCACCATTACCAGCGACTGGTCCTTCGACGAAGACGGCGACTTGGTCTATAAGACCACCGTACCCGCCAATACCACCGCTACCCTCTATCTGCCGGTGGATGAAAGGGCCGTTGTCTACGAAGGCGCTGTACGCGCTGCCGACGCGGAGGGCGTAACCTTCCTGCGGTATGAAGACGGGAAAGCAATCTATGAACTGGCTTCGGGCAGCTATCGCTTTGCTCTGAAGCCGGCCGAAGGTGCCATAGAAACGATAACGGTTTCGGCCGATATGAACTTTGCCGTCCCCAGCAAGACCCTGCAGCTGCAGGCAAAGGTCACCACCACGGGCGACATGGATCCCTCGGTGACCTGGAGTGTGACCGGCAGTGAGTCCGGCACCTTCATCGGTCCCAACGGAATGCTGACCGTAGCTTCCGATGAAACGGCCGAATACCTAACCATTACAGCCACGTCGACTGCCGACCCGTCGGTAAGCGGCAGCCTGGAACTGGATATTTATCCTTTGGGCGACTTGAACAAGAGCCGAACGGTGGATATCCAGGATGTAATGGCGCTGTGCAGGGTAATAGCACGGAAGGCGGCCGACCAGGAGCCTACGGAGGAAGAGATTTTCCTGGGAAGCCTGGGTGGTGATATGGATATTGCGATTACCGATGTAATGGCACTCTGCAGAGTCCTGGCAAGAAATTCCCAATAAATTTCAATGGTATAGAAAGGGCCTGTTCCGAATGTGGAACAGACCCTTTCTTCTGTCTTATATGTTTGGCGTTATACCTTTCTGCCGGCCTCCAGCATTTCCAAGGCCGTATTGCGCAGATGTTCGGAAACCTCTCCGCCCGACATCATGCGCGCGATTTCTTCCACGCGTTTCTCCCCTGCCAGAGGGCGGACCTCCGTATATGTACGCCCATCCCGCACATGCTTTTCGATGAGCATATGCCGGTCAGCCAGGGCGGCTATTTGCGCCAGATGGGTAATACATATTACCTGCCGGCTCCGGGAAACCTCTTTGAGTTTAATCCCAACCTTCTGCGCCGCGCGGCCGCTGACACCCGTATCGATTTCATCAAAAATGAGGGTTCCCACCCGATCATGGCTGGCCAGAACGCTTTTGATCGCCAGCATGATACGGGAAAGTTCGCCGCCCGATGCAATTTTAGACAAGGGTTTGGGCGGCTCACCCGGGTTTGTGGAAATAAAGAACTCCACCTTATCCGCCCCGGCGGCCGTGTATACCGCCGGTTCTATATGGGTGATAAACTGTACATCCGGCATGTTTAAAAAGGCAAGTTCCCGGCAGACGGCCGCATCCAGCCCCATTCCGGCTTCCCGCCGGGATTCGGTGAGCCGGGCACCCTTCTGCTGCAGCTGCAGCTTGGCCGCATCCAACTCCTCCTCCAGCCGGGCCAGTCTTTGTTCGCTTCTTTGAATCCCGTCCCGTTCGGCCCTGGCAGATTCCAGAAACGCCAGCATTTCCTCCTCCGTTTCGCCGTACTTGCGGGACAGGCGGTACAGCTGATCCAAACGTTCTTCTATTTGCTCCTGTTCTGCGGGATTGTAGTCGACAGCTTCCAAATCCCGCCGGAACCTGTCGGCGATTTCCTCCAGTTCGTACTGGATGGCCGTCAGGCGCTCGGCCTGTTCCGGCAGTCCCTCCAGATACCGGCCGGCATCGGCGGCAGCACCCCCGGCCGCCTCAACAAGGGTCAGGGCGCCGGGGCCTTCCTCCTCACCGCTGATGGCGGCCAAAGCTGTACGCAGGCTGGCGGCTATATGCTCGCTGTTCTGGATAACCGTCCGGCGGGCCGCCAATTCTTCGCGCTCACCGGGACGCAGCCCCGCCTCTTCCAGTTCGCCTATCTGAAAAGTCAGCAAATCCATGCGGCGGGCCTTTTCCGCATCGTCCATCTGCAGCGCCTTCCACTCCTTTTGCAGCCGCCGCACCTGCGTGTAGGTATTCCGGTAATCCTCCAAAATCCCTTTGTTTTCGGCTAAGGCGTCTACAAAATCCAGATGCCCTTCCGGGTTCAAAAGGGCCTGGCTGTCGTGCTGTCCGTGGATATCCACCAAAAGCCGTCCAAGTTCCCGCAGAATGGATACGGTGGCCGGCCGGCCGCCTATGCGGCAGCTGCCCTTTCCGTCCTGCCGCAGGGTACGCTGAATAAGCAGATCGTCATCCTCCTCCGGCGGGTATCCCAATTCCTCCAGTCTGGAAAGGACCGCCGGTCCCGGACAAGAAAAAACCGCCGTTACAGTGGCCTGTTCGCAGCCTGTGCGAATAAGCTCCCGGGAGGTGCGCTGGCCCAGGATGGCGTGGATGGAATCAATGATGATGGATTTGCCCGCGCCGGTCTCGCCGGTCAGCAGATTAAATCCCTCCTCCAGCTGAAGGGAGGTTTTCTCAATGACGGCAATATTTTCAATATATAATTGTTTCAGCATGTGTACCGCCCGCCTTAAAAGGTGATTGTTTTACCGATGCGTACCGCCCTCTATCATGGTATGCAGGGCCTTCGTAAGCTCCAATGCCGACGTTTCATCCCGGGTGATGGCCAGGATGGTATCGTCGCCGGCCAATGTGCCTATAACCATCTCCCAGTTCATATTGTCCAGCGCCGCAGCCGCTCCGGAGGCCATGCCCGAATAGCAGTGGATGACCACATCGTTCATGGCGCAGTCAACCCGGATGACCGAACGGGCAAATATATCGGAATAGGGCGCGCTTTTTCCGCCCTTTCCCCACTGGGGCGGCGCGTAGCGGGACTGGCCGGCCTCATCCACCGTCTTGGTGATGCGCAGCTCCTTCATGTCCCGGGACACCGTGGCCTGTGTAACCTTATAGCCATCCTGTTTCAGCAGGGCCAGCAGCTCATCCTGCGTGTCGATGGGGCGCTGGGCGATCAGTTCCAGAATTCGTTCCTGTCTTTGTTTCTTCATGTGGCCGCTTCCCTTCCAAGGTTTTTCTCACATCAATTTACGGCTGAGGGTTTGATAAAAAGAATCCTTTTTCAGTTTGATAAGGCGCACCGTCACGTCCTCTGCCCGGCGGATTTCCACCACGCTCCCGGGCTCCAGCAGATGGGTCTCCTCTCCGTCCACGCTCAAATACACCCGCGTGCCGGGGGCACCGGCCGCCGAAAGGGAAATCCGCGCATCTGCGGAAAGGAGGATAGAACGGGAAAACAAAGAATGCGGACAGATAGGAGTCAGAATTATGCTCTCGATGGAAGGATCCAGCACCGGCCCTCCCGCCGACATGGAGTAAGCGGTGGAGCCGCTGGGGGTCGCCGCAATCAGCCCGTCCGCCCGATAGGAAATCTGTTCCCCACCCAGGTCTACGGTAATATCAATCATGCGGGCCAGAGAGCCCTTGGATATGACGGCGTCGTTCAGGCAGTAAAAGGTTTTCCCATCGGCGGACACCGTGGCCTGCAGCAGCATGCGGTTTTCCAGAGCGTATTCCCCGGTGCGCAGGAGGGCCAGCTTGTCCAGTTCATCCCTTTCCAGCCCTGCCATAAAGCCCACACGGCCGGCATTGATGCCCAGTACCGGCTTGTTTTCCGCCGCCGCCTTTTTGGCTGTATGTAAAATCGTGCCGTCGCCGCCGATGCAGATAACCCAGTCGGCCAGCCGGTAGATGTCCCGGTCGCCGCAGGAAGTCCCTACCCCAAAGACGGGATAGACCGAGGACGGCAGCAGGGATTCTATCCGGTTTTGCGCCAGTATCTCCACCGCGCGGCGGACGATATCCTCCGTATACATTTTTTCCAGATTGGGTATGATGGCCGCCCGCATGGCGTATCCCCCTTTTCTTATTGGGGCTGAGCCGCCCCTGCTTTATCCAACGCGGCGTGGGAGGCCTGGATGACCTCTGCCGGCGGCTCGGCAGCGTATCGGCCGGCCCCGTCCTTTATCAGGTGACAGAGATATTCTATATTTCCCTCCGGCCCCTTGATGGGCGAATAGGTCAGGTGCAAAACCGAAAATCCCAGAGAACAGGCGAAGGCCGTCACCTTCTCCACGACCTCCAGATGCACCGCCGGGTCGCGCACCACGCCCTTCTTGCCCACCTTTTCCCTGCCTGCCTCAAACTGAGGCTTGATTAAGCAGACGGCTTCCCCGTCCGTCTCCATCAGGCCGCAGAGCACCGGCAGGATGATGGTTAGGGAGATAAAGGAGACGTCCACCGACGCAAAGGCGAGGGGTTCGGGAATTTGCTCCCGGGTCACATACCGGAAATTGGTTCGCTCTAAATTTACCACCCGGTCATCCATCCGCAGTTTCCAGGCCAGCTGCCCGTATCCCACATCCACTGCATACACCTTCTGCGCGCCGTTCTGCAGCATACAGTCGGTAAAACCGCCGGTAGAGGCGCCTATATCCGCGCAGATTTTCCCCGTAAGGGACAGCCCGAAGGCCTGCATGGCTTTCTCCAGCTTCAGTCCGCCCCGGCTGACATATTGCAGAGGGTTGGCCCGCACCTCGATGGTGTCCGTCTCCGATACGGTCATACCGGCCTTATCCGCCTTTTGGTTGTTGACATAAACCACACCAGCCATAATATAGGCCTTGGCCCGTTCCCGGCTCTCGGCCAGCCCCCGCGCCAGGACGGCCTGGTCCAATCGTATTTTCTGGGACATGCCTATTCCCCTTTGCTTATGATTTCCGCCATGGAGGCGGCATCCAGCTTATATTTATGCAGAGCCGATGCCACGGTGGACTGCCGTACAAATTCGTCGGGTATGCCGATGTTGACATACTGCCCCGTATACCCCGCCTCCAGCAGCATGGCGCCCAAATGCTCTCCCACGCCGCCGTTCTGCATCCCCTCTTCAAAAAAGAAAACCCGCCCGCAGCCAGACAGTTCCGTCGGCAGTTCCGCCGGCAGGGGCTTTATCCGGTTTAGCTTTAAAACAGCCAGGGGAATCCCCTTTTCTGCCAACAGCGCCCGCGCCTTGCAGGCTTGGGAAAAAAGGCGGCCATAGGTCACGAGAACACATTCGGCCTGTCTGTCCCCATACAGGACAAAGGGGGCATCCACAGTCTGATAGTCGGCCGGCAGTTCCGGCTCCCGTCCCTTGGGGTAGCGGATGACGGTGGGATGGCTGTCGGCAGCCATGGCCTTGTCAAAGGCCAGCCGCAAATCGGAAAAGCTGGCTGGAGCATATACGGTAATACCTGGAATGGCGCTCAAAAAGGCGCTGTCAAAGAGGCCCTGGTGGGTCTCTCCGTCCTCCCCGACGATGCCGGCCCGGTCCACCGCCAAAATCAGCGGCAGGCCCTGGATAGCCACGTCGTGGATAATCTGATCATACCCTCGCTGGAGGAAGGAGGAGTATACGGCAAAGACCGGCCGCATACCGCTTTGCGCCAGCCCCGCGCCAAAGGTGACGGCGTGTTCCTCCGCAATTCCCACGTCAAAAAAGCGTTCGGGAAACCTTCGGGAAAACTCGGAAAGGCCGGTGCCGCTGGTCATAGCCGCCGTAATGGCGCAGACCCGCATATCCTTCTGCGCCCGCTCACAAAGCAGCTGGCCGAATAGGTCAGAAAAGGTGGGGCCGCCGGCCGCATAACTGCCGGTTTCAATATCGAAAGCCGGCACTCCGTGATAAGCGCCCGGATCCTTTTCCGCGAAATGGTAGCCCTTCCCCTTCACCGTGCTCACATGGATCAAAACCGGCCTTTCTTCCTCTCTGGCACGCTCCAGCACAGGGATAAGGCGGTTCAAATCATGGCCGTCCACCGGACCCAGATAGTGAAATCCGAAACTTTCAAAAATGTTCGAATGATAAATGGCATTTTTTAAGAGAAATTTGGAATTGCGCAGGCTGTTATATAAGGAATTCCCCACCAGGGGCAGGCGCCTGACCATCCGCTCCACGGCCTTTTTGAATTTATAGTAAGATGGCCTTGTGCGGATAACGGTCAGATACCGGGCCAGGGCGCCCATGTTCTTGGAAATGGACATCTTATTGTCGTTGAGGATCACCACAAGGTTTTCCTTGCTCCGGCCGGCATTGTTCAGCGCCTCATAAATCATGCCGCCGGTCATGGCGCCGTCGCCTACCACAGCCACGGCGTACCCCGGCTGGCCGGACAGGCGCTTTCCCTGGGCAATACCCAGGGCCGCCGATATGGAATTGCTGCTGTGTCCCGTCACAATGGGGTCGTGGATGCTCTCTTCCGGCCGCATAAAGCCGGAGAGCCCGTTTTCTTTGCGCAGGGTGGAAAACTGTTCCCGGCGGCCGGTGAGCAGCTTATGCGTATAGCACTGATGGCCTACGTCAAATATAATCGCATCCTCAGGGGAACGAAAAACCCGATGTATGGCGACGGTCAGCTCCACGGCGCCCAGGTTGGAGGCCAGATGTCCGCCGGTTTCCGACAAAGTATGAAGAAACAGCTGCCGGATTTCCCCGCACAGGGACGGAAGCTGTTCAGGCGCCAGCTGTTTCAAATCCTCCGGCGATTGGATTTGACGCAATAAAGGATAATCCATCCTGGCACCTCCTTTTTCTAAATATTGCCGGCCTATCTGCCGGCCTTCAAACGGGCAAAGCGCCCGGGATATTTCCGTTTTACAAAGGATATGCATTTTCCCATGGCGATGGCCGTCCGCGGCAGCCGCAGCTTAAGGGGAAGCAGCAGGCAGCGCATCATAACAGAGCGGGGCCGCGCAAGGCGCAGGCTTTCCCGCAGCCGGGGAGCGCACAGCATTTCCCGCACCTTTTCCCGCCTGGCCCGGCCGGTTACAGGGCTTGCAGGGCCGCAGAGGTTTTCGATGCAGCCTACCATCCGTTCCGCATGCCGCCGGGCAATCATCTCCCGGCTGGCCGCGTCCTGTATGCCCCAATAGCTGTAAAGTTCCAGCATCCAGCCGTGCTCTTCCTCCCGCTTTTCATACATTCCCTCCCGGTACCGGGCGGTTTCCGACTCAGGCCGCTCCCGCATAAAATGGTAGCCGGCATTGGGAAGAAGGGCCACCCGATCCACATCCCGAATGACCAGCAGATTGAAGGGAAAATCATCCCAGAAGGTGTTGGGGAAGCGGATATTCCTTTCCAAAATGTAATCGGCGCGGTACAGCTTGTTCCAGGGAGGATACAGCAGATTGCTGTCGAAAAGGCGGGCCGCGGCCCGGCGGAAGGCTTCCCGCCGGAAAAAGGCCGCCGGACCGGCCTCCTTAACCTGCCGGAAAACCGCGCCCGGCCTTGTGACCGTATCGATGGAAAAGCCGGCCACCACCAGTTCTGCCTGGTGCTCCTCGGCAGCTGTCACCAGACGTTCCAGCATGTCCGGCGCAGCCCAGTCGTCGGCGTCCATAAAGTAAAAGTACCGGCCGGCGGCCTGCTCAATAGCCCGGTTCCGGGCGGCCGGCGCGCCGGCGTTTTCCCCATGCAAAACCCGCACACGGTTGTCCGCTGCGGCAAATGCATCGCAGATAGCGGCGCTGCCGTCGCTCGACCCATCGTCGGATAAAAGCAGCTCAAAATCGGAAAAGGTCTGGACAAGCAGGCTGTACACGGCCCGCTCCAAATAGGGACGGACATTGTATACGGGCATAATCACGCTGACAAGAGGCTGCAAGTCCGCTCTCCCCTTTTCACAATACTGCTATTATATCAAAATAGAGTATACCACAAATTGTATAGACATGCAACCAACCGGCTCCAAATCCCGGAGGCTGCAAGTGCATCTGTATTTTTCTCCCGGAATATGTTATACTTTCCTTATCCAAAGGGCCGGATAAATAATACTGTGGAATTATCTCACCATGCAGGAGGGGATTTTTTGGGGCAAAGGGTTTGTATTACAGGCGGATCCGGCGGCATCGGCCGGGCGGCAGTAAAGGCTTTCGCCGCCGCCGGCTTCCAGGTCGTATTTACCTATCTCACCCAATCGGCGGCCGCCGCTTCCCTGGCGGCAGAGGTACGGGCATCCGGCGGCGAGGCCATAGCCGTACAGGCTGATTTGACCGACAGCCGGCAGGTAGAAATGCTGTTTGCAAAGGCTGCGGCTGTCTTCGGCGGAATCGACGTTCTTGTCAATAACGCAGGCATAGCCGCCCAGGGCCTGCTGATGGACCTTCCGGAATCCGAATGGGACAGGATTCTGGATGTCAATTTAAAGAGCGTTTACCTTTGCTGTAAAGCTGCCCTCCCCTATATGGTTTCCAAAAAGAAGGGCTGTATTATCAATGTGTCCTCTATGTGGGGACAGGCAGGCGCCTCCTGCGAGGCGGCCTACTCGGCCGCAAAGGCCGGCGTCATCGGGCTCAGCAAGGCGCTGGCCAAGGAAATGGGGCCTTCCCACATCCGTGTGAACTGCATTGCCCCCGGCGTTATCGACACGCCTATGAACGCCGGGCTTTCCGAGGCAGATTTGCAGGCTCTTCGGGAGGAGACCCCGTTGGAAACCATCGGCCGGCCGGAGGATGTGGCCGCGCTTATGCTTTTCCTGGCCTCTGACCGGGCCGCCTTTATAACTGGTCAGGTACTGGGGGTAAACGGCGGATACGTTATCTGAAAAGCTTTGGTTATCAGACTGAATATGGAAGGTGAAAACTATGGAAACAAAGTACACGGGAAATCCCATCATAGCAAGGGCGACGGCAGCCGATCCCACCATTGTGCAGTTCGGCGGCCGGTATTACATCTATCCCACCGACGGGATGATGACCGAACCGGGCTTCGGCGCCTGGTCTTCAGCTGATTTGACCGACTGGTCCTACGAGGGGCCGATTCTCAAATTCGCCCATGTCTCCTGGGCAAAGAAGGACGCCTGGGCGCCGGATATTGTTCAGCGCAACGGCCGCTACTATTTCTATTTCAGCGCCGACAGCTCTATCGGCGTGGCGGTGTCTGACTCCCCTTTGGGCCCCTTTCAGGACGCTCTGGGCAGGCCTCTTGTGGAATTTGAAGAGGATATGTCCTCCATTGACCCCTGCGTCTTCATCGATGACGACGGGGAAACCTATCTGTATTGGGGCGCCACCTTCAGCGGCCAGATGTTTATGCGCAAACTGGCGCCGGATATGCTCTCCTTCCAGGGGGAGAAATATACGGTTTACGATTGCTTTCCCGACAAGGATTATCACTGCGAAGGCTCTTATGTCTTTAAACGGAATGGCTTATATTATTATCTCTGGTCGGAATACATCTGGTGCGACGCACCCCGGCTGGACAAGGACCAGAGCTATCGGGTAAATTACGCCGTATCCAAAAGCCCCTACGGTCCCTTCCATCGGGTGCCCACACGGGTGCCCATCCTCTCCACCGATATGGAATTGGGATACATCGGGCCCGGCCACAACTCGGTGCTGCACCTGCCCGGCACGGATGCCTATTTCATCGTCTATCACCAGCATGACGGGGATGCGGTCCGGCATCGCTTCGCCAACATTGACGCCCTGCATTTCGGCCCGGACGGCGTACTCTACACTGTGCGCATGACCCGCACCGGCGTGCCGGCCGCCCCTATTCCTGTGTGGATAGAAGCAGAAGAAAACGGTCCCTATCCGGTCGGAAAGCCTCTGCGTTTTCGGGTGCATAAGGGTGCGGACAGCGGTGCCTTCACTTCTCTGCGTCTGCTGGCCTCCGGACAACCTGTGGCCGAAGGCAAAGGGACGGAGGACGCCCTTGTCTGGGAGACGCCCCAAAAAGGCTTTTACAAGGTATGGGCGGAAGTGCAGACGGCCGACGGGCAAATCCTGACCAGCGCTCCCCTAAATTTGGATGTGGAATAAAGTACGTATATTGTAAAGCAAAATAAGACGCCTGCGGAAAGTTCTTTGGGTCTTCCGCAAGCGTCTTTTCTTTTTCCAGAATGGGCCCCTCAGCCTGCTCTAGCAGACCGAGGGCCCCACACAGTTTAATTTCCAGCCGTAGCAATCAGAGAGAAATGTGTGCCGTCAGTCATGATACGGAGGATGATTTATTGGTGGCGATAACCCGACAGATAAGCATGATATCTTCAATATTAACGACATTATCGTTGTTCATGTCCACAGCAGCCTGTTCTTCCGGCTCAGGCTCCATGCCTATATTGGAACGGGCAAGCACCCTACATGCGGTCATGACATCCTGGATATTTACAATGCCGTCGCCATTGCAGTCGCCCTTGATCACCGTGATATCTTCCAGGCCGCTGATGGCCTCCTCCAGGGCCTGGATAGCCTCCTGCATTTCCGTCTCGGTCATTTCGCCAGCTTCCAGCAGAGCCTCTGCATGTGCGATGGCCTGATCCAGAACAGCCAGGCTTTCGGCCGTCTTGCCCGTGCGGTCGACATTCCGCGCCTTCTCCAAAGCTTCTTCCAGAGCGGCATAGGGCCGGTAGATTTCCAGATTCTCTATGGCCTGGCTGATGGCCGCAATGGCTTCTGCAGCCTCTTCGGAGGTGGGATTACCCTTTTGCAGCAGGCTTTCGGCCGCCTGTATGGCCTTATCCAGAACAGCCAAACTTTCGGCCGTCTTATCCGTACGGTCAACTTTTTCGGCTTCCGCCAGCGCCTCTTCCAGAGCGGCGTCCGGATCGGCGTATTGGAACCGCAGATATTTGACATTGGCCACATGGGTACCGCTGCCGCGGAAGACCACGCAGATATCCTGATCGCCGGTGATGACCTGATCCAACTCAGCAGTCACAGTGGTATATTGGCTCCAATCGGCCGCGCCCTGCATGGTGGATGTTTGGGGAATGGACACTGTACCCACCAGCTCGCCGTTTTCGTCCCCCAGACGGATTTCGGCCCGGGCATCGGTACCGGTATTCCAGCCGGCATAGTTGATGGTTACGGAACCAGCCCCCACATTGCCAAAGCCCATGTCGTTATAAATTGCATAGGCGTTTTGCAGTACGCCGCCCAAATTGGTGGGATTGCCGCTGCTGTCGTAGTCTATGCTCAGGTTCGCACTGGAGCCATATTCCCAAGCGTCAATTTGCAGATAGGGGTTGCGGACATCGGCCAATCCTTCTATAGCCGCATACAGGGCATCCATTGCTGTTTCGGCATCAGATTGAGACAGCTCGCTCCCCTGCAGCAGCGTTTGGGCCGCCGTAATGGCCGCATCCAGAGCAGCCAGGCTGCTGCTGCTCTTACCGATGCGGTTGATATTTTGGGCTTTGCTCAGGGCCGCCTGCAAGGTTTCACGGCTGCCAACCTCCTTAAACCAGAAGGAACGAACATTGCAGACATGTCCCTGGGAACCGATAAATATAATGGTGATATCCTGTTCGCCCGTCAGGGTACGATTCAGATTGACCTGCACCTTACTGTACTTACTCCAGTCTGCAGCTCCCTGCATATCGGAGGTCTGGGGAATTTCCAAAGTACCCAGCAATTCGCCGTTTGCATCTCCCAAGTGGATTTCCGCCTTGGCATCCAGGCCGGTATTCCAGCCGGAATAGTCGATTTCCATCCGGTTTGTGCCCGTGTCACCGAAATCCAGAGCCTTATAGGTAACCCAGGCCCCGCTGCTGATACCGCCCAGGTTGGTGGGATTGCCGTCCGAATCCTCATCAATTCCCACCCCGCTGGTCTCATTATAGGTCCAGGCGTCAATTTTTTCAAAACCGTCGCGCCGTTCCACCAGATCGGCCATGGCCTCTTCCAGCAGGTCGGCGGCAAAGTCGATTTCCCGCTCTGTCGCATTGTCGGCCCGCAGTTCGATGAGCAGGTTCAGCGCCTCGTCCAAAGCAGCCAAAGAAGCATCGGTGTACAGACTGCGGTCTATGGCTTGGGCCTCGTCGATCTTCAGCTGCAGGGGATCCTCCGGTGTGCTGATTTTCAAATCGTCCAAATAGGCCACAAACTCGCCGGTGTCCCCCGGATGATCATAAGCAAACACAATTTTGGTGATAACCGCATTTTGCGCACAGGCCGATAAGTCGCAGGTGATAGTCACCCACTCTCCCGTCTGTCCATGTCCGGCATTGGGATGCATCCGCACCCCGTCCGCGTCTACAGCCGAACTTCGGTCGCGCAGAGAGGAACCGGAGCTGAAATCCATATCTATCGCCGTATATCTGCCCAAATCATTGCCGGCATAGAATCGATAGCTGAGGGTCGTGTTTTCAGTCACCCGGATGGCCTGATCCAGATAGATGGTAAAATAGATGAAGGAACCGGAATCGCTGCTGTCATTGCCTGTCATACGCAGGACGTTGCCTTCGCCGCCGGTGGGATCGGCCACCACTTCGCAGGTATAATCGGAAACATTGCTGCTGTTGGTGGTGTAGTTTTCCCGGGGCAGCAGATCGCCCTCTTCAAAGCCGGTTTCAAAAAGCACGCCGGTGGGCAGCGCGGGCTCCTCCGCCCTTTCCCGATGATCGTACAGTTCGCTAGCCGTGGTCAGGGAACGGTTTTCGTCGTCCACCGCCGTGGCGGCGAAAATCAGGATATCGCTGTCGTCGGGAAGGGTAATGCTGTCGGCGCCGCTCACATCGATTTCATAAGAGAACATATAGGTGGTGGCGGCATAGTTGTCCTCGCCGTAGGTATGCCGATGGGTGGTGACCAGGGCCGGCGTCTGCTCCTTGACATAACCGGTGATCCCCAGATCCTCCAAATCCCAGGCGGCCACATTTTCGGCATAATCCCCGATTTGCAGGGTCACATCCTCATTCCCTACCCGGAAGGTGACATCCTTGTCGCCGTTTATGGAGGCGGCCAGGATTTTCAGGGTGCCGTAGCCTTCGGGCAGCTGGATGGTCTGGCCGGCCGCCTGCACGGCATTGTCGGCCCCGTCCTGCTTGCTGCCGGTCACATAGGGGATGCCGGCGCGGACAAAGGTATCGGGCACCAATTCGGCGGCGTAGGCATCGCCGATGCGGTTAAAGCCGCCGTCGCTCTTGTCGTCGTTGGAGGAATATACGTCGATATTGTAAGGCAGATCCACCGTCTCAGTGGCCAGGGCCGTCCCCGTGCTGTCGGGATCCTGCAGGGTCAGCGCAAAGGACTTGACGCCATAGGCGCCGATATCAAACACCAGTTTGCCGTCCCGGACGGTGACTTCGGAACCCTCTACCTCTTCCTCGGAGGCATAGACTTCCCTGGCGCTCTGGATGCCGCTGCCCAGGGTAAACTCCACATTCTCGGCCGCTTCGCCGGAACCTTCGTTGAAACGCACAATGATTTCATCGCTGCGTTCGGCTTGCTTCACCGCCCGCACCAGTACCTTATCGTTGCTGATGGAACCAAAGCTGTAATCCGAGCCAAGGCTTCCCGTGTGGGCGTCGGTCTGGAAGGCGTTCATGGGCTGGTTGAAAGCCTCGGCTTCCAGCTGTACATCCGATGCCCCGGCGTCCCCTGCGTGGCCGTAAATGGCATAGGCAAACCGGTTCTCCCCGTGATCCTGTACCGTCATGCCGGCGGGGCCGTAGTTCTCATCCGCCCAGGCCTGGGTGTCGCTGCCGTGGTCGTAGTCATTTTCCGGCGTATAGATAAGGGTCAGGCGCAGGGTGCTGTCGTTGTACTTATCCATGCCGTACTTGCAGTCGTTGATAATGGACACGCCATAGCTGTCATCGGTAGCGCTGAGGTCGGCCCACTTCTGCAGGGGCACCTCGGCCTTGTTCTGGCCAACCGTATCACTCTGCTGCCTTTCGTTGTTGCCCCGCTGGATGGCGCCCAGCCCCAGGTCATAGGTTGCTGTGGGGTTGGAGGAAGTCAGGTCAAATTCGGCCTTCAGGAATTTGCCGCTCTCCTGCCAGTCCACCAGATTATCCACCGTGACAATCTGGCCGCCGGCGGTCAGGCTGACCGTCTGCTCATAGGTGGATTCGCCGTAGGACCGGGTGATTTTCACAGCCACCCGGGCCGGGCCGTTTTCCACAACCTCCAAGGTGGGGGTAGCGCTCACATAGTCATCTGCGGTCTTGAAAGCATAGCTGTCAAAATTCAGCTCCCAGGCGGCCCAATATACATATCCGTTATTGAACAGGCCCAGCCGGATAGGATTATTGAGCAGCTCCTTGCTGGTCTCCTTGTCGTAAATGCTGGAAATATCGCCGTTCCGGTCGATGGTCACAGTGTATTTATCATTGGAAAGGCTGTTCTGACTGACCGAGAGCCCCGTCTGTACGCCGCTGGCCGTGCTGGAAGGAACGACCTGGTAGGTGCGGTAGCCCATGGAGTCCACGTCGGCGATAAAAGCGATTTTGTAAGTGTCGCCGCTGCGGGAAAGGACCTGGGCGGCCACTTCTGCCCCCGTGTCGTCATAGACCCGCACGTAGGGCAGGTCGGAACGGAGCAGGACCTCAGCTTCTACCACGTCGCTGCGGCGGGTGGCCACCGGGTTGTTGACCACAACCGGCACGCCTTCATCCACCCTCGTATCCATCATGGACGCCACGCCGGATACGCCGTTTTCATATTCGGCTGCAAACTGCTTAATGGCCACCATATAGTCGTTCCAGCTGCGGGCGTAGGTGATGCTGTTGCTGGTACCGGGGATATCATCGTGGAACTGATGGGCGATAACCCGGGTCCAGATTTCTTCAAACAGCTCGGTGGGATAATCCGATACGCCCAAATAGCTGGAAGCCACATTGCTGCGTTCGGCCGCGTCACCCAGCAGTTCGGCGCGGCGGTTCCACCGCTTGGAAATTGCCCGGGAGGTATAGCCGCCCGACCCATGCTGCTTGAGCAGCAGTTCGCCGTCGTAGGTTTCCAGCTTATCCTCATCGCCGGCCGCAAGGATATCCTCGAACATCTCATAAGTAGAAGCGAATTTGACATTGACGTTGCTGGATGTATTGCTCTGGAACTCCTGCGCGATGGAGGAGACGGTGGATTCCCCTACCGCGCCGCCCCGGTCGCCGCCGGGACCGAATATCATACTGATGTAGCCAAGCGGGCTTCTCTGCAGACGCTTTAAGGCATCTTCGTTTTCACGCAGGCCGCCCGAAAAACTGGAGGTATAACCGTTGTAATTGATATTGGCCAGGATGGAATTGCCATCCACACCCCGCCAAACGCCTACGTCAAAAGGAAGAGTTTCCCCGGCGAAGGTATTACCCCAGGACAGCTTTTGGGTAGAAAAGCCGATGAGGTTGGAGTGGGCAGCAATAGACGGAAGGGCATAGCCGAACCCAAAGCAGTCAGGCAGGTAAATATCCCGGCTCCGCTCCCCCAACTCATCCTCAAAATAGTTGTTGCCGTACAGGAAATTGCGGAAGAGGGCCTCCGGGGATGGCACGTTCACATCCCCGTTCTCCAGGCCGCTGCCCGCCGGGTTCCAGTTGCCGGATTTTACATACTCCTTGACCTTTTCAAATTCCTCGGGATAGTATTCCTCCATCAGCTGATAGCGGTAAGCCCCCTCAAAATTAAACTGAAAATCGGGATATTCTTCAATAAGGGCAAAATTATCCCGCAGGGTATTGGGAAGAAACCGGCTGATGGTCTCCTCCAGCGGCCAGCTCCAGACCGTGTCCAGATGGGAGGTGGACACAGCGTAGATAGTCTGGGGCTCCTCTGCCACCGCAGCAACGGAAAATGTGCCGGCCGCCATAATGCCGCCCAGGAAGGCGGCGCCGGCTCGGATGGCTTTTTTCTTCATCTCTTTACCTCCAGTTCTCATGTTAGAAAGCAGGTCATGCGGGAAAGCGATTGGACAACAGATACAAAAATATATCTGCACCGCATCCACTTTATAAATATTGTATCAAGAGTTTGAAAATCTGTCAATCAGAGTGCCGGTCTAAGTCAAATTACGTCCGCTTCTATGGCTCCGGCCAGGAGAAAAGCGTAAAAAGAGCAAATTTTTCGGAAATTATCGGACAAAACTTTACCAAGGCCGGGTGAGAAAAGCAGGTCGAAATCCTGGCTGTTATGGATAAGATTCAGGTTTTTCCTTTCCAGCCAGGGCTGCAGGGCCGCAGGCTGGCCGGGATAACGGGTGCGCTTATAAAAATCCCCCTCCAGCTGGAAATGGGACTGTCCCTCTACCTCCCGCCGGGCGGCAGTAAAGACAGAATTTCCATCCAGCACCAGCCGGCGCAGACGTTCCATAACCGCCGGCGGCATATAATAGCATCCGCAGCCATAGCGGAATCCGTCGGGGGAAACTTCAAAAAAGAAGCCCGGATGGCAGGGATACCGCTTCCGATCCCGGGTATAGGCCAGCCACATAACCTCCCGGTAGAGAGATTTGTCCTTGGTAAATCGGGTATCGCGGTTAATGCGGGAAATGGCTTTGCCGACCTTTGGCTCGGCAATGATTTCGCCGTCGATCTCCCACATGACCGGTGCAAGCTCCCCGGCCAGCTCCATAAGAGGTTGCAGCACATAGCGCCGGTAGGTGTCCTTATGCTCGTGGAACCATTCCCGGCTGTTCTGCAGCCGGTTTTCTATCAAAAAGGAAAGGGTTTCCCTGGATATGGGCATGATGCATTCCTCCTGCGTAAAATTCTGCAGTTCCAGTATAGCACATCCGGCGCCATAGGGCGACAGAAATATAAAATTTTCGTAAAATCGGCCGATTTTGCTTTATTCCAGCCGTTTTCAAGGAAAAACAGGGATATATGCCTTGCAATCTCCGCCGCATGTGCTATAATGTTAAACGTTGCAAGATGACAAGAAAGGAAGTGGATACAGTGAGCGCCGATCCTGGAAACCCTCGAAGTAGCAAACAGACAAAGGGGGCTGCTGTGTCCATATGCGCGGCCGGCCCTCAATAAAAGGAGGCTTTGCCGTGATTTCTTACTACAAGACCATAGACGGCCATATGCAGCAGACAGAAGCGTACGAGAAGGGCTGCTGGATCAACGTCTGCGCGCCCGATGAAAATGAACTGCGCTATCTGACCGAACAGCATGATATCCCCCCAGAATACCTCCGCTCTGCTCTGGACGAGGAGGAGTCCTCCCATCTGGAGACCGAGGACGGGCGGACCCTGATAATTGTGGACGCCCCTTATGCCGAAAAAGCGGAGGATTCCATCACCTATTCCACCATGCCTATCGGTATCATGCTGACCGAACGGGATTTGGTAACCGTTTCCCTAAAGGACAATCCCGCCGTTTTGGAGATGGCAGATGGGGTGGTTAAAAACGCCAATACTGCCCTGCGCACCCAGTTTGTGCTCTATCTGCTGCTGCGCATCGCCACCCGTTTTCTGCAATACTTAAAGCAGATTGACAAGCGCTCCAGCTTTACCGAAACCGAACTTCGCAAATCCATGCGGAACAAGGAATTGATCCAGCTGCTGGATTTGGAAAAATCCCTGGTGTATTTTCAGACCTCTTTAAAATCCAACGAAATCACCATGGAGAAGATGATGCGCAGCCGCAGCATCAAACTGTATGAAGAGGATGAAGACCTGCTGGAGGATGTGCTCGTCGAAATCAAGCAGGCCATTGAGATGACCAATATTTACCTTTCCATCCTGTCCGGTACCATGGATGCCTTCGCCTCGGTCATTTCCAATAACCTGAATATCGTCATGAAGATGCTGGCATCCATCACTATTGTCATGGCCATCCCCACCATGATATTCAGCTTTTTCGGCATGAATATCGGGGAGGCGGCCGGCGGGCTTCCGCTGGCATGGAATGTCTGGATCCCCCTGGCCATCGCCCTGGTGGCTACGGTGGTTACAGGTATTGTTCTGTATAAAAAGGATATGTTTTGAAATACGGATATGTTGCATCGCGTACACTTTGATGATTCCCCAATATTTGTCATCGCCTAGCTGAGACATAAGATAATACACTTTTCTTGTCCAAAGGGACTGCCTTCTTTTGCTCTGATTGTGTGGTCGGCGTTGTCTGCCTCCATCTTAGCAAAAGGAGGTTTTTTATCTATTGCGCTGCTGTCATGTCTTTTCGATACCTACATGCTTGTCTTGTAATTCCGCCGGGACAAAAAGACAGGAGTGGCGCCCCTTGCGTTACGCCACTCCGCTTAAAACTCAATTTATAATATAGGCATTTTACCCTGTCCGCACAAATCGGCGCTGTTTCACATGGTCGCTCCTCCAGCAGTCTTAATCTTTATGCACCCAATACCGTTCTGTATGCGGTGGGGCTGCCTACAGACTAAACGGACTGCTGCGCCAGAATTCTGCAGATAGCCATAATATCCTCGATGGTTATCTCACCGTCTTTAGTGACATCTCCCCGGGCAATTTCATCGTCGTCTGGATCTATATTCGTATTCTTGCGGGCCAGGATTCTGCAGGCAGCCATGACATCTTCTATAGCCACCCGGCCGTCCCCTGTCACATCCCCCTTAATGAGGATGACGGGAATCACCAAGCCCACATCCACCGTCCGGTTTTCGCCGTTAAGAGCCAACTCCAGGCTGCCGGTGATGCTGCCGGCTTCCGCGTAGGTCGCGGGGGTCATCTGGAAGTCCTCCGCCCAGGATACCTGAACCGACTCTCCCACTGCGCTCTGCACAGCGGACAGAATCTCGTCGTCGGTGGTTTCGTTGGACACTGTCATGCCCGCCAGCGCGTTCTTAGCGGCTGCTTCTGCCTCATCCAGCATTCCTTCGGTGGTCATCTGCTTGGTGAAGCGCACTTCCGACAGGCCATAATAGTCACTGCCGTAGTTGCCCTGGCCGTTTTCCGGGTCGGCGGTAATGCGGATATAACGGGTTTCCAGGTTCAGCTCCACCGGTTTGCCGTCGGTAAGGTTGGTGGCCGCCATACCGTTTTGGCCGGTACCCTGGGCCAGGGTAAAGTCATATTCCCCTTCTCCATCGCCGTCCAGGGCCGTCCAGTCATCGTCTTCCGAGGAGCGGTATTCAATCTTGACATTCTTAAGGCCGCGGTCGAGATTATTATTCTGGTTCATATTCCAGATCCACATCTCTTCTACAGGCTGTACGCTTCCCAGGTCGAAATCAATCCAGGCCTTGCTCCCGGGATTGGCGTTCGTGTGCCACATACCGGCGGCATTGGTGTCATTCCAAGTTGTATCATAAACCGATCCCTTGCCGGACATACCCGAATCATTGGTCACATTAGCGCCCCAACGCTCTGCATCATAGTCGTCGCCCGTAACGGCTGTTACGCCCTCAATGACTACCGGCTGGCCGGATACCGTAACCGTGGCAGTTCCCGTGACGCCGCTGCCGTCAGTGGCTGTAGCCACTACCTCTACCGTACCGTTCCGGCGGGCGGAAAGCAGGCCGTCTTCCGAAATCACAGCCACATTGTCCTCCGGATTGCCGATGCTCCAGGTCACATTCTTCCGGGTGGCGTCATCCGGCTGCACCGTGGCCGTCATCTGCAGGCTGCCGCCGGCCGTGGTGATGGCATTTTCGCCGCCCTCAGACGATACGGCAATGGACGCTACCTCCACAATATCCCGCAGCTCCAGCTTCTGGGTAAAGCGCACTTCCGACAGGCCGAAATACACGTCGCCCCAGGAACCCACGCCCGCCTCGGGGTGGGCGGTTATCCGTACGTAACGGGCCTCGGCGCCGTCAAACCGGATGGGGGTATTGTTCCCGTCGTTCAGGTTGGTGGCCGCCATACCGTTTTCGCCGGTACCCTGGGCCAGCTGGAAGGGATAGCCCTCCGGGCTGTCTGTAAAGCTCATGCCTTCTTCCGGCTCCAGGTTTTGCCATTTTACCCCATCGGCCGAATACTCTATCTTTACATTCTTGAGGCCCCGGCCGATATTGTTCTGCTGGTTCATGTTCCAGACCCACATCTCATCCAGCGCGTAGGACTGGCCCAAATCAATCTGCACCCAGGCGCTGGCCCCCGGATTGGCGTTTGTATGCCACATGGTAAAGGCGTTGCTATTATTATCATGGACGGCGGATAAGCCCTTGCCGGTCATACCGCTGTCGTCGATGATATACATCGGGGTCTGGTTGTCAAACTGGCTGCCGGCGATAGCGTCCACGGCCGAAATAACCGGCGCGTTTATAGTGGCGGTGAGGGTATAGACCTTGGAAGTCTCCCCTTCCACCACCCGAATGACTACCTTGTCTCCCGGCGCCATCAGGGGTACCAAATCCGATTCTTCCCCGCTGGCCGTTTCCACGCCGTTCACATAAATTTGCGCCTCAGGATTTGTGGCCGTCGGTGTCACGGTTACCCGTCGAACCGGCCGAAGTTATCCCCCAGGTTCAAATCATAGAATCGGGTACTGCTGTCAAATAGCGGCGACAAGGTGCCCATGGATACGGTCAAACCCGACAGGGTCGCCGCCTGGGTGTTAAAGGTGGTCGCCGAAACAGGGGCGCTTTCAGAAGCATTCCCGCTGGTATCCACCGCCTTGACCGTATAGGTATAAGCCGTGTTGGGCTCGGCCGTCTTGTCCCGGTAGGTGCAGACATAGGCGTCCATCGTCTTGCCGATGAGAGCGCCGTCCCGGTAGATTTCGTAGTGGTCCACCTCTACATCGTCGTATACCGGAGCCCAATCCAAATCCACACGGGTGCCCAGGCGGGCGGTGGCGTGGATAACGGGAGCTTCGGGGGCTGTGTCGTCGGTTATGCTCTCGCCCTGGCCCGAAACCTGCTGGGTAAAGCGCACCTCCGAAAGGCCGAAATACATATCGCCCCAGGAGCCGACGCCTGCCTCAGGATAGGCGGATATTTTGACGTGCTTGACCATGACGCCGCCGAACCGAATGGGGGTATTGTTCCCATCGTTCAGGTTGGTGGCTGCCATGCCGTCTTCACCGGTACCCTGGGCCAGCTGGAAGGGATAGCCCTCCGGGCTGTCCGCAAAGGTCATGCCCTCTTCCGGCTCCAGGTCGTACCAAACCACCCCGTCGGGAGAATACTGGATGCGGATATTCTTAAGGCCGCGCCCCAGATTGCCCTGCTGGTTCATGTTCCAGACCCACATCTCATCCACCGGGTAGGCCTTGTCAAAATCAATCTGTATCCAGGCGTTTTCCCCGGGATTGGCGTCGCTATGCCACATGGAGAAGCCGTTGACATCGTTGTCGTGGACGGCATCCAGCCCGCTGCCGGTCATGCCGCTGCCGTCGATGGCAAGGGTGGGCTTCTGATCGCTGAACTGGCTGCCTGCGATGGCGTTCTGGGGGGTGAGAAGCGCGGTGCCCGTGCTTCCGTTCTCCACTGCCTGCTGGACGGTATCGCTGGCTTCTCCCTTTGCGCCGGCGCCCACGGCCCGCACCTGGTAATAATAGGGCCGTTCCAAGCCGCCGGGAACCTGGGTATCAAAATACCGGTTGCGCTGGGTGGAGGCAATATAGCAGCCGCTGCCGGCGGTGAAATCCGGGTCGGCGCTGCGGAAGATTTCATAATACAGCGCACCCTCCACCGATTCCCAGGTAAGACGGGTACCTACGGTGCCCGCCGCCTTCCCGCCGGGTGCGTAGAACTCTATGCCGGAAAGGCCGATGTTGGCGGGCTTGTCGCTGCGCACTTCCACTTCTGCCCAGTTGACCGTCTTGGTCTTATCCAGGGCAATCATCTTAACCCCACCGGCCGGGTCAATGTCAGTTATCTCCATTTGGCTACCGTCGCTAAAGGTGACAGTAGCGCTTTGTACATTGTCTTCCCGGCTGGCACGATCGGCAATAGCAAAGCTGCCGATTTCCACCGTCTTGTCCCAGGCCAGCCGGATGGTTGCCGACGTCTGCCTATTGGACGCCCATTCTTTTCCGCTGGAAAGCACCAGGGCGTTGGATGCCGCAAAGCTGGGATCGTATTCGCCGGAGGACGTAGCCACAGCCGAAAGGGACAGGTTGCGTAAAAGGCTCTCCGGCGTGGTGACGGCCGTAAGGCCCTCCACCTTGGCGGGCGCCTCCGCAAACCGGATGCGGAAGGTCTTGACCCCATAAGCCCCCAGTTCAAAGGTAAAGCTGTTCCCCGCGCCGGCCACCTGCCTTATATCCTCTTCAATCACATTGGTCTCGATGACGCTTTCCACCTGGAAGGGCAGGGTTACGGTGACCTTCCCTGTCTCGCTGCCGCCGATTTCATGGAACCGCAGAATCATACCCTCGCCGTTGGCCTCGGCCGTCTTCATGGTGGTCAGCTGCACATTCGCATTATCTATGTCAAGATAGCTGTCGGTGGTTGCCGCCGTACCAGACTGCGGGCCCTCGATGACCGTGGCCTGTAAGGGGTAGCTTACCTCCCAGCCGAACCGGGCCGTATCCGACATTTTCTCCCCCGTGTTGGTGGAGATGGCATAGGTAAAGGTCACCTTGCCCGGCTGGTCCCCCTGAAAGTTGGTCTGCCACATGTTGTTCATCACATAGGAGTAGATATAGGGGTTCTCCGACTTGTAGTCAAAGGACCAGTTGCCCGTCCGCCGCTCGCCGAACTGCAAGAGGCTGGTATCCGGTATGGCCAGGGCCATATTGTAGCCGTCGGTATCCTGGACATTTACCCACTTGCCGGCGGTATACCAGTCGGTGGAGGTGCCGTAGACCTGCTCTCCTTCGGCCGCGTTGCCGGCCGACAGGTCATACCGGATTTCATACCCATCCTCCGCTTTGAAGGGGAAGGTATAGAAAGCCTCTTCCTTGTCCTGCACGCTGGGCAGGGCGGTTTTCACCACCGTATTCTCAATGTCGATGCGGGGCATGTCATTGTAGAGGGTTACCTTCTGCAGGATGCTGTCCGCCCGGAAGGTGGAGGTATCCAGACAGGCCGTGACCCCTATCGCCGTCTCTATCAATTTCAGTTTGCCGGCCGCTTCGTCGGGCGTGTACAGCGTCCACTTGTCCTTGCTGAAATCAGCTCCCATGTTGGAGAAGGGGATGCCGTGGTCGTCGTAATACCGGTACTGGTTGAACTTGGCTTCCGACGCGCTGTCCACCAGCTCCCGGTTTCCGTTCTGCTTATCCAAGATGCTGGAAATTGTGCCGTCGGCCCCAAAGGTCACCTTGTAGTAAGCGTTTTCTATATAGTTTTCTCCGGCGGTCACTTTACTTTCAAAGGAAGGCGCGGCTTCTACGCCTTCCACCGTGAAGGTCTTATATCCCATGGCCGGGATGGACGGGGCCACAAAGGTCAGTTTCCCGTCCTCCACCGTGTAGGGGATGGAGGTATCCCCGTCCTTGATGACAAAATGCGCGGGGAAACCGGAGATGTTATCCACCGTCACCACGTCGTCCCGCTCCCAGTTTAGGGGATTGTAGACGTAGATAGCCTTGCCGGTAGTGGGCACGGTGGACGCCAAAGCGTCCAGGGAGCCGGCCAGCACTTTCTCGGCCAGGTTCTTGGCGGCAAAGGCATTGCTCCGTTTCCACTCAAACTGGTTGTGATAATCAGGGTTGCCGTCGTCATACCCGGCTGCGCCCCAGGTGTGTTCATCGTAGATTAGATTGCGTTCTACCGCATCATATATATCGTTGTAGGGATAGGTTGTACCCGCAGAGAGCGAGGCAAAGGAGGCGGCCGTTTCGGCCACCGGGATAAGGGCCCCGGCCCGCTTGTTCACCCCAGACTCATAGGCGGTGGTGCCCCAGCCGTCGTTCCACCAGTTTTCCTCCGTGCCGGTCTCCACCGGAATCATGTCCCCGTACTCGGCCTCCACATCCTGGAAAAATTTGTCCGGGAAGGCCGTCTTAATCCGGGGATAGGCATAGCCCGCGTCGCCCCATTTTTTATTCAGGTCGTTGGCAACAGCAATCTGTTCCTCCATGGGCCGGTTGTTATCGCTGTAAGGTACCAGGGCCATGGGGAATTTATCGTAAGGATAAGCGTTCCGGCCGGTGCGGGATTCCAGGTCCCGGAAAAGGGAAAGCATAGCCTCTTCCGCCATTTCCAGGCCGCCATACTGATTGAAATGGCTGCCGCCAAGGCCATAGTTGTCATTGTAATTCCGATTGTTGAAAATCAGCAGCTTATTCTCCGGGTTAAATCCCTGCATGTAGAACAGATCGCATTCCCGTTTCTCATGATAGGGAGAACGATCCGGATTCATGGAATGCATGCCGTACTTAATGCCGGCGCTGGCCGCAAAATCCACATAGCTTTTGCTGAAGGCAGGATTGTCAAACATGCGCTCCGTATCGCTGATAGAGATACCCAGCATGTCCACCAAATGCCGACGGGTGTAATAGGTGGCCCGGGCCGTCTCCTCGGTGGAGAAGTTCTCCATGGTAAAATTAAACTGGCCGGCGCCCACTTCCATACGGCCTTCGGCTATCCGGTCCACAATCCACCGGAGGTCGTCGGCCGTGCGGCGGGCCATGTAGGCTTCTCCCAGCATATAGCCCGACTCAATGGCGTATTTGTACTTCTGCCGGTCGGTTTCCCGCTTATCGAAATCCTTCATATACTTTTTTACCAAATCCAGATAACCGGCAAAGGCATCCTTTAAATCTTCCTGATACCGGGTATAGCCCAAATCGGTATGCATTTCCTGGCAGAGATAGACCTCCCAGTGCCGGGTCCGCTCCCATTTGTCGTCTGTATAGGCGGCCAGAGGAGCGCCTGTCCCCTGCTCGTTATCATACAATTCCACCGTCAGGGTCGTGGTTTCCCCCGGCTTCAGCATATCGTGGGTATCGGTTACCGGGATAACGGCCGTTTGCGCCCCGGTAGGCAGCTGCCCTATTGCAGCTATGTAGGGCTGCTCCTGTCCCACCGTCACCTTGGCGTAAACATTCAAGGCCGCACCGCTGTTTTTCAGGGTTGCCAGGGCCTCCTGCATACCGTCCTTGCGGATCATAGACGTGGCCCGTACATTTTGAAATTCCATCCGCGTTTCTCCTTCCGCCTTTATGCAAAATTCCTGTCAGCTTTTTTCATCATACCCGCACCTTGGCCTGTATGGTGACAACCTCCCTGCCCTCGCTGATTCCATAAGGGCGTATGGTATAGGGGCCGGCTATTTCCGGCAGGATAAAGGTTTCCGCATAGTGTACCACAAAGGGGTCGAACCGGCCGTCGGGGCTTTCCACTACGGCCTCTCCCCCTTCCACCAGATTGAGTACATGGACGCTGCCGCCCCGTTCGTGCAGCACCTTCCCGGCCGAACGGTGCCGGATAGTCTCGATAAACTCCCGTTCCTGCAGGCCTGTCCGCTGGGCTGTAACGCCTTCCGGCGCCGGCAGGGATTCCACCTGCCCCACCAGGTTTTCCCGCACCCACCCGGTCGTCCTGTCCCACTGGATGTTGTTCAGTCCGTGCTCCAGATGGATGGGCCGGGGCAGGCCGTCCAGTCCTACGCGGCCCCAATCCCACAGCTTAAAGGTGAAGATATAGGGCGTGGCGCTGATTTCCAGCACCATGGCGTTTTTGCCCGAACAATGTATGGTGCCGGCCGGGATAGAGAAATGGTCATGAACCTTGGCCGGAAATTTGTTGACGTATTTTTCCGCCGGAAACTGGATTTCCCCCGCCTGGGCCCGGTATAGGTCGGCCGCCATGGCCGCCTTGCCCACCCCTTCTTTCAGGCCCAGGTAGACGCAGGCATCCTCCTCGGCCGCCAGAATATAATAGCTTTCATCCTGGGTGTAGTGCATACCGAACCGTTCCTGTATGTAGGTAATCAAAGGATGCACCTGCAGGGACAGGTTGCCGCCCCCCATGGTGTCCAGAAAATCGAATCGGATGGGGAACTCGGCGCCGAAACGGCCGAATACCTTGGGGCCCAGCAGCTCCACAGGCCGGTAGAGCACCAAATCCATGGCGGGGATTTCCAGCCGGATGCCGTTTACCCGGACGTACAGGCTGTTTTCCTCCGGCACCCCATCGAAACTCCAGGCGTAATTGGGCGGCCCGTCGGGCAAATCCAGCATGCCTTTCATCCACTGGCCGCCCCAGACCCCCGGGTCAAAGTAGGGCACCAGCCGGAAGGGTTCCCTTGCAAAGGTCTCCAGCGCCTGCCGGAAGACGGTACCCGTCATCATCTTCGGCTCGCCCCTCCGGTTGGTATCCAGAAGGAAGTCCATGCGGTCGAAGAGTTCCCGCTTGTGCCGGTCGGCCAGACGCCAGATAACAAAATATCCCCTTTTTACCTTGCTTAGAAAAGGCTCATCCCCATTGTCCGACCGCCAATTGGGCGCCCCGGCTTTATAGCGGGTCTGGATCTCCCACCGGGCCATGTCGGCGTAGACCAATATATCCGGTTGGGCCAGCAGGGCCGCGCCCACGCCTATGACCAGGATAAGTCCGGTCGCCTCCGCAATACGGCTGCGGGCGGCTTCGGCGGCGGCTTCGTCCAGATAGTCTTCCAGCCGCCGGCAGGTCATGCGGCCGAATACCCGGTCGTCGGTCAGGTTATCCCGGATGGCGGCCGTAAAGTCTGCCGGCTGGATAAAGCAGTCATCGCTGTAGACCACCATCCCGGCGGAAAGCCCACCAAGGCCCGCCGTCAGCTCGGCCATGTCCACCCCCGGATAGCAGTCCACCGCCACAATGCATTTTTCGCGGCCGGCCGCCTTTTCCAGGATCGTGCGGCATATGGCCGCATATCCTTCGCAGGCCGACCCGGGCGGAGAGTCGATCCGCTTTTCCGGGAATTTATCGTAGTTCTTATACGGGCTTATGTAAGCCATTTTTCCACCTCTTCTATAAATATCAACCGGAAATTGCTATACGATTCCCATCTTTCTGGTTGCATCTTATCATATGTAATGACATACGTCAACACAATTTCCTGTTTTGTAAATATTTTTTGTGATTTGCAGCCTGATAAGCGATTGACCTTCTCAAAATGACGTGGTATATATAAGTAGAGGTAAATCTGACAAAATATGAGAGACACTGCGGCAGCATGTGATGATCTGTCAATCAGTAAAGCGCACTTCATTCCATCCTATAGATAGAAACGAGGTGTCCTGCTATGCGGGCCTGGCTCACACTGGACGTGGGCGGTACGGAAATCAAGGCGGCGCTGCTGTCCGAAGATTACCGCCCCCTGGACAATTCACGGAAATACCCTTCCCATTCCAGGGAAAGCCGACCGGTTTTCCTGGAATATCTGGCCGCCATCCTGGAGGACGGGGCCCGGCAGGCAGCCGAGAGCGGCTATACCCTGGCCGGCGTAGGGCTGGCCTTTCCCGGCCCCTTCGACTACGCCGGCGGCGTCAGCCGGATGCAGGGCATCGGGAAGTATGACTGCTTATACGGCTTCCCGCTGGGAGATTACCTGCAAGGCCTCCCCTTCCTGCAGGGGCTGCCCCTCTGCTTTGCCAACGACGCGGATTTGTATGCCCTGGGCGAATACTGGCTGGGCGGCGGAAAAGACTACAGCCGCGCCCTCTTCGCCTGTATGGGCACGGGGCTGGGCTCCGGGTTCGTAGAAAAGGGACGGCTGGTAAAATCCGGTCCCCGGGTGCCGCAGGACGGCTGGCTTTTCCGGGAACCCTTCCAGGGCGGTACGCTGGACGGCTGGATTTCGGCCGCTGGCCTGCGGCGGCTCATGGAGGAAGCCGGCGGATTCAGTCCCGACACCGATGGGAAAGAACTGGCCGCCGCAGCCGCAGAGGGAAATAGGCCCGCTTTGGAGATATGGGCTGCCTTCGGCCAGCAGCTGGCCGAGGCCCTGCCGCCCTATGCCCGCCGGTTCGATGCGGAAGCCGTATTTTTAGGCGGGCAAATCGCCAAAAGCGCCCATCTTTTCATCGGGCCTCTGAAAAAAGAACTGGCAAAAACCGGCATCCGCCTGCGGATTTCGGAGGATTCCGCCCTGCGGGCTATGCAGGCCCTCCCCCTGCTGCTGGAAAAACGGATTCCCGACCCCTATGCAATCTGAGAAAGGAGAAAGCGCGCCTATGCATTCCTATTCAAAGATATACAAGGCCCTTCTGGAGGACATCCAGTCCGGCCGGCTCAAGGAGGGGGACTGCATTCCCAAGGAAATAGACATCAGCGCAAAGTACGGCGTCAGCCGGCCCACCGTCCGGCAGGCGCTGAATATGCTGGTCAGCGACGGATACCTCCGCCGGGTCCGGGGCAAGGGCAGCTTTGTAACCAAGCCCAAGGTACTGCAGCAGTACACCCAGTTCATTGAAAGCTACAACTACGAAATGGAGAAAAAGGGGCTGGTGCCCGCCACCAAGGTGCTGGAAATCAGCCTGACCTATCCGTCCCAGCGGGTACAGGAGCAGCTGGGAATCCCGGCCGACCGGAAAACCGTCAAGCTGCAGCGGCTGCGTTCCATCTGGGAGGGTGAGAATGCCAAGCCCATTATTTTGACCACCGTCTATTTTCCCTTCGACCTGGTGCCCGATGTATTCCAGTACGATTTTGAAACCCAGTCCTTCTATGACTGCCTGGCAAAACACGGCCTGGAGGTGCGGCGGGGCATTCGCTTTTTGGAAATCAAGGCATTGCACGGGGAAAAAGCCGCCCTTTTCAGCCTGCCCGACGGTTCCCCCTGCCATTATATCTCCTCGGTGGGGTACGACGAAAACAACTGCCCCATCGAGTATTCGGAAAACTACTACCCCGCCGACCGGAACAGTTTTATCATCGAGATTGTAAAATAGATCCATGACGCAGCAAGCCGCCTCCCGGATACGGGGAAGCGGCTTGTTATATTTATATTCTGTTTTACAGCACCCGACGTATTTCGCCGCCGCGGGTCTCCTCAACAGAAAAGGCGTGGGTTTTTAAATCCGCATCCAGCCGGGCGGTGACCCCGCCGGCCCGGCGGATGATGCAAAACCGGCTGCCCTCCGCCGTTGTCTCTATTTCCCCGTCCAGGGCAAAGGCGGGACAAGTATTGCGGAAGGCCATTAAATTCAATAGCTGCCGCACCACCGGCCGGGCGGTTTCCCGCTCCAGTTCTTCCAGGGTATACCCGTGCCGGTTGATGTTCCGCCCTTCCTTGGTGCGTTCCAGCAACTCGATGTCATTCTTTCCAGCCAACATGCCCACATAGTACACCTGGGGGATACCGGGGGCAAAAAACTGGATGGCCCGGGCCAACAAATAGGCCTGGTCCTTATCCCCCAGGGCGCTGTAGTAGGTGCAGTTGATTTGGTAGATATCCAGATTGTTGTAGGCGGCCGTGTTATACTTTTTCTTGACGTTGGCCCCCCTAGCGAAAAGCAGCTCCTTGGTTTGGTCGATTTCCTCCGGGGTCAGCAGGTCGGCCACGTCCACCACGCCGATGCCGTCGTGGGTGTCCAGGGTGGTAAACTGCCGGCGGGGGCAGATGTCCAGCCAATGCCGCAGACGGTCGCCCCGGCCGGTGTACAGGGCGTGGAGCACCAGCATGGGCAGGGCGAAGTCATAGACCCAGTATCCTTTTTCCGCCAACTTCAGTTGGATGGAATAGTGCTCGTGAATCTCGGGTAAAAGCGCCGCGCCCAATGGGGCGGCCAGGCTCCCTATCCATCCCAGCAGCTCCCAGATTTCCGGCTCCACGAAAAAGCAGCTGGCGCCCGGCTTTTTGACGGCGTAGGCAAAGGCGTCCAGCCGGATGAGGCCGGCGCCATTTTGGCACATGGAGGCAATCGTGTCGGCGATAAAGCAGCGGGTGACGTCGGTGCGCACATCCAAATCGATTTGTTCATCCGAAAAGGTGCACCAGACCTTCCCTTTGCTTCCGTCGGCAAAGGTTACCTCCTGCACGGGGGCCTTGGGCTTGCGCTTGTAGATGACATCCACATCCTCCGCCGTGGGCCGGCCGGGCGGCCAGAAGGCGTCCCAATCTAAAAATAAATCCCGCCAGGGGCTGTCCTTCCCCTTTTTCAGATAGTCTTTGAAATACGCCGACTGCCGGGAGATATGGTTGACCATAAAGTCAAATATCAGACAGTATTTTTTTGACAGGGCCCGGATGTCCGAAAAGTCCCCGAAAGCGGGAGCCACCATATCGTACCGGGTGGGGGCAAAACCCCTGTCCCCCGAGGAGGGGAAAAAGGGCAGGATGTGCAGACCGCCTATAGCCTTTGCAAAATACTTGTCCAACGCGGCCGACAGCTCCGAAAGGTTTTTCCCCAGGCTGTCCGCATAGGTGATGAGCATAATTTTATTCTGTAGTTCCATGTCCGCCCCCTATTTCACCGCGCCGTTGACAACGCCCTTGATAATCTGCTTCTGGCAGATGATATAGAAGATGATAATGGGGATAAGGGCCAGCAGATAGGACGCAAAGGCCAGATTGTAGTTGGTGCCGAACTGGGTCTGGAAATTCAGCTGGGCGATGGGCAGGGTGTTCTGGCCGGTGCCGCTGAGCATGACCAGGGGCATCATCACATCGTTCCAGGTGCCCAGGGCGGTGAGTACGGCCACGGTGGCGTGCATGGGCTTCATCAGGGGGAAGATGACCCGCCAGTAGGTCATCCAGGTGCTGGCCCCGTCGATGCTGGCGGCCTCCTCCAGGGATAGGGGGATACTTTTCAGGTACCCCACATACAGCATCAGGTTGATGGGCAGATAGAAAACTACATACAGGATGATGACGCCCAGCCGGTTGGCCAGGCCCAGCATGGCCGTCTGCTTGACCAGAGGCAGCATAAGGATGGCAAAGGGCACAAACATGCCGCTGACGATATAGAAATAGAGGAATTTATAGCCCCGCTTCTGCATATTCCGCCCGATGGCATAGCCGGCCAGGGAGTGGATCAGGATGGCCAGCAGCACCGTACAGCCGGTGATGAGCAGGCTGTTGCCAAGGGTATGCCAGAAGTCGGTAATCCGCATGGCCTCGGCGAAATTTTCAAAGCTCCAGGTGGAGGGGGGCGTCAGGGCCCCGGCCACGTCGTTGGTCATTTCAGAAGGCTGCTTGAAGGCGATGATGACGGTCATATATAAGGGAAAGAAAACTGTCAGGGTGCCGAGAATCATCAGGATGGTGACCGGAATATTGGTGGGCCGGCCGGCCCGGACAGCGGATTTTCTGCGGCTCATAGCTGCTCCTCCCTTCTGCTTAAAATCTTCATCTGCACCACCGAGACCACCACGATAAGCAGGAAGAAGACAACCGCGTTGGCGCTCTGGAAGCCGAAGGCCCCGCCCTTCAGGCCGTTGTTATAAATCAGGTAGGAGATGGACTCGGTACTCTGGGCCGGGCCGCCGCCGGTGAGGGATACCACCTGGTCGAAGACCATCAGGTAGTTTTTCATGCTCAGCACCATGTTGATGGTAAAATAGGGCATTATCAGCGGGAAGGTGATATTCCTGAACCGCTTAAAACCGGTGGCCCCATCGATGGCCCCCGCCTCGTACACATCCTCCGGCACATTTTGCAGGCCGGAAATATAGATGAGGGTATTCATGGCGATGGACTGCCAGGCCACGCAGATGACCAGGGCAAACCAGGCGGTTTTGGGATTGGCCAGCAGGCTGTGGCTTAAAAATCCGCTGTGGATGGCCTCCCCGATGGCCGGCAGGATATAGGTGTAAAAGAAGTTAAAGACATAGCCGATGACCAGAGCGCCCAAGATGTTGGGCAGGAAGTAGATGGCCCGCAGGGCGCTTTTTCCCTTGATGCGGCTGGTAAGCCCCATGGCCAGCAGCATGCTGATGATGTTGACCAGGATGGTGCAGGCCACGGCAAAGCCGAAGGTGAAAAGGTACGACCGGCCAACTCTTGGGTCGGTGAAAAGGTCGATGTAGTTACGCAGGCCCACGAAGTCAAAGCTGCCGTAGCCCCGAAAGTTGGTCAGGCTGTAGCCGAAACCCTGGATAAGGGCCAGGGTGTTGAAGATGAAAAAGAGCAGAACAATGGGGATGATAATGCAAAGAAAGGTTTTGGAGCGGCTGTCCATCCGCCTCTGTCTCCTCTGGAGATTTTTCATCTCAGGCTCCCTCCTTTTCCAGCGCTTCATAGTAGGCCTTCTGTTTAGCGATGGTATCCCGGCTGTACCGGGTCCAGTTTGTATCGAATCGGCTTAAAAAGGAGGCCTTGTCCCCGTTTATGAGAAAGGTTTGAATCATGGCGTCCGCCCCCATTTCCGAAGGGTAATGGTGGTCGGGGAAGTCGGCCAGGCGGCCGGCGTCCAGATAGGGTTCCATGCCCGCAAGGTGGGGCGACAGGGTAAAGTCCCCCTCCTGGCAGGAGACGGCCGTCTGCTCGTCCATATACCGCTGGACGTTTTCTGCCCGCTGGAAGAATTCCAGCACCCGGTAGCAGGCTTCCTTATTTTGGGTATCCTTTATGACCACGAACTGCAAATCGATGCCCGAATTCAGGACGTTTTCCTCCAGGTTGTCGCTGCCCGGCATGACAAAGGAGCGGATGTCCATATCCGGGTTCACCGACTTTATCTGGGCGATGGCGTAGCTGCCGATGGGATACATGGCCGCCTGGCCCCGGGCAAAGGCGGTACAGGCGTCGTTGTATCCGTAGGAAAATGCGTCGTTGCCGCTATACTGCAGCAGCTGATACTGCTTGTCGGCCACCTGGCTGTAGGCGTTTGCAAAGCTGTCCTCCCCCAGGCTCACCCGGCTGAACAGCTCGGTATCGGTCAAATCCACCGCCAGGGCGTTCCAGGGCGCAAGGCAGGTCCAGGTGTCCTTGTAGCCGAAGGTAAAGGGAGCGATGCCCGCCGCCTGTATCTCCTGACACAGGGCCATAAAATCGCTCCAGGTCTCGGGCACCTGCCAGCCGTGCCGGTCGAACAGCTCCCCGTTATAGAGCACCCCGGCGGCGTTGGCCATATAGGGTACGGCAAACACCCCGTCGGCGGGCACCAGCTCCAACTGTTTATCGATTTCCAAATAGCTTTCCTTGACCTGTGCGAGGCCGGGATAATCGCTGATGTCCATAAGCATATCCGCGTCCACAAGGTTGCTGAAGTCCACGTCGCCCCCCAGGCCCACCATGTCCGGCGGGTCGTTGCGCACCAGCCGGGTCTTCAGGATGGTCATGGCCTCGTTGGGGGATGAAATCACCAGATTCAAATCCGGGTTTTCGGCGTTGAACTGGGCGGCCAGATCATTAAACAAATCTACCGCCTCCATTTTGTAGGACAGCAGCTCAATGGTCGTCTTACCGTCGTCCTGTCCTGCGCATCCGGCAAGACCTGCCAACAGGCCGGCCGCCAGCACAAGGCTTATCCCGCGCCGCGCTTTTCCTTTCATAAGCATCCGCCTTTCCGGTTGTTCTGTAAATTTTCTTTTAGTCCTGTTCTTCCAGCAGCAGGCAGAGGCTGCCGTAGTCTCCCCTGGGCCGGGGCAGGCTCAGGCCGGCCGACATAAGCAGGTCGCCTCCCGCCTCTGCGAGGCCTCTCCATTCCCTGCCCCACTCGGTGGCCGCTTCGGCCAGCAGGCGCACCCGGTAGGTTTTGTCCGAATCCAGGCCCTTTAAGCGGATATGGGGAATGGCGCCATTGGCAAAGGTCTTGGTATACACCGCCATGATAAGGCAGCATTCCCGCCGGGTGCCCACAAAGGCACAGGCTGCCACCGGGTCGGATGTGGGGTCGGTCAGCCGGTAGTATGCCCCCTCGTAGATAAGGGGCTGGAGGGTCTTGTAATTCTGGATTTGCCGGGCCATATGCTCCCGTTCCTCCGCCGTAGCCCGGGACAAGTCCAACTCGTATCCGAAGGAGCCGCACATGGCTACAATCCCTCTGGTGGTCAGGGGGGTAACCCGCCCGGTCTGGTGGTTGGGCACCGCCGACACATGGGCCCCCACCGCGCTGATGGGATAGCCGAAGGAGGTGCCGTACTGGATGGTCAGGCGGTCGATGGCGTCGGTATTGTCGGAGCACCAGATTTGCGGGGTGTAATAGAGCATCCCCGCGTCAAACCGGCCGCCGCCTCCCGAGCAGCCCTCGAACAGCACGTCGGGGAAGTCCCTTGTCAGACGCTCCAGCAGACCGTACAATCCCAGCACATACCGGTGGGGCGTCTCCCCCTGCCGGTCGGCGGGCAGGGCGGCCGACCAGACGTCGGACAGGCTCCGGTTCATGTCCCACTTGACATAGGGAATGGGGGCGTCCCGCAGCACCCGGGCTATCCGTTCATACAGGTAATCGCAGACGGCCGGCTGGGACAAGTCCAGCACCAGCTGGTACCGGCTGCGGGTAGGCGCCCGCCCGGGAATTTGCAGCACCCAGTCGGGATGGGAGGCGAAAAGGGCCGAACGTTCGGACACCATTTCAGGCTCAAACCATATCCCCAGCTGCATCCCCTGGGCGTTTATCCTTTCTGCCAGAGCCTTTAGGCCCCCCGGCAGCTTTTCCTCGTTGACCTCCCAGTCTCCAAGGCCGCCCATGTCGTCGTTCCGGTTCCGGAACCAGCCGTCGTCCATCACCAGCAAATCCACGCCCAAAGGCGCGGCCGCCTTGGCTATGTCCACCAGCTTGTCGGTGGTAAAGTCAAAATAGGTGGCCTCCCAGTTGTTGATGAGCACCGGCCGGGGGCCTTCCTTCCATTTTCCCCGGACTAGATGCTGCCGGAAGGCCTTGTGGAACCGGTGGGAAAGGGCGGTGAGTCCCTTATCCGAATAGGCCAGTACCGCCTCGGGGGCCTGGAAGGTCTCCCCCGGCCCCAGCTTCCAGCAGAAGCCCTCCGGCTGGATACCCATGACCAGCCGGGTCAGGCCGTTCTGATCCACCTCCGTCTCGGCCAAGAAGCCGCCGCTGTAGACAAAGGCCGCGCCCAGGCAGTCCCCCGCGTCCTCGTCCGCGCCGGGGGCGGCCAGGATGACAAAGGGGTTGTGCTGGTGGCTGGAGGTCCCCCGCCGGCTGCCAACAGAAAAGGCGCCGGGGGCAAGGGCCGTGCGGGCCGGCATCCGCTCCATGGCGTGGCGGCCGTGGAAATGGATAAGCTCCCAGTCGCCAAAGGGCATATCCAGGCAGAGGGAGGCCAGCTTTCCTACCTCCATAGGCGCGTCGGCCAGATTGGTTAAGGCCGCCGTCCGGGTGATGACGTCGATTTCCGGGAAGACGCCGTAGGTCAGGGTCAGGCGGCTCTTCCCCGCCTTATCCTCCAGGACGATTTCCAGGGTGTCCGCCTCCTCCTCGCCGGCGTAGAGGGCGGGCAGGCCGGGCAGGCTGTACTTTCCCGACCTGATTTCGTGGCTCTTATACCGCCAGTCCCCCGCACGGCTGCCGTCGCCGTTAACAAGGGAAGCGCCGGGGATGCGGAAGTCCCCCACCCCGGCCGAGGGGTACTCCTGGGGCAGGGTGTCCAGGGAAAAGGCGCGGTGGTTGTCCGCGTCGTTGGGGTTCCCCGAAAAGCCCCGGTCATATGCCTGCCACAGGCCGCTCATGTCCCCCTGGGACACCTTGCCGCCGTAATAAGTATGCTGCAGCACCCCATAGAGGGCAATCTTCATCTGATAAGTAGAATGGGCCGTCTGCAGGGTAATGGTTTTGTCCTTTTCATTGTAAACAATGGCCATTTCTATTCTCCTTCCGGTCCTTTGACCGCATTTTTTGTGCTCTCCCGCACCGTCAGCGTTACAGGATATACCAGCGGCGTATCCACCTTCTGCCCCGCCATCCGCTTTTCGATGGCCTCCACGGCGGCGGCGGCCATCCGTTCCAGGGGCTGCCGCACCGAGGTCAGCCGGGGTACGGTCAGGCGGGCCAGCAGCACGTCGTCAAACCCCACCAGCTGTATATCCTCCGGCACCCGCCGGCCGGTTTCGGCGCAAAATTGCAAAACCTGGGCGCCTATCAGGTCGCTGCTGGCAAAGACGCCGTCCACATCCGGATGCGCCGTGAAGGCCTCCCGGATGAAAGCCCGGTAGTCCATCATAAAATAGGCGGTGCTTTTGGTCTGCACCGAGATGCAGGCGGCCCCCGCCTCCCGGCAGGCCTGTTCAAAGCCCACCCGGCGCAGGTCGGCCGGCATGTCTACATTCTCCACCCCACCAAAGCAAAGCAGCTTCCGGCACCCGCCGGCCAGGAGGGCCTCGGCCGCCAGCCGTCCACCCTGCCGGTTGTCGCAGAGGACCGACACGCAGGTTTCCTCCTCCCAGCGCTCAAAGAGCACCACCGGCAGCTGCAGGCCGGTAAAGAGGCGGCTGTCCACGTCGGCGCTGCAGAGCACCACCCCGTCCACCCGGTTGCTGTCCAGCATTTCCAGATAGGCCCGCTCCCGTTCCTTATCCGCATGGGAGTTGGTGACAATCAGCTTATACCCCCGCTGGGAGGCCGCCTGCTCCATACAGCTGATAAGCCCGGCAAAATAGGGATGGCTGATGTGGGGTACAATCAGGCCGATGGCGTTGGTCCGCTGCCGGGAAAGGGCCCTGGCCACCTCATTGGGCCGGTAGTGCAGCGCCTCCATGGCAGCGTACACCTTCTCCCGGGTTTCCTTGCTGATATAGCCCCGGTTGTTGATAACACGGGATACGGTTCCCACGTTTAACCCGCAGGCCGCGGCCACATCCCGAATGGTCGCCATTTCCTTTTTCCCCCTTTTCCGCCTTATTTTGCCTCATCATATCATCTGCACGCCTATATGTCAACCGGTTGACATATATTTTCTCTCTTTAAGCTGCCAATTATCGAGTACAATTCTTGTATAGTTTGACTATTGCACAACAAAATATACACCAGGCAACTATTAAGGCGTAAAAAGTTCACCTTGCGTTTGTAAGGTGTACAATCTGATCATATATACAAAACGAATTGTGAAATCACTGCTGTCACACCAGAGCAAGCAATAAAATATTTATCCGGGAAATATCTTTTTTATTATCTAACAGGCAAACACACAATCCGTTTCCGGATACTTCGAAAAAGCAGTAAAGCGGTTTGCGTGTTGGATAACAGCCTGTCAGCCCCAGCGTTTTTTCCTCTTCTTCCTGCATTATGCCGTTTGACAGGATGTTCTAAATCGCTTGTCTGTTGTTCTCTTTTGTCGGGGCTATTCACAGTTTAACCGGATTTTCCCTGCCTGTTTGGATAGCAACAAACTGCCGCCCCTGCTGCAGAAACTGCAGCAGGGGCGGCAATGCTAATGCTATGTTTATTAAGGTATGGCAGGCTTAAAAACCTTCCAAAACATCTTCCTCCTGCAGCACGCCGTCCTTTATGCGGAAGGTGCGGATTTGGAAGGGGGCAAAGGAGAGGGTTTCCGAAAGGTTCATGGAGGGGATGCGAAGGCTGGTGTTCTGGGCCTTTCCCTCCCCCTCATACAGCCGGAGAATCCAGCCGTCTTTGTCCTCAGCCTGCTTGAAGGCCGAAAGCTGGATGCCCGGATTGTCCATGGAAAGGCCGGGCTGGGGTTTCTCCCCCGCGCCGGAGGGGGAATAGGCCATGGCGTAGGGCGGCTGGTTGAAGGCGGCGGCCAGGGAATCTATCCGATGCAGCAGCCCGGCCTTTTCGCCGGCGGCCACCTTGAAACGATAGACCCGCTGTCCCTGATCCATCCGGGGGGCAAACCGGTCGCAGGCATAGGGGCGGCCCGCCGGCCCGCCGGCCGCCGCGTAGCCGGCCGAACGCAGAAGGGTCAGGCCCAGCAGGCCGGCACCGTCGGCCTCCCGGTAGCAGCCGCCGTGGATGCCGTCGTTGATAATCGCCAGGGCCTGCGTTTCTCCCTCTACCGCCGTCCAGTTTCGGAAGACAAACTCCCGGCCGTCATCCGCCAGGGCCTCCCGGCCGAACACAATCTGTCCCAGGGGCTTTCCGGATGCAAGGCCGCATTCCATGCGCAAAAACTGTTCCTTTTCACCCCAGTATACATAGGTTTCGATTTCAAATTCCGTCCCGACTTTGGGCAGCAGGTAACGCTGGCAAATTTTAGAATCCTGCAGGCCGAAGACGGCCTCCACAACCGTGCGGACCTCCCCATCCTCAATGACCCGCACCGAGGGGATGACCCGGTCGGTCAGGCCGGAAAAGGCGCTGCCCGCATGGGGGGATAAAAGCTGGAACTGCCGCCGGCCCTTCCGCCGGGAACCGATGCCCCAGGAGTTGCTGCCGTCCTCATAGGCGGCAAAGCAAAAGCTGCCCGGCCGCACCTGCTCCACACCGTTTATCTTATAGCTGTCCACAAGGCCGGTGGCCGTGTTGATTTTCACCTGCATATGGCCGTTGTCGAAAAGGTAGTACGGCTCGCCGTCTATGGGAGCAAAGACCGGCCGGGCCTCCAAAGGCTTCCAGCGCACGTCCACCCGGGTCATGGAGGAGACGGCCAGCCGGGTGCGGATGGTGACCATCTTCCGCCAGTCGATACCGAAGTTGTTGACCTCCTTTTCGCACTGGGTGGGCACCGGCTGCCCATCGATATAGGCTTCGGGATACAAAAAGGTCTTTTCCCAGTTCTGCTTGGGGAGGCCTACCTCGCAGGAGAACACCCCTTCCAGATCGTAGGGATGGGGATTGTACAGGAAGAAGCAGGAGGTTCCGTCGGCGATGGGTTCTTGCCCGGCCGTCAGGGCAAAGAAGGCCGACAGCTGCTCTCTCGACAGGATTTCCAGCCCGTGATCCAGCAGCCGCAGGGTATCCTCCTCCACCAGATTGGTGCCCGAGCCGGGCAGGGCGTCGTGGAATTCGCTGAAGAGCAGATCCTCCTCCGCCTCCTTGAAGGCCGCCGCCGGATAGGGCGCCCCCAGCTGGGCCGCCGCCGCGGCCATCCGCTCCCCCATATACAGCTTGTTTTCCAGCTCCCGGTGCTTCTGCTTAATGCGGATTTGGGAGGTATAGCAGCCGTCTGCCACCGGATTTAAGCCCTTGTCATACACCGGCAGGCCGGCTGTATCCAATCCGGCGAAATAAGCTTCCGGCGTGCTGTGGACAAGATGTAATGTTTCCTTATGCTTTTCGGCCATCTCTTGGATTTTATCCAAATCCTCCCGGGATGGACCGCCGCCGTGGTCACCGACACCCCAAAGGAAAAGGGTGGCCGGCTCGTCGGATACCTTGCGCAGGAATGCCTCCAGCTCGGCGGCGGCGTGGCCCCAAATCGAGTTGTAGTTTTCCCGGGAAAAGTGAACCAGGATTTCCGAGCCGTCCAGTCCCTTCCAGCGGAAGTCCTGGCCCTTGTGGGTATGGCCGTAGTCTGCGGCGCGGCAGACGATATAGGAATCATAGCCCGCCTGTTTGAATAGCTGCACCAGGCCCCGGCTGTGCCCAAAGGAATCAAAATTGATGGCTGTGGTGGGCCGCACGCCGAATTTTTCGGCAAAGTATTTCCGGCCGGCCAGGATGTTGCGCACAAAGGACTCCCCCGCCGGCATGTTGCAGTCGGGCTGCAGGTACCAGCCGCCCATAATATGCCAGCGGCCGGCCTTTACAAACTCCCGGATGCGGTCAAACAGGGCCGGGTCGTACTTTTCCACCCAGCGGTAGAGGATGAGCTCGTTGTGGTTAAAGGTGAGATTGGGGTATGCATCCAGCAGGTCGGCGGCCGTTCGGAAGGTAGCCAGGGCCTCGGCACAGCCCTCCTCCCAGCGCCAGAGCCAGACTGGGTCCAGATGGGCGTTACAGATTAAATGGATGGTTTTCATAATAGGGCACCTCATTTCCCTCGGGTTTACACCTGCATTATAACGGGTCGGATTACGGGAAACAAGCCCCAATTCGCCATCGCACCAAAAAGGACAGACCGGCGTATGCTGGAATGGGCAGGTTTTGTCCCATTCCATTTTCAACGAAAGGAAGATGCGATTTGACCATACAGGATGCGCATTTGCAGTTTTCCGGCGCCCTTTCAAAGCGGGCCCGGACAACCGATTTGGTTCTTCATCATGCCGAGGCGGAAAAGGCCACGGTAGAGGACATTCACCGGTGGCATTTGGACAACGGCTGGATCGGTATCGGATACCACTACTACGTCCGCAAGGACGGTTCGGTCTGGCGCGGCCGGCCGGAGGACACCATAGGCGCCCAGGCCAAGGGGGCCAACGACTATTCCATCGGCGTCTGCTTTGAGGGCAACTACCAAAAAGATACGGCTATGCCCGCCGCCCAGCTTGCCGCCGGACAGGCGCTGATTGCCGATATAAAATCCCGCTATCCCGGCATAGCCGTGGAGCCCCATAAGCATTTTAACAGCACCGACTGCCCGGGGCAGTATTTTCCCTTTGACCAGCTGGCCAAAGGGGAGGCGTCCCAGCCGGCCGCCCCGCCGGCTTCCGGTGACAACAACCCCTATGCCGAACCCACGGCCCTTATGAGCAAGGGCAGTACGGGGGAAGGCGTCCGATGGGTACAGTGGGAGCTGAACAAAAACAAGTATCCCGTCAACGAGGACGGCATTTTCGGCGCGGATACCGACGCCACCGTCCGCTCCTTCCAGAAGGACAGG
>CAJFVX010000063.1 GCA_904420585.1 Candidatus Howiella intestinavium | reverse complement strand
TGGTATCATGGCCTACAACAAAACCGACCAAACCAAGGACAAAGCCCACAGTGCACGGGATATGAAAGACTGGATTATTGCCGTTGGCAAGCACAAGGGGATTATCAGCGGCGAGGAATGGGTGCAGGTTCAAAAAATGCTGGATGAAAACAAATCGACTTCTTACAGAAAACCGAGAAGCAACGTAGCCCTGTTATCGGGGCTGCTGAAATGTGGGAACTGCGGCGCTCCCATGCGTCCGAAGCTGTCAAACCGTCGGACAGCGGACGGAGAGCTTATCTATGACTACCTGTGCAAAACCAAGGAGCTCAGCAAAAGCCACAACTGCAATATGAAACGTGTCAACGGCAATATGGCAGATAAGGTCGTTTGCGAGGCAGTATACAGGCAGGCGGAGCCGGGTTCTGAACTCATGCGTGGGCTTACAAGGATGAAATCAAAAATTCGGGAGGACAGCGGGGCGCTGGACAGGGAAATGGAAGCCTTGCAGAAATCCATCACCGCTCATGAGAAAGAAATCAAAGGGCTTCTCAAAAGCCTTGAACGGGCAAAGGGTTCGGTGGCAAGCCAGTATATTCTGAATGAAATCAATAAAAAGCATGAGGAAAACGAAAAAATCCGCATGAAAATTGAAGCCCTGCAACGTCAAGCTCAGGAGCAAAAGCAGGAACCTGTCCTGTCAGAAAATGATTTCAATATCTATGTCAGCTTGCTGTCCAATTTCAAGCAGTCTTTCGATAGCCTGACGGTGGAACAGAAGCGGTATTACCTGAAAACCTTTATCAACGACATTGTATGGGACGGTCAGGAACTGGAGATACGCTATTTTGATACCTCCAAAGGGGAAACCGATTTATCCGGTGTAGATGAGGAATCAGACAACTCAGACGGCTCAATGAGGGCGGAGGGTGGAGAGCCGCTAAGGCTGGGTTGCAAATGAAATCCTCATGCATTTCCGCAACCTGAAAAAGAGCGCACAGGATGTTTTTATCAGCGACCCCATCGACACGGATAAAGAGGGCAATGCCCTGACCCTCCAGGACGTCATCGCAGACGAGGGGGACATTGCAAATGATATCGATTTGAAGATAAAATCCGAACAGGTGCGGCGGTATATGGCCGAGAGCCTGGATGACCGGGAGCGGGTCATCATCGAGCTGCGGTACGGCCTGGACGGCCGGGATGAACTGACCCAGCGGGAGGTGGCCCAGCGTCTGGGCATATCCCGTTCCTATGTATCCCGCATTGAAAAGAAGGCCCTGGAACTGCTGCGGGGACGGTTTGAGAATCGGGATTCCCGGCGGCTCCGCAGAAAAGAGATATGATATTCGTCGGTCAGACCTCCGTATCCTGCCCCTGCAGCCAGCTGAAGATTTCTTTATAGCGGTGGGCAAACAGGCTGTTTTTCCGCCAGATAAAGGAAAAATCGTGATGTACGGCAAAATCGTCCAAAGGGATTTTTTGGAGACTACCCTCCGCCAGTTCCCGTCTTACAGCCGCCTCATACAAAAAAGTGACACCGCACCCCGCCGCCGCCAGGGACTTGATGGCCGCAATGCTGCCGATTTCCGCCCGGCGGCTGAAATCGGCAATACGCAGATTCCGCCCTTCCAGATAGGTTTCCAGGATATGCCGGGTGCCGGAACCCTCCTCACGCACCAGCAGCCGCTCCTCCAGCAAATCCTCCACCCGGCAGACCCGGCGGCGGAAGGCGTAGTCCCGGCCGCAGACGGGAATGAACTTTTCGGTGCTGTACACCAGAGAGTCGTACTCGCTCTGGGGGAAAAAGCCCTCTACAATGGCAAAATCGATTTCCCCCCGGTCAATTTTCCCCAGCAGTTCCTTGGTATCGGCCACCTGCATCTGTATGCGGGATTCGGGATGCCGGCGGAGATAAGCGGCCAGAGGCCCGGGCATGGCGAATTCGCCCACCGTGAGGGTGGCCCCGAAGGTAAGGTTCTCCTGCCCGCCGGTCAGCCGGCCGATTTGCTCCTTGACCAGCCGGGCGTCCTGCCGCATGGTCAGGGCGGCGCTCCATAAAAGCCGCCCGGCCTCGGTCAGCCGCAGCTTTTTTCCCTCGTGCAGGAACAGCGCCGCGCCGTATTCCTGCTCCAGCGCCCGGATGTGCTGGGATACGGCCGGCTGGGTGATATGCAGCAGCTCGGCCGCCCGGGTAAAATGCATGGTTTGGCATACGGTCAGAAAAGTCTCCATCCGGAAATCCAGCAAAACCTATCCCTCCTTCGGCTTGTCGACAAGCTGCAGAAGAGGGGCGAGCCCCCCTTCTAACATTCCCCGGCAAATCCTGCCGGTTTCTGCGATGCAAACGGCTGTCCTTGGTTTTTTCGACAGCCTGCTTTTTATTTATTATAACATGTACTTATCTTAATATAAATAATAATAATTTTTCATTATTTAAAAAACATGTTATAATGCCCCTGCCATAGGAAAATCCCGGAATACCAGAGAGGTTTTTCCGGAAAAGGGGTTGAGAAAGATGGGTTTTGTCAAAAAGAACGGGCCGGGCATCCTGCTTTGCCTGGGGATTGCCATTCCCGCCTGGCTGCTGGGCAAGCTGCTGCCGGTGGTGGGCGGGCCGGTATTCGCCATCCTCATCGGCATGGTGCTGACCCTCTGCATCAAGCGCAAGGACTGGAGCAGCGGCGGCGTGGCCTTTACCTCCAAAAAGGTTTTGCAGGCGGCGGTGGTGCTGCTGGGATTCGGTATGAATCTAACCGAGATTCTGGAAAAGGGCTGGCAGTCCCTGCCGGTTATCCTCTCCACCATCACCATATCCTTAGTGACCGCCTTTGTCATGTACAAGGCCCTGCGGCTGCAAAAGAACAGCGCTATCCTCATCGGCGTAGGCTCTTCCATCTGCGGCGGTTCGGCTATTGCGGCTACGGCGCCGGTCATCGGCGCGGACGATGAGGAAATCGCCCAGTCTATATCGGTTATATTCCTGTTCAACATCCTTGCGGCCCTGCTTTTCCCCACCCTGGGCGGGTTGCTGGGCCTGTCCGACGCCGGCTTCGGCCTGTTCGCCGGTACGGCTATCAACGACACCTCCTCAGTGACGGCCGCCGCCACGGCCTGGGACGGCATGCACGGCAGCAATACCCTGGATGCGGCCACCATCGTCAAGCTGACCCGTACCCTGGCCATCATCCCCATCACCCTGGTGCTGGCCCTGGTGCGCACCAGAAAGGCCAAGGGACAGGGCGGGCAGCAGGTAAGTCTCAAAAAGATTTTCCCCTTCTTTGTGCTCTTCTTTGTGCTGGCTTCGGTGGTTACCACCGTCTTCCATCTCCCTGCGGCGGTAACCAGCCCCTTAAAGGAGCTGAGCAAGTTCCTCATTATCATGGCCATGGCTGCCATCGGGCTGAATACCAACATCGTCAAGCTGGTGAAAACCGGCGGCAAGCCGATTTTGACGGGCCTTTGCTGCTGGGTCTGCATCACGGCCGTGAGTCTGGGCATGCAGGCTGTGCTGGGCATTTGGTAAGAGAAGCCCTTTCATAATTGTCCCCTTTCCGGCATACACTGGATATGCCGCGCGCCCCGCCGGGAGAGTACGGCGGGGCGCTTTTGATATTACGTGCCAAAGAAGAGCCGCCACAAAGCGGCGATGCAGATGCACAGCAGGATGCCCAGCAGGGTAGGGAGCAGGAAGGCCACGGCCGTCCATTTCCAGCTGCCGGTCTCCTTGCGGATGGTCAGGCAGGTGGTGGAGCAGGGGAAGTGTATGAGGGAAAAGGTTAAAAAGCACAGGGCGGTAAGGGTGGTCCAGCCGTTATCCGTCAGCAAACTCCGCAGCTCCATGAGGCTGCCGGCCTCCAGCATGCTGCCGGCCGACAGATAACTCATGAGGACGATGGGGATGACGATTTCATTGGCCGGAAAGCCCAGGATAAAGGCCATCAGGATATAGCCGTCCAGCCCCATGAGCCGCCCCAGGGGGTCCAGGAAACCGGCGCAGATATCCAGCAGGCTCCCGCCCCCCGTCTGTACATTGGCCAGCAGGAAGATGATGAGGCCGGCGGGGGCCGCCACCGTAACCGCCCGGCCCAGCACAAAGAGGGTGCGGTCCAGCGTAGAACGGCAGATGACCCGCAGGACATCCGGCCGCCGGTAGGAGGGCAGTTCCAGGGTAAAGGCCGAGGGGGCGCCCTTCAGGATGGTGGCCGACAGCAGCCAGGAGACAAGCAGGGTCAGCAGCACCCCTATGCTGATGATGACCAGCAGGGCCGCCGCCGACAAAACCGACTGGCAAAACCCGGCTGCCGAGGCGAAAAAGAGGGAGGAGACGGCAATCATGGCGGGAAAGCGGCCGTTGCAGGGCATAAAGGTATTGGTGAGCACGGCCAGCAGCCGTTCCCGGGGAGAGTCGATAATCCGGCAGCCGGTGACGCCTACGGCGTTGCAGCCCAGTCCCATACACATGGTCAGGGCCTGTTTGCCGCAGGCCTTGGCGTTTGCAAAGCAGTGATCCAGATTAAAGGCCACCCGGGGCAGATAGCCCAGGTCTTCCGATAGGGTGAAGAGGGGGAAAAAGATGGCCATGGGGGGCAGCATGACCGACACCACCCAGAAAAGGGTCCGGGCTATCCCGTCGGTCAGCAGCCGGGTGAGGAAATCCGGCGTGCCTATGTAGGTAAGCCCCTGCCGCATAAGGTCCTCCAGCTTCCCAAACCCGTCGCTGAGCAGCTGGGAGGGGTAGTTGGCCCCCACCACCGTTATCCAGAAAACCAGCAGCAGGAGGGCCAGCATCAGGGGGATGCCCCACCGCTTGCTGGTGAGGATTTTGTCCAGCTTCCGGTCGGCCTGCCGGTATCCGCCCTGCACCCGGACGGCTTCCCCGTGTATACTGCCGGCCGCATCCAGGATGGTTTCCACCATGATTTCGCCTATGGGCCGGCCGGGGTATACCGCCTGCAGGTTGGCCCTCGCATCCCTTACGGCCTGCCCCAGCGCCGGCTCCCGTAGCGAGATGCCCAGCTGTTCCTCCAGAGCCCGCAGTAAGGAGGGTTCCCCCTCCAGCAGCTTGCCGGCCAGCCAGCGGCGGGGGAGGGTACAGCCGGCCGGCAGGCGCAGATGGCTTGCCACCGCGTCTATGGCGGCCTCCAGCGGGGCGGGATAGGCCACGGGGCATGGCGTTTCCTCCTGACTGTCCGCAGCCCCGGCGGCGGTGCGCAGCAGTTCCTCCAGGCCCTTTCCCCGGCGGGCGCTGGTGCCTACCACCGGCGCCCCCAGCCGCAGGGACAGAGCCTCCAAATCGATTTGCAGGCCCTTGCGGCGGGCCTCGTCCAGCAAATTGACGCACAGCACCATGCGGGGGGTGATTTCCCGTATCTGCAGCGCCAGGTTCAGGTTGCGCTCCAGGCAGGTGGCGTCGGCCACCACCACCACGCAGTCGGGGTGATGAAAGCATATGTAATCCCGGGCCACCTCCTCTTCGGCCGAGTGGGCCATGAGGGAGTAGGCCCCGGGGGTGTCCACAATGCGCAGCCGGGTATTCCCCAAAAGGGCTGTGCCGTCGGCCGTGCCCACGGTCTTGCCCGGCCAGTTGCCGGTGTGCTGCTTTAAGCCGGTCAGGCGGTTGAAGATGGTGCTTTTCCCCACGTTGGGATTCCCGGCCAGGGCAATGGTGGCGGCCGGCTCGCTGCGGGCCGCCTTCCCGCCCGGCCGGCTTCGGGTTATGGTGGTCATGGTATCCCCGCTTCCTATAGAGTATCCACCAGGATGCCGGCGGCGTCCCGGCGGCGGATGGCGATGACGGCGCCCCGTATCAGATAGGCTGACAGGGAGCCGCCGGGGCCGGTCATGAGGCACTCCACCGGCGTGCCGGCCGCAAGCCCCAGGTCCAGCAGCCGGCGGCGGATGGCGCCCTCCGACAGCAGGCGGACGACCTTCGCCTGCTCCCCGGCCCGCAGGCGGCACAAGGGTATAGTCTGCAAATGGTTTCCCTCCCATCCCACAGGTTCCGGTTAATCCAGCTTATGCGGCAGGGCAGGGCCTGGTTCCCTTCCTCAGCTCTCCAAATCCTCCAGCAGGGTCCACAGTTCCTCCTCGGTATAGACGGGGATTCCCTGCCGGAGCAGTTCCTGGTCGGATGCCGGCAGGCTGCGGATAAATACCTCCTCCAGCACCTGATTGGGCTCGGTTTCGCCGAACCGGAATACGGCCAGGCGGTTGTTATAGGTGCCTACGGTATATAAAGGCCGGGATGAGACGGCTTCGGTTGAAGAGGGTTCGGCAGGGGACGCCGTCTGCCCCTGGAAAAAGGCCACGGCCAGCAGCAGGGCGGACAGCAGGACGGCCGACCCGGCTGCAATTCCGAGAAAACGCAGACGCTTGGCAGCGTTCATAGGATAGCCTCCCTTTGGAAATTCCTGTTTCCTTCTCCTATTCTTTCCGAATCCCGGTATTTTTATACAGCAAGCCGGCCGGCGAACCGGGGCAAAAATAACAAAAATCTTAAAATTTGCAATGGTTAAAACTCTGTAACCACATTTTGCAGGATTTGTGCTATAATACCTCTGACAAAGGAGGCGATTACCTGTATGTGTAATGATTGGCCCTTTTTCCCGGAGGACGAGGAGCCGAAGGAAAATGCGGATGAAACCTTTATGCATGAAACGGGGCGTGAGGAAGATTTCCCGCCGGAGGATTTCTATTCCGGGGAGGATGCCGACGCCGAGGAATATAATCTGAACAGCTTTGTCAGCCGTCATCCATCCGAGCACGAGCGCAAGAAGACCCGCCGGCAGCAGGATGCCCGGAACAAGGCTGCCCGTTCCCGGGCCGACGATGCGGACGATTTGGGCCGCACCGCCGTGGTTCCCGATACAGGCTCCCTGGCCCTGCAGGAGGAAGAGGACGGGAAAAAGAAGAAGGGCAAAAAGCCCAAGAAGAAACGGTCGGTATGGGGGAAGATCGGCCGGGTAGTCCTTTCCCTGTTCCTGATTATGGTCATCACCGGCTGCGTGGTGGTGGGCGCCTTTGCCGTATATGTATTCGGCTTTGTGGACGACACCATCGACGACGACTTAAACGATTTAAAGCTGAATTTCACCACTACAGTCTATGTGATGAACAAGGAAACGGGTGAATACGAGGAATACCAGCGGCTCCACGGCGGCGACAACCGGATATGGGTGGGCATTGACCAGATGCCGGAGGATTTGCAGGACGCCTTTGTGGCCATTGAGGACAAACGCTTCCGCGAACACAACGGCGTGGACTGGAAGCGCACCTTTGCCGCCTTCGCCAACATGTTTGTGGACTTGTATTCCTCCAACCAGGGCGGTTCCACCATCACCCAGCAGCTGGTCAAGAACCTGACCGGCGACAATTCCCAGACCCCCATGCGCAAGGTGCGGGAAATCATGCGCGCCCGCTATTTGGAGGACAATTACGCCAAGGAAACCATATTGGAATGTTACCTGAATACCATCGCCATGGCCAACGGCATCTACGGGGTGGAGGTGGCCTCCAATTACTATTTTGACAAGACGGTTTCCGAATTGAACCTGACCGAGTGCGCGGCCCTGGCGGCCATGACCCGGGAGCCCGAACGGTACCGGCCGGATAAAAATCCGGAAAACAACGAGGAACGGCGCAAACTGGTGCTGTCCGAGATGCTGGATCAGGGGCTTATCACCCAAGAAGAACACGACGCCGCCGTGGCCACCCCCCTGAATGTGGTGGCCTCCAAGGAAAACACCAACGAGGTGGAGGTCAACTCCTACTTTATCGATACGGTTATCAGTGACGTCATCGACCGCCTGGTGGAGGAGTATGATTACGACGAGACCTACGCCTCCAAGCGGTTCTACAACGGCGGCTTTAAAATCTACTGTACCATGGACCCGGATATCCAGGCCCATCTGGAAGAGGTTTATCTGAATGACAAGAACTTCTCCAGCGTCAAGAGCCGGAATGACCCCGATACCCTCCCTCAGTCGGCCATGACGATTATGGACTACGAGGGCCATATTCTGGGCATTGTGGGCGGCCGGGGAGAGAAAACCGAAAACCGCAGCCTGAACCGGGCCTGGAGTTCTCCCCGCCAGCCGGGCTCCACCATGAAGCCCATCGGGGCCTACGCCCCGGCGCTGGAGTATAACCTCATTACCTATTCTTCCTATATTAAGGATGAGCCCATTGAAACGGTCATTGACGGGGAAACCCGCAAATGGCCCAAGAACGCCAGCGGATCCTACAGCGGCGCAAATACCACCGTGCAGAATGCCATTCAGCGGTCCCTGAATACCGTGGCCGTGCGGGTGGTGCAGGAGTTGACGCCCCAGAAATCCTTTGACTTCCTGACCAACCGGCTGCACCTGTCCCATCTGGTGGATTCGGGGTCAAGCAATGACATGAACTATTCCGCCCTGGCCCTGGGCGGCTGCCTCTACGGCGCCACTACCACCGAGATGGCGGCGGCCTACGTCCCCTTCGGCAACCTGGGCCATTATTACGCTCCTACCACCTTTGTGAAGGTAACCGACCAGCATGACGAAGTGGTGCTGGAGGCCAAGGAGCCCGAGGTGGCCATGGGCGAGGATACGGCCAACATCATGAACCACATGCTGCAGACGGTTGTGACCAGCGGTACGGGTTCGGCGGCCGATTTCGGCAGTATGCCCCTCATCGGTAAGACCGGTACCACGTCTGAGAGCGTGGACCGCTGGTTTGTAGGCGGCTCCCCCTATTATATCGCCGCCTGCTGGTTTGGATTTGACAATCCCGAGACCCTGCGCGCTTCCGGCAACCCGGCGCTGAATATATGGAAGAAGGTCATGGAGCCCATCCATGAGGATCTGGAAGACCAGGATTTCCCGGATACCGAGATGGTGACCTACCGGCGGTACTGCACCCAGACCGGCCTGCTGGCCACGGTCAACTGCCCCTCCACATCGGTGGGGTGGTACAAGACCAGCTACCTGCCGGCCTGTACGTCTCATGAAGGGCGGCTGGCCTCGGAATTGGATAAGCCGGTGAGAAATCCCGTGCCCTCCAATTCCTCAGGGGGGGATGACGAAGACGACGAGCCTTCTGAGAATACCGTGACCTCGGCGCCGGCCGAGACCAGTTCTGCCGAGAGCGCCACCTCTTCGGCGCCCGAAACCTCCAGCCAGGTAAGCGAGGTGCCCAGCGAGCCGCCGGCCAGTTCCGAGCCAACCGAAACCTCCGAGGAACAGCCGGAATCCCAGCCGGAGGAACCGGATTCGTCCCAGCCGGAGGATACCTCCCAGCCCGATGAACCGGAACCGCCGGATGAACCGGCAGGCCAGGACGACCCGGGCGGAGGCTAAAAGCATAATAAGCGGCGCCCCTGCCAGAACGGCAAGGGCGCTTTATGCTGTCCGACACTTTTTATTGAACCGGCGATATGCCGCCGGCTGCCGTACACGATAACCCCCGCGGCAACAGGGTTTGTCGGGAAATGGCAGAAGGACAGGCGTTCCTCTTCTGCGGCTTTTTAGTTCTGGATACAGGACGGGATGCCCTCGTCATAGCGCCCGGGATGCCTATTTATCAGAAAGGCTTTTCTGCAAGGCTTGCCCAGAAACAGGGGATGCCCAGAGAATGGAGGTAGCCGGAGCCGTTGGTATCCTCATAGAGGTCCAGCAGCCGGAACCCGGCCTGCAGCTGGCCCCGCAGCTGTTCTTCCAGGGTGTGGGAGAACTGGACGCCGTCGTCCCGCCTTTCCAGTTCATCCAGGAGCCCTTTGTCCCGCAAGGGGTTAAAGGGAAGGGACTGGACGATATGCCGCTGGCTTTCGTCCACGATATAGTTGATACCGTTGTCCATACCGGCCAGCAGCCGGCCCCCCGGCCGCAGCACCCGATAGCATTCCCGCCAGACCGGCAGGACCTCCTCGATATAGCAGTTGGATACGGGATGGAATATCAGGTCAAAGGCGCCGTCTTCAAAGGGAAGGCGTTCGGTCATGCTGGCCCGGACAATCCGGATGTCGTACCCCTCCCGGCGTGCCACCTCCTCTTCGCTTTGCAGCTGCCTGCGGGAATAGTCCAGCACCGTGCACACGGCCCCCAAAGCGGCAAAGAGGGGCATCTGCTGCCCGCCGCCGGCCGCCAGCCCCAATACCCGGCAGTCCTTCAGCGGCGGATACCAGGACCGGGGTACCGGCTTGGCGGGGGTGAGGAGCATAGACCAGCGGCCAGCCTTGGCGTCCAGGTAGGCTTCGTGGGAAATGGGCGTGCCCCACTCCCACCCCTCTTCTACCCAGCGGTCGATGGTTTCGGCGTTTTTCTCTATATAATCCATATACATCGCCTCGATTCCTTTAAGATATAATAACAGGCGCTGCAATGAGGATTGCAGCGCCTCAGACTATCGAAAAACCCAATGAGAGCCATTTGAATCGCAGAAACCGGCGACATGTGCGTCGGTTTCTGTACACGACAAATCCCGCTTCTGCGGGATTTGTCGGGGGAATGTTAGAAGGGGGGCTCGCCCCTCTTCTACAGCTTGTCGACAAAGTCGACAAGCTGAGGCGCTGCAACCAGGGATTGCAGCGCCTGTTTGGGGTCATATAGACGGCCCTTTAATCCAGCTTGTCCAGGAAGGCGGCGATGGAGTCGTCGTCCCTTGGGTCGAAGCTGCCGGGATTGGGGGCCAGCCGCCAGTTTTCCTTGTGCTCGGCCCGTTCACCGGGGGCCACGCTCTTCAATTCTCCCAGGGTCTCCAGCTCCAAGAACAAGGCGGCGGTGTAGGTCTCAAAGGACATGCCGTTGTCCGGATAGACGCCGTCGGGATGGTTGGGATAATAGGTCTTGATAAAGACCGTGTCCCCGATGGCATAATACCCCCGGCCGGCGAAGTTGTCGAACCCGATTTTAAAGGCCGCCGTGGCCTTGGGGTCCTGCCGGAGGGTGGCATAACGATGTCCGAAATAGAACCGGTCGTCCCGCAGGTCGGCGTAGGGCCAGATGGATACATACCGGTTGGCCAGCAGGCCGGTGTCCCGGGTGTTCAGGGGGATAATTTCGGTGCCGCCCTGTCCCAGTACGGTCAGCGCCCAAGGGGCAAAGGTCTTGGGTGCGTCCGAAATATTGGCGGCCCGGTGGACAATGTCCAGGGAAGGGGCGGTGTCGTCCATGCGGATTTCAATCTGCAGGGCCACGCCGTTTTCCTTCTGGGGAGCGGGGGTAAAAACGGCGCCGTTTTCCAGGATTTCATAGGAAACAGGGGTATTGTCGGGGTAATAGGTTTCGGGGGAGGACTCGGGGGAGAGCCAGAAGCGGTGGCCGCCGTAGTTGTAGAACTTGGCGCCGGGATAGAAATACCGGTCGAAGTCGGGGCCTTCGCTGACCGCCTCCCGGGGCAGGTCGTTGAACATGATGTTCTGTCCGCCGGTGCGGGCGAATTTGATAACCCGGGGGCCCACATCCACCGTCACCAGGGCTTCGGCGGCCTCGTTGGCGATGCGGACGCACCGTCCGTAATTCTCATAGGAAGGGATTTCGGTAACCGTTACTGCCATATGTATTACCTCCAATTGTGTTAAAAATCCCCCGCCTTACACCCGGATGACCGGGTCGGTGAAATCGGTGCCGCAGGGACGGGGACGGTCGGCGGCCAGCCAGAACAGGTCGTCGGCCCGACACTCTGATTGAAACACATCGCACCCCTGCCTGTCAAGCCCTGCGGCGTCTTTTGCCCGCAAAAGAAGGGGCAGGGCAGCCTGTTTTGCAGCCTGCCGGAGCAATGCGAGACCCTCGGCCGTGAAGCCCAGCACCCGGATATAGGGGACGGGCTGCCGGAAGTGGGATTTGTCCAGGCCCAAAAGGGCCGCAAAAGCGATGCGGCGGATGCGGGCCAAAGAATACCGCTTGACCTTGACGGCTTCATAAAACCCTTCCAGGCTGACGGCCTGCCGGGCGGCGGCATACAGCCGGTTTTCCAGCCCTTCGCTGACGTCGGGCAGGGCGGCAAAGTCGGCGGGAGACATGCAGCGCAGCCGGGCCAGCAGGGCGGTTTCCAGCCGCTCCGGCCGTACAAGGCCCCCTTGCTCCAGTTCCTTTTGCAGAATGGGGGCAGCGGTGTCCGGCAGGTGGGAGAAGGCCTCCTGCCACTTGCCCTCCCGCATCAGCCGGCGGATGCCCGAGGCCGACAGGGCGGGGATGTCCGTCCCATCGGGGAGAAGGGAAGACTTGCTGCCGGCAATTTGCCGTCCCGCTTCCGACTGCGCTGCGGCGGCCCCATCAAAGGATGGCTGGCCGCCGGCGAAACCGGCCGTATCGTAAGGTGCAGAGCAGGCAGCGGGAGGCGGCCTGTGGGGACTGCCGGTTGTCCCCGACGGCTTGCTTTTACCGGAGGCGGTCGCCTGTTCCACCGAAAAAGGACCGGGCAGGGGCGCGTCGTGGGGTGCGCCGGCCCGGCGGACGGGCAGAAGGGTAAAGGACGCGCCCAGCCGGGCGGCGGCGGCCAGGTACTCCACGGCCAAGGTGTCGTTGGGGCGGCGCAAAAGGGCGGCCGTTTCCGGGCCGAACTGCCGGCGGACGGCCTGCTCTCTGGCGGCGGCAAAGGGAAGGCCGGCGGCAAGGCCGGCATCCAGGTCGGTTTTTAGATCGGGGTGGTCTATGGCTGCGGCGGCGCGGGCCAAAAGGCCGGCGTCCCCGCATTCGCTGCCGAAGGACAGGACCTCCACACAGCCCAGGGCGGCCAGCAGCCCCACGCCCCCTTCCGCAAAGTTCTGGGCGGTGGACATGGCCCAGGGCAGGGGCAGCTCCACCACCAGGTCGGCGCCGCAGGAAAGGGCCATGCGGGCCCGGCAGCCCTTGGACAGAATCGCCGGCTCCCCCCGCTGGACGAAATTCCCGCTCATGATCGCGACCACAGGCCCGCCGCCCGCCTGTCTTGCGGCGGCCAGCTGCAGGGCGTGGCCCTTGTGAAAGGGGTTGTATTCGGCAATAACGCCGGTCACCATGGGCCGTCGTCTCCTTTCGGCGAAAATATGTGCAGATAAGAGATAAAAATTCCAGGGGGAAATGTTAAAAACAGGGAAGTTTCCCCGCATTACTTGCAAAAATATCCGAAATCCTGTATGATTATAAGCTGTAAAGATAGGGTGGGACTTCTCGGCCCAAAAAGGGGGAATCCTGCCGTTATCATACCGTATTTTTGTTCCGGGCGCAAGTGCGGCCGGGCGGCGATTATAGGAGGAGTAAAATTGAAGATTCTGGTTGTGAACGCCGGCAGTTCGTCCTTAAAATACCAGCTGCTGGATATGGAGAATGAAAGCGTATTGGCCAAGGGTATCTGCGAACGCATCGGCACCAGCGGCAAAATCAGCCACAAGGTGGCCGACGGCCGCAAGTTTGAGGCCGAAATCCCCATGCCCACCCATACCGAGGCCTTCCAGTGCCTGGTGGACGCCCTGACCAAGGGAGAACTGAAGGTCATCGATTCCATGAGCGAAATTTCGGCGGTGGGCCACCGCATCGTACAGGGCGGCGCCATCTTCTCCAAGTCCACCCTGGTGGACGATAAGGTCATCGAGCAGATATCCGACCTGGCCGAACTGGCCCCTCTGCACAACGCCGCCCACGTGCTGGGCATCAAGGCCTGTATCGCCGCTTTGGGCAAGGATGTGCCGGAGGTTGTGGTCTTCGATACCTCCTTCCATCAGACCATGCCCGCCCGGGCCTATATGTACCCCATCCCCTATGAGTATTACGAGAAATACAAGGTCCGCCGCTACGGCTTCCACGGCACCTCCCACCGGTATGTCAGCGACCGGTGCGCCGAACTCATGGGCAAGCCGAAAAAGGATTTGAAAATCGTCACCTGCCACCTGGGCAACGGCTGCTCCATCTCGGCCATCAAGGACGGGGTGTGTATCGACACCAGCATGGGCTTCACCCCCCTGGACGGCCTGATGATGGGCACCCGCACAGGCACCATGGATCCTTCCGTGCTGACCTTTATCGCCGAGAAGGAGAATATGAGCCCCAAGGAAATGGACGACATGTGCAATAAGAAGTCCGGCCTGCTGGGCGTGTCCGGCCTTTCCAACGACAGCCGGGACGTCAACAACGCCGCCCGGGAGGGCAACGAGCGCTGCCGGCTGGCTGTGGATATGCAGCAGTATGAGGTGGCCAAGTATGTGGGCTCCTATATCGCCGCCATGAACGGCATCGACGCCCTGGTCTTTACCGGCGGCATCGGCGAGAACGACCCGGGCATGCGGGAATATGTATCCGGCCAGCTGGGCTTTTTGGGCGTGACCATCGACCTGGAGAAGAACAAGCTGCGGGGGGAGGAAGTGGAACTCTCCACCCCCGAATCCAAGGTCAAGGTATGGGTTATCCCCACCAACGAGGAACTGGTCATCGCCCGGGATACCCTGGCGCTGATTTCCAAGTAAATGCGGACGGGAACGATGCAGGGGGCGGCAGGCTTGCCGCCCCTTTCCAAAATTGTGCTGGGCTGCTGCGACTTCGGCAGCCGGCTGGACGAATCCCTCTCCTTCCGGCTGCTGGATATGTACTATGACGCCGGCGGCCGGACCCTGGACACCGCCCGGGTATACGCCTCCTGGCTGCCGGGGGGTGAGTCGGCCAGCGAGCGCACCGTGGGCCGCTGGCTCACCGCCCGAGGCCGATGGGATGCGGTAACCGTGGTGACCAAGGGCGGCCATCCGCCCCTTTCGGATATGCACAGCCCCCGGCTGTCTCCGGACGAACTGCGCAAAGACCTGGAGGAGAGCCTGGCCGCCCTGGGCACCGGCTGTGTGGATGTCTACCTGCTCCACCGGGACGACCCGGCCCGGCCAGTGGAGGAGATTATGGACACCCTGCATGCCTTCGTGAAAGAGGGAAAGGTGCGGGCCCTGGGCGCGTCCAACTGGACGCCCGGCCGTATAGCGGCGGCCAACGCCTACGCGGCGGCCGCGGACAAAACGCCCTTCTGCCTTTCCCAAATCCAGTGGAGCCTGGCGGTCTGCCGGCCGGCCGATTTCGGAGACGACACCCTCTGCTGTATGGACGAGGAAGCCTATAAGGCCTATGGGGATATGGAGCTGCCGGTTATGGCCTTTTCCGCCCAGGCCAAGGGGGTGCTATCCAAGTGGCTGGCGGGGGAGCGGCAGCCGGATGGATTTATCGGCCGGGTCATGACGGCTGAGAATCAGGCAAGGGCGGCCCGGCTGGAGGTTGTCAGCCGGCAGACGGGGTATTCCCCGGCCGCCCTGGCAACGGCTTTCGTCACCTCCCAGGAGGTGGATGGATACGCGGTCATCGGCGTATCCAATGAAAAGCAGCTGGCGGATACCCTGACGGCGGCCGATTTGCGCCTTGCGCCCGAAACCCTTCGGTATTTGACGGCTGGCGTGTAACCCGGCGGCGGAAATATATGCATATGCGCTTCCGGCGGCCTTCCCATATCGGGAGGGCCGCATCAGCTTGTCGACAAAGTCGACAAGCTGTAGAAGAGGGGGCAAGCCCCCCCTTCTAACATTCCCCCCTACAAATCCCGCAGGAGCGGGAT
>CAJFVX010000062.1 GCA_904420585.1 Candidatus Howiella intestinavium | reverse complement strand
AGCATAACAAAAGAATACGGTGCAACCCATTTTACTGAGTTACACCGTACCCCTACATAAAAACTTCCTTATCTGGCGTTGGCTAAGGCTGTGTTCCGTTTTTCCCGGATGCTTACTGCTGGCCGGGATTCTGGGGGTTCTGGGGATTTTGCGGATTCTGGGGCTGCTGGTAGGGAGGCTGCTGCTGGTAGGGCTGATAGCCGCCGGCCGGGGGCGCCTGGGTGTAGACCTTCCGCTGCACGATGCCGAAGGCCCGGGCGGCCAGCTTGGAGAATACCGGGATGCCGGCATCCTGTCCCTTGACCACATGTACCAGGCCGATGATGAGGAAAATCAGCACCACGATGCCGATGATGCCCTCGATGACGTTAAAGACAGTAGAGATAGCGGAACCTACAATCGGGATGTCTACGAACACATTGATGGAGTCGAAAATCCAGCTGATCAGAGAGGTGAAAAGCGTGACGAAAAAGGCCTGCATGGTCTGCCGGGTGGCCCATTCATCCCTTTCCACCAAGGCCACAAAGCCTATGAGCAGAGCGCCCAGAAGCAGCTGCCCCATAAAGGCCAGTATTAAGGCCAGTATGGCGTAGAAGGGCAGACAAATTCCCAATTTTCCTTTTTGCATGTAAAACACATCCTTTCCATTTCTTAATTCCAAGTATATACAAGTTATATGGGAAAATCAACCGAAAAGATGAATTTTATATGAACTTTATGAATTTTTTATTTATCCTTTCCCACAAGCCGGGGGCAAAGGAGGGATGGGGGCCTGTAAAAACGCCGAACCCGGCCGGAAACAAACTGTTTTCCAGCCGGGTTTTTGCCTGCGGCCAAACGGGCCGCGCTTCTATTGCAGTTCCTCCAAACAGTCCAGGCCCGTACGATACAGATCCTCCCGATATTCTCCCCATGTTTCGATGGAGAGGGTTTTGTTAAAGTATCCCGGCTCCAGCAAATCCTGAAAGTCTTCAGGAACGGTAAAACGAATCATCATGCCCGGTTCTGCGTCGTCAAGCTGCTGCAAATCCTGATCATGGGAAATAAGGGCTGTTTCCTGCACGGGGATCCCGCACAGGCCGCTTTCTTCCGGCGTGCCAGAATCAATATAGACATACCAGTATTCCTGCGAAACATCCGTATCCCTTTTTGCAATCAAACAAGCGTCATATGCATAGCCTGCCGCTTCTGTTGGGTGGGAAGCGGCACCGGATAGCTGTGTGGAGGCGTTATTTTCCGCACATCCCGCACAGCCAATCGAGAAGGCTGCGGCCAGGATGCAGCAAATGAATCTGCCCGTTTTCATACGTCATCCCTCTCCCTTTATCTTTATGTTTAGTGTAACATATATTTCCACAATTGTAAATACAAATTATAAATACCACGAATGCGCTTTCCCAGCTTTTTTGTGCCGCAGAAGGATTGGGGGGTTGTAAAATCTCTGCGCATCGTTTATAATGACTTAGTCAGAATGCAGAGAATCAACGTACATTCGGGCGTACGAACGAGCGGGTCCTGTGCGATGGGACGCCATGAACCATGTCAGGCGGGGAACCGAGCAGCATTAAGTGGTTGCTCCTGTGCGCCGCAGCCAATCTGTTCGTTCGTACTCCCGTGGGTATGTTGAAGCCGGAAGGCTTCTCTGCATTTTTCTTATGTGAAAAGGCCCCATGGAAAGGAGGGGACGCCCCTTGTACCAGGCTCTGTACCGCAAATACCGGCCCCGCTGCTTTTCGGAGGTGGTGGGTCAGGACCATATCACCGAGACCTTAAAAAACGAGCTGAAATCCGGCCGGATTTCCCACGCCTACCTCTTTACCGGCTCCCGGGGCACCGGCAAGACCACCTGCGCCAAAATCCTGGCCAAGGCGGTCAACTGCCTCTCCTTACAGGACGGCGACCCCTGCAACGCCTGCGAGATGTGCACCGGCATCGACGACGGGTCGGTGCTGGACATCCTGGAAATCGACGCCGCCTCCAACAACGGCGTGGAGAACATCCGGGAACTGCGGGAAAACGCCGTCTTCACCCCGGCCAAGGGCAAATACCGGGTCTATATTATCGACGAGGTGCACATGCTGTCCACCGGCGCCTTCAACGCCCTGCTCAAAACCCTGGAGGAGCCGCCGGCCCATGTGGTCTTCATCCTGGCCACCACCGAGGTGCACAAGCTCCCCGCCACCATCCTGTCCCGCTGCCAGCGGTTTGACTTTAAACGCATCGAGCCGGAGGTCATCGCCGGCCGTCTGGAATACGTGGCCGGCGAGGAAGGCCTGGACCTGACCCATGACGCGGCCCTGCTCATCGCCTCCTTAGCCGACGGCGGCATGCGGGACGCCCTGTCCATTCTCGACCTCTGCGCCGGGCAGGAGGGCACCATCGATGAGGATTTGGTGGAAAGGGTCAGCGGCATGGCCGGGCGGGAATATTTATTCCAGCTCTCCGACGCCCTTTTAAAGCGGGACGCCGCCGCCGCCCTGACCGGCATCGGTCAGCTGCACCAGGCCTCGGTGGACATGCAGCGGCTCTGCGAAGAACTCATCGGGCACTACCGCAGCCTGATGCTCATTAAAACCATCCCCCACCCGGAAAAGGTGATTGTATCCACGGCGGCCGAGCTTTCCCGGCTGACCGGACAGGCTGCCGGGACTTCGCTGGAGACCATTCTCTATTCCCTGCGGCTGCTGCAGGACGCTCTGGACCGCATGGGCCGGGGCAACCGCCGGACCGAACTGGAGATGGCGGCCGTCCGCCTCTGCTCCCCCGAACTGGACACCGGCACCGACGCCCTGCTGGAACGGGTGGCCGCCCTGGAACGGGCGGTCAAGCTTCTGTCGGCCGGCAGGCCCCAAGGGGCGGCCCCGGCTCCCGTCCCGGCAGCCGAAGCGCCTGCGTCCCCAGCCGCACCCGAGCAGGCCGAGATGGAACCGGCTATGTCCCCGGCAAAAGCGGCGGCCCCTGTGCCGGAAGCCGAGCGTCCCCCCTGGGAGGAGCCGGCTGCACCGGCGGCCGAAGTACCGCCGGCAGACGCCGACGTGCCGCCCCCTGCCGAGGAGGAAGCCCCGGCCCCGCCGGATTTCCCCGACGCGCCGCCGGCGGCACAGGCCGGAAATCCGGCCCCCGCAGCCGGAGAGACGGGCGGGGAAACGGTCTGCGGCCAGTGGCCCGAAATCCTGGCCCTGCTGGCCAAGACCTGCCCTTTAATCCACGGTGTATTGCAGGGCTCCACCGCCTATATCCGGGGGGACCTGCTGCTCATAGATTCGAAAAATTCCCAGTTTCGCAGCCTGGTAAAGGGGGAAAACTCCCTCTACCGCAACCAGATCCGCAAGGCGGCCACCGAGGTCACCGGCAAGGTTTACCGCCTGGGCCCTTACAAGGCGGCCGACCCCCCCGCCGCGGCCGACCCCCTGGACGGCCTGCTGGAACGGGCCGGCCGGATGGGGCTGCTGTAACCATATCCATCCCCGCCGCAGGGAAGGCGGCGCACAGCATAAAAAACAAACTATCCGAAAGGACGTATGAAACATGAAAGCTCGCATTCCGAAAGGCGCCGGCGCGCCCGGCAACATCAACGCCATTATGAAGCAGGCCCAGGAGATGCAGGAGAACGTAGCCGCCCTGCAGGCCGACCTGGACCAGCGGGAGTATACCGCCACCGCCGCCGACGGCATGGTATCGGTCACGGTCACCGGCAAGCACCAGGTGAAGTCTCTGACCATCAAGCCTGAGATGGTGGATCCCGAGGACATGGAAATGCTGGAGGACATGATCGCCGTGGCCGTCAACGACGCCATGCGGCAGGTGGACGAGACGGCCGAAAAGGAAATGGGCGAGGTCACCGGCGGGCTGAATATCCCCGGCCTTGTGTAAGCCATGGCCTACAGTGTAGCCCCCCTTTCCAAGCTGATTGAACAGTTCGAGCGGCTGCCCGGCATCGGCCACAAGACGGCCCAGCGGCTTGCCTTCCATATCCTGGGGCTGCCGGAGGGGCAGGCCGAGGCCTTTGCCGACGCCATTCTGGACGCCCGGAAGAAAATCCACACCTGCGCCTGCTGCCAGAACCTGACCGACGGGGAACTCTGCCCCGTCTGCTCCAACCCGGCCCGGGACCGGTCGGTGGTCTGCGTGGTGGAGGACCCCCAGGACGTCATGGCCTTTGAGCGCACAAGGGAGTATAATGGCCTTTACCACGTCCTCCACGGGGCCATCTCTCCCCTGGACGGGGTAGGCCCCGAGCAGCTGCGCATCAAGGAACTGATGGCCCGTCTGGGGGACGGGGTCATCCAGGAGGTCATCATGGCCACCAATCCCACCGTGGAGGGGGAGGCCACCGCCAGCTATATCTCCCGGCTGCTCAAGCCCATGGGGGTCAAGGTTACCCGGCTGGCCTACGGCATACCCGTGGGCGGGGATTTGGAATACGCCGACGAGGTCACCCTGTCCCGGGCGCTGGAGGGACGAAGCGAAATCTGACAGCCCTGTACATAAGGGAGGCAGGTCGCATGGGGAAGGATAACGGAAAAAACGGCTTCCGCCGGCGGAAGTACCGGTCGGAGCTCTGGAAACTCTGCAAATACCTCCTGGTTGGCGTGGGGAATTCGGCCATCGACTGGGGGCTTTTTTTCCTGCTCACCGTCCCCTTTTCGGTAGCGGCCTGGATTGCCCAGCCCATCGGGTACATTGTGGCGGCCATCAACAGCTACGCCGTCAACCGGAAGGTGACCTTCGGCACCACCCGGCGCTTTTTCAGCGCGGAGCTTTTGCGCTTTTCCCTTTTGACCGCCCTGACAGCGGCGGCCAGTTCCCTGCTCATGGGCTTTGTCACCCACGGGCTGGGGCTTTCCGGCACCTTCTGGAAGGACCTGGCGGCCAAGGTGGGGGTCACGGCCTTCACCAGCCTGCTGAATTTTTCTTTAAGCCGCCTGTGGGTTTTCCGCAGCGCGGAAGAATAGTTCCCGTATCGGCATTTCCTGCGGCATCCCCCGGAGATGCCGGTTTCTTTTGCGCCGGGATGCAAAATACGTAGAGGAGGAGAAGAAATGGAAAAAACGGAAAAGAAAAAGGCGAAGCTGGGGGAACCCATTTACGACGCCCGCACCCTGGGCATCCCCAAAATGCTGGTGCTGGGATTCCAGCACACCTTCGCCATGTTCGGCGCCACCGTGCTGGTGCCCATCGTCACGGGGCTGGATGTATCCACCACCCTGCTGATGGCGGGATTGGGCACCCTGCTGTTTCATCTGCTGACGAGGGGCAAGGTGCCGGCCTTTTTAGGCTCCAGCTTTGCCTTTTTAGGCGGCTACGCGGCCGTGGCCCCCATGCTGGAGGACGGCACCCCCAACACCGAAATGCTGCCCTATGCCTGCGGCGGCGTGGTGGTGGCGGGGCTTATCTACGTGGTGCTCAGCGCCCTGATTAAGCTGTTCGGCATCAAGCGGATCATGCGCTTTTTCCCGCCGGTGGTCACCGGCCCCATCATCATTTCCATCGGCCTGATTCTGGCCCCCACGGCCATCGATAACTGCTCGGAAAACTGGCTGCTGGCCCTTGTGGCCCTGGCGGTCATCATCGTCTGCAACATCTGGGGACGGGGCATGGTCAAAATCCTGCCCATCCTCATCGGCATTGTGGTCTCCTATATTGTGGCTTTGTGCATCGACGCCGTGGACTTTACGGCCATCAAAGAGGCCGACTGGTTCGGCCTGGCCCTGCATCCCTCTTCCTTTGCAAAGTTTGACCTGTCGGCCTGCATCACCATCGCCCCCATCGCCCTGGCCACCATGATGGAGCACATCGGCGACATCGCCGCCATCAGCGCCACCTGCAAGCGGAATTACCTTTCCAACCCCGGCCTGCACCGCACCCTGCTGGGAGACGGCCTGGCCACCAGTCTGGCCGCCCTCTTCGGCGGACCGGCCAACACCACCTACGGTGAAAACACCGGCGTGCTGGCCCTGACCCGGGTCTATGACCCCCGGGTTATGCGCATCGCCGCCTGCTGCGCCATCCTGCTGTCCTTCTTCCCCAAGTTCGGCGCGGCCATCCAGACCGTCCCGGCGGCCATTATCGGGGGCATCTCCTTTGTGCTCTACGGGATGATTTCGGCCATCGGCGTGCGCAATGTGGTGGAGAACCAGGTGGATTTCACCAACTCCCGCAACCTGATTATCGCGGCGGTCATCCTGGTCAGCGCCCTGGGCTTCAACGCCGTGGGCGGCATCACCATCCCCTTGGGCAGCAGCTACAGCGTCACCCTCTCCGGCCTGGCCATCGCCGCCATCCTGGGCATCCTGCTCAACGCCATCCTCCCCGGCAACGACTACGAGTTTAAAGAGGACGTGGAGGAGGCCGAGACGGCCGAAGCGGAGGCTTAACAGACCGGAAGGGAGAATTTGATAATGGGCAGGACCTCCAGCAAAGTAAAACAGAAGTACAACGACAAGGTCTATCATCAAGTAAGTGTGCGGCTACAAAAGGAACTGGTTGAACAGTGGGAAAGCCAGATTGCGCAGGACGGCATATCCAAGGCCGCATTTATACGGGATGCCATCGTCCGGTACTTACAAAAGAAAACAGAGGAATAATCCCCTGCTTTCTCCATCCTTTGGCATAAAAAGGGTGTAACATGAAAAACAGAGTGAAAGAAATCATATTAAACCCTGTGAGCATGTTTATCATCGGCTTGCTGACAGGGTTTCTGGTAAAGGAAATCGATATACACTTTTATACCCAGCACTTCGGCATGTCCCTAAGCGACATGTTTTCCAAGGTTGGGATTTGGGTACTGACAGGCGTGGCCGTCAGTCTGTACAGCAAAAACGCCAAATGGGCGATGCTGAACGTCTTTACCTTCTGCATCGGCATGCTTATCACCTATTATCTCACCGCCGTGCTGACAGACTCCGTATTCGGCTGGGCCTATATCAAGGGCTGGACGGTATTCGCCTGTTTTTCTCCGATTATGGCTTATCTGGTGACCCTGACCAAAAGAAAAGGCGCCCTGTCCCTGCTTATCAAAATCGGTATTTTTGCAGGGTATATCGGCATCAACATCCTTTTAGGCGGCTTTATCCAGCTGTATGATGTCCTGTTTTTCCTCATCTTACTTTACCTGCTGTTTATTAAAAAATATAACGAGGAGCCGCCGGCCTAAGCCGACGGCTCCTTTTTCCTGCAAATCTTTTACAGGCACAGCTCCTCTATACCCAGTTCCGGCTTCTGCCGGACGCTGTCCCGCTCGGTCAACTCCCGGATAACCCGGCAGGGGCTGCCTGCGGCAAAGACGCCGGCGGGGATATCCCGCACCACGACGCTGCCGGCGCCGATGACGCTGCCCGCGCCAATCTTCACCCCCGGGCAGACCACCACATTGGCCCCAAACCAGCAATCACTGCCGATTTCCACCGGCTTGGCGTAGCACATATGCCGTTCTGCCCCCCGCTTGTCCCGTAAGGCCCGGCGCTCGTCGGGCAGCATGGGGTGGACGGGGGTGACGATGGTCACGTTGGGGCCGAAATCGCAGTTGTCCCCGATGGTCACCGGGGCGTCGTCCTGGATGGTCAAATGGAAATTGGCAAAAAAATGGGCCCCGATTTTTGTATGGCAGCCGTAGTGGATATAGATGGGCCCCTGCAAAACGCTGCCTTCCCCCAAAGCCCCAAAAAGCCGGGAAAGGATGGAGGCCCGCTTTTCGGTTTCGTCCTCAAAGGTCTGGTTGTATGCGGTGCACAGATTGTGGGCCCGCAGCTTCTTGGCCTTTAAACCGGCGTCCGCCGGCGTAAACAGCCGGCCGGCAAAAATCTTTTCCTCTTCGGTCATGCCCTTCTCCTCCTCTGTTCAAACGCCCTTACTTAAACCGGGCGGCGGCCGCCACGGCCAGCCGGTCGCACCGCTCGTTCTCCGGGTGGCCGTCGTGGCCCTTGACCCAGACAAGCCGCACCTGGTGGATTTCCAGCAGCTCCAGCAGCCGCTGCCACAAATCGGCGTTGAGGGCGGGCTTTTTGTCCGCCTTCCGCCAGCCGTTTTTCCGCCAGCTTTTGGCCCATCCCTTGCCGATGCCGTCGCAGAGGTACCGGGAGTCGCTGTATAAAGTCACGTCGCAGGGCTCCTTCAGGGCGGCCAGGCCCTGGATGGCGGCGGTCAGCTCCATCCGGTTGTTGGTGGTGGGGTTCTCCCCGCCGGACAATTCCTTTTCGGCCCTTCCGAACCGGAGGACAGCCCCCCAGCCTCCCGGCCCGGGGTTGCCCGAGCAGGCCCCGTCGGTATACAAATCCACATGCTTGCGGGTCATACGTCCCCTCCTGACATCATCAGCTTACCGCCTGGATTATCCACTGCACCAGGCTGAACAGGCCGTACAGCACCGGCTGGTGGAGGATATAAATAAGCAGGGCGTGCCGGCCTACAAAGGCAAGGGGCCGCACCCGGGATTTGGCCATAAAGGCGGGAAACTTCCCCCGCACCGCCCATAAACCTATGGACGCCCCGGCAAAAAAGACGAACATCCAGGGGAAAAGGGGGAAGTAATCGGCCGAATAAAACCCGGGGGTAATAACACCTAAGGGGAAAAGCCATTTGCATTCCATGACGGCCGCCGGCAGCTCCCAGCGAAGGAAGGGGAAGCCCAGCCAGCCCTCCCGGATATGCATGGTGGCCAGAAAGAGCACCAGGCAAATAAGAATACCGACAACCGGGTACTTCAGCTTCCGCAATGGCCGGTTGACGGCGGCGGCCAGCAGCATACAGACCGCCAGCATGTGCAGGATGCCGAACCAGATGACCACGTTCATACCCACAAAGCCCAGGGCCCAGGTCACCAGGGTAAAGGCCAGGGACACCCCCAGCAGCTTCAGCCCCCGTATGAGGTTGGAGTGGGTCAGCTGGGAAGCGATACCGGATATGAGAATAAAAAGCCCGGCGAAATAGGGTTCCGCCGGGGTAAAAAAGGCCAGCAGGGCGCTGCCCGCCGCCGAATGGAAGAGGGAGGCCAGGGTGTAGAACCCGTGGTAAAAAACCATGCAGACCACGGCAAATCCCCGGATTTCATCCAGCAGATGATACCGGGTCTTGGCCGGCTGCCCGGCCGGATCCTGCATTCCTGTCATGGACGGCGCTCCCTTCTTTGCAATCTATCTCCCGCCGGCTTATCCATACCGGCGCATACAGCCTACCACCTTGCCCAGGATGACGGGGTTTTCGGGGTAGATGGGGGAAAAATCCGGGTTTTCGGGCATGAGGACCACCCGGCCCTTTTCAAACACAAGTCGCTTGACGGTGGCCTCGTCCTCCATGAGGGCCACGACAATGTCCCCCTGCCGGGCCTGCAAATCCCGGTTGGCCACAATGATATCCCCATCCAGTATGCCCGCGTTTTTCATGCTGTAGCCCGAAACCCGCAGGGCGAACAGCCCGTCCTCCTTGTCGGCCGTCCCGGTGGGATAGGGGATGTAGTCCTCAATCTGCTCCACCGCCAGGATGGGGACGCCGGCGGTCACCTTGCCGATAAGGGGCACCTGGGCGGCCTGGGCCGTACCCTCGATGCGGATGGCCCGGGAGGCCTTGGGGTCCCGGGAGATGTAGCCGTACTCCTCCAGGGCGGCCAGGATGCCGTGGACGGTGGAGGTGGACTTGATGCCGGTGGCCTGGCAGATTTCCCGGACGGTGGGCGGCAGCCCCCCGGACAGGGACTCCCGCAGGAACTGCAGCACAGCGGCCTGCTTGGGCGAAAGGCTTGGCTTGGACATGTGGGCTCCCCCTTCCGGTCCCGCCCCAAAGGGCGCGGACAAACATACGTTTTTTTCAGTATACCATCCTCCGGCCGGAATTGCAACCGCCGGTGGGCGGCGGCCAAGAGCTTTTAGTTTTTCCGGAAGCGGAGGAAGTCCTCCAAAATCATGACGGCCGCCACGGCGTCCACCACATTTTTGCGCTTTTTGCCCCGGGTATCGGTATAGTTTAGGGCCGTATGGGCCGACACGGTGGTGCACCGCTCGTCCCACAGCTCCACCGGCAGGCCGGTGGCCGCCCGGATTTTCTCGGCCGTCGCAGCGCATTCCTGCGCTTTAAAACCGGCGCTGCCGTCCATATTTTTGGGGTATCCCACCACAATCAGCCCGGCGGACACATCCGCAGCGTACCGGGCGATTTCCGCCACCAGCCGCTCTTTATTGCGCTCATGGATGACCCCCTTGGGGAAGGCGAAGCCCTCTCCCCCATCGCTTGCCGCAATACCGGTGCGGGCGTCCCCCAAATCCACCGACATGATAATCATACTATCCCTCCTATTCGGTGAAATTCAGGCTGGCGAGGTTTTCCTTCCGCCACCACTTCTGGCCGGCCAGGGTGGAAAGGCCCTCGTCCAGATGGGATATGTCGTTTTCCAGCACCACCCGGCACTTGCCCGGACCGTCGAATTCCAGGATGCTGACCCCTGTATTGTCGCACCAGTCCACCTCGCCCAGCCGCTGGATGGGCCAGCCCTTGGCCCGGCACAAAAGGTTGCGGATGGCGCAGCCGTGGGAGGCCACGGCCACCGCGCCCCCTTCCTCGGCGGTGACAATATCCCCCACCGCCTGCCAGATGCGGTCGTATACCGCCTGCATGGGCTCGCCCCCCTCCGGCGCAAAGAGCCAGGGTTCCAGGTTCCAGCGGCGGGCGTCCTCCGGGTGGGTGAGGGGGAATTCCGCCCAGGGGCGGCCCTCCATATAGCCTCCGTGGATTTCGATGAGGCCGGGATGGATATGCAGGGGCAGGCCATGGTACCGGTTTACGGCTTCGGCCGTCAGGCGGGTGCGCTTTAAGGGGCTGGCGTACACCGCGTCCAGATGGATGTCCCGGAACCGCTCCGCCAGCCGTTCCAGCTGGGCCGCCCCCTTCCCGCTGATATCCGAATCGGTATGGCCGTGGAAAATCCGGTCGATATTCCCCCGGGCCTCGCAATGGCGGACTATGTACAGGGTGGTTATCATGAAATGGCCTTCTCCTTTTGCAAATTTGCCTCTATGGCAAAGCCGGCCGGCGGGGAAAACCGCCGGCCGGCGCATATTTTACCAGGGCTCTACCTTGCCCGTCAGGTCGCTGACACCCGCAATGCCGTTGTCGTCCAGATACTTTTCCAAACCCGACAGGATTTTGATGCAGGCGTAGGGGTCGGTAAAGTTGGCCGCCCCCACCTGGATGGCCGAGGCGCCGGCCAGCAGCATCTCCACCGCGTCCTCCCACTTGGAGATGCCGCCCATGCCCACCACCGGGATTTTCACACGGTTTGCCACCTCCCAGACCATGCGCAGGGCCACCGGGAAGACGGCCGGGCCGGACAGGCCGCCGGTATTGTTTTTGAGAATCGGACGGCGGGTGCGCAGGTCGATGCGCATACCCGTAATGGTGTTGATAAGGGAGACGGCGTCGGCCCCCTCGGCCTCAACGGCGGCGGCGATGTCCCCGATATTGGATGCGTTGGGGGACAGCTTGACCATCAGCGGCTTGCGGCAGACCTTCCGGACCGCCCGGGTCACGGCGGCGGCCGCGTCGCAGGAGGTGCCGAAGGCCGCGCCCCCGTGCTTGACGTTGGGACAGGAGATGTTCATCTCCACCATGTCGGCTGCCGTATCGTTGAGCTTCTCGGCCACGGCGGCGTAGTCCTCGGGGGTGTTGCCGGCGATGTTGGCCACGATGCGGGTATCCTGCCCCGCCAGCCAGGGGATTTCGTATTTGACCACAAAGTCGATGCCGGGGTTCTGGAGCCCCACGCTGTTAATCATGCCCGAAGGGGTTTCGGCGATGCGGGGGGCGGGATTGCCCAGCCGCGGCTCCAGAGTGGTGCCCTTGCAGGACACGCCCCCCAGGTTGCTTAAGGGGTACAATTCCGAATACTCCCGGCCGAAGCCAAAGGTGCCCGAAGCGGCGATGACCGGGTTGCGGAATTCCACCCCGGCGATGGTAACCTTCATATTGGCCATTACCAGATGACCTCCTTTGCATCGATAACCGGGCCGTACCGGCAGACCTGGGCGTGGCGGATGGCGGCGGGGTCGTTGGGGTCCCCCACCTTGCACACGCAGCAGACGCAGGCCCCGATGCCGCAGCCCATCCGTTCCTCCAGGGACACCTGGCAGCGAATATCCCGCTCCAGGGCCATGGCCGACACGGCCTTGAGCATGGGGGTGGGGCCGCAGGCGCAGATAAGGTCGCAGGGGCCTTCCTCCAGCCGCTCCTTTAACAGGTCGGTGACCAGGCCATGGTGGCCCAGGCTCCCGTCGTCGGTGGCCGTATAGACCTTCCGGCAGACCTTTTCAAAATCCTCCAGCAGGATGGCGGCCTCCTTGGTGCGGTAGCCCAAAATGGCGTCGGCCCTGCCGCCGCAGGCCGCAGCCGTCCCCAGCAAAGGCGGGGTGCCGATGCCGCCCCCCACAAAGACGGGGTGGTCGGCGTTTTTCACCGAAAAGCCGTGGCCCAAAGGTCCCAGCAAATCCAGCTGGGCCCCCGCCTTTACCCCGGCGAGCCAGGCTGTGCCCTCCCCCCGGATTTGGTAGACCATCCGCAGGGTTTCTGCGGCCGGGTCGTAGCCGCAGACCGATATGGGCCGCCGCAGGGGCTTGCCGTCGCAGAGAATCTGATAGAACTGCCCGGGGCCGGTCTGGGACGCCTGGGGCGTCTTTACCCGGATATCGAAAAAGCCGGGGGCGATTTCGGTATTCGCCAGCACCGTGGCCAGGTATTTGGTATATCCCATGGTTTCCATCCTTTCCGCCGGCCCGCTCCCGCAGGCCGTTTTCTGTGGTGCATGAAAAGCCTGTATGGCTATTATAAAACGATTTTGCCGATATATCCCACGATTTCATCCCGCATGCGGATGGCCTCGGCCCGGGCGGCGGCGGCGTAGTCTTCGGGAGCGCCGGCTTTTTTGTAGGCGCACATGATGCCCCGGGAGGAATTGATGATGGCCCCCAGGCCCTTTTTATCGAAGGCGCCGGCCACGTCGGCGGCCCCGCCGCCCTGGGCGCCGTAGCCCGGCACCAGGAAGAAGGTATGGGGCAGCTTTTCCCGCAGCTCGGCCAGCTGGGCCGGATAGGTGGCCCCTACCACCGCGCCCACGCCCGAATAGCCGTAGGTACCCGGCAGGCTCTCCCCCCACGCTTCGCAGAAGTCCCCCATGGTTTCATAGACCGTCTTATCCCCCAGCATCTTATCCTGCAGCTCGCCCGAGGAGGGGTTGGAGGTCTTGACCAGCACAAAGATGCCCTTGTCCTCTTTAGCGCAGATATCCAGCAGGGGGCGGACGCCGTCGGAGCCCAGATAGCCGTTGACCGTCAAAGCGTCGGCGCCGAAGGGGGTAAAGGTGCGGCCGGCGGCCTCTACCGTGCCTAAGTGGGCGGCGGCGTAGGCCTCCATGGTGCTGCCGATGTCGTTGCGCTTGCCGTCGGTGATGACGAACATCCCCTTGGACTTGGCGTAGGCGATGGTGCGCTCCAGCGCCCGGACGCCCGGCCAGCCGTACATCTCATAGTAGGCGCACTGGGGCTTGACGGCCGGCACAATATCCCAAAGGGCGTCGATAAGTCCCACGTTGAACAGGTAGAGGGCCTCGGCGGCCCCCTCCAGGGTGGGGCCGAAGCGGCTGAAGGCTTCCTCCTTTACGCTCTCGGGGATGAAGTCCAGCTTGGGGTCCAGGCCGGCCACAGTGGGATTCTGCAGCTGGGCGATGCGGGCAATCAAACGGTCAAATGACATGTTCCGTCTCCTCCTCTTAAATCGTAATTTCTATAATGGACAGTCTTTTTATATTGCATCGGGGAACCCCGGCGGGGGTTCTCCGCGCCGTATGCGGGCAAAAACTTTTATTTATCCTCGTACACGATTTCGCCCCGGCAGATGGTGGTTTTCACCCGGCCTATCAGCTCCAGGCCCTTGAAGGGGGTGTTCCGGGACTTGCCGTGGAGCTTGTCCGGCTCCACCTTCCAGCGGGCGGCCGTATCGAAGAGCACCACATCGGCCGGCGCGCCGGCGGCCAGGGTGCCGGCGGGGATGCCCAGTATCCGGGCCGGATGAAGGCTCATAAGGCGAACCAAATCCGAAAGCTCCAGAAGGCCGGAGGCCACCAGGGCGGTATAGCTGGCGGAGAGAGAGGTCTCCATGCCGATAACCCCGTTGGGGGCCTTGTCAAAGTCGGCCTTTTCGGCGGGGGCATGGGGGGCGTGGTCGGTGGCGATGACATCGATGGTACCGTCCAGCAGGGCGGCGATAACCCCCTTCCGGTCGGCCCGGCTGCCCAGGGGCGGATTCATGCGGAAGTCGGCGTCCCGGCCTTCCAGGGCCTCTTCGGTAAACCAGATATAATGGGGGCCGGTTTCACAGGTCACGTTCAGGCCCGCCCTTTTGGCGGCCCGGATGGCGGCCAAAGACCCCGCCGTGCTCACGTGGCAGACGTGCAGGGGCGCATCCGCAGCGGCGGCCAGGGCGATTTTCTGGGCCACGTCCACATACTCCGCCGCAGCGGGGATGCCCTTCACCCCCAGGGCGGCCGATACCGGGCCTTCGGTCATAATCCCCCCCGCCGCCAGGTACAAGTCCTCGCAGTGGCTGACCACCGGGCGGCCCAGCTTATGGGCCGTCTGCAGGGCCTCCAGCATATACCGGCTGTTGCAGACCGGGCGGCCGTCATCGGTAAAGGCGGCGGCGCCGGCGGCGGCCAGGGCCGGCAGGTCGGCCGGCGTCTCCCCCTTTAACCCGGCGGTGATGCAGCCGGCCTGGTAGATGCGCACCGGCTCCTTCTCCGCCCGCTGCAGAATGTCGGTAAGCGTCTGGGGATTGTCCACCGCCGGCGACGTATTGGGCATGGCCAGCAGGCTGGTCACCCCGCCTGCCGCCGCCGCCCGGGCGCCGGTGTGCAGATCCTCCTTGTGGGTCTGGCCCGGGTCCCGGAGATGGACATGCATATCCACAAGCCCCGGCAGGGCCGCAAGGCCGTCTCCCGCCACCACCCGGCAATCGGCTGGCAGCTTTTCCGGAAGGGGGGCGAACTTCCCCTTTTCCATATAGAGACTGCCCGTCTCATCCCGGCCGGAGGCCGGGTCTACCATGCGGACGTTTGTAATCAGCAGCGACATGTTTTCCATCCCCTATCCCAGCACGAGGGTCTTGGCCGCGGCCAGCACCTCTCTGACGTAATAGCATTCCAATAAGTACCAGGGCGTTTTAGCCGGCAGGGCGGCGGCTGAAAGATCGTTTTCCGCCGCGTAGCAGCCCCCCCGCCACTGGTGGAATCCGTCGGTGGCGACGGCTACATCGGTCGGCAGCCCCTCTTCCCGGATGACAGCCGCCGAATACCGCAGGTTTTCGGCCGTGCTGGTGGAGGCGCTCTCAAGGTAAATCCGCCCCGGCTCTATCCCTCGCTCCACCAGCCAGCGGTACATGGCTTCGGCCTCGCTGATGGCCTCTCCCGGCCCCTGTCCCCCCGATACGACGCAGGGGGCATCGGGGTGCGCTTCAAGATAGGCGTAAGCGACCTGCAGCCGTTTTTCCAGCATGAGGCTGGGGGTCTCTCCCCTGACCTGGCAGCCCAGCACCACCACGGTGCGGTCCTCCTCCCCCGGCCGGTTGGTTTCCGCCCCAAGCAGCATACAGAGCAGGACGCCGAAACAGGCGATGCCGGCGAAGTACAAAACCAGGGCGATACGCCACAGATTGCGGCTCCACCGCCGTCCCCGGATTTTCTCCCGCAGCGGGCGGTTCCAGAGAAACAGAAGGGTGCCGGCTGAAAAAGCCAGGGGGACAAAGGAGCCGATGCTCTGGATGCCCCTAAAAAAGGGCGGAAGGGCCCAGAGGAAAATCACGGCCAGCAGCAAAGTGGCCAGCCATTTGCCGGTCAGGCGCAGAATAGGTTTATCCATATTGCACTTCTCCCGCGCGGCAGACAGGGCCTGCGGCGCTTGTCGGGCAGGCGGCGAAGGTCAATAGACGATGGCGCCGAAGGCGGCGGCAATGCGCCGCAGGGCCGCCGGGTCCATCTCGCTTTCCGAATCCACCAGGGCCCGGCCCTGGTAGAGGAAAAGGGCCTCCCAGAGGGCGTCCGGGTCATCCGCCTGCAGCATGACCGGCAGCGCCGACATATAGGCGTACTCGGCCAGCAGCAGGGCGTCGGCTACGCTGTTCACCCGGACAAGCAGGGCGTTGGCCATGCCTCCCTCCTGCCGTTCCATCTCGATTAAGTCCTCCCCCATATCGTAGCCGCAGGGAATGGGCTGGCTGGGGATGATGTCGTCCTCGTTGAGGAAATAGGCGTCCCGGTCGTCGGCGGCCACCAGCACGTCCTCCGGCGAGGCCGGGGGCAGGGGGGAGGTTTTGCCCATGGCCCGGGACAGGGCCGCCATATGGGCGGGGGTATCGGCCCCCAGAATCTCAGCCCCGGCGTGGTAGAGGCCTTGGCAGACCTCCCCAAAGGCGGCCGGCTCCAGGGCGTCGGCGGCGGGCCGGGCCAGCAGGGGCACAGCGGCATACCGGCGGGCCTGGTTCAGCAGCCCTGCCGCCTCCTCGTAGTCGGCAAATCCCTGCAGCCCCACGGCGGCGGCCCCCAGGCTCTGCACCGTCACGAGGAAGGAGAGGAAGGGCAGATCCTCCGGGGACTCGTCGTCCTCGTGCAGGGACATGGTGACAAATACCGGCAGGCCGGTGGTCCGGCAGCCCAGCACGGCCGCCCGGGCCTCCCACATATTGGTCATGCCTTCGCAGAGGATAAAATCCGCCCCGCCGTCCTTTAGGCCGGCGGCCTGGGCGGCATAGTCGGACACGATTTGTTTAAAGGGGGTTTCTCCAAAGGGAGCCGGCCGCTGGCCGGTCATGGAGACAGCCCCGCCCAACAGCACGTCCGGCCCAACGGTCCGGCGGGCGGCGGCGGTGAGAATCCGGTTGAGGGCCGCCGCGTCCCCGGTATATCCGTATTTTTCCAGGGTGGTGCGGTTGGCGCCCCAGGTGGGGGTCAGCACCGCCCCGGCCCCGGCTGTGACATAAGCCCTTTGCAGGGCGGTCGCCTCCTCCGGGTGGGCCTTGGCGAAAAGGGGCAGGCAGTCCCCTGGTTTCCCTCCGTATGCCTGGGGATGGTTCCCGGCCGGCCCGGCGAAAAGCAGGGGCAGCCGCAAATGTACGTCGTCCATAGCATTCCTTTCCTCCCGCCGCCGCAAGGCGGCAATAGCCGGGGGCTTCGCCCCTCGACCCCACCCTCTTCCAGAGGCGGGCACCCTTTTGTCGCTTCGCGACATTTCCCCTAACAGGGGAATCTCTTTTTTGAAAAAAAGCGGGCAAAAAACTTTTTTTACATGCTTTCGGGGGCGGTGATCTTCAGCATCCCCAGCACGTTGCGCAGCACCGACGCCGTGGCGGAAGCCAGGGCCAGGCGGGCCTGCATCAGCGGTTCGGCCTCCCCCTTGATGCGGCAGGCCGTGTAGAATTTATGGAACAGGGTGGCCAACTCCAGCACGTAGCGGGTCATGCGGGCGGGGTCGTAGGCCTTGGCCGCCGCCTCCACCTCCCCGGTAAAGCCGGCCAGGTGCCGGATGAGCTCCCGCTCCTCCGGGGCCCGCAGGGCGCAGAGCTCCTCGGTGGAACAGGCCCGGGGCTCCACCCCCTCGGCCTTCAGGTTCTTGAACAGGCTGCAAATCCGGGCGTGGGCGTACTGCACATAATAGACCGGGTTCTGGCTGGACTGCTCCACCGCCAGGTCCAAATCAAATTCCAGATGGGTGTTGGGCTCCCGCATATTGAAGATAAACCGGGCGGCGTCCACCGGCACCTCATCCAGCAGGGTCTTCAGGGTGATGGACTTGCCCGTCCGTTTGGATACCCGGACCACCTCCCCGTCCCGCACCAGCCGCACCAGCTGCATGAGCACGATGTCCAGCTTGCTGCCGTCTAAGCCGATGGCATCCATGGCCCCCTTCAGCCGGGCCACATGCCCGTGGTGGTCGGCGCCCCAGACATTGATAACCCGGTCGAATCCCCGCACGGCGAACTTATTGTGATGGTAGGCGATGTCCCCGGCAAAATAGGTGGGATTGCCGTTGGCCCGCACCAGCACCTCGTCCTTCTCGCCCCCGTGCTCGGTGGCCTTGTACCAGAGAGCCCCCTCCTTTTCATAGGTCAGCCCCCGGGCCTTCATATCCTCCAGAACGGCCTTCAGTTCCCCGTCGTTATATAAGGTTGACTCCCGGAACCAGGTGTCGTACTGAATCCGATAGGCGGCCAAATCTTCCCGCAGGCCGTCGATATTCTTGGGCAGGGCGTAGTCCACCAGGGCCTGCCGCCGCTCCTCCTCGCTTTTTTCCACATAGGCGTCCCCGTGGATTTCGGCGAACTCGGCCGCCCGGGCCTTGATGTCCGCCCCCTGGTAGCCGTCCTCGGGGAAGGGGACGTTTTCCTCCCCTTTATAAATCTGTAAATACCGGGCCGACAAGGAGTTGCCGAACTTCTGAATCTGGTTGCCGGCGTCGTTTACATAAAACTCTCGGCTGACCTGGTAGCCGGCCTTTTCCAGCACGGCGGCCAGGCAGTCCCCCAGGGCGCCGCCCCGGGCGTTGCCGATGTGCATGGGGCCGGTGGGGTTGGCCGAGACAAATTCCACCATAACCTTCTGGCCCTTGCCCATATCTGAGGAGCCGTAGTCCTCTCCCCGCTCTTCGATTTCCTCCAGCACGCCGGCATAGAACCGGTCGCTTAAAAACAGGTTGATAAAGCCGGGGCCGGCGATTTCAAAACGCTCGATGCAGCTGCCCGAAAAATCGGCGTAGCTCAGCAGGGTCTCGGCGATTTTCCGGGGGGCGTTTTTTAGGTTCCGGGCCCAGACCATGGCCGCATTGACGGCGTAGTCCCCGTGGGCCCGGTCGGCGGGGATTTCCACCGAGAAGGCCGGCAGGGGCTCCCCGGGGAATTTCCCTTCGGCCACGGCCTTGCCGGCGGCGGCCAGGATGATTTCCTTAATATCCTCTACGGTTTTGTTTACGAATTGAGACATATACCCTTCCCCGTTTCCTTGATATGAATTTCAACCTGGTTGCGGCTGACCAGGCTGTGATTGACGTCGATGGTATAGCGCATATACAGCCGGCCGCCGGCAGCGCTTATCTGGTTCTGGATCTGTTCCCCGAAGACCCCCACCAGCAGCTCGCCGTATCCGGTATCGTAATGGCTCATATGACGCTGGCCCTTTTCCACCGTCAGGCGGCTGCGCAGGCCCCCTGTCCGCTGCATGGTGACCATATGCTCGTCCTCTATCTTTAAAAGGGTGGTCACATCGGCCCGCATAGCCTGCTGCAAATCGGCGGCCGCCGCCTGGAATTCGTCGGCCTCCGGGCCGGCGGCGTCGGTGCCGTTGAATTCGTAGGGGCCGCTGTCGTAGGGGTCGCCCACGGCCAAGTCGCCAAGTTCAGCGCTGTCCGCAAAGGCGTGGTCCTTATAGGTGATGTACCATTTTCCATCCCGCTGGCCCAGTTTGCCCAGGGTGGTCAGCTCCACGACTTCCTCTTCCCCGTCCACATCCTGGGTGCCTTTTATGGTGATGAGAACTTCTTTCATGTACTTTTCGATTCCTTCCTAGTATTTTGAAATGTCCACCCGTTCCACCCGGTCGCCTATCTGCCGGCCCAGCAGGATGGCCGCCACCTTGGAAAAGGATTCCGTCCGGTCGCTGACGTAATACCGGCAGCGGCGCTCGTCCTCCGAGCGGTTGAGCATGCCGTGGAATTCCAGGTAGGCGGCGGCCGCCCGGGCGGCCATCTCCCCCGTATTGATAAGGGTGACATCCTCGCCCATAATCTCGCCGATAATCCCGCTTAAAACGGGGTAATGGGTGCATCCTAATATAAGGGTATCCACTTTTGCTTCCAGAATGGGGGCCAGGTACCGGCGGGCGGTTTCCACCGTCACCGGGTCGTCTTTGTCAATCCAGCCGGCCTCCACCAGGGGCACGAACAGAGGGCAGTCGTTGCTGACCACACAGGCGTCCGGCCGCAAAGCCTGCAGCTGCCGGGCGTAGCTGCCACTGGAAATGGTGGCGCTGGTGCCGATGACCCCGATGCGCCCGGTTTTGGACAGCTTGGCCGCCGCCCGGGCCGCCGGCGACACCACCTCGATAAAGGGCACCGGCAGGCCGGCGCCGGTATGGCTGGCCACCGAGCTGACCGTGCCGCAGGCGGCGATGATCATTTTTACATCCTGGGACAGCAAAAAGCTTTCATCCTGCCTGGCGTACTGTGCAATGGTTTCGGGGCTGCGGCTGCCGTAGGGCACCCGGCCGGTGTCGCCGAAGTAGACGATATTTTCCCCCGGCAGGTATTTGACAAATTCCCGCACCATGGTAAGGCCGCCCAGGCCCGAATCAAACACGCCGATGGGGCGCACATCCCCCTCGCGCAAATCCCTCATGGACTTCCGTCCTTTCTTTCGGTAAAATACACGCCGTCTCCCCGTGCGGGGAAGGGCGGATATAGATATACAAGGATATATTACCATAAAGCGGGGCGGGGCGCAAGGAAAGCCGCCTTTTTGGACAAGATGAAATTTGGGCCGGTTTGCCCGGGTATCCTGTGCGAAATCCCGGGAAGGCCGGCTTTCCCATGAAAAGCCAGGGGTAATACCGCCCTATCCGGCAACAATAGAAACGTCGCTGCCCGGCAGGATAATTTGCGAAAAAGGACGGTATACAGGTATGATACCCTTAACATCCGATGTACATTCCCTCTCCCCGGCGGCCCCGGCCCTGCTGCCCAAGGCCGTATCCGACGGCATCGTATTCGGCACCGGGGCGGTGGGCTACGGGCTGATTGAGGTCATCTGGCGGGGAACCACCCACTGGTCCATGCTGCTGGCCGGGGGACTCTGCCTGCGGCTGATTGGGGCGGCTGGCCGGCGGATGGAAAGCGCGCCGGCGCTGTACAAATGCATCGCCGGCGGGGCCATTATCACGGCTGTGGAGCTTTGCATCGGATGCATCTGCAACCTCTGGCTGCATATGGGCGTCTGGGACTACAGCCGCCTGCCCTTCAACCTGGGCGGGCAGGTTTGTCTGCTGTACTCGGTTCTCTGGGGCGCCTTAAGCGGCTTTGCCATGAAGCTGGAAAAGGCCCTGCGCCGGCGCCTGCCCGTGCGGAAAAGGGCCGCAAAGCATAAAAATTTGTCGAGAAAAGAAAATCCCGTCCTGACCGAGCCGGCCTGAATCCGCCGGCTTTCGTATCAAGCCATAGAGAAAAGCCGCCGTATGCACACAGCAAACGGCGGCTTATTTGTACCAGTTTCATGCAGGCCTTCCGGCCCGCTGTCCCGCTTATTTAATAATCCGGATAGAGCCCAGCAGCGGCAGGGGTGTCATGGTTCCCTGGGCGGCGGAAACCAGTCCCAGGATAAAGAACACCAATATACAGAGATACAGTATCAGGGAAATAATCCAGCCAACCAAAGGAATAAGGCCCAAAACGGCAGCTACCGCCTCCATAAGAAACAGAAGCAATCCTTGGTTGGCATGGAAGCGCCCATACGCAGAATCCTTGCAGCAGAGCAAGGGCAGGATAAAAAGAATACCAAAATAAGACAGGATGGCAAACACCTTATTTTTGGAAACATCCGCCGGATCCGGCACAGCAGGCTGGTTTTCTTGCATATCTATCTCTCCTTCTATATATTCTGTTCCACTATATGCCGATTTCACGCAGGGCAGAATTAAAACCCGGAAGATTCCCCATTTTGTCAGGCTGTTTTCCGAATTGTACACCCAGTTGCTCACAGGCCGCCCCCCTTCCCATACGGGAAAGGGGGCGGCCCGGTTGGTTTATGGGCTGTGCTTCAGGCTTATGCGCCTTGCTGCTGGTTT
>CAJFVX010000061.1 GCA_904420585.1 Candidatus Howiella intestinavium | reverse complement strand
GTATACCGCAGAATTTTGGCTTCCGTTGTGTACTTCCATCTTCGCATAATTTCCGCTAAAAATCATAAGCGAAAAATGACTCGAAATCAGTTGTACCTCACGGTACCGTGGGTTCGAATCCCACCCGCTCCGCCAGACCTGCGGTCGGCAATTCATGATGAGTTGCCGATCGCTTTTTACTGTGTGACTCGACCATGAGCGGGAGCTTTTTTGTCTCACCTTTACAAAGAAAAACCTGTCGAAAAAAGCTGAATGGTTTTGTCGGCAGGTTTTTGCTTTCGGGTTATGACTATCCCAATATTTGAAAGAAGGCGTATACCCATGTCCAAAGAACCGATAAAAAGAACCATGACCGTTACGGCGGTGGAACGCCCGGCCCGGAAACTTCTCCTCCTGCGTTCGGTCCGGGCCACGGATTACTTTTCTTTTTGCGCTGAGATGGGATGCGGCTGGGAGGAGGTTTTCAACCGGATTCCCCAAAGGCTTGATGCCGCTGCGCTGCTTACCCTCCCGGAAAATATGATAAAACCGGGAACCGGCAATACGGCCGCCGGCATAGAGGTGCCTGTGGATTATGATGAGCCCGTTCCCGCCGGCTGCGACATGATTGTATTGCCGCCCTGCACCATGCTGTATTTTCAGGGGGCTTCCTTCCAGGATGAAGGCGATTTCGGCGAGGCTATCAATATCTTGTTGGAAGAGATGGCTGCCTATAATCCTGCACAGCACGGCTGGCAGTATGCGCCCGAGCTGGCGCCGTATTTTAATTTCGGCGCATCGGCGGCACAGGGCGCAAAAATGGCGCGGCCGGCTCGGAAGATAGGACTGCATGGATAAAACGGTGTATGCCGCTTTTTACATTGGTTTTTAGGCGTCCCGCTTTGGCGGGGCGCCTCAGACTGTAGAAAACCCAATGGAAGCCACCCAATCGCAGAAACCGGCGACATGTGCGTCGGTTTCTGCATACGACAAATCCCGCTTCTGCGGGATTTGTAGGGGGAATGTTAGAAGGGGGGCTCGCCCCTCTTCTACAGCTTGTCGACTTTGCCGACAAGCTGAGGCGTCCCGCTTTGGCGGGGCGCCTTTGTCATAAGCGCAAAAAAATTCCCGAGCCATACGGCCCGGGAATTTTTAGAGAAAAAGGAGGGAAAACTACTGATTGTCGACCTCAGCCATGTGCTTGATGAGATCCAGCACCTTGTTGGAATAGCCCCACTCGTTGTCGTACCAGGAAATCAGCTTGAAGAAGTTGGAGTTCAGGGCGATACCAGCGGTGGCATCGTAGATGGAGGTCCGCTTGTCAGAATAGAAGTCGGAAGAAACCACAGCGTCCTCGGTGTAGCCCAGGATGCCCTTCATGTAGGTCTCGGAAGCTTCCTTCAGAGCGGCGTTGATCTCCTCCATGGAGGTGGCCTTCTCGGTGCGGACGGTCAGGTCAACCACCGAAACGTCCAGGGTGGGAACGCGGAACGCCATACCGGTCAGCTTGCCCTTTACTTCGGGGATAACCAGGGCGCAGGCCTTGGCGGCGCCGGTGGAGGAGGGGATGATGTTGCCGGCAGCAGCCCGGCCGCCGCGCCAATCCTTGGCGGAGGGGCCGTCAACCGTCTTCTGGGTGGCGGTGGTGGAGTGCACAGTGGTCATCAGGCCTTCCACGATGCCGAACTTATCGTTGATAACCTTGGCCAGAGGAGCCAGGCAGTTGGTGGTGCAGGAGGCGTTGGAAACGACCTTCATATCCTTCTGGTACTTGTCCAGGTTGACGCCGCACACGAAGGTGGGGGTCTCCTTATCCTTGGCGGGAGCGGAGATGACAACCTTCTTGGCGCCGGCAGCCAGATGGGCGCTGGCCTTCTCGGTGGTGCAGAACACGCCGGTGGACTCAACCACATACTCGGCGCCGCACTCGCCCCACTTGATGTCAGCGGGGTTCTTCTCGGCGTAGACGCTGATGGCCTTGCCGTTTACAATCAGCTTGCCGCCCTCGGCCTTGATCTCGCCGTCGAAATGGCCATGGATGGTGTCGTACTTGACCATGTAGACCATGTAGTCGACATCGATAAAGGGATCGTTGATGCCCACGATCTCATAGGTCTCGGGCTGCGCAATGGCCGCGCGGAAAACCAGTCTGCCGATACGGCCAAAACCGTTGATACCAACTTTAATCATTGTTTTTCTACCTCCTAATATGGTTATGCATCTATTTTAATCCCAATGGCAGAAATATGCAAGGGCTTTGTTACATTTTTAACCTTTCATTCATCAATTTTTCGAATTGCCGGGTATTTGCAAAGCCCAAAGCGCCAAATCTCCGGCTCTGGGAGGAATGAATTTTGTCGAAATGGAAAACCGGCCGGCGGGAAGGCTACTCTCCCTCGGATGCAGAACGGGCTCTGGCGGGGGTGCGGGAGGCGCTGGCGGCCTATCTGCACCGGTGCGGGGAGGGGGCGGAACGGGTCTGGGCCTACGGCGCCCTGCGGGAGTTCTGCAACCTGTCCTCCCTGCTGGAGACGGCGGCCCCCCGTCCCGTATGGCCCGGCGCCTGCATCGAAGCGGCGGCCGACGCGGCGGTTATCCTGGCGGCGGCGGGGGGATACCGCCTGGAAGCCGGTCTGGATCCGGCCCCCGCCGGTCCGGCCCTGCTGGACGCGGCGGCCCTGCGGACGGCCTTTTTTAACCTGGTGGGCAACGCCTGCCGGCACGCATCCGATGGGGCGGCCCGCCTGCAGGTGACCTACGGAGAGGGAAAATGCCGGATTGCGGTGACCAACCGGGCCGGCGGGTATCCCACCGCCGCCCTGGGCCTTGCGGCCGCCCGGTCGGCCGCCGGTCGTCTTTCGGGCAGCCTGCGGGTGCTTGCCTGCGGTGACCGGCTGACGGCAGCCCTCAACTTTCCCCTGCGCCCGGCGACGGTTCAGCCGGTGACCGAAATCCCCAATTTGGTCGAATATTTGGGCAATCCATTCTCTCCGGCCTATATAGGGCTGGCGGATTTAGGCTATATTCCCGGTTGCGCCGGAGGGAAAAGAAGTATATACTGAGGATAGAAGGGGGAATGGATATGCTATACACTGCCATGACCAAAAAAGCGATGCAGCTGGCCTTTGACGTGCACAAGGATCAAAAGGATAAAGACGGCCTGCCCTATATCTATCATCCCTTCCATCTCGCCGAGCAGATGGACACGGAGGCCAGCGTCACGGTGGCGATGCTGCACGACGTGGTGGGGAAGGGGAGTATGACGCTGGAAGATCTGCGTCAGGCCGGTTTCCCGGAAGATGTGGTGGAAGCTGTGAATTTATTGACCCAGGATCCCGCCACGCCTTTTTTGGACTATATTGAAAATCTGCGAAAGGATCCGCTGGCCACCAAGGTCAAGCTGGCCGACCTGCGCCACAACGCCGATTTGTCCCGTTCGGATATTATCGACGGGGAGACGAGGCAGCAGGAGGAACGGTGCCGGCAGGCCATCCAGATTCTCGAAAGAAAATAGGAGGGTGTTCGCCTGATGGGGGTATCTCATCCGCGTGGGGGCAGATATGCCTGCCGCCGGATGGGACGGTTCCCTGCACCCTGTATGCTCAAAACGGAAAACGCCGCCGCCCGGTTCGATGGGCGGCGGCGTTTCAGCTTGTGGGCAAAGTCCACAAGCTGTAGAAGAGGGGGCAAGCCCCCCTTCTAACATTCCCCCCTACAAATCCCGCTGCTGCGGGATTTGTCGTGTGCGTGACCCGACGCACATGTCGCCGGTTTCTGCGATACAAATGGCTCTCATTGGGTTTCTCAACAGACGGAAACGGCCATGTGTGGCATATGGGCGCATGAAGTTATATGCATCCATCGGCCTCCTGCTGCATACGGAAACCGCAGCGGACAAAGGCGAAGCCGTCGTACCAGCGGCTTCTGTCCAAGAAGGTATGGGGGCCTACGTCGTAGTTTTCCCCCTCCACCCGGTGGTGGGGGCCCAACAGGTTGCGGTTAGAGGCGAAAATCAGCAGGGAAATCCGGTTGTCCCCCTCTTCCAGCAGGTCGGTGACGTCGTAGCTGAAGGGGGAGAAGCCCACCACCGCCGCCTCCTTCCCGTTGACGTACAGCAGGCCGGCGGGGAAATCCACTTCGGCAAAGCCGATGCAGTACCGCTTGCCCGGCTGGGGATGGACCTGCACCGTCTGCTCCAGCAGCAGCTTGCCCCGGAAGAACCAGAAGCCGCTTTCGGTGATGGAACGGCTCTCCACCTCCTCCACCGGGGGCGCCAGCACAAAGTCGCTGCCGGTGAAGATGGCCTTGCGCTCGCCGTAGGTCCAGTCGGCCCGGTTTTTCACGCTGAAGCGGCCCACGATATAGCAGGCCTCCAGCTCGGTGTCGTAGGTCAGCTTGTTCCGCTCGGTCTCGTGGACGTTCTCCCCGAAGAGCACGTCGTACACCTTCTGCCGCTGGAAAAACTCGGTTTCCATGGTGATGACATTGACGCCTTCCTTTACATAATCCCCGATGGAGGTGCGGCGGAAGGCCCTGTCGGTGTACCAGCCCTCGTCTTTGAAGGCAAGGGGCCGGCCGTTGATGGAGATGCGGTATTTATCCGGCGTCTCGGTGACAAAGGAAAGTTCCGAAAGGCCGGCCGGGTCCTCGGCCTGGAAGACATATTCCAGGGTCAGCCGGCAGGGCCGCTTTTCCTTCAGCAAATCCTGCTGGATTAAGAGGATATTCTTGGCCGGCTGCCAGTCGCCGTCGTCCACCTTATAGCGGCAGGTGTCCAGGGTCAGGGCGTTCTCGGCCTGCCGGGCGATTTTCCAGACGGGGGCAAAGGGCAGATAAACCTTTTCCGGTTCGGGGTATACCGCCGGGCTGCCCGGTTCGGCGCAGAGCAGCAGGGCTCCCATGGGCTCCAGCTCCCAGTCGGCCGCCGTGGCGTCCCCCTCTGGCCGGGCCGAGACGGGCTGCCGGGTATTGTCGGTCAAATCCAGCCGGGAGAGGCTGTAGGCGCCGGGGATGCGGATATCCACCCGGGCGGACGCCTCCCGGTTCAGATTGGCGATGAAATAAAGGCGGCTGCCGTCGGCAAGGTACCGGGTGCGGGAATGTACCCGGCTGCCCTCCGCCGGCTTCACTTCCAGGCGCAGGGCCCCTTCCGGCCGCAGGCTTTCCAGGGCCTCGTCGGTAAAGGCCAGGGGCTTTGCATACTGCGCCAGCTGGGAAAGGCGGGGGTCGGCCGCGCCGTCCAGCAGGGTGGGGAGGGAGCCCATATAATAGAGCGCGCCACCCTGCTGCCCGAAGGCCAGCAGCAGTTCCAGAACGGGGGCCGACAGGGTCAGCAGGTCGGGCAGGATAACCCGGTCGTAGGCCGCTTCCCCGATAATCAGCCGGCCCTTTTCCACCCGGCCGTATTTTTCCATAAGGGTTTCGTCCCCATAGTGGTGGTCAAGCTGCAGGCAGTTCAGCCGCTCGGTCAGGGACTTGAAGAAGTCCGAGCGGGGCCAGAGGGCGTCGTAGCTGGAGCTTTTGTAGAGAATATAAGCGCTGCGCAGGGGATGCACCACCAGCAGGCCGGTCTGCTCTTCCCCCATGCTCAAAGCCGCGCCCAGACGGCTGATATAGTCGTTGTAATAGGCGTACCGCTCGTACCAGGATTCCTGCACAAAGACCGACGGGGGATAATCCCGCTTGCGGAAGCCCTCCAAGGAGTAGCCCTCCAGGTGCTGGCAGGTCAGGTTGATGCCGTTGACATAATGCCAGTGGGCAATCCACCGCAGTTCCTCGAAGGAGACGTCCCAGCCGCACAGGGCGAACATCTCGCTGATGGCGTAGGGCTTGCCCAGCTGGGCGCAGGCCGAGGCCACCTGCTTGGGGATGGACGGGTCGCCGATGCCCCGGCAGAGCCAATCCATGCCGGGAATGTGGAAATACTGGTAGCAGGGCATGACGCCCCCCGTGCAGCGCATCTGGGACACTAAGTCGTCCTCCGACATCATGTGGCCGGTGAGCTGGCAGCCGTGGGCGTCGCACCAGTCGTAAATCTGCTTCATAAAGCCCTCCTGGAACAGGCGGGCGGCGGTGAGATAGTACCGGTAGCGGAAGGTCTCGTAGCCCTCTCCCTCCACGTCCAGCAGGCAGAGGCCATCCAGAATATCCATCCCGTAGGCCTCTTTAAAGGCGGGGATCAGGGCCTCCGACCAGGGGATGGCCCCGTTGGCGTACTGGGGCTCGTCGGTGAAAAAGCCCTGGAGCTGGTTCCCCAGCTTGTCGCCGAACCGCTTGGCGTATTCCTCATGGGTGAAGCGGATGAAGGCCGCCGCCGCCTCCCGGTTTAGGGGGTCTATGTAATAGAGGTTGACATCCACCGATACCAGCATATCGCCCTTTCGGGGCTGTTCCACCCGGGCCCAGCGGCCGGCCGTTTCCCGGTAGCAGCCCAGAAGCCGCTGGGGCAGGGTATCCCCCTCGGCATACCGGGAGAAATGCAGGGATTTCTGCTGATAATCATATCCCAAGGCGGGAACCCGGCCGTCGGCAAAGCCGCTGGGCCAGCCGAATTCGTCGTAGGCCCAGGCCGAAAGCCCCAGCTTTTCGGCCTTGTCCACGCAGAAGGCCGAGCGGTCGAAAAAGGTGTCGCTTAAATAGGGGGTCTTTAATCCCCCGCGGGAATGCATGAAAAAGCCCCCAGCCCCCGCCGCCTCCATGGCGTCTATCTGCTCGGCCAGCACCGGCTCCTCCAGCTGGTTGTTCCAGCTCCAGAAGGGGATGCTTTTATAAGGTTCCCGGGCCTCTTCGATTTTCTTTATAATGTCCAATCCAGTCGCCTCCCGTGGGGCCGGAGGGCCCCTGTTACATTAAAACAGGCCGAATTTCTTCTTCTTTTTTTCGTAAAAGGGCTCGGCCTTCTCCGTTGCTTTTTTGCCGAAGGCCGAATCCAGCGCCACCAAATCCAGGTACTTTCCCTTAAGAAAGGGCTTGGCCGCGCCCGCGATGCCCTCGAAAACCTTGTCCTTGTCCCCCTGGAAGTCCACCACGCAGAGATAGCTATCCATGCCTTCCCGCTGCATCTCCATAAGGAAGGCCGATTGAATGGCCTTATCCTTTTTCATGTGCTCGGCCATGGCTTCGGCCATCTCGGTCGGATAGGGGTCGGGTTTGCGCAGTTTTACCGGGGTGTCTTTTTGTACCACATGCTGGGCGTGGCCCTTCAGAAGAATCTCCTTGCGGGTTTTCAGATGCTGCACCACCTTGCGGTTGAGGGCCAGGTTTTCCCCGAAGGGATTGATGACAAAACCGGCGATATTCTCGTCCTTCAGGATGAGGGAGGCATAGTTGTCGAAATTCATGAGCACCACCTGCTGGTTTTCCACAACCTGCCACTTGCGCAGCTCGTTTGCGTCGGTAAAGGCCAGGAAAAACCGCTGGTTATCGGTGGTGGTGATCATGATAAACTGCAGCCGGGCCCCCGCCTGCATCTCGGCTAAGTCCCCGGCGCCCGGCGGGGCCGCGTGGGGATTCAGCCGGGCCGGCATGAGAAACTGGGCGTTCATGACGATTTCGCCCAGTACCTTGTTCCAGTTTTCGTCGGTTTGGTCCTCCTTAAAGGCCTTGATGAGGGAAATCAGCCTTTCATTGGAGATGGTTTTTTGTTCTGCCATGGAAAATGTCCTCCTGCCTGTTTTATGTGGGATAAGGCCTGTCCGCCCGCTTCCATGACAGCCGTCCGGGGCTATCATAGCATAGAGGAGGCGGAGATGCCATGCCTGCGCATAAGGTTGAAAATTGCGCAGGAATTTGCTTTCATATGCTTATAAATGCGCAGATATGCGCACTATGCTTCCCGGTTTTCCTCTACGGCCCGCAGGCACAGGCGGGCCAGGTCCTCCATGGAGGAGATGGCGCCGGCTTCCCGGCGGTAGGCCGCCGCGCCCCGCAGGCCCCGCATATACCAGCCGGCGTGCTTGCGGATTTCCCGCATGGCGATGGCCTCGCCCTTGTATTCCACCATGCGTTCGGCCTGCCGCAGCAGGTAGGCCATGCGCTGGGATACGGGGGGCGGGGGGAGGATCCGCTCATGATCCAGCCAGGCGTTGATTTGGGCGAAAATCCAGGGGGCCCCCATGGCCGCCCGGCCCACCAAGAGAAAGTCGCAGCCGGTTTCCTCCAGCATCCGGGCGGCGTCGACCGCCGAGGCCACGTCCCCGTTGCCGATGACCGGGATGGATACCGCTTCCTTCACCTGCCGGATGATGTCCCGGTTAACCGGGGGGGCGTACATCTGCGCCCGGGTGCGGCCGTGCACCGTGACGGCCGCCGCCCCGGCGTCCTCGCACCGGCGGGCCACCTCTACGGCGTTGATGTGTTCGTCGTCCCAGCCGGACCGGATTTTCACCGTCACCGGCACCGGGACGGCCTTTGCCACCGCCCGGGTGATGTCGGCGGCCAGCACCGGGTCTTTCATCAGGGCCGCGCCGCCGCCGTGACCGGCCACCTTGGGGGCGGGACAGCCCATATTGATGTCAATCCAGTCGGGCCGCTGGTCCATGGCCCGTCGGGCGGCGTCGGCCATGACCGCCGGTTCCCGGCCGAAAAGCTGGAGGGCCATGGGGCGCTCGGCCGGGTGCACCTGCAAAAGCAGGCCGGATTTCCGGTCCCCCAGGGTGACCCCCTTGGCGCTGACCAGTTCGCCCACTGTATAAGCGGCCCCCTGCTCCCGGCAGAGTTCCCGCATGGCCCGGTCGGCCACCCCCGCCATGGGGGCAAGACCCGCGTGGCCTTCGATTTTCAGATTGCCTATCTGCATAGATTTCTCCTGTCCCTATGGTTTTTCTCAATCCCGGCAGCGGGTATAGTCCAAATCCAGGTTGACCACGCAGCGGTAGGATGGGTTCAGCCCGGCCGCCGACTTGTCCAGCCGCTCCCGCAGTTCCTTGTGGGACATGGAAAAGGCCGGGGGAATGACCACATCGAAAATCAGGTTGCTGCGCTGCTCCCCCTTTACCATGCGGAAGTCGTGGAGGGTTAAAGCCGGGTCGATTTCCTGCAAAGCGGCCGCCATGCCCGCCTTGGCCTGGAGCACGTCCGGGTCGTCGGTGACGATGGGGTCCATGTGGATGACCATTTCCAGATGGAGCTTTTCGCCCACCTCCCGTTCGCACAAATCAATTTGCTCATGGCACCGGAGGATATCCACGTTGTAGGGCACCTCCACGTGCAGGGAGACAAAGGAACGGCCGGGGCCGTAGTTGTGTACAATCAAATCGTGAACGCCTAAAAACCCGTCGTAGGCCAGCACCTGCTTTTCGATTTCCTTCACCAGTTCCGGATCCGGCGGCGTGCCCAGCAGGGGATCCAGGGTCTCCTTGGCGGTTTTCAGGCCGGTATATACGATAAAGGCGGCCACCACCAGGCCCATATAGGGGTCGATGTTCACCTTGAAAATGGCGGATACGCCTACGGCCACCAAAACGGCGGCGGTGGCGATGGAGTCGGTGAGGCTGTCCAGGGCGGTGGCCTTAAAGGCGGCGGCGTTTACCCGCTTGCCTAAGGAGCGGTTGAAAAAGCACATCCACAGCTTGACGGCGATGGAGGCCGCCAGTACGACGACGGTCACGGCGTTGACCGAAAGCGCCTCCGGCGACGCGATTTTCTCGGCCGAGGATTTGAAGAGTTCCACCCCCACCAGGGTGATGAGCAGGGAAACGATAAAGCCGGACATGTACTCGATCCGCCCGTGGCCGAAGGGATGCTCGGGGTCGGCCGGCCGGCTGGCCATTTTCAGCCCCGCCATGGTGACCACCGAGGAGCCGGTGTCGGACAGATTGTTGAAGGCGTCGGCCATAATGGATACACTGCCGGACAAAAGGCCGGCCAGCAGCTTAAAGGCGAATAAGATGAGGTTGCAGATAATGCCGGTAATCCCGGCCAGTCGTCCATAGGCAGCCCGGACGCGGGGATTTTCCACGTCCTGATAATCTTTGACAAACCATTTGGCAAGGAGGGTTGTCATATGGATTCACTCCGATGTTAGGATGGTATTTAAGCTTTTCCCTTGGCTCCGCCCAAATCCCCCGCCTGGGACAGCAGGTTGGTGTCAATGGTGAACATGAGATTCTGCCGGGTGCGGGCCCGCTTGAAGGCCAGCTCCACCAGCCGGTCGATAAGCTGGCGGTAGGGCAGGCCGGCGGCCTCCCATAAGTAAAAGGCCAGGGAGCCGGGGATGGTGTTGATTTCATTGATGTAGACCTTGTTCCCGTCGGCCGTATCCATGAGGAAATCGATGCGGGCCACCCCCTGGCCGCCGATGGCCAGGAAGGCCTCCTTGGCCAAATCCCTGATTTCATCCGCCTTTTCCTCGGGAATTTCGGCCGGCAGCCGGCGCTTTAAGGAGGACATGCCCTTGGAGCCGCCGGTTTTGTCCCCCTTGGCCCCGCAGCTTAAGTATTTGTCTTCATAGGAGAGGATTTCGTCGCTCATAACCGGCTCTTCGCAAACCGAGGCCTCGCAGGCGTCCCGGTCGCCCAGCACCGAACAGTTGATTTCCCGCAGGCTGCCGATGGCCCGTTCCACCAAGATTTCCCCGGCGAAGGAGGCGGCCAGGGCCACGGCCTCCTCCAGCTTGCCGTCGTCTTCGGCCTTGCTGATGCCCACGCTGGAGCCCAGGTTCACCGGCTTGACGATGCAGGGATACCCGATGGCCCGCCGGATTTTATCCAGGATGGGCGCCTTGTCCTCGGCCCACTGGCGGGCCGTAAAGGTGACGCAGGGCAGCACGGGCAGGCCGTGGGCGGCCAGCACATGCTTGAATACGGCCTTATCCATGCCCACGGCCGAGGCCAGCACGTCGCAGCCGGCGTAGGGCAGGCCCAGGATTTCAAAATAGCCCTGCAAAGAGCCGTCCTCGCAGTTGGTGCCGTGGACCACCGGGAAGGCCACGTCCAGCCGGGCCACGGGCTTGCGTTTAAAAAGGCCGCCGGCCGCGTCCATGAGGACGACCTCCCCCTTTTCCCTTGCGGGGAAAACCCGGGTGCAGCGGCTTAAAAGGGCGGGCAGGTCCTTGTAGTTCTTCATGGAAAACAGGGCGTCCCCTGTGTACATATTCCCGTCCTTGGCCACATAGACGGGGACGACGGTATATTTTTCCCGGTCCATGGCCTCCATGGCCTGCACCGCCGAAATGATGGATACCTCATGCTCCACCGAGGAGCAGCCGAAAAATACGGCCAGATTGGTTTTCATGGACAATACCTCCTTGATATAGGCCGCCGGCCTTAGCCCGCGTAGTTGTCGGGCAGGTCGTTCTCAAAGAGCACGGCGGTACTTTTATCCGCCAGGCGCTGCAGCAGGGCCATGGCGTCGGCAAAGGAATGGACGATGTGCAGCTGTTCTTTGGGGAAATCCAGGGTGGCGATGGCGTCGGCCATGGGCACCGCCCGCTTTTCCCCCACCAGGATGACCGTGTCGCAGGTTTTGCCGGCGGCCAGGCCCAGCTGGTAGTTGCAGTCGTATTCCTTCTCGCCCAGTTCCACAAGGCCCGGGGTGACGATGATTTTCCGCATCCCCGAAAAGCTGCCCAGCACCCGCACGGCCTCCAGGCAGCCCTCGGGATTGGCGTTGTAGGCGTCGTCGATGAGGATGGCGCCGTTGATAAAGGGCTTTAACTCCAGCCGGTGAGGCACCGGTTTTAACTGGGATACGGCGTATTTTACCTCGTTGTCGGTAAGACCCAGATGGAAGCCCACAGCGGCGGCGGCCAGGATGTTGCTGACGTTGTGCAGCCCCAAAAGCCGGGTAGTCACCGGCACCCGGCGGCCGGCCCCCACAATCTCAAACCGGGAGCCGTTGCGGCCGTAGGAGAGGGAATCGGCGTAAAAATCCGGCGCGGGCTGGTTCAGATTCTCCCGGACGCCGTAGAGGATTTTGGAGCCGTCCGGCAAGCCTGCCGCCCTTTGCGCAATATAAGGGTTGCCGGCGTTGAGGAAGACCGTCCCGTGGTTTTTGAGCACCCAGTCGGCCAGCTCAAACTTGGTTTTGGTCACGTTCTCGATGCTGCCGAAGGTCTCCAGATGCTGGGGGCCGATGGAGGTGATGACCCCTAAATCCGGGTCGGCGATTTGGCAGATTTCCGCAATGTCCCCCACATTTTTGGCCCCCATCTCGGCCACGAAAATCTGGGTGCCGGGCTTCAGCTTTTCCCGGACGGTGCGCACCACGCCCATGGGGGTATTGTAGCTTTCGGGGGTGATGACGGTGTTGTACCGCTCGCTGAGCAGGCGGCCCAAAATATACTTGGTGCTGGTTTTGCCGTAGCTGCCGGTGACGCCGATGACCTTCAAATCCCGGCATCCCCGCAGAATCCGCTTGGCGTCGTTTACATACCAGCGGGCGATGCCCTTTTCGATGGGCTGGTTGATAAAGAAGCAGAGGAAGAGCAGGGCGGGCGTGCAGAAGGAGAAGAACAAGAGGACGGCCAGCAGAATCTTGGAGGGGAGGGCGGGGGTCAGGGCTGCGGCCAGAGTCAGGGCGCAGGTGAGCAGGGCGGCGGTGACGTACAGCCGCTTGACCCTGGCGGTAAAGACCAGCCGCTTGATGGCATGACCCTGGCCGGATACCGCCGCCGGTATGCGGATGAGCCCCAGAAGCAGGCAGACCCCGCAGAAGGGCAGGGGCAAAGAGAAAAACAAGAGAAGCCCGGCGGCCAGGGTCAGCAATCCCGTCCCAAGGGCCCGCCAGGGGCCAACGGTCTTCAGCCAGCCTATATAGCGGCTGGGAAAGTAGGAATTCTGCTGCAGCATATGAACCTGCCGGGTCAGGGCGAAGAGGGCGGTAACCGTGGTGGCCGCGCCGCCGAGAATGTTAAAAAGCTCCATGTTTAGCCTCCTAAAAAGCTGTGCAGGATCCGGTGCACCTGATAGGGCCGCTCCACAAAGGAGAAGTGCCCCGCCCCCTCGATGACGCAGAGGCCCGCGTCGGGGATAAGCTGTTCGATTTTTTGGGCGTCGGACACGGGGGTGGCCGTGTCCTTTTCCCCGTAGATGAGCAGGGTGGGGGCGGCGATGGAGGGCAGCAGGTGGGACAAATCCTCGTTGACCACCTTGACAAGGGTTTTGCGCAGCACCTCGGGGGCGCTGTTGTAGTCGGCCGAGCCGTAGTGCCTGCGGGCCTTGTCCAGCAGCCCCTCCGTGTGCCCTTTCAGGCCCGGCAGGGTCAGGGTGCCCTTGACGATTTTAAAGCTGCGCTGCCGTATCTTCTGCTTGATAGTCTTTTTGGGCTGCACCCCCGCCGCGTCGATAAGGATAATTTTGGGCGGGTTTAAACGGCCGGTGCCGGCCAGCTTCATAATCACCCGGCCGCCGAAGGAATGGCCTATGAGTATGGGGTCTTCCAGCCCGATTTCCTTTAAAAAGCGGAGGGTGAAAAGGGCGTAGTCCTCCACCGCCCAGGGTTCGGGGGGCATGTCGCTGCCCCCGAAGCCGGGAAAGTCCAGGGCTATCAGCCGGAAGGCCGGGGAAAATTCCCGCCGGATGCGGGCGAAGGCGTCCAGGGAGGAGCCCCAGCCGTGGAGCAGCAGGATGGGCTGGCCCGCCCCCTCGTCGGTATACCGGACGGTCAGGCCGTCCACTTTGCAGGTTAGCGAATTTTCCAAAAGGGATTCCCTCCCTAAAATTTCTTTGCGCTTGTCGACAAAGTCGACAAGCTGTAGAAGAGGGGCGAGCCCCCCTCTGCGGGATTTGTCGTATGCCCAAACCGACGCACATGTCGCCGGTTTCCCCAATGCAAATGGATTGCATTGGCTTTTTCTACAGTCTGATTTCATTATCGGTATGGGCGAAAGCCGCGCCCACGTAAATTTTAACCAATATATTATACCAAACATTCCCGGAAAAGAGAAGCGCAACCTTCCATTTCCCCGTAAATTCTCAAACGGCCAAAAAACAAAATGCGAAATAATAAGAAAACGGGAGAAAATAAAAGAAAAATGATGAAAAGAAGAGATAGAAACCGGCGGATACCCGGGGGAGGCATGGGCTGCAGGGGGCGGCTGAATTTGCTGCTTGCGGTTCATATGAACCTTTGATACAATCAAATCAACTTGAAAGGGGATATGAGGAACATGTAAGGAGGCGGATACCATGGGATTGACCTACCTGCCCGGCACCAGCCTGCCGGATACCAGCGCAGACCGGTCGGCCTTTTCCCAGATGGAACCGCTGCTGGCGGCTACGGGGGGCTTAAGCCTCTCCCAGGTGGCTGCGGTGACGGGGCTGGAGGGCTCCACCATACAGAACTGGGTCAAACGGGGCTGGGTGCCAAAACCCGTGGGCAAAAAATACGGCGAAACCCAGCTGGCCCGTATCCTTATTATCAGCGCCCTGCGGGATTGTATGCAGCTGGAGCAGATTGCAAAGCTGTTGGCCTACGTAAACGGACAGGTGGAGGACAGGTCGGACGACATCATAGGGGAAAGCCAGTTATATAATTATTTATGTGCGATTGTGCGGCGTATGCGGCCGGAGGAGGGTTTAAGTCTTGCAAAAGTCCGGCAGCTGGTAGGGGAGGAGACGGCCGGTTACAGCGGCCCCACCCCCGACGCGGCCGGCCGGCTGGAAAAGGCTCTGACGGTTATGGCTCTGGCCTGCCACGCCGGGCGGATTAAAAACCTGGCCGAGGAATTGCTGCACGAGCTGACCTGAACGGGGAAGGAGGATACATATGGAGTGGTTTACCAACTGGTGGGAGGCTCTCAGCGGCCTGCAGCAGGTGTTGGCCTGCTTTGCCATACCGGCCACGGTGCTGCTGGTGCTGCAGACCATCCTGCTGCTCTTTACCGCCGGCGGGCATGACGCCGACCACGGCGGCCTGGAGGACAATTCGGGCCTGGATGCCGGCGGGGCGGATGGTTCCGCCGGGGAGGCCGGCCCGGATGTTCAGGCGGACGCCGGCGCAGGTGAAGGAGATGCCGGCGCCGGGGAGGGCGAAACGGCCCACGACGGGGCCCATCACGCCGCCGGCGTGCGGATTTTTACCGTCCGGGGGCTGGTGGCTTTTTTCGCCGTAGGCGGCTGGCTGGGACTGGCCCTGCTGGATTTGGGGTTCCCGTCTGCCGGGGCGGTGGCCCTGGGAGCCGTGGGGGGCTTTCTGGCCCTGCTGCTGGTGGCCTTTATCTTAAAATGGGCCCTACGGCTGCAGGAAAACGGCGCCCTTTCCCTGCGCAACGCCGTGGCCCACACCGGCACCTGCTATATCACCGTCCCGCCCCGGCGGACGGGCAGCGGCAAGGTGACCGTGATGGTGCAGGAGCAGCTGGTGGAGCTGGAGGCCGTCACCGATGGGGATGAGGCCATCCGGCCAGGCACCCAGATTCAGGTCACCGGCCTTGCGGGGGAAAACCTGCTGGTGGTCCGCCCGCTGCTGCTGACGGATGGGGGCAAATCATCCGTATCATAAGGGTTTTGCCCTTTCTGATACGTCCGCTCCGCCGGACGGGGAAATGCGGAGGGCCGGCGGGCGGAGCCGCCGGCATAAATACAGGCCCATGCGGCCAAACTACAGCCGTATGGGTACAGTCAAGAGGAGGTAATTTGTCATGCAAGGTTCTATTCCCACCAGCGTTATCGTGCTGCTGGTAGTGGTGGCCGTCCTGCTGTTCTCCATGTTCTTGGTGGTACTGGCCCGCTACCGCCGCTGCCCGTCCGACAAGGTCATGGTCATCTACGGTAAGGTGGGCACCAATAAGGACGGCACCGCCCGTTCGGCCAAGTGTATCCACGGCGGCGCGGCCTTTATCTGGCCCATCATCCAGTCCTATGAATACCTGGATTTGACCCCCATCTCCATCAATGTGGATTTGGCCAACGCCCTGTCCCACCAGAACATCCGTGTGGACGTACCCTCCCGGTTTACGGTGGGTATCTCGGTGGAGCCGGGCATCATGCAGAACGCGGCCGAGCGGCTGCTGGGGCTGAAGCTCAGCGAAATCCAGGAACTGGCCAAGGATATTATTTTCGGCCAGCTGCGCCTGGTTATCGCCACCATGGACATCGAGGAAATCAACACCGACCGGGATAAATTCCTGGAGGCGGTTTCCCACAACGTGGAGACCGAGCTGAAGAAAATCGGCCTGCGGCTCATCAACGTCAACGTCACCGACATCACCGACGAGTCGGGTTACATCGAGGCCCTGGGTAAAGAGGCCGCCGCCAAGGCCATCAACGACGCCAAGAAGACGGTGGCCGAGAAGAACAGGGACGGTTCGGTGGGCGAGGCCCAGGCCGTCAAGGACCAGCGCATCAGCGTAGCCCAGGCCAACGCCACCGCCATCGCCGGTGAGAACGAATCCAAGGCCGCCGTGGCCCAGTCGGACGCCACCCGCCGGGAGAAGGAGGCCGAGGCCCAGCGCCGGGCCGTCACGGCCGAGAAAATCGCCGAGGCCAAGGCCATGGAAGAGGCCTACGCCGCCCAGCAGGTGGCCGAAAAGGCCCGTGCCGAGCGGGAACTGGCCACCCAGCAGGCCGATATTATCGTAAAGGCCCGGGTGGACAAGGAGAAGAAGGAACTGGAGGCCGAGGCCCTGGCCGAGCAGATCCGCCGCAAGGCCCGGGGCGAGGCCGACGCCACCTATGCCACCATGGAGGCCCAGGCCCGGGGTATGCAGGAGATTTTGGCCAAGCAGGCCGAAGGCTTCAAGAAGATTGTGGACGCCGCCGGGGGCGATCCCAACGCGGCCATCCAGCTGATGCTGGTGGATAAGATCGAGGAACTGGTGAAGATCCAGGTGGAGGCGGTCAAGAACCTGAATATCGACAAGGTCACCGTCTGGGATTCCATGGGCGGCAAGGACGGTTCTTCCACTACGGCCAACTTCCTGTCCAGCCTGATGAAGTCCATCCCGCCTTTAAACGAGACCTTCAAAATGGCCGGGATGCAGGTGCCGGAATTCCTGGGCAAGCAGATAGACGACCAGACCCCGCCTCCTGCCGCCGGGTAAATGCCGGCGCACCCCCTATAACCGGAAGGCCCCGGTCGCATTTTACAGTGCGTCAGATTGTGCGGACGGCACAAAAAGCCGCCTGGTGTAGGAATATTAGATTTTAGCAGGAGTGGCGCAGCGTCAGCGGCGCCACTCC
>CAJFVX010000060.1 GCA_904420585.1 Candidatus Howiella intestinavium | reverse complement strand
TGAGTATGAAGTTCGGGAAAGTAAGCAAAACAAAGGATTTGAATGAATATGACGATGTACGAATTGTTGGGAAAACTTTTCCCGACCATGAAGCCCATCGGCAGGGGCGACGCTGTAAAAACACAGCAGAAAGCAGCGGATGCGGAGCCGGAAAAAGCGCCTGAGGTCATCGATTTTTCCAAAGTGGAAATCGAGCCGCTGTTTAAGGATTATGTGGATTTTGAAACCTTCAGCAAGTCTGATTTCCGGGCTGTAAAGGTAAAGGCATGCACCGCCGTACCCAAGTCGAAGAAACTCTTACAGTTCGTCCTGGAGGACGGCACGGGCGAGGACCGGGTTATTTTAAGCGGCATTCACGCCTACTATGAGCCGGACGAGCTGGTGGGGAAAACCCTGATTGCCATTACCAACCTGCCGCCCCGGAAGATGATGGGGATTGAATCCTGCGGCATGCTTATCAGCGCGGTTCACCACGAGGAAGGGGAGGAGAAACTTCACCTCCTGATGGTGGACGACCACATTCCGGCAGGTGCGAAACTCTATTAAGCCGGATTGGTTTTGGGCTTCCGCTGCCTTTGGCTTGCATGAAAGGATGCGGAGCCAGAAAATCGCATACAGCAAATCCGCCCGCTTCACTAAAGAAGCGGGCGGATTCAGCTTGTCGACAAAGGCGACAAGCTGTAGAAGAGGGGCGAGCCCCCTTCTAACATTCCCCCTACAAATCCCGCAAGAGCGGGATTTATCGAAAGTTGGGGCCGACGCACATGTCGCCGGCCCCAACGATTTTATAGGTTTTTCTACAGACTAAATCAGCCCGCTTCACAAAGAAGCGGGCTGATTTTTGCACAGGGTTTATTTTGCGTAATCGATGGCGCGGCTTTCCCGAATCAGGTTGACCTTGATCTGGCCGGGGTACTCCAGGTCGCTTTCGATGCGGTTCGCGATATCCCGGGCCAAAACCACCAGCTGATCGTCGGTGATGACTTCCGGCTTGACAAGGATCCGGATTTCCCGGCCGGCCTGGATGGCGTAAGAGCGTTCGACGCCCTCGAAGGAATTGGCGATTTCCTCCAGCTTTTCCAGGCGCTTGATGTAGTTTTCGATGTTCTCGCGGCGGGCGCCGGGACGGGCGGCCGAAATGGCGTCGGCGGCCTGTACCAGGCAGGCGATGACCGTCTTGGCCTCCACGTCGCCGTGATGGGCGTGGATGGCGTGAATCACCGCTTCGCTTTCCTTGCACTTCTTTGCGACCTCCACGCCCAGCTGGATGTGGGAGCCCTCGTGCTCGTGGTCCAAAGCCTTGCCGATGTCATGCAGCAGGCCGGCCCGCCGGGCCAGGGTCACATCCTCGCCCAGTTCGGCGGCCATAAGGCCGGAGAGGTAGGCTACCTCCAGGGAGTGGTTCAGGACGTTCTGGCCGTAGCTGGTGCGGTAATGGAGCCGTCCCAGCAGCCGGACCAGTTCGGGATGCAGGTTGTGAATCCCCGCGTCCAGCATGGCCCGTTCGCCCTCCTGCTTGATGGTGCGGTCTACTTCGGCCTGGGCCTTGCGGACCATTTCCTCAATGCGGGCGGGGTGGATGCGGCCGTCCAGAATGAGCTTCTCCAGGGCAATCCGGGCAACCTCCCGGCGGACGGGGTCAAAGCTGGAAAGGGTGATGGCCTCAGGCGTGTCGTCGATGATGAGATCCACGCCGGTGGCCGTCTCCAGGGCCCGGATGTTCCGGCCCTCCCGGCCGATGATCCGGCCCTTCATTTCGTCGCTGGGCAGGGCCACCACCGAGACGGTGGATTCGGAGGAATGGTCGGCGGCACAGCGCTGGATGGCCTGGGAAATGAGCTCCCGGGCCTTTTTGTCGGTCTCCTCCTTGAACTGCTGTTCAAATTCCAGGATTTTGACCGCCTTGTCGTGGGTCAGCTCGTCCTCCAGCTGGTTCAGCAGATAATCCTTGGCCTGTTCGGCCGTGTAGCCGGATATGCGTTCGAGCATTTCGAACTGGCTCTTCTTGATCTGCTCGGTCTCTTCCAGCTTTTCCTCGATTTCCTTACTGCGCTTGTTGAGTTTCTCGTCCTTGGCCTCCAGATTGTCCATCTTCCGGTCCAGGGACTCCTCCTTCTGCTGGATTCTGCGCTCCTGCCGCTGGATTTCCGAGCGGCGCTCCCGCAGCTCCTTGTCGGCCTCGGTGCGCAGCTGGTGAATTTCATCCTTGGCCTCTAAAAGGGATTCCTTTTTCCGCGCCTCGGCGTTCTTCATGGCCTCGCTGAGGATGCGGCGGGCTTCGTCTTCAGCCGAGCCGATAGCGGCCTCGGCCTTCTTCCGCCGGTAGAGGCCGCCGGCCAAAAAACCGACGACCAGGCAGATAAGCCCGGCGGCTACGCCCGTAATAATCGTAGCTAGCATGCTTGGTGTGTGCACCTCCTTATATAATAAACCGCTGTTCTTATTATAAGGCCGCGTGTTTCGCCTAATGGGTTATTTTTCACATACCGTCCAGCCCGCCATAGCCGGAGGTTTTATGCATATTAACCGCATTATAGTTATTTTAGTATCTTATATTTAGGATGTCAAGACAAAATCCTGGGAAGAGGTGCGTCTTATACAAATCCTGGGGCCGGAAGGGCCGGAAAGCCGGGGATTTTTCCCTTGAAACTTGAGGGGAAATGTTTTAATATGGATAAAGTTGAGGAAATTAAAGACGGCGGCGGCCGCCGGTTGGAGGAATGATATTTGATGCAAAAATACAGCGAGATGACGAGGGAGCAGCTGCTGGCCGAAAAGGCGGAGCTGACGGCCCGGTACGAGGCCTTCAAGGCCCGGGGGCTGAAGCTGGACATGTCCCGGGGCAAGCCGGGGGCGGACCAGATGGATTTGAGCCGGGCCCTCTTCCACCAGATCGACGAGGATCCCGAGAGCGGCGAGGCCGATTTCAAAAACGCCACCGGCATCGACTGCCGGAACTACGGCGGGCTGGACGGCCTGCCTGAACTGAAAAAGCTCTTTGGCGATATTCTGGGCGTGGCCCCCGAGCAGATGATTGTGGCGGGGAATTCGTCGTTGAACCTTATGTTCGACACGGTGGCCCAGGGCATGTACGCCGGTTTTTCGGGCTGCGCCCCCTGGCTTACCCAGGGGAAGATAAAGTTTATTTGTCCCACTCCCGGCTACGACCGGCACTTCGCCATCTGCGAATACTTCGGCATCGAGATGCTGCCGGTGGATATGACCCCCGCCGGCCCGGATATGGACGCGGTGGAGGAACTGGTCAAGGATCCCCTGGTCAAGGGCATGTGGCTGGTACCCAAATACTCCAACCCCCAGGGGGTGACCTGCAGCGAGGAGACCGTCCGGCGGGTGGCCGCCCTGCGGCCGGCCGCCAAGGACTTCCGGGTGTTTTGGGATAACGCCTATGTGGTGCATCATCTGGAGGAGCCGGGGGATGAGCTGCTGAACATCTATGAGGAATGCCGGAAAAACGGCAACGAGGATTTGGTGTTCCAGTTTATGTCCACCTCCAAAATTACCTTCCCCGGGGCGGGCATCGCGGCCGAGGCGGCCAGCCCCGCCAATGTGGCCGAACTGAAAAAGCGCATGAGCTTCCAGACCATCGGCCCGGATAAGCTCAACCAGCTGCGCCACGCCCGCATGTTCCGGTCGGTGGACGACGTAAAGGCCCACATGCACAAGCACGCCGAAATCCTCCGGCCCAAGTTCCGGGCGGTTCTGGAGCGGCTGGAGGCCGAGCTGTACGGCAGGGGCATCGCCGAATGGACCTGTCCCAAGGGCGGCTACTTCATCAGCCTGGATGTCATGGACGGCTGCGCCAAGCGGGTGGAGACCCTCTGCCGGGATGCGGGCATGGTGCTGACCACCGTGGGCGCCACCTACCCCTACGGCAGGGATCCCCGGGACCGCAACATCCGCATCGCTCCCACCTTCCCCACAGTTGCCGAGATGGAACTGGGGGCCGAACTGCTCTGCATCGCCGTTCGGCTGGCCGCCCTGGAAAAGCTGCTGGGGTAGGCCGGTTTCGGTTTCTGCGTCCTTGGAGGAGGAAGGGCGGGAATGGTTCCTGCTCTTCCTCTTTTTGGCTAAAAATTTCCCGCAGCTTTTGTGCGATTCCACTGTTCGTAAAAAATAACGGCGTATTTGATTGACTTCACTGGTGAAAACTAATATAATTATCCCTATAGGTTTGCAAAAGGATGGACGCAATGTACGATTTCCGTCTTCTCCCGGGGGGGCGGGAAAAGGATTGCGGCCGGAATTCTGCATGCCGGCGGGGCTCCGCGCCCGTGCGGACAAGCGCCGTGAATCAACATATTGGAGGATTGGCCAATGAAAAGAGTAGGCAAACCGGCATTCTTTATCGTGGCTGTCCTGATTGCGCTGCTGACTTATCTCGCCTTTTTCGGGATAAGCAATTACTACGGCGACAACAGGAACGTCTATATAAAGGGTGCGGAGGACATCCGCTGGGGCATCGATATCCGCGGCGGCGTGGAGGCAGTGTTCATGCCCGATATTGAGGTGGAAAACATCACCGATGAGGACATGGATGCGGCCAAGGAGATCATCGAGACCCGCCTTGTAAATGAGAATATTACCGACAGCGAGGTATATGCTGACAACAATACCAAGCAGATCATCGTCCGCTTCCCCTGGAAGTCGGATGAGACGGATTTTGACCCGGCTGCGGCTGTGGAGGAACTGGGCGAAACCGCCATGCTGACCTTCTGTGAGGGCTCCACCCAGGATACGGTTATCCTCCAGGGAGCGGCGGACATCGACCATGCCTCTCCGGCCGTCGACTCCCAAACCGGGGAATATGTGGTATCCCTGCAGCTGACCGAAGCCGGGGCTGAGAAGTTCTCCGAAGCCACCAGCCGGCTGGTGGGCAGCACCATTTCCATCTGGATGGACGATCAGATGATCTCCAATCCCACGGTCAATGAAGCCATCACCGACGGGCAGGCGTCCATCAGCGGCATGGCCGACGCGGACGAGGCCGAGGATCTGGCCAACAAGATCAACGCCGGCTCCCTGCCCTTTGCGCTTACGGTGGACGATTCCAAGATGCAGGTGGTCAGCCCCACTCTGGGCGCTGAGGCCCTGAATGTCATGCTGCTGGCCGGCGTCATCGCCTTTGCCCTCATCTGCATCCTCATGATTGTGCGCTACCGCATCCCCGGCGTTATCGCCTGCATCGGCCTGGTGGGCCAGGTGGGCGGCATCGTGGCCTGCGTGTCCGGCTTCATCCCGAAGATACCCAGCTTTACCATGACCATCCCCGGCATCGCCGGCATCATCCTGTCCATCGGCATGGGCGTGGACTGCAACGTTATCACCGCCGAGCGCATCCGGGAGGAGTTCTACAAGGGCAAGACCATTGACGGCGCCATTGACGCCGGTTATCACAACGCCTTCAGCGCCATCCTGGACGGCAACCTGACCAATGTGCTGGTGGCCATCGTCCTCATGGGCGCCTTCGGCAGTCCGGACAATATCTTCGCCAGGATTCTCAGCCCGCTTATGCAGTTCTTCAGCTCTTCCATTACCGGTTCCATTTACTCCTTTGGTTATACCCTGCTGGTAGGCGTTATCTTCAACTTTATCATGGGCATAGGCGCCTGCAAGCTGATGCTCAAGGGCATTTCCAAATTTAAGGCGCTGCGCAAGCCGTCTTTCTATGGAGGTGCTAAGCATGCATAAGTCACATTTCCGTTTTGTTGAAAACCTGTACAAGTATCTGATCATTTCCGGTGTCGTGATTCTCATAGGCATTGTGGTGGCCTGCATTTTCGGCGTGAAGATGGATATCAACTTCAAGGGCGGCACCCGGTTTACCTACACCTATACCGGCGAAATCAATCTGGATGAGGTGCAGACCCTGGCCGAGGACACCCTGCAGGCCCAGGCGACGGTGACAAGGAGCACCGGCATGACCGGCGACGACGCCCGGCTGGTCATCACCCTGGTGGGCGACCAGTCGGTGACCACCGAAACCCAGCAGGCCCTGACCGACGGCCTGACCGAGGCCTACCCGGACAACAATATCGCCTTAGGGGATTCCAATACCGTAAGCCCCACCATTGCCGGCAGCTTTTTCGCCAAGAGCCTGTTTGCCGTAGGCCTTTCGGCCCTGCTGGTGCTCATCTACGTAGGCTTCCGTTTCCGGAAAATCGGCGGTATTTCGGCCGCCTGCATGGCCCTGCTGGCCCTGGTGCACGACTGTATCATCGCCTTTGTGGCCTGCGCCATATTCCGGCTGGAAATTGACGCCAACTTTATCGCGGTTATCGTGACCATCTTCGGTTACTCCCTGAACAATACCATCGTCATCTACGACCGGGTCCGGGAGAACAAGCGGCTGCATCCCGGCCTGCAGATAGCCGAACTGGTCAACAACAGCATCAACGAGACCATGAGCCGCAGCCTCTTTACCACCATCACCACCTTTATCGCGGTGGCCACCGTGGCGGTTGTGGCGGAAATCTTCGGCCTGACCACCCTGCGCAGCTTTGCCATCCCCATGGCCGTGGGCCTGGTGGCCGGCTGCTACTCCTCGGTGTGCCTGGCAGGTCCCCTGTGGGTTCGGTGGGTCTGGCACAAGGAAAAGCATCCCAAACAGTCCAAAAAGGCCAAGAAGAAATAAGATTGCAGGAAGCCGCCGCGCAGATCCATCTGCGCGGCGGCTTGGCATATAAGGCCGGCCGCTTTTCCGGGCGGCGGAAACCGCACTTTGCGCGCCGCGGCGGCAGACGGCAGAGGCTGCTCTTCCAAAGCACCGGCAGCTTTGCCTGCATGACAAATCGCCGCACGGGTTTAACCCTGCGGCGATTTGTGCTATGATAGGTTACGGGCGTCTGCTTTTCTTTTTCAGCAGGGCGGCGGCCATGTCGTTGGCCGCTGCCACCAGTACCGCCAGCAGGAGCAGGCGCAGGCCTGTGCCGGCCAGGCCGCTGCCCAATGTATAAGCGGCGGCCGGCTGCGGCATCCTGTGAGCAAAGAGGAAAAGAAAGAGGGCGGCCGTATGCAGGATGACGGCCAGCTCGCCGCCCAACACCAGCAGTCCCATGGAAAAAGGGTGTACGCTTGTAAGGGATTTTGCCCGCGTACGCATATGTATCACCTCCGGGAAGGGCGTCTGTGGGTATCTGTGGGTATATTGTAGCATGTGCTTTTTGCGGCCGGCAAGGCACAGTTTTTGGAAAAGGAGGAACCGTATCATGGCAATCGGCGTGTCCACAGCCTGCCTGTACCCCATGGAAACCGAGGGGGCGCTGGAAGTCCTTGGGGCCTGCGGTGTCCGGGAGACCGAAATTTTTCTAAACAGCTGGAGCGAGCTTTCGGATTCTTTCTGCAGGGAACTGGAGCGCATCCGGGCAGGCTATGGGATGCGGGTGGTATCCATCCATCCCTTCACCTCCGGGATTGAGTCCTATATGCTTTTCTCCGGCTACCTCCGCCGGTTTGAAGACTGCCGGGACATTTACAAAAAATATTTTGAAACCGCGGCCCGGCTGGGCGGGAAGTATGTGGTGCTCCACGGGGACCGGATCGGCAATGCCCTGCCGGCGGAAGAATACTGCCGGCGTTTCCTTGCGCTGGATGCCGACGCCGGTTCCTTCGGCGTCCGGCTGCTGCAGGAAAACGTCAATAAGTACCGGGCCTCCCAGCCGGAATTCATCCGGCAGCTGCGGCGGCTCAGCGGCGACGCCATATCCTTTGTCTTTGACGTCAAGCAGGCCATCCGGTCGGGCTTCGGGCCTCAGGCGGTCCTGGATGCCATGGGGGACAAGGTGGCCCATGTGCATATCAGCGACCACGACGATGCAAACGACTGCCTGCTTCCCGGCCGGGGAAAGGCGGATTTTGGGAGCCTCTTTCGGGAACTTATGGCCCACGGGAACCCGGAAAATTATATGCTTGAGGTGTACAGAAGCGCCTTTTCCACCCCGGATGCGTTGAAAAAAGCCGCCGACTGGCTGCGTATGGAATATGCCGCTTCCATAAAATGACAATATATAGCGTATACTGTAAAAAATAGACACAATTCAGGAAATTTTATTGTGACAATTCTAGTTTTGTTTCTTGACTATATTTTCCAGTTGTTTTATAATAATGGTAGCGGTTTGTGATCTCTAATCACTGTTAGGAGGGATGGGATGCAGTCGGCACTGGATCAAGGGGAGATTAGCGCAGTGGGTTTCCTGCAGCGTCAATATGCGTTAATTGTTTCTGAGTGCCAATCGGAGGAATGTGAAAATCAGTGTGTGTATGGTATTTGCATTACTGACGGTGAAGAGTGCGCTGTGGTGCTGGATATATCCAGCGATCGGGAACTTGTGGAGAAACTGCTGCAAAAAATCCGCCATGCCGGCGTCGCGCCTGACCGCGCGATTCTGCTGGAGCTGGCGGAGGACTACTTAGAAGAGTTGCATAGCCTGTCATAGGGAGAGCAGAATGCTCGGAGAGTATACCATCATGTGTCTACGCGGAAAATGCAGATGCCCCTATGCCGTCCAAAGCGCGGCGGCCGAGGAAAAACGCACTTTTATTCTCCGGAAAATGCAGCTAAGGGAAACCCGAAAGAAAGAGACTGCCTCATACAGAAGGCAGCCTCTTTCTTTTTGCGGCAAAAGAGCCCGCCGCCCGCATCCGCAAAGGGATGGGCCGGCAGGCTCTTTTTTCCATAGAATCCCTATAAAACTAGATGTCGTAAATCTCCTCGCTGCGCATCAGGGCGATGCCGCCCTCCAGCAGGGCTTGGATGGCCCTGTCGTTGTCCTCCACCCGGAGGATGACAAAGGCGGTTTCCCGTTTGGGATTTAAGAAGGCGTACATATATTCCACGCTGATGTCCTTCTCCGACAGGACTTCCACCGCCTTGTTGAGCCCGCCGGGGCAGTCGGGCACGGCGATGGCGATGACGTTGGTCAGCGATACGGTCATGCCCTCCTTTTTGAGGGCCTCCATGGCCTGTTCCGGCTTGTTGACAATCAGGCGGAGGATGCCGTAATCGGTGGTATCCGCGATGGACAGGGCCCGGATGTCGATTTGATTTTCCGCCAGCAGACGGGTAATTGCGGCCATACGGCCCCGCTTGTTCTCCACGAAAATCGACAGCTGCTTGATGATCATGACGCAGACCTCCTTTAAAATAGTATATGCTGCCCGCCCGCCGCAGCTGCGGTGGGACAGGCCTTTCCAACCGAAAAAAGGACAGGAATTAGATTTTGCGCTTGTCGATGACCCGCTTGGCCTTGCCCTCAGAGCGTGCCAGGGACTTGGGCTCCACCAGCTTGACCTGGGCCGAGATGTTCAGCACCGACTGCATGGCGGCGGCCAGTTTCCGCTCCATATCCTCGATGCCCCGCACGGCGTCGGTAAACATCTGGCCGGTCATTTCCACCTGGACTTCCATGGTGTCGTGGTTGCCCTTGCGGTCCACAATAATCAGATAGTTGGGCTCCAGCCCCAGCTGGGTCAGCACATATTCAATCTGGGAGGGGAAGACGTTGACCCCCCGGATGATGAGCATGTCGTCGGTGCGGCCCTTGGGCTTGGCCATTTTCACCAGGGTGCGGCCGCAGGCGCAGGGTTCGTGGGACAAAGCGCAGATGTCCCTTGTGCGGTAGCGCATGAGGGGCAGGGCCTCCTTGCCGATGCAGGTGAAGACCAGCTCGCCGTATTCCCCATCGGGCAGGGGTTCGCCCGTGTCCGGGTCGATGATCTCGGGGTAGAAGTAGTCCTCGCAGACGTGCAGCCCGGTCTGCATGCAGCATTCGTAGGACACGCCCGGCCCGGCGATTTCGGATAAGCCGTAGATGTCATAGGCCTTGATATTGAGCAGTTGTTCAATGTTCTGGCGCATGCCCTCGCTCCAGGCCTCGGCACCGAACAGGCCGCCCCGCAGAGGGATTTTGGTGGTGTCCACCCCCATATCCCGGCAGGTCTCGCCGATGTAGGCGGCATAGGAGGGGGTGCAGCAGAGGAAGTTGGAGCCGAAATCCTGGAGAATCTGCACCTGCCGCTGGGTGTTGCCCGAGGAGACGGGGATGGCGGCGGCCCCCAGCTTCTCCGCACCGTAGTGCAGCCCCAGGCCGCCGGTAAAGAGGCCGTAGCCGTAGGAGACGTGGACAAAGTCGCTGGTGGTGCAGCCGGCGGCAGCCAGGGCCCGGGCCGCCCCGTCGGCCCACACCTCGATGTCGTTGCGGGTGTAGCCCACCACCGTCTGCTTGCCGGTGGTGCCCGAGGAGGCGTGGATGCGGACGAGATCCTCCCGGGGGACGGCGAAGAGGCCGTAGGGGAAGTGATCCCGCAAATCGGTCTTATAGGTAAAGGGCAGCCGGACGATGTCGTCGATGGAGCGGATGTCCTCCGGCTTTAAGCCCATGGCGTCCATTTTTTCCTTGTAGAAGGGGACGTTGTAGTAACACCGCTCCACCATTTTCACCAGCCGCGCCGACTGGATGGCCCGCAGGGTTTCCCTGTCGGCCCTCTCGATGTCCGGCTGGAAATAGAGCTGGTGGGCGGGATCGTTTACAGGATAGTCCATTGCAAAACACCTCGTTTATGCGGCCGGGAGCCGCTTGATGGATAGGAAAGGCAGGATAAAATAGGAGCCGGCAGGCCGTACGGGCGATGGGGAAACGTCGTCTGCGGCGGGGCTACATCTCCTGCTCCTCCCCGGGCAGGGCCCGGAAGTGGATGCCGTCCAGAAGGGCCTGCGCCCGCTGGGCGTCGGATGCGCGGACATAAATATCCATGCCGCAGGGCGCGAAGCCGGCGGCGATGCGGAACAGGCCGCCGGCGGGCAGCACCTCCTTTGTCAGAAAGGGCAGCCCCTGCTCCTGGAAAAGTTCAGTAACCATGCCCAATTCCAGGGTATCCGCCGCCGAAACGATGCAGACCGGCTCATCGGCCGGCGGCTCCGGCCGCTTTTTCCTTCCGAACATAAAGCACGCCCTCCTTACAGCGTCCTGCATCCGTCGGGGAAGAAGTTAATATACGTACCCCGCGTCAAAGGCCTTCAGGTTCATGTCGATAAACTTTTCGGGAACGGTCTGCTCGATGGCCTTGAGCCAGACCTCCTTCTTAAAGTCCATATGGGCGGCCAGCACGCCGATGAGCACCACATTGACCGCCTTGGCCGACCCGGCCTCCACAGCCAGGGGCAGGGCGTCCACGGGGGTGACGACGGCGTCGCTCTCCATGAGCTTTTCCAGAATCCCCTCGGGATAGACGGCCGCGCCGGTGATGACCGGCATGGGATCCATCTTCTGGGTGTTGACCACGATTTTGCCGCCCTTTTTCAGATAGGGCAGCCAGCGGGCGGCCTCCAGCTGTTCAAAGGCCAGGATGAGGTCGGCCTCTCCCTTCTCGATAACCGGGGAAGCCACCGACTCGCCGGCCTTCACGTAGGTGACCACCGAGCCGCCCCGCTGGGACATGCCGTGGACCTCGCTGACCTTGACGTCCATGCCTTCGGCGATCATAACCGCCCCCAGCAGCCGGCTGGCCAGCAGGGTGCCCTGCCCGCCAACGCCTACAATCATAATATTGATGCTTTTCTTCATGGCTTACGCTTCCCCCTCTCCGTCCTTGATGGCGTCGAATTTACACATCTGCTGGCAAACGCCGCAGCCCACGCACTGGGTAAAGTCGATAACCGACTTGCCCTCCTTGATGCTGATAGCCGGGCAGCCGATGCGCATACAGGCCTTGCAGCCGGTGCACTTGTCGGTGTCCACCCGCAGGGGCGGCTTGTGCTTGACGTATTTCAGCAGGGCGCAGGGCCGGCGGGAGATGATCATGGAGGGCTCCTTGACCGCCAGTTCCTCCTTGACAGCCTGCTCGGTCTCGGCCAGGTTGTAGGGATCAACCACCCGCACCCGTTTTATGCCGCAGGCCTTGGCCAGGGCGGTCAAATCCACGGCGGAGGTGGGGTCGCCCTTGATGGTGTAGCCGGTGGTGGGGTTCTGCTGGTGGCCGGTCATGCCGGTGATGGAGTTGTCCAGCACAATGAC
>CAJFVX010000059.1 GCA_904420585.1 Candidatus Howiella intestinavium | reverse complement strand
ATGTCTCTCTGCCGTATCCTTGCCCGCCAGAAATAACCGCACCACGCATACAGACGCCCGCACGAGAAAACCGTGTGGGCGTCTTAGACTGTCGAAAAACTAATGGAAGCCATTGGATTGCAGAAACCGGCGACATGTGCGTCGGTTTCTGCATACGACAAATCCCGCTTTGGCGGGATTTGTCGGGGGACTGTTAGAAGGGGGGCTCGCCCCTCTTCTACAGCTTGTCGGCTTTGTCGACAAGCTGAGACGCCCGCACGAGAAAACCGTGCGGGCGTCTCCGTTTTATGGGGTACAGCCGGCATACGCCGGGGAGAGCGGCAGCTCCCTTTCTCCCCATATCCATTGCCGGAAAATTCGGTTATGCTTCCTGCACCTGGATGGCGATTGGAGATAAAATTAAAAAGATTGTAACCATTTTCTGCATTTATATGTATGAATATCATATTTGTTATGAACATACTTGTAAAATAATTCTAAATATATCTTGAATTTAAAAATAAAGGTTGCAATTTTGTAACCATTTGTTATAATAGGATGCAGCGGGTTACAAAATGTAACCTTTATTTATGGAAACCGAAAGGGGCCGGACGGAATATGGAGACGCAGCATGGGGCCGGGCGGCATGCCGCCAAGGCTTCCGCGAAAAAGAATATGTTCCGGCGGCTGTACAGGCTGTGCGCCCAAATCGGCCTGGGAACGGCGGAGGCGGCGGCAGCTCTGGTGCGGTGTTTTGGCGCCGGTATGCGGCGGATCCGCAGGCTGGGCCGGCCTGCGGAAGAGGGGAAGAAGGGTGTCGTCCTTGCCCTGCTGAATTACGGCGGCCCGGTGGTCACGGCGGCGGCGCTGGTGCTGACCATCCTGTTCTGGTCGGGGCGTTCCTTTGGAATTGCGGTGGAATACGGGGGACAGACCCTGGGCTACATTTCCAGTGAGGAAACCTACGACCTGGCGGCGGCCCAAATCAACGACCGTCTGGCCGTGCGGACAGGGGATTCCCTTCTGCCCGAGCCCACCTTCTCCTTTACCCTGCTGGGGAACCGGCAGGTCATGGACGAAACCCAGCTGGCCGACGCGCTGGTGGCCCAGTCGGCCGAGATTTCGGAGGCGTACGGCCTGTTTTTAAATGATGAGCTTTTGACTACGGCGGCCGATGGGGAAACCCTGCGGGCGGCCCTGGATGATTATCTGGATACGTACCGTTCGGGCGCCGAAAATGAGCGGACAGCCTTTGTGGGCGACCTGGCCATTGAAGAGGGGCTGTATCCCGCCGACCTGGTAAACACCGATACAGAGGCCCGGGCGGACATTGCCGCCGGCGGCACCACAGAGGCCAAGCTGCAGGTTATGGTTATCAAAGAGGAGACCTACGAGGAGGCCATCCCCTTCTCCACGGTGGAAATTCCCGATGAGACCCGGCTGGAGGATTACCGGAAAACCGTAACGGCCGGCACGGACGGCGTGGCCCAGGTTACGGCCCAGGTCACCTATGTGGACGGAAAAGAAACCGGCCGGCAGGTGCTGTCCTCCCAGGTGCTGGTGGAGCCCGTAGCCCAGGAGGACGTGGTGGGCACCATGACCATGAGCCAGTATGAAGAACAGCAGGCCCTGGCCGCCGCCCGGATGGAGGCCGGCAGCTATACCCTGGAATGGCCGGTAGGCGCTTACAACTATGTCAGCTCCTTCATGGGGGACGGCAGAGGGCATAAGGGCTACGATATTGCGGCGGCGGCAGGCTCTCCCATCCTGGCGGCCGAATCGGGCGAGGTCGTGAGCATCAATGCCTGCGGGTCGGCCTACGGCCTGCACTTTGTGGTGGACCACGGCAACGGGCTGCAGACCCTGTACGCCCACTGCAGTTCCATCGATGTGGAGGTGGGCCAGAAGGTCGGCCGGGGAGAGGAAATCGCCAAGGTGGGCCGGACGGGACGAGCCACCGGCAACCATCTGCACTTTGAAGTGTGGAAGGACGGCTACATCGTCAACCCGGGCGACTATTTCTAAAGCGAATGGCACAAGGCGGCAGAGGTATCCCACCTCTGCCGCCTTTTTCTATTTCGGAATTTGGCTCCCCGTGCAAAGCACCCCTCTCATAAAAGCGCTCCGGTTCCGTGGGCGGGAAGTCAGCCTGTTTTCTTTCCGTTGGAAAGCCCTCCGCCAAGGCTTATCCGCCTGTCCCCGGCAAGGTTCGCTTCAGCAGACAAAACCCGGCGGGGCAGGTATATGGAGCCTGCCCCGCCGGGTTATTTTTCCTCAGACCTGGGCCGCCGCCTTGGCAGCCAGGATTCTGCACATGGCCATAATGTCGCCGATAGAGAACCGGTCGTCCCCGTCCAGGTTGCCCCGGCGCATTTCCTCTGGGGTAGGCTCTTCCCCCATCGCCTGCCGGGCCAGTACCCTGCAGGCAGTCATGATGTCTTCAATGGCGACCTTCCCATTTCCGTCCATATCGCCGCCCTTCACCGACAAATCTGCCGTGGCGGCCGTCAGTGCTTTACAGGCGGCATCTATATCCGTCTGCAGGGCGTCGGAATCTTCCAGCAGGGCCTTGGCCTCCTCCAGTGCCTCGTCAAAGGCCGTACGCACCGCAGGGGCCGCTTCCCCGTACAGGGCGTCGTCGGCCCTGGCCTCTTCTGCCGCTTTTACCGCCGCCTCCAGAGCGGCGGTATCCGGCTCTGTTTGGCCGCCGGAAGCCTTGGCCTCCACCAGGAACAGGGACTGGATGGACGCAAAGGGCTGCTCCACCAAAGTCACCGTCTGCCCGTCGATTTGGGTTACGGTGCAGTCTGCCGGCCGGCTCTCTCCGGTGGCGGGGTCCCACCACATGGGCTCCCGCAGCTCGCCCCGGATTTGGATGGCCGCGTCAAAGTCGTTGTCGCTGGAATTGGCAAAGAAGTAGATGTTCCGATCCTCCTTGACCTTGTGGATATAGCTGAAGCTGCCGTTGGCCAAGGTATCCGCCACGTCGATTTCCACATCGTAGACAGGCAGGGCGTCGTCCAGGGCCAGGGGCAGGTTGCGGGTGATGTTGCCGTCCACATAATAGGCCTTGCCGCCGGCGTCGTTCTCCTTGGCCGGCGCCAGTTCGGTGGTATCCAGGGCCAGATTGCCGCTGTCGCCGCCGTAGACCTCGAATTCCTCAATGGATACGCTGTTGACGCTCACCCCGGAGACATACAGCCGCAGCCGCTTGGTGGTCACCGGCTCAAACCGATCCTCCTTGCCCGCGCCCAGCCGGTCGCCGGTACAACAGGTCACCCACCGGCCGGCCGCCTCGTCGTAATACTGGATTTGGTAACCGGTCACCCGGTCGTACCGCTCGGTGATAACCGTCCGGTCTATGGTAACCGCTTGGGGGAATGCCACCTCCAGCCACTGGTCGGGGCCGTCGGTGGCATTCCAGCGGCTGGTCTCCCCCAGCTGGCCGTCAAAGGCCATGCCTGCGGCATAGTTGGAGCTGTAGTTGGAGGAGGAGCTGTAGACCGGCGCCGTGGGAGCCGGCGGGTTCAGGGGATCCACACCGAACATTTCCTTTATGATGGCCTGCACGGTTTCATCGTCCTCCGGATTGGTCCCCTTGTAGGGCAGCTGGGAGGTGGCGATGACCTTTCCGCCGGCGTCGTAGAAGTCCTTTATCTTCTGCAGGCTGGTAAGGTCGATAACCTTGCAGCCGGGCAGGACAAAGACCTTGTATTCCTCAAAGTTTACCGCATTGTTCAGCCGCAGGGTATCCCCTTCCACCGTGCAGCTGTCGGCCAGCACGTCGGGATGGAGATAGGTAAAGTCCCGCCGGGCGGTTAAGGAAAGCAGCTCGCTTACCTGCATGTAATTGGCGTGCTCGGGATTGTTGGCGTCGCCGTTGAAGAGGAAGGCCGCCTCCAAATCGTCGATGGGATAGAGCATGGCCACGTCGGCCACATGCCGCCCCTCCTGCAGCAGGGTCTGGGACCGGGCCAGGTAGTCCCCCAGCTCCCGCAGGTGGGGGCCGTAGGTTTCGTCCCGGTAGGAGAGTTCGGGCACATAGGTGACATACTGGGGATCGTCGTCGTACCAGACGGCGTGGGGGATAATCAGGTTGATGCCCTTGGCAAACTGGTCCATGGCGCTTTTATAGATGGAGTTCATGGTTTTGTCCCCGAAGACCCCGAAGGACTCGGACATGACCTTTCCTTTATCCCAGTTGTAGGCCGAGGAAGAAATCACCTTATAGGCCTCCTGGGAATAGCCGTAGTTGCTGATGACGTCCACACCGGGGATGGCCTGCTCCCGGAACACCTTCATCAGGTCGCCTTCCACCCCTACCGGGTTGGTCCACTCCTCGAAGAGCATATGACCGGTGAGTTCAATGCCGTGTTCCTCGCACCATTCGTTGAGCTGGCCGATGTAGTTGTGGGCAAACAGCTCGGTACGCACGTACATCAGGCGATCCCGGGCCGCAGCCGTATCCTCCCCGATGTCCATGAACATGGCCGGATAATCCAGCACCGGGTTCCCGTCGAAAAATTCCGCATAGTCCTCGTTGAAGCCGGGGGTCCAGAACCGTCCCCCCTCGGCCCCGTAGGGCGTGCGGCCGCCGGCCGGCCAGAAAGCGGGCTCATCGAAAAAGGCGGTGGTAATGGTGCCGTTGTCGAAATACTTCTTGAACCGCTTGTAGTATTCCTCATAGGTAATTTCAATGAAAGCGGCCACCGATTCCCGGCTCAGGTAATCCATGCCGTCCCGGCCGTCCACCACGCACATAAAGGCCATGACCTTCCAGTTGCCTTCCGGCACCCTGTACTCCAAATAGGAGCCTTCATAGGTCTCCTGGTCGGGAAGGACTTTTTCCTGGCCATTATAGAATTCCATCTCCCAGATGGAGGGATTGTAGTCCTTGGTCTCGGTGATAAGCAGGCGCATCTTGGTGGTGGTCACCGGCTCGAAGGTCAGGTGGGAGCCCTCCAGGTCCTGCCCGATGTCGGTGCCGGTACAGCAGGTCTGCCATTCGCCGTCCGCCCAGTACTGGATGGAGAAGGCCGCAACCCGGTCCATGCTCTGGTAGATTTTCACGTTGTCCACCGTCCGGGGACTGCCGAAGGACATTTCCAGCCAGTGGGGCGGATTGGTGGCGTCCTTGGCGTTCCAGCGGGTTTCAAAGCTGCCGTCAAAGGCGGCCTCCGCCGCAAAGTCCGCATTATAAATGCTGGAGGCCGATGCCCCCGGCGGGTCGGCTGCTTCGGAAGCCGGCACCGGTATCTGCGCGCCGTCTTTCCACACCTGGAATTCGCTGATGCTGGCGCTGTCCCCCTCTATCCTGTTTATGTACAGGCGGACCAAATCGGCCGTCACCGGCTGGAAGGTATGGGTAACCCCCTGGTCGGTGATGGTATCCCCTGAAACAAGGTCGGCCCAGGCCCCTGCCTCCCGGTCATAATACTGCACCGTATATTTCCGGGTGCGCTGGAGGGATACATCCGCGTCCTCGTAAATCCGCACCTCGTCAAAGGTCTGGGGGCTTTCGTATTTGATGAGAAGATACTGCTTTCCCCCCGACATGGATTCGGAATTCCAGCGGGTGGAAAGGTTTCCATCCACCGCCTTGTCGGCCTCGTAGCCCTCGGAGACGGTATAGGTGGTGGAGGCGCTGACGCCTGCCGGCAGATCGTCCGGGTCGAAGGGGGGCGGATCCTTTATCACGGCCTGGTCGGTAATATCCAGCCGCTCATAGGTGTCGGTATTCATGGCCACGGCTCCCATGAGCTTGCCCTCCGGCAGTTCCAGATACACGGTTTCCCCGTCGCTGCCGTCGGCCTCGTACATATCCAGCCGCTTGGTGGTGAGTTCGGGGTATTTTTCCTCCAGAAGGCCGCCGGCATTGTAGCTGGGGAAGCCGTTTTCATCGTAGAGGGAAAACTGCATGCCGTATTTGCTGCCCTCGTCCAGGGCGGCCTCGTAGAGTTTAAAGTATTCCTCCGACATGTAGGCCGTCTGCCACTCGGGCAGGATGCCGAAGCCCTTATAGCCGCTTTGGATATAGGACTCCCGCACAATTTCCCGCACCTGTTCCTCGGTCATGTCCTCCACCTGCCGGTTCCAGAACCACAAGGGGGCTGGCCGCTGGTCCTGGGCCGGGGTCTGGAAGCTCTCGTAAAGCGCGTCGGTTTCGGCCGCTTTTCCGGTCATCATGCTCCCTCCCGTTGTCAGCAAAAGGGTCATCGACAGCACCATAGCGGCCGCGCCCCGCAGTTGCTTCCACTGCTTTTTCATTGGAATCTCTCCCTTCCGTCATCCCTTCCGGCAGAAAGCCCCGCAGCCCATCGGCCAGCCGCCGAAGAAGGCCGCACCCCTCTTCCGGCATCTCCGGCCCCCTTCAGGCAATTTGCCCTACGGGGAACCGATGCAGATACCGCCGGTTTTGGGCAGCCTGCAGGCTGTTCGCCGGCTTTCTATAGTCTACGCCACTATCTTTATTCCCATTATAACGGATATTCTGTATATTACCACCATAAATCTTGCGCAAAACCCTTTGAATCTTGCTGTACACCCCATTCTTGCCAGCCGGCGGTGGATATCCGAACCCGGCTGCCGCCCGGACGGCATCCCTCTGCAGCCGGCAGCCAAAAGGAGGTGGAAAGCGGCCGACACAGGGCAGGCCGGTTCAACAAGGGATGCCGAACACCGCCGGGAGGACGCAGGGCGTATGGGAAGACAGAAAAAAAGCCGTCCCGGCAGCAAAGGCCGGGGCGGCTTTTACAGGGGGTTATTGAGACTGGCGGGCCAGCACGCGGCAGAGGGACATGACATCCTGGATATCAATCCGGCTGTCACCGTTCATGTCGCCCAGTTCCCGCTCCTCATCGGTGGGCGGGTTGCCGGTCGCCTGCCGGGCCAGTACACGGCAGAGGGACATGATATCCTGAATATTGATGGCATTATCCTTATTCAGGTCGCCCTTCTGGAACGGATCTTCCCTCTCAACCAATCCGGCGATGGCGTCTTCCAGCGCCTGGACGGCCCAATCCACATCCGACTGGCGGACGGTGTTGTCCAAAGCGGCTGCGTAGTCCACAATCCGCTGCAGGGCTGCCCAGCTTTTGGCGGTATAGTCCGCCTCTTTCAGGGCGTCTGCCGAGGCAAGCAGGGCGTTCAGATCGCTTACGTCAGACCTGGCGGCCGTCACGCCCCGGGGCAGGTAGTTGAACAGGGCGTCGTAGAAGGCGCCGGCTATCAGCCGATACCCTTCGTCGTTGGGATGGACGTTGTCCGGGAAGATGCTCTGCTGGTAGGTCGCCGCATGGATATCGATGCATTCCAGACCGGTCTCCTGGGCCAGTTCCTTCTGCAGGGGCACAATCTCCTCGGCCACCACCTCGCTGATGATGTCGTTGCTGCCGGGATTGTCCCTGTGGCCCATGACATAGGGAGAGGTGGCGATGTAGATCTTGGGATTGCTGGAAAGGTTCTGGTAGCTTTCGATAAGGGCCAGGAAATCGTCCTTGTACGCGGCGGCGATCCGGTCGCTGTTCTTGGGCTTGGAGTCGTTGGTGCCCAGCATGATGATGACGATATCCGGCTGGAAGTCCAGGCTGGCCTGGTACTCCGGCTGGGCGGTATAGGGCTTGTCGGTATTGTTCATAAGGGTCGCGCCGCCGATACCGAAGTTGCGCACGTCATAGCTGTCGCCCAGCATTTCCTGCAGCTGGGGCGGATAGCTGGTGGTATCCCGGTTGGAGGAACCCGAACCGTAGGTGATGCTGTCGCCCACGCAGGCTACCTTCAGCTGCCGGCTCAGTTCCTTCTGGGGCCGGGGCAGTTCTTCCTCGACCGCAGTGGCGTGGTCAAAGAAGACCAGATAGCAGGCCCGGTCCATGCCGACATATCCCAGCTGTACGTGCTCGCCGGCATAGACCGGCCGCTTGTAGAGCTGCAGGACGCTGTCGGTGCCCTCCAGTTCGATGGTCATGCCGGTGTCTTCAAAACCGGCTTCATCGCTGAGCCAATCGGGACGGCCCACCACCCGATCCAGGCCTACATACATATCCGTGCTGGCCAGCACGTCGAATTCAGAAAGGGAATCGTCCTCACTCCAAAGCTTGGAGTTCATGGCCGTGCGGATCCAGTCCTTGCCCTTGAGGACATCCGGCAGGGTCCGGAAGGTGATGGTCCGGTCGCTGTAGGCTTGGGTGCCTATCTGGGCATTTGTGCGGATAACCCAGTTGAGAGCATTGGCCTCGTCATGGCAGACAAGGTTATCCACAATCGGTCCGCCCTGGAGTTCGTACAAGCTTACCTCGGCGGCGGTCAGCTTATCCAGGTTGCCTACCTGCTCCCTGCCATAGCCGGTCAGGGCCTCATAGGCTGCCCTTGCGGCCCGGATATCCTCAGCGTCGTCCTCGGTAACCTGGGACGCCGCCGGCAGGGCGTCGATGAGGGCTTCCACCGCAGCGGCGGCCTTATCCTCATCCGCCACGGTCCGCAGCAGGGACTTGGCGGCAATCAGACGGTCATAGGCGCTGGCCACCATCAAATCGGTAGCCGATTCGTTAAAGGCAACCTCCTCAGCCAGCTCGATTTCAGCCACATAGGCCGCGATGCTCTCGGGCAGATAGACGTCGGTCTTGGCCGCCTCCGCCCTGGCCTCCTCGATGGCCTCCAGCAACTGGGACTTATCCACCATGCTCAGGGAGAGCCGGGCAGCCTGGTCGGCGGTCAGGGCCCGGTCGTAGATTAAGAAATCATCGGCATAGAAGTTACCCGAACCCCAGTAATCGGTGCTGCCGCCCAGATCCAGGCTGTCGGCCAGGCGGAGTACATCCATCATGCGGGTCAAATCGTCTGTATTATAACCGACGGTGTAGTTTTTATCCGCAGTGGACAGGAAGGGCTTACCGTTGATATATACCACCGCTTCTTCCTCGGTAAAGGTGATGGCCATGTGGTACCACTGGCCAGTCTGCAGATAATTCTGCTTGTCGGCCGGGCCGGGCAGGTTGTTCTCCTTGTTCACATCGATGTAGCCCCGGGAACCCATGTAGCCGAAGTAGAGCCCGCTGGACAGCCACAGGGTGTTGACCCCGTCGTTGGCCGTGAAGGCCATTTCGTAATTGCCAAGGGAATTGCCCATGAACCAGAAGGCTACGGTCATGCCATCGGACAAATCATCCCCCTGCATGGGGTTGGGCATGGAGAGCGTAGAGGCGGTGGAAGCGCCGCCGCCGTAAACCCGGGCCACCTGGCCCCGGCTGGCATCCTGCGCCAGGGAGGGCTTGCTGGTGGTGCCGCCGGCGCTGAGCTGGGCTTCTTGGCCCTCGTTTACGCTGTTCTTCCAGTTCCCGTCAAAGGTGTAGTGACCCACCAGGCCGGTGGTGATGTCGGCGCCGACAACGTCAGCGTCGATAAGGCCGTTGATGGCCTGCTGCAGCTGGCGGATAGCATTGTCAATTTCAGCCTGGGTGGCGTCGCGGCCCAGAGACTTAGCCACCCGCAGGGCCGCCTCCAGCATGGCATAGGTATCGGCCAGATAATCGTCCTCGTTCAGCCCTTCGGCCTCCTCGATGAGGGCGTCCAGCTCACTGCGGTCCACGGATGCGCCCTCCCGGCACATTTTGCCCTCATAGTCGGCGGCGCCGCGGGTCAGAATGATCTTATCCAGGACGAAGCCGTCCTCCCGCTCCCAAATGGCCAGGGTGTGCTCCCCGGCGCTGCTGACATTGATGCTGGGGCCCCGGAACCAGGTGAACTGGCCGCCGGTATCCTTGGTATCGTTGAGGGTGGCGGGGGCGCCGTTGTCCAGGGAAATCTGGATGGAGTCGTCGTCGTCATCCTGGGTCTTGACCAGCAGATAAACGGTATAGTTGCCGGCCTCGGCAAAGTTTATTTTATAGAACATCTTGGCGCCCTTGTTGCCGTTTATGTCGGTGCTGGTAAAGCTGCCGTTGACGTTGGGGCCGGCGTACATAGCCGTGCCGCTGCTGCCATAGGTCTCCTCCCAGGTGGAGGGATAGGAATCGGTGCCGGTCCGCCGGTAGGCGTATTCCGACTCCTCCAGCACGGTTTCGGCCTCGATGTTGATGTTGCCGCTGCCGTCGGGGATAAAGGCCCCGTCGCCGTCGTCCATATTGGGCTGGTTGTAAGCGGCCACCTCCAGGGCGGACAGGATCCAGGCATTGCCCGAGAGATCCAGCTGCAGTTTGCCGTCCTCCCCGACTTCCACCACAAAGCCCCGTTCCACCGTGCGGCCGGCGGGTACATCCAGGCCGCTGATAAGCGCGGTGCCGTTGGCGGATACCGCCATGTCGTTTACCGCGATGCCGCCCGACTGCCGGTCGCCCATGGCCAGGCCCACAACATACTTGCCGGCGCGGCCCAGGTTCAGGGTGAGGGTGGCGTCTTCCCTGCTGGTGATAAAGCCGTTGTCCCGAACAGAGGTCTTATCCACGCTGCGGGTATAGACCTGCAGGCTTTCAAAGCCTTCCTCCCAGGCAAAGCCCATGGCCGGCGAGGACTGGGTCTGGTTGTCCACGCCGATATAGCCCGTGGCGGCGTTCTCCGGGTCGGCCCGGAAGTCGAACAGATAGCTCTTGGCCGGGCTCTGGTCGGCATAGGTGATGTCGTCCAGAGAGAATACCGGCGGCAGGCCTACGCCAGGGGCCTCGTAGTCGGCCGTGGTGGTATAGCCTTCCGGTGCGCCCAGCAGGGAGCTGCGGGCATTCTGCTCTCTGCTGCGCAGCACCAGCTTGTCAAAAACCGTGCCGGCGTCGCTGCGGTAGATGCGGATGGTGTGCCAGCCGGCGGTGGTGACGTTGATGCCGGTGTCGTGCTTAAGCACTTCCGTATTGTCCACTACGCCCAGCCGCCAGGCCGTGTTGCCGTATTCGTTGTCCACCTTGCTGTTGCCCCGGAAGAGGTAAATCTGGCCGTCGTCAAACTGGAAGGCGGTGCGGCAGGAATGATCCGCGCCCTCGTCCAGGGTGGGCAGGCGGTAGAAGAAGACATCGTAGGTGCCGGTTTCGCTAAAGTAGACGTTGTACTCCAGATAGGGGGACTCGGTCTCGAAGCCACTGTCGATGCGGACCGATTCGCTGGACAGGTCGGGATAGCTCTTCATGACGTCGCTGTCCCGGCCCAGGCCCTCCATGCGCTCCCAGGACATGCCGTTCACCGACACATTGTCGCTGTAGTTCTCAGCCTCAATGGACATTTCGGTGCCGGTCATGAAATAACCCTTTTTGGCCCTATCGGCCGCTTCCTTGGTCAGCTCCACAGGGTAGGTCTTTTCATACCCGTGGGTATCCTTCACGGTGATGGAAGCGGTATGGGTGCCGTTGGATACTTTGCTCCAGTCCACCGAGACGGTCAGCCGCTCCTCCACCTCCACGGTGGCGCTGCCGGTGAAGGCCGAGCCGTCGGCCCGGGTGATGACCAGGGCGTCGTCGGCCTCGATGGTATAGGTCTCGGGGGTAAGCCCGGTGTTGAACACATCGATAAACCGCTTGTCGTCGGTCAGGGAATGGAAGGAGAGGGTCACGTTCTCGTTGCCGGTGGACTGGCCCTCGCAGACCGAGCCTATGCCGGCCACGGCGCTTTCCTCACCCAAAAGCACCACTTCCGGTTCGCCCGAGATGGTGGGGAAGGTGCGGGTGCCGTTATAGGGATCCAGGATGCCGTCCCACTTGCCGTCCGACATGGTCTTGTTGTAGTACTTCAAATCGGCCAGAATCTGGTCATAGGCGTCCAGGGCGGCCTGGCCGTAGGCGTTGACGCTGGCGAACCGGCCCTGCTCATAGTAGAGCTGGTTTTTCTCGGCGTAAACATACTTCTCCATGGAGAACAGATAGGCCCGGAGCATATACTGCACCATCTGGAAGTAGGCGTCCTTATATTCCACCGGCAGGCCGTCGTACACAGCCTGGGACTGCTCCACAGCGGCGGCCATCCGGTTGATCAGCAGCTGGGCCTCGTCGCCGAAGTTGACCAGGTTGTAGTTGGTGCCGGGGCTCTTGCTGAAGTATTCCGGCTTCTTGAGGAAGGCGACCTGGTAATAGGTCTCCAGGGCCTCGGCCACCTGGGCGGCGGCACTGTCGTCCAGGTTAAAGTTCTGCTTGGCAAAATCGGCCAGGTAATCCGGGATGGTGGTGTCGTCGTACTTATCCACATCCCAGCCCATGGTCAGGAAAAACTCCATGGGGATTTCGGCCGGCTTTAAGTCGCCCACGTTGAGCACCCAGACGTCGTCCGAGCCGGCGTCATAGGACTTGCGCATCTCCTCATAAATCAGGTTCAGGGGGGTGGTAGCCGTCCAGAGATAGCTTAAGGGCGTGCCCAGATAGGACACGTGGTAGTACACGCCGGCATTGGGGAATTTCGCAAGCTCGCTTTCCGAACTGACCTCCCGGACATAACCGTAGTTGTCGTCGCCCCAGATGACAACCGTATCCTCGGGCAGGGAGATGTCAAACTGGAAGTGCTGGGCCGCTTCCTTATAGGAGCAGTAGACCTTCAAGAAGTTCTGGGGCTCGCCGGTTTCCTCTTCCAGCTTCTTCTCGTACTTTTCCAGGATGGCCACCTGGGCCTCCACGGCCTGCTTCACCACGGCGGCCTTGCCGGCAGGGCTGGTGTCCTCCAGCCTGGAGCAGAGCATGGAACCGTCGTGGACACCCCGCAGGCCCATGGTGTACATGTTTTCAAACTTATAGTTGCGGGCCACCGCCTCTTCCCAGTAGGCGTTCATGGCCTCGGGGTTGACGGTGTAGTCATAGCTGGAATTCCAGCTGTTGTTGACCTTCACCAGGTTGTACTTCCCCTGATTTTCCTCGCACCAGGGCGCCCACTCGGTGGCGTTGTCCCGCAGCAGGATTTCGCAGTGGGAGGTGCCCATGACGATACCGTACCGGTCGGCCATTTCTGCGTTGTAGGAGGCGCCGGTCTCAGGGTTTATGTACTTGTTGAAGGGATCCGAATACTCATGCATGGCCGGCCAGAGGGTGTTGGCCTTCAGCCGCAGCAGCAGCTCGAAGATGGTGGCATAGGTATTCGCGTTGGGCTGGCCCGGGCTGTCGGTATCATTCTCCAGGGCCCTGGACCAATACTGGAAATTGGCCTCGTCGTTAAGGAAAATGCCCCGGTACCTGACGTCGGGCATCTCGGTCTTCTCGATGCTTTCGTCCAGCACAATCCGGGTCTGCCGCTCTACCGGCACGTCGCCCCACCAGGTCCAGGGGGATACGCCGATGGCCTCGGACAGCTCATACAGGCCGTAGATGGAACCCCGCTTATCGCTGCCGGCGATGACCAGGGCCTCCTCCACCCCGCTGACGGGATTGTCCACAACCTGGATGGTGAAAGCCTCCCACTGGCCTTCGATGGCAGCCGTATCCAGCTTGCCGTCCTCGGCCAGGCTGTCGATAAGATCGCTGTGGCCCAGGGTGCCGGCGATAACCGGCCGGCCGGACAGTTCGGCAGCCGTATCCACCAGGACGGCAGCCTTGCCCGTCACCTTTTCAAAGTCGCTGCTGACGTCCTCTGCAGCCCGCTGCACCTGGGCAAACTCGGTCTTGCCCGTCTGGTCGGCATCTACGTACAGGCGGACCGCCGTCCCGTCGTACAGCAGGAAGCCGTCCTCCGCCGCCGGGGCGGCGTTTACCGCCGGCGCGCAGACGCCCAGCAGCATAGCAGCCGTCAGTATAGCGGCTAATCCTCGTCTCTTGTATTTCACAAGATTCGACCCCCTTTTATCATTTGTTTTGTTTAGTATACCATATATATCTTTGCAATAGAATTGCATTATCGCTCGGTAATATTGTAAATATATATTTATTTATTGCATTTATATAAACGGATATTGTAAAAAGTTTTTGCCGTGGTATACTGGAAGTCAAGGAAGTGGTAACCATGTCAACCCTGTTCCGGTTAAACTGCAACGGTGTCTACATTCATCACATGCGGGACGAGAGCCCAAGGGTGGAAGATTTTCCCATGCACGCCCACACCACCCATGAGCTCTATTATTTTATTGCCGGCAAGGGCAGCTACTCGGTGGAGGCCAGCACCTATCATCTGTATCCCGGGTGCGTCATGGTCATGCGGGCGGGGGAAACCCACCATCTGCAGATTGACCCCACCTCCCCCTATGAGCGGGTGACCATCAACTTCCAGCCAGGGCTTTTCCAGCCCATCGACCCGGAAAACCGGCTGACAGCGGCCTTTGTGGAACGGCCGGCCGGCCAGCGGAATCTCTACGAACCGGACATGCTCAACACGGAACTGATCCATGCCTGTTTAAACACCCTGGCGCTCCAGGGCCGGGCGGCCAGCGAGGAACAGAAGCGGCTGCTGACCATTTCCCGGCTGTGCCCGGTGCTCTTTGAAGTCTATCAGTGCTTTTCGGCTGAAATCAACCGCCCCCTGCCCCGGCAGACCGGGCCGGAGGATATCGCCGGCCAGCTGGTGCAGTATATAAACAGCCATCTCTGCGAGGATTTATCCCTGGACGCCCTGGCCGAACATTTTTTCACCAGCAAAATCCATCTGAACAACCAGTTTAAGCAGGTCACCGGCTCCACGATTTGGGAGTATACCATTATTAAGCGCCTGCTGCTGGCCCGGCAGTATATCCAGGACGGCATGCTGGCCGGCGAGGCGGCCGCCGCCAGCGGCTGGAAGGATTATTCCAGCTTTTACAGGAGTTACAAGGCCCGGTTCCACGTCTCCCCCGCCGCCGACAACCCCCGGAAAAAACAGAAGCTGGCGGGCAAGATGTAGGCGGGCAGTTCGTTCTATGAAAAAACACACGAAAATTTATTAGACAAAAAATCGGCCGCTCCCCAGGAGTTCTCCCAGGGGGCGGCCGGTTTCTATTGCTTATTTATGCGCTTCTTCCATGATGGAGGTGATTTCCTCCACCGACATCTGATAGCGGTCCTTCTGGAAGAGGCCGCCCATGGTGTCCAGGGCATGGAGGGCGATTTTTCTCGCTTCGTCCTTCTCAACGCCGTATGCCGACAGCTTGATGTCGTCCACGCCGCAGGCCTTTTCCAGGTCCGCCAGCATATCCACAAAGTCGGAAGCCTTGGCGGCGTCGGCCTTGCCCAGGGCCTTGGCCATGGCTATAAACCGGTCGGGGCAGGCGTCGTGGTTTACGAACATCTTATAGTAGGGCAGGGAGATGGCGATAAGCCCCGCCCCGTGGGGGACGTTGGGATGAAAGCCGCTGAGGGCGTGCTCCAGGGAATGCTCCGACGTGCAGCCGGACATGCACTCCACAAAGCCGGCCAGGGTATTGGCCAGGGCCACCATGGCCCGGGCCTCCTTGTCCTTTCCGTCCTTTACCGCCCGGGGCAGGTAGGCGCCGATGAGCTCGATGGCCTTGATGGCGAACATATCGCTGATGGGGGTGACGTTGTTGGCGATATAGCCTTCGGTGGAGTGGAAGAGGGCGTCAAAGCCCTGATAGGCCGTCAGGTGGGGCGGGACGCTCTCCATCAAATCCGGGTCGATAATGGAAAAGGCCGGGTAGGTCATATCGCTGCCGAAGCCGATTTTCTCCCCCGTCTCCTCCTTGGTGATAACCGACCAGGGGTCGGCCTCGGTGCCGGTGCCGGCGGTGGTGGTGATGGCTACGATGGGCAGGGGATGCTTTTTCAGGGGCTGGTTTTTGCCGCTGCCCCCGTCGATGTAGTCCCAGTAGTCGCCGTCGTTGACAGCCATGACGGCGATGGCCTTGGCCGAGTCGATGCTGGAGCCGCCCCCCAGGCCGATGACAAAGTCGCAGCCCGTCTGCTTGGCCAGGGCCGCCCCCTCCATCACATGGGACTTCACCGGGTTGGCCAGGATTTTATCGAAAACCTCGTATCCGGCCCCATTCTTTTCCAGCAGCTTCTGCACCCGTTCCAGATAGCCGTACCGGCGCATGGAGGTGCCGGCGGATATGACAATCAAGGCCTTTTTGCCGGGCAGGGGCTCCTCCCCCAGCTTATCCAGGGCGCCGGCGCCGAAAAACAATTTGGTAGGCATAAAATAGGTAAACTGTTCCATTGCAAATTCCTCCTAGATTGGGATAACAGATGCATGCTTTCCCCTAAAACCGTCATAGACGCTTTTGTAATATCGGGCGCGCAGGCAAATGAGGATGCCATTGGGAACCCAATGGCATCCTTTTCTTCGCCCTTTGGCTTAGGGTAAAATCAATTTAATGTTACCGTGCTTTCCGTAGCCTGCGTCGCCTCTTTTTCCATACAGTAGCCGGGATACTCTATATTTAAAATATTCCCGGAAGAAACAATATGGTTCTCGATGCCAAAGGTTGTATCATCGTTGATAAGATACGGCGCCGTAATATTGTTCCCGGTAAAGGTGTACGAGACATCGCTGTTGGCGGCGGCCTCATGGAACCAGATGGCATTGCCTGCGTTCACGCGAATGGTGTTGCCTTCCACAAGGCAGGTCGCGGCGTCGGTCAGCTGCAGCGCGCCGCGATCCGGCACGCTGTGGGTGCTGGTGATGACATTGTCTTTAATGGTGACATTGGCCGTCTTCTGCTGGATATTGATTCCCCGGGTGTAGCCGGTCACCGTGTTGCCGGAAAAATTGACGGTAAGCGGCTCGGTTTCGGAGCCCTGCACGAAAAAGGCGTATCCGTTGGTGCCCGCGTCCGTAAAATTGCAGTTGGTGATGGAGATGGTTCCCTCACCGTTAAAATAGTGATAAATACGTCCCGTGATATCGCATTGGTCAAAGGTCACCGTCAGCGGCGTGCCATATGCCCGGGAGCAGGTGATCTGGCCATCGCCGGTGGCCGTCAGCTGCAGCTGCTTAAAGTTGACCGCAAGGGCATCCTCCGCATCGTTCCACCACGCATAGGGGAGCCCGACATTTTGCATATACAGCCGGGCGCTTTCATTGCCGCCCACAACATTGATTTCACGAATGGAACGCGTGCTGCTATAACGGTTGGAGGCCCTGCCGAAGGTAAGAATTCTCTCGTTATTCTCCAGGGTCTGCGCGCCGTAAACCGTCCAGGTAATAACGCCGCCGTCCGTGTAAATCGCGTCAAAGGCTTCATCCGACAAGGGTTCCTGCCCGAGCCCATACGCCGCTAAAATTTCGTTCCCGGCGGCATAGGCCTGCTGAACCGTATCAAAGACCTGGCCTTCTAACCCGGCGATACCGCCGATGGAAACGCCGGACAAAAGTTCCACATCCGCCCCTGCGTCATACTGGTTGTTTCCAAAGCCGTCCTGTTCCACGGTGGCCTGGGTCGCTTTGAGCAGGATGTCAAAGGAGGCGGTGCCGCCCTGATAGGCGTTGCCTGCGCTCTCCTGCATTTTCAGCACAACCGAGACAGCCGGGCTGTTTGTATGGGCTTCCAGTACGCCGGCATCCAGATTCTCGCCCTGCATGAAGTCGGCCAAGGTGCCCTGGACGTCGTTATTCACCATGACGTCGATGACCTTCTCCATCCCCTTTGTAGTGGTGACGTTTTGCAGCTCCAGCTCGTATTTGACCGCCAGGCTGCCCACATTATGTACCGAGAGGTTTGCGCCGGTAGAATAGCCCGGCTCCCACAGATTGTAGTCAAAAACCGGGACTGCAGAATTGCTGATGTCCTGTTCGCCGTTCCAAAGCTGTACATCCAGCGTGCCCGCCTGGATCTTGTTTCCCTGACTTGTAACGCTGTCGGTAAACCAAGCAAAGGTTGTCCCAACCAGCAGGGCGCAGCAGATAAGCAGGGAAAAACCGCTGGTCAGCAGGGATCTCTTTGTGTTTTTGCTTTGCATGTTCCATTCCTCCCAAAATGTTCTTCTCGCCGATTTTGGATCTGCTTTGTTCGTTTTTGCCTTATCACGCCTGGAACAATTTTATTATACACCGATTTTTTTCCTTTTGCAATCCCCGCCGTTCCATGCGGAAAGGAATTTTTGTGCCGGGCAGAACAAACGGCAGGCGCGTCTTTCCGCGCCTGCCGTTTGTTATACCGGCCGGGTCCTGGCTTTACGAAAGCAGCCAGCCGGGAATCACATAGCTGATGATGGAAATGATGATGCCCGCCAGCAGTACGCCGCCGATGATGGCGGGCAGGGAGTGCTTAATGCGCATATTGATGGCGTCGGCAATAAGGGCGCCGGTCCAGGCGCCTGTCCCCGGCAGGGGTACGCCTACGAAAAGAAACAGGGCGCCCATACGGTAGAGGATTCTCCGCTTCTGCTTTTTTTCGTCTACCTTATCGTCTGATTTGGTCAGCTTTTTACTCTTTGTGGACGCCTTTTTCTCCAGCTTCTCCACCATTTTGCGGAAGGTTTTGGTCTTTTTCAGCAGGGCAAAAATCTTTTTGAGGAAAAGCAGGATAAAGGGGATGGGGAGGATATTGCCGATGACGCAGATGGGAAAGGCAATCCACCAGTCTACTCCCAACAAGGCCGCTGCAATCAGGCCGCCCCGCAGCTCCAGAATAGGCAGCAGGGAGACAAGAAAAATAATCAGTTCCGGGGGGATTTTGTTCCTGAAAAAATCTACGATGGTTTCCGCCAAAAATCATCATCCTTCCAGGCGTTCGGGCCGCCTTAGTTCTATTTTATAGCTTCCGGGCCTGTCTTATTCTCATTCCACCCTTATACCCGGAAAATAATGCTGCAATATCTGTATATAGTTCCAGCCTTGTTTTGCATAGGCGTTTGCCCCTTCCTGGCTCATGCCCACGCCGTGGCCGTATCCCAGGACGGTAAAGGTAAAGGCGTCCGCCGCCCCGTCGTAGGATATGGTATAGGCGCTGGAGCGCAGGGTGTTGCCGCTGCCCACCCGGCTGGAGACAAACAGGACGTTGCGCAAATCCGGCCCGCGGATCCACTTCTGCCCCGCCAGCAGCACCTGGCGGGCGTAGAGCCCGTAATCGTCATAGGTCACCTGGAACCAGGCATTCTTGTCTACACCGCTTACGTCCAGCCCGTAAACCTCATGCAGCCAGCGGGATACATCGGCGGCAGCGTAGGTCACCGTGGTTCGGTAGCGGGCGCAGTTTTTGTCCACCGCCGAGTCCACGCTCACGAGATAAGGGTAGCTGCCGCCCTCCCATATATCCTCATAGGCCGCCGTCCGTCCGGCCGACATGGCATAGTAGTAGGTGCAGGCCACCCCGTCGCCGTACAGGGCCCGCCGGCCGGCGGTGGCGGCTACGGCGTCCAAAACCTTCTGGCCGGGGGTTTTCAGATAGACCTGCGGATTCCGGCCGTCGGCCGCCCCGTTGCAGAGCAGCCAGGAATAGGCCGCCACCGACTGAGCCTTTAGGGCCTCTGTTTCATAGCCGGATCCCATCTCAGCCTCTACGATGCCGGCGATAATCTCTGAAGCCGGCGCCGTGACCAGCCGGTTGCCGTCGTACTGGTTGCGTACGGTCAGGGTTGGCTCCTGTCCGCCGGCCGAGTCCGCCGCAGAGGGCGCTGCGGGGGCCTGGCCGCCCGGCTGTCCCCCGGTCTGGCCGGCATCCTGTCCGGGCGCCTCCGGGGTCCCAGCCGCCGTGGCGGAGGAAGAAGACGCGGCGGAGGAGGCGGGAGAGGAAGAAGCTGCGGCCGCATCCGATGGGGCGCTGGAGGCGTCTTCCGCCGTCTGGGACGCCGGTTCGGCCGCAGCGGCCTGTACGCCGGTCAGCCGGCCAAGAAGGGTATCGGCCGACAGCTGAGCCGTCTGGGTCACCGGGGCGGGGTCGGGGTTTGCGGCCGCAGCGGCGACATCCACATAGGTGCTCTCCCCCTGGCGCACCCGCCGGGCGGCCAGCACCACGCTGTCCGCCTTCCCCTTGGCCACCAGGGTGAGGATTTCATCATCCGCCCGCAGGTCCACCCCCGTGCGGATGACCGAGCGGTCGGCCAGGGCGGCCACATAGGTCAAAAAGGCCGTATCGTCCGAAAAGGCCGACTGGCTGTAGTCCAGCACGTCCTCCCCGCCGGATACGAAGACGCTGAAAACCTTCCACTGCCCCTTTTCATACAGGGTGTCCATGGTGATAAGGGGAGAGGAACGGTAAAAATCCAAATCCAGATACATCCGCAGGTCGGAAAGCATCCGGCCGTCTCCCGTATCCTTGCCGTAGATGGTGATATTCTTATAATAGCTGCCGGCGGCAGGGACGCAGCCGGTATATAAACAGCCATCCCAGTTCCAGGTGCCGTCCAGCAGATGGCTTTCATAGTACCCGGCCGTATGCTGATTGACGGCCGCCACGGGGTAGTCCACTTCCGTATTGGGCAGGGTCAGCCATCCGGCCACATCCGGATTCTCCCCATACAGCGCCCCGAATTTGGAAAGGGCGCCGGCGGGCAGGCCTTCTCCCTCCTGCCCGTAGAGGCTGCTCATGCGGGCATACACCCGGTCGGACTGCCAGGGCTGGAACCATTCCACATACCCGAAGCAGCCGCCGGCCACCAGCAGCAGCACCAGCAGGATGACGGTAAAGACTATCCACGCCTTCTTTTTGGACCTGTTCCCTGCCGATTCATAGGCATCAAAGCCGAAAAAGACCGCCTCGTCGGCCCGGGCCGCAGCCCCGGCCTCCCCTTCCGCCGGTTCCGGGGCGGGTGCGGGAGGGACATCCGGCTCCGCCCCATCCGCCTGGGGCGAAAGGGCTTCCAAAGCCGGGAAATCCGGTTCATCCCCGTCCGCCGGGATTGCAGATTCGCGGGCCGTATACACCGGCGCTGTCTCTTTATCCGTCGGTGGGATGGCCGGGGAAGAACCCGGTTGGACAGATGCAGCAGGTGTATCCGATGTATCCCGGGCACCTCCTGCCGGCTGGGCCGGAACCGCAGGGACCGTATGTACCCCGCCGGCCGGGCGGGGCAGGGTCCTTTTTAAGCGCACCGCAATTCTTTTATGGCCGGCCGCCGCAGGCACCGCCACCCGGACGGCCTTCCCGGCAGGGGTATCCGCCGGCTGGTCTGCAGCCGCCTGCGGAACCGCCGGCTTTCCGGGTTCCGGCAAGGACGCGTCTTCAGCCGCCGCAGTCTTCTCCGCTTTCTCTCCGGACTCCGGCCGGGAGGCCCTTTCGGCCGCCGGCTCCCGGGGCTGGCAGCCCCCTATGGGCAGGCCGAACCGGTCAGCCAAATCGGGAAAAACCTGCTGGGCCACAGCCCGGTCCCGGTATTCCCTCTCGCCGTGCAGCAAATAGATGACCTGGCTGCCGCTTTCCAGCTTGCCGCCGCCCCGGGGGTCGCCGTCGACAAAAGCTGCGGCTTCGGGGGGCAGCCCGCCGGAAGGGGGATAGTCCATCCCCAGCGCCCGGGACATCAGGCTGCCGAGGCCCATCCGTCCTGCGTCCTGCAAATCCCCCACCGCCAGGATGACGGCGCTGCGGGATACCGCCCGGTCCAGCGCCTTTAAAAAGGCGCTGGGATTGGCGGCTGTCTGGGTCAGGAGCCGCAGGGCGTAGGCCTTGCCATAAAACCCGGATTCAAAGGACCAGTCGGCAGGCAGGCCGTAATAGATGATTTCAATTTTCACATCCGGTTTCATGCTTACTCTCCCACTTTGGTTTCTCGCAGAACGAAGCCGTTATCCCGCCGCATCCCCGCCGCCGGCCTCAGGTGCCGGCTCCGGCTCGGGTTCCGGTTCCGGTTCTGGTTCTGGCTCAGGTTCCGGTTCGGGCTCCGGCTCGGGCTCCGGCTCGGGCTCCGGCTCGGGCTCCGGCTCGGCGCTGGACGCCGGTTCGGTGGAAGCCGGCGGCTCGCTCGCCGGCGGCGTATCTGTCGGGACAGAAGTTTCACTCTGCACAGGGGGCGAGGACTCGGCCGGGGTCTGGGAGGCCACAGGCCGGGAGGTGGTCGCCGCAGTGGAGGAGGGCCGGGAGGTGGTCGTGGCAGCCTCCTCTGATGAAGCGTCGCTGCTGGACGCGGAAGAGGTGGGCCGGGTGGTCAGGGAAACCGTAGAGTACACCGGCTGCACAATGGAGCTGACATCCGGCTTGGTGCCGCCCCGCTTGTCGTACCAAATCTGGGGGTAGAGGGGCGAGGGGTTCAGCTCGGCCGACTCCACATCCACGGAAGCGCTTTCCCCATCCCGCACCTTCCGGGCCACCACCACCAGCCGGGCCTCGTCGAACTCATAGGTACAGGTGGAAAGGGTCAGCAGCTCGTCGTAGGGCTGCACATCCACGGTGGTGTTGATGATGGAACGGGCCTTCATCTGCTCCACCATCTGCATAAAGATGTCCTGGTTTTCAAAATCCGAATACCGGTATTCAAAAACAAAGCCGTTGTCGTGCTCCGGTATGGTGTTGACGATAAAGACCGAGAAGATTTTATAGGTTCCCTGCCGGTAGAGGGTGTCGAACTGGATGGTGGGGTTTTCCTTATAGAAATCCAAATCCCGGAACTTTTTCAGGCTGCCGAACATGGTGCCGTCCCGCATATGGTGGCCGTAAACCACCATATTCTGGCTCTGCCGCTCCCGGATCACCTCGGTGTAGCGGTCCACGAACAGGGCGCCGTAACGGCTGCTGTTTTTGTCAAAGTCGTGCTTGAGATAGAAGGGGTTAAGGGTATCGTAGTCCTCGGGGGTCTTGACCACCGGGTTGTCCACATTGGCGTTGGGGATGGACATCCAGCCGATGGTATCGCTGTTTTTCTCCAGCAGGGGATAGAATTTTTTATAGATGCCGTCTTCCCCAATATCCGGATTGGTGGCGTCATACAGCTGCCGCGTAGCCTCCTGGCTGGCCATCTGCTGATGGCCGGAATAAAAGTACACACCCAGATAGATGCCCGATCCGATAAGGCAGATGAGGGCCACCAGGAAAACAATTTTGCGTATCACTTCTCCCACCGAATCTCCTTTGCAGGGCAGGATATACCGGCGCAGGCGGGTATACCAGGGCAGCTTTTTCTTGACGCCGGCCTTCTGGTCGGGATGATAGTCCTCCTCGTAGTCGCTGACGTACAAAATGGGGTTTTCCCCCTCTTCAGCCGCTCCGTCATCCGGGGCCGCCGTCTCTGCAGCGGCTCCGCCGGGGGCGTCCCCCGTGCTGTAAATATCTTCGGCCGGCTGGGGCTCTGCTGCCGTCTCGGCCTCGTCCAGGCTGTTTTGGATCTGGGCGATAATCTGCTCGGCCCGGGACAGGGGCGCCGGCGGGGGCAGTTCCTCCCCCGGCATGGCGTTTAAGACAACGCCTCCGCCGGCGGCTATAAAGCCGGCCGCAGCCAGGGCGGCTCCCCGGCCGCCGTTCACCGTTCCCGGCTCTACATAGCCGGCCGCCCCCGGCATATCCGGGTTTTCCAGCCACCGGCGGAGCAAATCCAGGGCGGCCGACGCGGCGATGCTGCGGATTTTCTCCCGCTCTCCCTTTTCCCTGCCGGCCATGAGCTTGCGGACATAAACCTGCTTCTCGTCGGCCAGGGCGATGTACACAAGGCCCACCGGCTTGCCCTCGCTGGGCTCGGGGCCGGCCACGCCGGTGACCGATACGCCCACATGGGCGCCGCTGATTTCCCGGATGCCTCCAGCCATGGCGGCGGCGGTTTCGGGGGACACGGCCCCGTACTGCTCGATGAGGGCGGGGTCCACCCCCAAAGCGTTGATTTTTACCGAATTGGCATAGGCCGTGACGCCCATTTCAAAGACGGCCGAGGAGCCCGGCTCCTCGGTCAGCCGCTTGGACAGCAGGCCGGCGGTGCAGGATTCGGCCGTGGCGGCCTTCATCCCCTTTTCCCGCAGCAGTTCCACAACCACCTGCTGGAGGCTGTCCTTATCCACGCCGTAGACGCAGTCCCCCAGCCGCCGGCGGATTTCGCTTATCACCGGCTGGCACATGGCGTCGGCTTCCACCCTGGTGGGGGCCGAGGCGGTCACCCGCAGCTCCACCTCCCCCGTCTTGGCATAGGGGGCCACGGTGGGATTGGAGCCGTCCAGCAAATCGGAAATCCGCTCGGCCGCCGCCGACTCTCCGATACCAAAGACCCGCAGGGTGTGGGACACAATGGTGCCGGTGCCGTACCGGGCCAGGTAGGGTTTTACATAATTTTCAAACATGGGCTTCATCTCATCCGGCGGGCCGGGCAGCAGGATGATGCATTGATTCCCTGCCGAGATGGCATAGCCCGGCGCGGTTCCCCGGTCGTTGGGGAAAACAAGGGCCCCCCGGGGCTTTAAGGCCTGCTTGCGGTTGCTCTCCCCCATGGGGCGGCCCACCCGCTGGAAATAGGCCTCGATGCGCCGCAGGCTTTCCTCGTCCTCCTCGAGAGGCAGGCCCACGGCCTCGGCCACCGTCTCCTTGGTCAAATCGTCCTTGGTGGGGCCAAGCCCCCCGGTGATAATGACCACCTGGCTGCGGGCCACGGCCGTGCCCAGGGCCTTTTTCAGGCGGGCGGCGTTATCCCCCACCGTCACCTGGTCAAAGACCCCGATGCCCATGGCCGCCAGCTCCCGGGAGAGGTACTGGGCGTTGGTATTGACAATGTCCCCGAGCAGCAGCTCGGTTCCCACACAGATAATTTCGCCGTTCATGGTAATGATAATGCCCCCTTACTAGGATCTTGCTTCCGGCGGATGTATGGACAGGGCGGACACCCGCCCTTTGTTTTATACATTCTATTATAAATGGGACGGGCCTATTCCACAAGCAGGGCCCGCACCCCAGATATTGCCTTTTCGATAAGGGCCTGGCGGTCCAGGGCCGCCTCGGCCTGCCGCACCCTCTCGGCGTCCGGCCGGGTGCGGGGATGCTTGGGGGTGAAGACGGTGCAGCAGTCCTCATAGGGCAGGGTGGAAATCTCGAAGGTTTCAATCTTCCGGGAAATCCGGATGATTTCGCTCTTATCCATGCCGATTAAGGGCCGGAAAACCGGCATGTGCACCATCTCGTCGGTGACGCAGAGGGCCTTTAGGGTCTGGCTGGCCACCTGCCCCACGCTCTCGCCGGTGATGAGGGCCAGGCTGCCGCTCCGGCGGGCCAGCCCCTCGGCGATTTCCATCATGAACCGCCGCATAATCAGGGTGAAGTATTCCTCGGGGCAGTGCTGGCCAATCTGCTCCTGGATTTCGGTGAAGGGTACGATTTCCAGCCGGATGGGCCCGCTGTATTTCGCCACCTGCCGCAGCAGGTCGATGACCTTCTGCTCGGCCCGGGGGCTGGTATAGGGCGGGCTGGCAAAGTGGACGGCGTCCAGGTTGATGCCCCGCTTGGCCATCATCCAGGCGGCCACCGGGCTGTCGATGCCGCCGGAAATCAGGATGGAGGCCTTGCCCGCCGTGCCCACCGGCATACCGCCGGCCCCCGGCTGCTGGCCGCAGTGGATGTAGGCCCCGAAGTCCCGCACCTCCACCACCACCACCTCGTCGGGGTTGTGGACGTCCACCTGCAGATGGGGGAACCGGGACAGCAGCCGGCCGCCCACCTCCCGGCAGATTTCGGGGGACTGGACGGGGAACCGCTTGTCCGCCCGCTTGGCCTCCACCTTAAAGGTGGCAATTTCCCGGAGGCGGGGGGCCAGGAATTCCTCGGCCACGGCCAGGATGCTTTCCATATCCTTTTCCGCCACGGCGGCCCGGCTGAAAGCGGCGATGCCGAAAATCCGGCTTATCCGGTCGGCGGCCTCGTCGTAGTCGAAAAATTCCGACTGGGGCTCGATGTAGATGGTGGACTGGGCCTTGCGGATTTTGACCTCCCCCAAAGGTTTCAAACTCCGCCGGATATGGCGGATGAGGGTATCCTCAAAGGTGGAGCGGTTCAGGCCTTTTAGGGCCAGCTCGCCGTTTTTTATCAACAAGATTTCTCGCATGGGGAAATCCTCCTGTTCCAATCAATTTACAAACGTCTCTGCCTCACTGCCTGCGCAGGCGGCCGGCGGCGGCCCGGATGGCGTCGGCCAGGCGGTCGGCGTCGGCCTCGGTATTATACCGGGAGAAGCTGACCCGTATGGCGCTGTCGGCCAGCCGGTCACTGATTCCCTGGGCCCGCAGCACGTAGCTGCCCTTGCCCCTGGCGCAGGCGCTGCCGCTGGAGACAAAGATGTTCCGCTCCTCCAGAAAGTGGAGCAAAATCTCCGACCGCAGGCCGGGAAGGGAAAAATTCAGGATATAGGGCAGGGAATCCGGGGTGGAGTGGATAACCGCCTCCCCCGTCTGCCGCAGTTTTTCTTCCGCGTAGTCCCGCAGCCGGCGCATTTTGGGAAGCTGGGCCGCCGGCTCGGGCAGCTCCTCCAGGGCTCCCCGGAAGCCGGCGATGGCCGGCGTGGGCTCGGTGCCGGGGCGCAGGTTTTTCTCCTGCCCGCCGCCGAATACCCGGGGGACAATACGGGCCTTGCCGGACACGTACAAGGCTCCCACCCCCTTGGGGCCGTGGATTTTATGGGCGCTGACCGTGACCAAATCGGCTCCCAGCCGGGCGGGCCGCACCGGGATTTTGCCGAAGGCCTGCACGCAGTCGCAGTGGAGCAGGGCGGGAGCCCCCGCCCGCCGGATGGCCGCGGCGGCGGCCTCCACCGGCTGGATGGCGCCGGTCTCGTTGTTCACATACATGACGCTGACCAGCACCGTATTTTTATCAATGGCCTCCTCCAGGGCGGCCGCCGGCACCTTCCCGTCGGAATCGGGGGTCAGCCGCACCACCTGGAAGCCTTCCTTCTCCAGGGCGGCTGCCGCCTCCAGCACCGAGGGGTGCTCGATGGCGGTAGTGACAACCCGATTGCCCCGCCGCCGCCCGGCCATGGCCCCGCCGAAAAGGGCCATATTGTTGGCCTCGGTGCCGCCGCCGGTGAAATACACCTCGGCCGGCTTGCAGGACAGCTTCTCGGCCAGCAGCCACCGGGCGGCATCCATCTCCAGCTGGGCCACCATCCCCAGCCGGTGCAGGGAGGAGGGGTTCCCCCAGCCCTCGGTCAGGGCCGCCGTCATACGGCTGACGGCCGTGGGACAGGGCTGGGTGGTGGAACTGTTGTCCAGATAGGTAACCGGCTGCTCCAAATCCTGCTGCAAGAAGGTCATGCCCCTTTCTTTGTATCTATGAGAAAACAAAAAATCGTATTCTTCGCCTTATTTTACGATTCAGAATTTATTATACATCATTTCTCCCCCGGCCACAACCGGCAATCCTGTAAACGGTTTGTGAATTTCGGGACATATTCCGGCATCGGCCGGGCAAAAATAGGTACAGAAAATCCACATAGCTGCGGGCATTCCCGCCCGACCCTACGAAACAGAGGTGCAATCCTATGGAACAAGAGAGAAAATCCGGCCTGTCCAGGCGGGCGGGCATCCGCATCATCAGCTACTGCGCCGCCGCCGCCCTGGCCCTGGGTGGTGCGGCCATCAGCGGGTACCATACCGCCGGGCTGTACCGCACCCAGCTGGAATACACCTACCAGCGGGGGCTGGAGGATTTGAGCAGCACCCTCCACAATATCGACATCGCCCTGGAAAAGGGCATCTACTGCGCCTCCGCCGCCCAGCTCAGCAGTCTCTCCGCCCAGCTGTGGAAGGAGGCGGGCACGGCCAAGTCGGCCCTGGCCCAGCTGCCCGAAAGCAGCGAGGAGCTGACCACCATCAACAAATTCCTCTCCCAGGTGGGGGACTACGCCATGTCCTTATCCAAAAAGACCATCGAGGGGGGCCGGGTCAGCGACCAGGAGCGGGACAACCTCATGAGCCTGTCGGACACGGCGGGGAGCCTGTCTGCCCGGGTGGACGATCTGCGGGCTTTGTATGAGGACGGCGCCCTCTGGGCCGGGGAAATCCAGGCCGCTCTTGCCAACGACGACCTGCTGTCCGGCGCCTCGGACATCGGCGACGGCTTTGGGGCCTCCCTCTTAGAGGCCGAGGAAAGCCTGACCGATTACCCCACCCTGCTTTACGACGGCCCCTTTTCCGACCACATTCTCAACAAGACCCCCACCATGACCGAAAACGCCGCCGAGGTTAGCCGGGAGGATGCCCGGAAAAAGGCCGCCGAACTGCTGGGGGTGCCGGCCTCGGTGGTGACCGACGGCCCGGACGAGGACGGAACCATGCCCTCCTACGGCTTCGCCTATGAGGATGCGGTGGTATCGGTGACCAAAAACGGGGGCTACGGGGTATATATGCGCAATCCCCGGAACATCGGCACCGAGGTGCTCAGCTATGAGGAGGCCGTAAACAAGGCCCGGGAATGGCTGGAATCCCACGGCTTCACCGGTTTTAAGGAAAGCTATTATATGGCCGACGAGGGCACCTGCGTGGTCAACTTCGCCTATACCCAGGACGGCGTCGTCTGCTATCCCGATTTGATGAAGGTGGGCGTGGCCCTGGACAACGGCGAGGTGGTCTTTTACGAGGCCCGGGGGTACCTGATGAATCACAAGGACAGGGAGCTGTCCGCCCCGGTGAAAAGCGAGGAAGAGGCCCGGGCGGCCTTAAGCCCGGTGCTGACGGTGGAATCCTCCGCCCTCTGCGTCATCCCCACCGACGGGGGCGGGGAAAAATACTGCTATGAATTCCGCTGCAAGGGGCTGAATGAGGAGGAAGTGCTGGTGTATATCAACACCGAAACCCTCTCCGAAGACCAGATTTTCGTCCTCCTGCGCCTGGACGGCGGTGTAATGGTCAAGTGACGCAAAAAGCGGCCGCGCCCTTTGGGGCGCAGCCGCCTTTTCCTTTGCGCAGGAATGGCTTTCTATAAACACCACAGGACCGCGTCGTACAGCAGCCGGCCCAGTCGCCGGTTATATGCCTGTACACTGTCCTCCGCCGCCGGTTCGTACAGGCGGATGATAAGTTCCCCATCCGCCAGGGCTAAGGCATACCAGCCGTAATCCGCCCGGTGTCCCTGCGGGTACACCCAGAAGCAGGGAATATCCTCCGGACGGTCTTCCACCCGGATATCCATTCCCGTATAGTCCACCAGCTGCCGGATATAGTCTTCCAGCACCGAAAAGGTAAGGGCGCCCGGGCCGTCCAGTGCAAAGCGGTATAAAATTTTCCCTTCCGGCCCGGTCATGCGCTCCTCTCCCCTTTTCCGCAGTCTGTTCACAGGCGCCTCCATCCGTATTGTATGCAGGACGTCCAGCCCTTGTCCCGGCCGCCTTTTCCTGTCACGTTATACTCAATATATTGGGTATAGTCAATACAGGGGGGTGTGCTAACATGTTGTAAGAATATGGGGAGTTTATCATGATTTCATACGAGCCATTTTATCGGACGCTGCTGAAGAAGAACATAACCGAGTACCAGCTCATCTACAAGGAAGGGATATCGGCCAACACCCTCTACCGCATGCGCAAGGGGTATCCCATCACCACCAAGACGCTGGATACCCTGTGTTTTATTCTGGACTGCGAAGTTTCGGATATCCTATACCACGACAAAAGCAAATAAAAGCCGCAGGGGAACCGGTGTGTTTCATTCCCCTGCGGCCTTTTTATATATCTGCCGGCCAATCCGGCAGGGAAAAACCGCCGATCCTGCAGAAGGCAGGACCGGCGGTTTTGCAGTTGCGGTTTCTCTCCGGCAGACCGGAGAGGATATGGGAAAAGGGGACTTACTTCGCCCGCTTCTCCTTGATGGCGGCCTGCGCAGCGGCCAGCCGGGCGATGGGCACCCGGTAGGGAGAGCAGGACACGTAGTTCAGGCCGATGTTGTGGCAGAACTCTACGGAACTGGGATCGCCGCCGTGCTCGCCGCAGATGCCCAGCTTGATGTCGGGACGGGTGGCCCGGCCCTTCTCGGCGGCCATCTTGACCAGCTGGCCTACGCCGGTCTGATCCAGCTTGGCAAAGGGATCGGACTCGTAGATCTTGGCGTCGTAGTAGGCGCCCAGGAACTTGCCGGCGTCGTCGCGGCTGAAACCGAAGGTCATCTGGGTCAGGTCGTTGGTACCGAAGGAGAAGAACTCGGCCTCCTTGGCGATCTCGTCGGCGGTCAGGGCCGCGCGGGGGATCTCGATCATGGTACCGACCTTATAGTGCATGTCCGAACCGGCCTCGGCAATCAGCTTGTCGGCGGTGTCGCAGACGAACTTCTTCACATAGGCCAGCTCCTTGACCTCGCCAACCAGCGGGATCATGATTTCCGGCACGATGTTGTACTCGGGATGCTCCTTGTTGACGGTCAGGGCAGCCTTGATGACGGCCGTGGTCTGCATCTCGGCGATTTCGGGATAGGTGACGGCCAGACGGCAGCCGCGATGGCCCATCATGGGGTTGAACTCATGCAGGCTGTCGATAACGGCCTTCAGCTCGTCCACCGAAATCTTCATCTCGCCGGCCAGTTCCACAATGTCCTCCTCCTTCTGGGGGACGAACTCGTGCAGCGGCGGATCCAGGAAGCGGACGGTCATGGGACGGCCTTCCAGCTCCCGGTACATGGCCTCGAAGTCACCCTGCTGATAGGGCAGGATCTTATCCAGGGCGGCCTTGCGCTCCTCGGAGGTCTTGGAGACGATCATCACCCGGATAGCCTTGATGCGCTCGCCCTCGAAGAACATGTGCTCGGTGCGGCACAGGCCGATGCCCTCGGCGCCGAACTTGACGGCCTGGGCGGTATCCCGGGGGGTATCCGCATTGGTGCGGACCTGCAGCTTGCGGCGGGCGTCGGCCCACTTCATGAAGCGGTCGAAGTCGCCGGAAATGGAGGCGTCCACAGTGGGGATGGCCTCGCCGTAAATCTTACCGGTGGAACCGTCGATGGAGATATAGTCACCCTCCTTGATGGTCTTGCCGGCCAATTCGAAGTACTTGTCTTCCTCGTGCATGGTGATTTCGCCGCAGCCGGATACGCAGCAGGTGCCCATGCCGCGGGCCACAACGGCGGCGTGAGAGGTCATACCGCCGCGAACGGTCAGGATACCCTCGGCAGCGTTCATGCCCTCGATGTCTTCGGGAGAGGTCTCCAGACGGACCAGGACGACCTTCTCGCCCCGCTCGGCCCACTCCTTGGCGTCCTCAGCGGTGAAGACGACGCGGCCGCAGGCAGCGCCCGGAGAGGCGGCCAGGCCGGCGCCGATGGGGGTGGCAGCCTTCAGGGCCTTGGCGTCAAAGGTGGGATGCAGCAGGGCGTCCAGCTGCTTGGGATCCACGCGCAGGACGGCCTCGTCCTCGTCGATCATGCCCTCGTCCACCAGGTCCACGGCCACCTTCAGGGCGGCGGCGGCGGTGCGCTTGCCGTTGCGGGTCTGCAGCATGTAGAGCTTGCCGTTCTCGATGGTGAACTCCATATCCTGCATATCCTTGTAATGCTTCTCCAGCCGGTCGGCGATCTCAGCAAACTGCTTGTACACCTCGGGCATGTCCTCGGCCAGCTTGGAAATCTGGCTGGGGGTGCGGATACCGGCAACCACGTCCTCGCCCTGGGCGTTGATCAGGTACTCGCCGAAGAGGGCCTTCTCGCCGGTGGCGGGGTCGCGGGTAAAGGCCACGCCGGTACCGGAATTCTCGTTCAGGTTGCCGAATACCATGGGCTGCACGTTGACGGCGGTACCCCAGGAATAGGGGATGTCGTTCATGCGGCGGTATACGTTGGCGCGGGGGTTGTCCCAGGAGCGGAACACAGCCTTGACGGCTTCCATCAGCTGCACCTTGGGATCGGTGGGGAAGTCCTCGCCCTTCTGCTCCTTGTAGTACTCCTTGAAGCGGGCGACCAGTTCCTTCATGTCGGCGGCATCCAGATCGATGTCGTTCTTGACGCCCTTCTTCTCCTTGACCTCATCGATGATGACTTCAAAGGTCTTCTTGGGGATCTCCATAACCACGTCGGAGAACATCTGGATGAACCGGCGGTAGGAGTCGTAGACAAACCGCTCGAAGGAGGGATCGGGATTGCCCTTGATAAGGCCGGCGGCCACCTCGTCGTTGAGGCCGAGGTTCAGGATGGTGTCCATCATGCCGGGCATGGAGGCCCGGGCGCCCGAACGCACCGACACCAGCAGGGGGTTCTCGGCGCTGCCGAACTTCTTGCCGTTGATCTCCTCGATCTTGGCCAAGGCGGCGTAAATTTCATCCTCAATTTCGGGGGCAATCTTCTTGCCGTCGTCGTAATAACGGGTACAGGCCTCCGTGGAAACGGTAAAGCCCTGGGGTACGGGCATGCCGAGGCGGGTCATCTGGGCCAGGTTGGCGCCCTTACCGCCCAGCAGCTCGCGCATGGTCTCGTCTCCCTCGGAGAACAGGTACACATACTTGTGGCTCACTGGAATCAACCTCCTATAAAATTTAGGCCAATTGCGTAGCAGGTGCGGATTTCCGCCCCGCTTGTCCGGGATGAAGGGGCGGCCGTTGCAGGCCGGAAGCTATATTCCCGGTATCAAATCGATTATAGCAGAAGGGCGCGCCAATTACCAGACCTTTCCGAAAAAGTTTTTGGGAAAATTTCGGATTTCCCGCCGCTTTTTTCGTACAGGCTGGCAAAACCCGGCCCCATGAAGCCGCCGGCCGGGCCGCCGGGACTGTATTTCCCTTTCTCATAGGCGCTCTGCCCGCAGAAAAATCCCCCTGCGCCGCCGCTCGGAAGCGCAGGGGAAAGGCATATTTAGTTTTTCCGCGCCAGCACCCGGCAGATGCCCATGATGTCGTCAATGAGGAATTTCCCGTCCCCGTTCATATCTCCCCGCAGCAGTTCGTCAGGGTCAGGTGCGCTGCCTGTGTTCTGCCGGGCCAGAACCCTGCAGGCGGCCATGACGTCCTGGATGTTGACGGTTCCGTTATCATCCACGTCCCCCTTGAGAACCGCCGCCTCCACCGTAAAGGTTATGGGCGTGCCCGTGCCCCGCCAGAAGGCGTTGTACATCTCAATCTGGGCCGTATAGGTGCCCGGCTCCAGGGTGGTATTGTAAACCCGGCTTCCCACCACCGTTGCGGACACCATAGGTTCGCCTGCAGCAGACGCGCCCCTCCAGATTTTGATATCGGTGTGGGAAACGCCCTCCACATCATTCCAGACGAACTGGTAGTTTCCCCCGCCGGATGCATTGGCGTAAAGGCCGGGCACCGACCAGCTGCCGTCTATGCGCTGGATGATAAACTGCTGGGCGGGGGTCTGGTTGGCGGTCCAGACCTGGATATTGGCCCCGTCGGCCCCGCTGCCGTCGGCCACGTCCAGTACGCATTCGGTACAGCCGCCCCGGAAGGTATAGGCGTCCTGCCCGTTGTAGCTGCTGCCGGTTTTGTAGATATACCAGCGCTGGGCGGCGTTGCCGTTGTCGCCCACCACCTGGACGTTGGCCCCGGCCGCCGACGAGGCGTCGGCGATGTCCAGGCACCTGCCATCGAAAGCCGAAATGATTTTATAGCTGCCGTCAGACTGCCGCTCAAATTTCCAGATTTGGTAGGCCCCTCTTTGATAAACCCGGCTGAATACATTGTTGCCCCCGTCGTACCGGGCGGAGGAGGTCAGGCACTTGCCCGCCCCCACGTTGACAATGGCCCCGTAAAAGTTGGTGCCAAGCTCCTCCGAGGGCGGGATGGGGTCGGGCTTCGGGTCGGGATTTGTGCCGAGAATATAGATATAGCCCTGAAAATGCGTAGGCGAATCAAACCAGGAACCCATCTGGTCGGCCGGGATGGTCACTGTTTCAAACTCCGCGCCGTGCCAGTTGGACTGGGAAATGGTCACATAGCCGTTCTCGATTTTCTCCACCACTGCCACATGGCCCGTATTGTTATCATAATTATCCCAGCAGGCAATTGCGCCCAAAGCCGGCGTGCTGCCGTAAGCATAAGCGCCGTTATTGATATTATAACTCCACCAGGAACCCGCATTATGGCTGGAGACATTAGGCGCATAGCCCAAAAGTTCATAGGCACGTCCATAGGCATAAGTCGTGCAGTTTGGCATCGGATAACCCGAACTGTAAAAGATATTGGCATTGCTGTAATAATGCCAATCATCATGAGACGGCGCGGTAAGACGGGGGGTAAAGCCAGCCGCTGTACCAGGCAAAACCAGTTCGCTCAAACAAAGCAGTGCAGAAAGAAGCCCAATTACCATCTTTTTGCAAACATTCATTTTCACTGTTATATGCCTCCAAAGCAGACCAATCGCGGTCTAAGAATAATATATCCGTCAGTCATTATACTGTCTTCCCGGTTATCCTGTCAACAGAAAAGACGCCATTGCGTTCCTTCGCATAAAGGATTACAATTGGCATTGCATTTTTGGTAAATGCAATGCATAATGAATATACTTTGAAATATACAGACATCTTTATTAAGACAAACAGAAAGAGAGTGACATAGGAATGGAAAAGCAAAACAACTGCGCCGTCATCCTGGCGGCCGGCGAGGGGAAGCGGATGCAGTCCAAGCTTCCCAAGGTGCTCTGCCCCGTGCTCTTCAAGCCCATGGTGGACTGGGTGATAGACGCGGCGGCCCAGGCGGTGGAGGAAATCTGCCTGGTGGTGGGCCACGGGGGCGACCAGGTGCGGGCCCACACAGCCGGCCGGTGCCGCTGCGTGGAGCAGAAGGAAAGGCTTGGCACCGGCCACGCCGTCATGCAGGCGGCGGACTTCCTCCGGGCCCACACAGGGGGCCACACCCTGGTGCTCTGCGGCGACGCCCCCCTGATGGACGGGGAAACCCTGGCCGCCGCCCTAGCTTTTCACAAGCAGGCGGACAACGCCGTGACGGTCATTTCCGCCAGGCTGGAGGACCCTGCCAGCTACGGCCGCATCATCCGGGATGAGGCGGGGCGCCTTGCCGCCATTGTGGAATATAAGGACGCCGACGAGAACCAGCGGGCGGTAAAGGAGATAAATTCGGGGGCCTATTGGTTCCGGACAAACGACCTGCTGGAGGTTCTCCCCCGCCTGCAGAACAACAACGCCCAGGGGGAATACTATCTCACCGACGCCGTGAGCCTGCTGCTGCAAAGGGGGGCGGCGGCCGGCGCCTTTACGGCCGAAAACCCCGATGTGGTGCTGGGGGCCAACAACCGGGCGGACCTTTTACAGCTCAACGAAAAGGCCCGTATGCAGGTTATCAACCGGCTGCTGGCGGCGGGGGTGGACATTCCCTGTGCCGACGGCCTGCTCATCGGCCCGGACGTGACCGTGGGGCGGGATACCTGCATCCTGCCGGCCACCGTCCTGTGCGGCCGCACAGTGGTAGGGGAAGGCTGCCGGCTAGGCCCCGCCCTGCGGCTGGAGGACTGCCGGGTGTCCGACGGCAGGGTGCTGTCCTGCTGCGACCGGACGGGGGAGGTCATCCAGCGTGAAGGAAAACCCCTATGACAATCCCGTATTCTTTGAAAAGTACAGCCGCATGGACCGTTCCCAAAGGGGGCTGGAGGCCGCCGGGGAATGGGATACCCTGCAGGCCATGCTCCCGGATTTTTCCCATAAGCGGGTGCTGGATTTGGGCTGCGGCTACGGCTGGCACTGCCGGTACGCCCTGGAGCAGGGCGCGGCGGCGGTGACCGGCATCGATATATCCGAAAAAATGCTGGCCGAGGCCAAAAAACGGAGCGCCGGCCTGCCCATCGCCTACAGCCGCTGCGCCATAGAGGACGCCGTCTTCCCGCCGGGCAGCTTTGACATCGCCCTGAGCTCTCTTGCGCTGCACTATGTGGCCGACTACGCCGGGACGGTGGAAAAGGTAAAGGGCTGGCTGCGCCCCGGCGGCGTCTTTATCTTTTCGGCCGAGCATCCCCTTTTCACCGCCCAGGGCTCCCAGGACTGGTATTACGATGAAGGCGGGCATATCCTGCATTTCCCGGTGGACCGGTATTTTATCGAGGGGGAGCGGGACGCCTGTTTTTTGGGAGAGACCGTAAAAAAACACCACCGCACCCTGACCACCTATCTGTGTACCCTGCTGAAAGCAGGATTGCAAATCACCGGCTTTGCCGAGCCCATGCCGCCCCGGCGGCTGCTGGACACGGCGCCCGGCATGGCGGACGAGCTGCGCCGGCCCATGATGTGCATCATCCGGGCGGAGAAGCCAGGGAAGGCGGACTGACGCCTCCGGCCGGCGCTTCGGGGCCGGTATCTCCGAACAGGGAAAGGAGCAGCATGCAAATGGACTTGCATATGGTACAGGCAGGGGAAAATTTCGCCGACGCGGCCCGGATGGATGCCGTCAACCGGGAGGCCTTCCCAAAAGAGGAGCGGGTTCCCACAAAGGAGCTGCTGCGCATGGCCGGGGAAGGGCTTATCCGTATTCTGGCCCTGTACGACCGGGAAGATTTTATCGGATTCCTTACCTACCTGACCCACGGCGCCATCTTCTATATATCTTTTTTCGCTATAGACCGCAGCCGGCGGAACCGGGGATACGGCGGCGCCGTCCTGCGGGAACTGCAGGAACAATATCCCGGCCGGCAGTTTGTACTGGACCTGGAGCCTTTGGATGCGGCCGCCGAGAACCTGCCCCAGCGCAGACGGCGGCGGGATTTTTATCTGCGCAGCGGCTTTCATCCCACCTCCTATTTTTTGCGTTACCGGGGCCTTACCTTTGAAATCCTCTGCACAGGGGGCGCCTTCCGCAGGGAAGGTTTTGCCTCCCTTATGGACACCCTCCGCTCCCCCGCCTTTCAGCCCGTCCTCTTCCGACAGCCGGAAGAAGCCGGGCAGCCATAGGAAAACCTCCAGGCGGATGCATAAGCAGACCCCGCGCCCATGTAGAAACGGGTGCGGGGTCTTTTTACCTAAAAATTCAGGGCTCTTCCAGCAGGCCAAGGTTCTTAATCTGCTGCTTATGGGTATACATTTTCCTGTCCGCCTGGTTTAAGACCGTCTGCGCCGACTGCTTTTCATCCTGGCGGATGGCATAGCCCCAGGCCATGCGGAGCGCCATGGGATCGGTTTGGTTCTCCCCCTCCAGCCATTCCCGCAGCCCCTGCAGCGCCTGTTCAATTCGATTGGGGTCAGCCCGGTCGATGCAGACGACAAATTCATCCCCGCCAATGCGGTAGCAGACCCCCAGGCTGCCGAAATACTTCTTTATCCCCTCGCTGGCCCGGATAATCAGGCGGTCGCCTTCGGCGTGTCCCAAGGTGTCGTTGACCTCCTTGAGGTCGTTGATGTCAAAGATGACAAACCCCAGCCCCGGGCGTTTGTAAGAATTTTCCAACTTTTTCATATCCGCCTCAAAGGCCGTGCGGTTTCGGAGTCCCGTCATCAAATCCAGATAGGCCAGCCGCCGGTACAGCTGGGTCTTGGCGTTCTCGCCGGCGGCCTCCAGCGCCCGCCGGGCGGCGGCCGCCGCCATACTCAGGCAGATGATAAAGCAGATCAGCCCAACCTGGAACAGCAGGGAGTACCCCGAGTCAAAGGTCAGATAGTACCGCACCAGGGCCAGCAGGACAAAGACCAGCAGACAGAGCATACCCGCCAGGACCTCCCGAACCCTGCGGTTATGCCGGACGGCCAATTCCCAAACCGATATACCGAAAAGGGTCAGGACACCGGCGGCCAGCAGGATATGCATAAGCAGAATGCTGGAGGTCAGGGGCACCAGTCCCAGCAAATGCAAAGCCATGCAGACAGCCGCATTTAACAGATAGATAATACAAAACGCGTCAATAATCTTATCGGGCAGGACGCGCAGGGTGCGGATAAAGAGCAGCAGGGCGGGCGGCAGCAGCATAAACAGGAAGAAGGACACCATAAACACAGCCTCCGTGTCCCCTGTCAAAAACTGCATCAGGCCGGAGTCGGTCAGCACCCACGCCCCCGAAAGCAGGGAGAAAACGCCCAGCATGAAAAAGCCGAAATAGGGAGTCCAGCTCCGCCTGCGCAGAGCAAGCAGGGCCGACAGCACCACAAACAAAAAACCGATGACAAAGCAGCCTGTGGAAAAGATGCCCACCGGTATATTCTGCCTCAACAGGCTGAGCAGCAGCCCCTCCTTCTGCCCGATTAAAATCTGCTGCAGACGTTCCGGATCTATTTTATACCGGGAAGAGGAAAAGGTCAGGGACACCTCCCTGCCCTGGGCATCTGCCGGCAGGTCTGCCAGCAGCCAGGTGCTGCCAAAGGGGATGCCAAAGGGGTTGTCGGGATGCTGGCCGTATGCATACACCGTCTCCCCCGAAACGCCCACCTCCACGGCCACGCAGTTCACGGCGAAGCAGACAGCCGCCTGGTCGGGCAGGCTCTCGGGCAGGGTGTTGGTTATGGTAAAAGACCTGTCGTCCCTGCTGGACACCGTCCAGCCCCGGCTGAAATCCACAGGCGCTTCCTGCCCGAAAAACACGGTCTCGCCTCCGGGCGTATAGAAATAGACGGCCGCCAACGGGATAATGCCCGCCAGCAGGATAAAAAAGGCCGCCAGTATCACACGCTGCAAACCTTTCATTTTCACCAACCTGCCAAAATTTACATATTTTCAGGTAAATTATAACAAGAAAGATTTAATTTGTCAAACCGATATTGTGTTTTCGCACAGATTTTTCGTTTTGTGCAGATCCCCTCCCAACAATCTATTTCTATGCAAAAAACGGGGCCGCCCATGAAGGGCGGCCCCGCAGTCTGCTTCGGCGTCTGTGCTTATTTAATCATGCCGGCCACTTCGTCGGCGAAATTGTCTTCCCGCTTCTGCAGGCCCTCGCCCTTCTCAAAGCGGACAAAGGAGACAACCTTGATGTCGCCGCCCAGTTCCTTGGCGGTGTTGGCCACAAACTTGGCTACGCTCAGGTCGCCGTCCTTGATGAAGGGCTGGTCAACCAGGCAGTTCTCCTTATAGTACTTGCCCAGCTTGCCCATGACGATCTTCTCGGCGATCTGGGCGGGTTTGCCCTCGGCCATAACCTGCTCGGTGAGGATGTGCTTCTCCTTCTCCAGCACCTCGGCGGGCACGGAGGCCTCGTCCAGGTAGGAGGGGTTGGCGGCGGCTACCTGCATGGCCACGTCCTTGGCCATGGCCTTAAAGGCGTCGGTGGCGGCGATGGCGTCGGTGGTGTCGAATTTGACCATGACGCCGATGCGGCCGCCGCCGTGGACATAGGTGGACACAACGCCCTCATACCGGGCAAACCGGCGGACCTTGATGTTCTCGCCGATGGTCTGGATCTTCTCGTTCAGGGAATCCTGCACGGTCTGGCCGTTGGACATGGTGCAGGAAAGCAGGGCCTCCACATCGGCGGGATTCTGCTTGGCCACCGTCTCGGCCGCCAGCTTCACAAACTCCTGAAAGGAATCGTTCTTGGCCACAAAGTCGGTCTCGGCGTTGACCTCGATGACCACGCCCACCTTGGCGGCCTCGTCCACATAGGTCAGGACGGCGCCCTCGGCGGCGATGCGGCCGGCCTTCTTGGCCACCTTGGCCAGGCCCTTCTCCCGCAGGATGTCAACGGCCTTGTCCATATCGCCCTCGGCTTCTACCAGGGCCTTTTTGCAGTCCATCATGCCGCAGCCGGTTCTCTCCCGGAGGGCCTGTACGTCTTTTGCAGTAAATGCTGCCATCTCAAAATTCCTCCTTTTAATCCTTGTTGCGATTTACCGGAAAAATGCCCGCGTATTTCAGCGGGCATTCGCAATCCGAATCTGATACGTCCCGCTTGGGGCTTAGGCCTCGGCAGGGGCTTCGGCCTTGGGCGCCTCAGCCTTGGGGGCCTCGGCAGCCTTGGGCGCGTCGTTCCGGGGGGCGCGGGGAGCGCGGGGGGTCCGGTTGTCGTTCCGACGGGGGCCGCGATCACGGTTGTCCCGGGGGGCGCGGGCGGGCGCCTTGGGAGCCTCATTGGCCTCCTCTTCCTTTTCCTCCACGTCGTCGGCCATGTTCTGCCGGCCTTCGGTTACGGCGGCGGCCATGGTCTGGGAAATCAGCTTCACGGCGCGGATGGCGTCATCGTTGCCGGGGATAACATAATCGACCTCGTCGGGATCGCAGTTGGTATCGACGATGGCCACAATCGGAATACCCAGCTTCTTGGCCTCGGACACGGCGATCTTCTCCTTTCGGGGATCGACGATGAACATGGCGCCGGGCAGCTTCTTCATATTCTGGATGCCGCCTAAGAACTTCTCCAGCTTTTCGATTTCCAGACGCAGCTTGATGACTTCCTTCTTGGGAAGCAGGTCAAAGGTGCCGTCCTCTTCCATCTTGCGCAGCTGGTTGAGCCGGTCGATACGGCGGCGGATGGTGCGGAAGTTGGTCATCATACCGCCCAGCCAACGGGCGTTGACATAGGGCATGCCGCAGTTGGCAGCCTCTTCCCGGATGGACTCCTGGGCCTGCTTCTTGGTGCCCACAAACAGGATGTCCTTGCCCGAGGCGGCTACGTCGCGGACGTAGTTATAAGCCTCCTCCAGCTTCTTCACGGTCTTCTGCAGGTCAATGATATAGATACCATTGCGCTCGGTGAAGATATAGGGGGCCATTTTGGGGTTCCAGCGGCGGGTCTGGTGTCCGAAATGGACGCCGGCTTCCAGCAGCTGTTTCATGGATACGACTGCCATAGTTTGATTCCTCCTAGGTTTTTCCTCCGCCCCGGTCGCCTTGGCGGGTTACCGGCCGACGGCGCGGCACCTGCCCGTCAATCCCGGGGACGTGTGTAATAAAGTCTAAAAAGGCGCTCTGCGCTTTTTAGCTGTATGATTATACCATACCGTCCCTGCGATTGCAAGGAAAATTCTCGCTTTTCCCGGCCGGTTCTTTTGTTCTATACCGCCAAAATTTGGCCGGTTTTCCCTTCTGCGGAAGCCGGCGGCCGCGTATACTGAAGGGGGCGCTTTGACTTGCCGGCCCGCAACCTGTATAATTGTATAATAGAGAAATTTTCTGTCCGGGAGGCCCGAATCTTTTATGGATATCCTTTCCATTCTCCTCATCGGCGTGAGCCTGGCCATGGACGCCTTTGCCGTATCGGTCACAAACGGCATGACCCAGACCCGCTCCCGCTTTCCCCACGCCCTGGCCACAGCTGCATCCTTCGGCCTGTTCCAGGGGATTATGCCCTTTTTAGGATGGGCCCTGGGCAGCAGCTTCAGCGCCAAAATCGAGAAAATCGACCACTGGATCGCCTTCGGCCTGCTGGCCTTCATCGGCATTCATATGATTGTGGAGGCCGTCCGGGGGAACGAATGTCAGAAGGGAGAGACCGCCTTTTCCGTTAGGACCCTTCTGGTGCTCTCCCTGGCCACCAGCATCGACGCCCTGGCCGTAGGCGTCAGCTTCGCCCTCACCGGCACCGCCACCCTGGGGGGCATCCTTTTCAACTGCGCCGTCATCGCCGGCGTGACCCTGGTTCTCTGCCTCATAGGGTTTTACATCGGCCGGCGGTTCGGCTGCCTGTTTAAGAATAAGGCCGAAATTGCCGGCGGATGCATTTTAACCCTCATGGGCATAAAAATCCTTATAGAGCACCTGTTTTTCTCCTGACGAAAAGCGCCCGTCCGGTTTTCCAGCCGGATGGGCGCTTCAGACTGCCAAAAACCTATTTAATCGCAGAAACCGGCGACATGTGCGTCGGTTTCTGCACACGACAAATCCCGCTTCTGCGGGATTTGTAGGGGGAATGTTAGAAGGGGGGCTCGCCCCTCTTCTACAGCTTGTCGACTTTGTCGACAAGCTGAAAGCGCCCGTCCGGTTTTCCAGCCGGACGGGCGCTTTCTTCTTACGGCAGGGTTTCGAGCATAAAATGGGTGACGGCCTGCCGCTCCAAATCCACCAGGGCCGGCTGGTTCTCCTCCCGGCCGATGACATTTTCATATTCGCCCGGGTCTTTCTCCAAATCCAGCAGTTCGTCGAAATGTTCCCCCGGCTTACGGATGTGGGCGTATTTATACCGGCCGTCGCTCACCGCCAGATACCCCTCCCCTTCGGCGAATACATAGGGGTGGCCGCCGGCCGCCGCCAGTTTCCCCAGATCGCATCCGTCGGTTGGGATGCCCGCTATACCCGCCGCGCCCATACAGGTGGCGAACAGGTCGGTCAGCTGCACCAGTTCCCCGCAGGTTTCCGCCGCCCCCTTTCCGGGATAGCGCACCAGCAGGGGCACGTTCCACACCTCTTCATACATGCAGTTGTGCTTGCCCCACAGGCCGTGGCTGCCCAGCATCTCCCCGTGGTCGGCGGTGAAGATGATGAGCAGGTTGTCCCCCCACCGTTCCTCCGCCGCCGCGATCACCTGCCCGACCATGTCGTCGATGAGGGCCACGTTGGCGTAATAGCTGCGGCGCAGGCGGGCCCAGTAGTCTTCGTCGTAATTTTTGCAGGCCCGGCCGGGGGCGGGGCCGCAGCCGTCGATGTTTCCCCCGCCGTGGTAACTCTTGTGATGGATGCGGGACGGATCGTCCAACTCCCCCTCCCGCCGGCGGATGAGATGGGCCGCCAGGGCCGCCTCGTCCACCCGGGCATAGTAGGAGGCCGGGGCGTCAAAGGGATAGTGGGGGCCGGAAAAGGACATCCAGAGCAGGGCCGGTTTTGGGTGGGCATATTCCTTTATATAGGTTGTCATTTGATTTGCCGTCCAGATGTCCGGGTACCACCGGTCCTCCAGGGGGAAGGGGTAGACCTTGCCCGTATCCCTGGCCCAGCGGGCGGCCCGGTAGGCCGGCAGCAGGCCGGCCTTATCCAGTTCGGCGGCGTAGTCGTCGTAGAACCAGGCCGAAACCTCCTTGCCGTCCTGCAAAAACAGGTCGTCCAGCCCCAGGGAAAGGTAGTAATCCCGGAAATGCCCATAGGGCAGGGTCTTGTCCGGCCTGGTCTGCCCGTAGGGCACCGGGGCGAAATGGCATTTGCCCGCAAGGGCCGTGCGGTAGCCCTTTTCCCGGAAGACGCTGAACAGGTTGGGAAACCGGCCGCTGAGTTCGCATTTGCGGAAGTTGCTGTAGGCCCCGCTGTGGGAGGGAAACAGCCCGGTGAGGATGCTGCACCGGGAGGGCAGGCACCAGGGAGAGGCGCAGTAGGCCCGGTCGTACCGCACCCCGTCGGACGCCAGCCTGTCCAGATTGGGGGTTTGGATAATGGTGTTTCCGTAGCAGCTTAAGGCCTTCTTCTGCAGTTCGTCGGCCGTGATAAGTAAAATGGTGGGTTTTTCCATGTCGCCGCCTCCTTTATTCGATACCAGTATACGGATCGTCCCAGGGGATTACAAGAAGGAAAACCGACAAAAAACTATCAAAATCCTATACATCATATCAAAACAGCTATATGAAATATAAGATATAAGTATTTTACGAAAAGAAAAATTTATTGTATGATAGATACAAAATAAAACGACAGCGAGCCGCTGGATAAGGTTTTAAAGAGGACAGGTGCCCGCTGCCGGCATACAGCAAGGAGGTTATCAACCCATGCGGCAGAAAAGACTTGTCAAACGCGGCGCGGCCCTGGCCCTTTCGGCGGCCCTGCTGGCCGGGCAGGCTCCCTTTACAGCGGGGCTTCTGTCGGCCCAGGCGGCCGGGGACGTCCCGGTCATCACGGTGGACGCCTATACCCAGCGGGCGGAAATCAGCCCCTACACCTTGGGCTCCAACCACCGCCACGCCTACGGCGGCTTCGGCATGTACGACGAGGCAAACGACCAGGTCTACCCCGATTTTCTCGAGAAGACCAAGGAGTCCAACCTGGGGGGTGGTGCGGTATCCCGGCGGCACCATCGCCAGCCTCTTCACCTGGAAGGACACCATCGGCCCCCGGGAGGAGCGCAGCAACGTGGTGCTGGGCAACAACTACCAATCGGTCTTCCCCTACTACGGCCTGGACGAGCACATGCGCTACACCGAGGAAATCGGGGCGGAGGTGCTCTACATGGTGGGCGAGGCGGCCGAGACGCCCCAGGACGCAGCCGACCTGGTGGAATATATGAACGCGCCCAACGACGGCTCCAACCCCGGCGGCGGCACCGACTGGGCGGCCGTCCGGGCGGAAAACGGCCATCCCGAGCCCTACGACGTCATCTACTATGAAATCGGCAATGAAATGTATATCGACAGCCAGATGTACTGGCTGACCCTGCCCTCGGTTTCCGGGGAAACCGACCGGGCCAAGCGGTACGCCCTGGGGGATACGGTGCAGGCCACCGGCTCCCCGGCCCGCACCAAGGGCACCTGGACGGACAATGTATCCGGCGGAGAAGCCGGGGAGACCTTCTACACCCAGTATAAGCCGGTGGTGGAGGGGTCCGAAAGGGTCTATGTGGACGGGGAGGCCTGGGCGAAAGCCGACAGCCTGGATACCGCCGGCGCGGCCGACAAGGTCTACACCATAGACTATGCCTCCGGCCAAATCACCTTCGGCGACGGGGAAAACGGCAGCATCCCCCCGGAAGGCGCCGCCGTCACGGTGGATTATCAGCACAAGCACGCCGGCTTTGTGGAATACTACGAGGCCATGAAGGCCATCGACCCGGATATTCAAATTTTCAGCACCCTGCCCTATGTCTACAATTTCGTCACCGCCGACCAGTGCGACGGCATCGTCTACCACAATTATATCGGCTATTCCAACGCCCCCACCAACGCCGACGAGGTGCACGACGCCTTTATGACCATATCCGACAAGCTGGTACAGCAAATCGACAAAAACGTCACCGACCTGCGGAACAAGTCGGGCAGCAACGACACCATCCCCGCCGTCACCGAATTCGGCACCCTGGACGTATCCCAGGTCTATTCGGAGGACGCCTCCCCCGAGGGGCGGGAGGAGGCCAGAAATCTCAGCCGGGCCCTCTCCTTTGCCGTGACCTTTATGGGCTCGTCCAAAACCGAGTCCCTCATCCACATCCAGCAGGCCTTCACGGCCTACAGCTTCGGCGGCGGCCCCGGCCTGCCGGGGGCCGACTCGGTCTACAACAGCATGTACGCCCCCTATCCCGATGACCCCAGCCAATTTGTGGAGGGCGGCACCGCCCTGGCCTACAAGGTCATCGGCAACAACAAGGGGGACACGGTGCGCAATTCCTATGTGGAGAATAATCCCGTGGTCTCCCGGAGCACCGAATACGAGGCCCTGCGGGTGCTGGCCACCCAGACCGACGAAAACGGCGACCTGTACCTGCTGGCCGTCAACCGGGATGCGGAAAATGACATCACGGCCGCCGTCAACCTCCAGGGGTACACCATCTCCGGCCCGGCGCGGATCCAGACCCTGAACGGGGCGGACATCACCGCCTGCAACACCCCCGAAACCCCCGACGCCATCTCCATCACCGAAACCGAGGCGCCTTTAGGGGTAGGCGGCAGCAGCTTCAGCTACACCTTCCCGGCCCACTCCCTGGTGGCCATCAAGCTGACGGGCGCCTCCCGCAATCCCTATACCGCCAACTTCCAGCTCCGGCACTTCGGCATGGCGGCCATCGGCTCGGTGCCCTCCTACTTCTCGGTGGAGACGGGCACGGCCTCGGTTCAGAGCGCAAGAGAGGAAAATGCGGCCAACAAGGCCTTCCAAATCACCCGGCAGGGAACCAATACCCGGGTGCGGGCTCCCCTTTCGGGGCAGGATATGCCGGTGGATTCCCCCACGGCCTACGATGGGATGCTGAAAATCACCTTCCTTTTCAAGGCCCTGCAGGACGGCTCCCGGCTGGATATTTCAGTTTGGGGCGGCGGGAAGGAAGCCTTTAACCTGGCCTTTGAAAACGGCAAGGTCATGAACGGGGCGGTCACCCGGGCGCTGTATGAGAAGGACAAATTCTATCCGGTGGAAATCGTGGTGGACCACAAGGCCAGAGAGTATGTCTTCTATTTTAACGGCAGCTATATCGGCAGCCAGGCGGTGTACAACGCCGATGCAGACGCCCCCCTGGACTATCTCATCTTCGACGCCGAAAACCAGAACGGCAGCTTCCTCATCGACGATTTCCAGGTATCCCACATCGACAACACCCTCGCTTCCCAAATCACCCAGGCCGACGACGTGCGCCAGACCGTCCAGGTGGGTACGGCCCCCGTCCTGCCCGATAGGGTCACCGTGCGGTACAATACCGGCGAGACGGAGGAACGGGCGGTCAAATGGGACGCCATCGACCCGGCCGACTACGCCGAGGCCGGCAGCTTTACCCTATCCGGCGCCATCGACGGGCTGGAACTTACGGCCCGGGCGGTTATCCGGGTGGTCAAAGCGGTAGAATCCATTGTGCCCGTGGCGTTATCCACCCTGACAGGGTACGCCCCCTCCCTGCCCCGGGAGGTCACCGTGACCTTCACCGACGGCCAGCAGGCGGCCCGGAAGGTAACCTGGGAGGAACTGGATCCGGAACTGTACCAGCAGCCGGGGGTATTCACCCTGGCGGGCACGGTAGAGGATACGGATAAAAAGGCGGCGGCGGAGATTACGGTTATCAAGCGGGCCGACGCGCCGGTCATCACCGTAGATGCCTGCACCCTCCGGGATGAAGAGAGCAGCCTGCTTCCGGGGCAGCAGCTGAACGCCTTTGCCGGGAACTGCGGGCTGCAGGCCGAGGCCGCCCGGGCTGCGGACGGCACCCTGTATCTGCTGGTGGCCAATCCCACCGACCTGGACCTTTCGGCCACCGTCAATCTGGCGGGTTACCGCATCTCCGGCGACACGGTTATCCGCACAGCCGACCTGCCGGCGGACGGGGATATCCCGAATCTCTGGAATGAAACGGATATCGCGGAAACCACCGAAACCCTGGGCGTGGGCGGCTCCTCCTTCGCCTATGACTTTGGGGCCGGCACAGTCGTCTCCATGAAGGTGGCCGGCACGGCAAACGCCGCCAGCCCCTGGGCCGAAAACTTCCAGCTGCGCCACTTCGGTTCCATCCATATCGGCGGCTTCCCCAGCTACTTCTCCCTGCTGGAGGGGACGGCCAGCGTACAGCGGGATCCGGACAACAGCGTCGAACAGGCCTTTATGATGGGCGGGGACGGTGCGGACACACGGGTGCAGGCCACCCTGTCCGGCCAGGATTTCCCGGCCGAGAATCCCAAAGGCTATACCGGGCTGCTGGACATCACCTTCCAGCTCAAATCCACCCAGCGGGGCGGCAGCTTCCAGCTGCAGGCCATGAGCGGGGAGACAGCCTGCTTCTCTGTCGCCTTTGACAAAAACGACATTGTATGCGGAGAGGAAAAGCGGGGCGAGTACGCAGACAACCAGTGGTACACCGTAGAAATCGTACTGGACCATCAGGCCGGCGGATACGCCGTCTACCTGGACGGCGCCTGCATCCTGTATGACGGCGCCTACGACCCGGGGGAGAATCCCCTGGACTTCCTCCTGTTTTCTTCCACCGGCAGAAACAGCACCTTTTATTTAGATAACTTCCATGTAAAACAAATCAATGGGGCCATAACCCCCGCCATCACCCAGGTGCAGACCGTTTCGGTCACCACCCCCGTAGGCGCCCCGCCGGTGCTGCCCCAGCAGGTCCTGGCCCGGTACAACACCTGCGAAACCGAACCCCGGGCGGTAACTTGGGAAGACATCGACCCTGAAAAGTACGCCGCCACCGGCACCTTCACCGTCACCGGCGCTGTGGACGGGCTGGATATTCCCGCCCGGGCGGTGGTCACGGTTATCAACGAAATCGCTTCCGCCCAGTCGGCAGAGGTGAGCACCACGGCGGGGACGGCGCCCCAGCTGCCCGCCAGCGTGCCAGTGACCTTCGTCGACGGGACAAAAGGCGAGGCCAGCGTAATTTGGGAGGATGTGGAGGAATCCCTCTATGCCGAGCCGGGCAACTTTACGGTAAAGGGCGTCGTAGCGGGCACCGAAATCCAGGTGACGGCCACCGTCACCGTGACTGCGGCCCCGCCCACCCAAGCCGAAATCACCGAACTGTCCCCGGCAGCCGTCCTGACCCTCACCGGCCGGGCCCCCGCCCTGCCCGAGACCATAGAGGCCACCTATTCCGACGGGACGAAAGCTCAGGTGCCGGTGGTATGGGAGGAAATCCCCGCCGACCGGTATGCCGCGCCCGGCGTCTTCACCATAAAAGGGACGGTGGAGGGCTGCGACCTGGCGGCGGCCGCCGAAATCACCGTCCGTCTGCCGGGCGACCTGACGGAAGACGACCGGCTGAATATCGAGGACGTCATGGCCGCCTGCAAAATCCTGGCCCGCAGCAACAGCGGCGCCCAGCCCACCGACCAGGAAGTTTTCATCGGCGACCTGACCGGCGACGGCAAGGTACTTATAGACGACGTCATGGCCCTTTGCAAACGCCTGGCCCAGCAAAACAGCTGATCTCCTGTATCCCCTGTACAAAGGCCCCGCAGCTTAGCCGCTGCGGGGCCTTTCTCTATAGGGCGTTATTCCTGCCCGCCGTACATTTTCTGCAAAGCGGCGATTTTCTCCCCCATCTGGTTCCGCAGGTCGGCGGGAGCCAGCACCTCTATACCGTCGCCGAACTGGAGCAGCCAGCCGGTCAGGCCCTCGCTGACCTGGGCCGAAACCGTAAAGACAAAATGCCCTTCCCCGCCGTCCCGAATGAAGATGGATTCCCCGAACCGGTCCAGCACCTGCTCCAGCAGGCCGGATTTGCAGCGCAGGTCAATCTTCTGCAATTCTCCCCCGAACATATTGAACACCCGGGAAACATAGTCGGCCGTGTCGAACCGTTCGGTATAGGGGCTGACCTCCTGGAAGGGGCGGGCGGCCTCCTCCAGCACCTGCACCCGCCGCATCCGATCCACCCGCAGGTGCATTAGGTTGTCGTACTTCTGGTTGTTGCCGATGAGGTAATAGTGGTCGTTCATCCAGGTGAGGGCGTAGGGGCTGATGACAAACTGCCGGCTGGCGGTGACAATCCGCCGGTTTTCCTCCAGCTGCCGCCGGCTGTAGGTCAGCTCCACCTTTTTGGCATCTTCTATGGCCTTGTTGAGCAGGTCGATATTGTAGTAAATCTCCTCGTTTTCGCACTTGTTGCGGCTGTCCACATACATCTGCCGCTGGATTTTCCCCGCCTGGCTCTCGCTCACCAGCCTTTCCAGCTTGCCGGTGAGAAGACGGGTCTTCCGGGCGGTGATGAAGCCGGCGGCCTGGACGGCGTCGATGAGCAGGCGCACCTCGGGCAGTTCAAAGTCCCGGGTCACCAGAAAGTAGCCCGCCTTGGGCTGGCGGGTGGACAAAATCTCCACCCCGTACCGCTGCAGGGCCTCTATGTCGCTGTAGATGGACTTGCGCTCGGCCGGTACACCCCGGCTGGCCAGCTTTTCACACAGCTCGGCCGCCGACAGGGGGTGCTCCTCGTCGGTGTACTGCTTGAGTATGTCCAGAAGATAGAGGATTTTCAGCTTCTGCATGGGGTTGCCCGCCATTGTTACCCCTCCTCGTCCAAACCGGCCGCAAGGGCCTTGTATTCCTCGTAGCTCACCATGGTGTTCAGCACGTCGGCCAGGGCGTTGGCCGAGAGATGCTCGGGCAGGCCCAGCCGCCGGATAAGCCGCTGCCGGCGGGCCTTGGCATCCGGGCCGCCGGTGAGGCCGTCCTCGTAAAAATCCTGCTTGGTGATGGGCCGGCCGGCGCCCGCGTCCTGCTGGGAGGTATCGGAGAAATAGGCCGTCTCCCGCTCGTCCACGGCCAGGGGCTCCACCCCCGCCCGCCGCAGGGCCTCCAGAATCACCGGCACCGGCACCCCCTCCACCCCCAGCTTGCCTTCGCCGGAGGGCTTCTCCTTCCGCCGCTCCTTGCCTAAAATGTCCGGGATGTAGGCCTGGTACACCTTTCCCTCCCGCAGGCTGCCCAGGAGATAGGAGCGGATGCGGAAGCCGGCGGCGTCGCTGTCGGTCAGGATGACCACCCCGCAGGTGGCGGCCAGCCGCCGGATGAGGGCCAGCTTCTTTTTATCCTTGAATATGCCGAAGCCCTCGGTGGTAAGGATAAGGCCGTCGATAACCCCGGCCAGCTTGATTTTATCGTATTTCCCCTCTACAATCACCGCTTCCTTCAGACGGATCAACGGGAAGCCCCCTTTGCAATCATATATAACCGGATGAGGGTCTGCTCCAAAGCCACCCGGGGCGGGGTCTTGGAGCCCTTGAGCATCCCGTCGGCCTCCAGCAGGACTTCCAGGCTCTCCCGCAGCTGGCCCCCGCTCATATGCCGGGCGGTGTACCCGGCGTTTTTCAGGCGGAAGGCCGTGCCGTAATACCCGAAATCGGCGGCGATTTCCTCCGGCTTCTTTCCGGCGGCCAGGGCCGCCTTGGCCCGCAGCATGTCCACGTAGGGGGCCGACAGGCTGCTGAGGATGACCACCGGCTCCACCCGCTGGAAAAACAGGTCGTCCAGAATCCCCATGGCCTCCTCCATCCGGCCGCCGGTCAGGGCCTTGGCCAGATTGTATATGGACACATCCACCCGCCGGACAGCCACCTTGTCGATTATTTCCCGGGTAATGGCGCCGTCCTGGCTGTAGGCGCAGAGCTTTTCCAATTCGGCCAGCAGGGTCTGCAAATCGTCCGAGCAGGTTTCAATCAGGTACCGGGCGGTGGTGGGCTCCATGCGGCAGCCCCGCCGGGCCGCGCCGGAGCAGAGCATGCGCTGGAGCTCGGAAGCCGTCTTCCGGTTGAGCTCCACGGCGCAGCCTCCCCGCTTCTCGGCCGCCGCCGCCAGTTTTTTAAACTTGGCCGCCTTTTTGGGGTTTATCTCCACCGTGTCGAACCAGAAAATCAGCACGGTGGTATCAAAGGGCTCGGCCACGATTTCCAGCAGCTTGTCCAGCTCGGACGCAGAGGCCTTTTCCACGTCGTAGTCGCAGATAAGCACGCACTTGGTGGGGTGCAGCAGGGGGAACTGGCTGGCCGCGTCGTACAGGGCCTGCATGTCGGGGGCCCCGTCGAACCGGTTGAAATTAAAGCTCTTATCCTCCCCCGCCGCCTTTTTTACCAGCTGGTTCACATAGTGCTGCTTCAAATAGGTCTCGGTCCCGTACAGGAGGTAGACCGGCGCCAAAGTATCCTTGATTTGCTTTTTCAGTTCGGATTCGGTAATGGGCTTCATTCCCCTTCCCTCCTGACAGTGATATCGCCCCGGCCCCGGGTGCGCAGGGTCAAACCTCCCCCGCCGCCGGTGGCGTAAGACGGCAGGCCGTCGGCCGTAAGGTAGGCCGCGCCCCTTTCCGCCATACCCGATTCGCCGCTGACCAGTCCCGCCGCCGCAGGGGAAGCCGGTACCCCGGCCATCCTGCCGGCGGTGGTCAGCAGCGCCTCATATTCCCGGTATTCCGCCGGCAGCTCACGTAAAGAGGCCGGCGTGGGCAGAAGCAGGAAGGCCGTCCCGCCCACCTGCAGATAGGCCCCCGCCTGCCCGCCGCAGGCAACCGGCCGGATGGCCACGTCGCCCCACAGCTCCACCCGGCCGCCCTCGCCCCAATCGGCCGCCGTTATCTGCTCTTCTGCAAGGGAGAGGGAGGCAGCGTAGTCCCGCCCGCCGGGGGCGGCCAGCATATCCGCCGCCCCGTCCCCCAGCAGCCGGGGCAGGCCGCCTGTGTAAGCCGTGTCCAGGGACGGCAGGGCCACCAAATCCAGGCAGCCGGCGCCGTAGCCCCGCACCGCGTCCCGGACGGCGTAATAGGCGTCGGCCTCCCCGCCGGCGCCGATGAGGGCGTGCCGGCCGCCCCGGGTCAGGAGTACCGCCAGGCCGGTGTCCGTGTCCAGCAGGGTCACCTTAGTGGTGCCGCGGGAAAAGGCCGCGTGGGAGCCGCTGCCCACAAGGAACAAAAAAGCGGTGAGGATGGCCGTCAGGCGGTACATCCGCCGCCGGCCGGGAAGCAGGACGGCCAGGCCCATAAGCAGAAAAGCCCCGGCTATAAAGATTTGCAGATAGCCATAGGCTGTGGGGGCCGTGGCAAAGGGCAGGCCGGCGAAGAAGGCCGCCGCCCGGCCGATGTATCGGATAAGCAGCCCCGCCGCCAGCAGCAGGGGGTATCCAAAGGCCATAAGGGGCGGCCAAAGGGACAGAAGAAGGGCCAGCAGGCCGCACAGCAAGGCGGCGGTGGAAGCGAAGGAGACCGCCAGGTTGGTAAGGGGCGCCACCAGGGACACCTGGTCCAGCCGCAGGAGGATAACCGGCAGGGTAAACAGGGTACAGACTGCCGACTGGGCCAGGATAAAGGCGGCCGGCCGCAGGATACGCCCCGGCAGGCCGGCGGGCAGCTTTTCCTCCAGCCGGCGGCAGAGGGGCGGACAGGCTGTCAGGATGCCCAAAGTGGCGCAGACCGACAGCTGAAAGGACAAATCCATAATGTTGAAAGGGTTCAGCGCCAGTATGGCCAGCACGGCGCCGCCTAAGGAGTTGAGGCCGTCGGCCCTGGCGAAAAACAGGCTGCCCGCCAGCATAATCAGATAGGTGACCCCCGCCCGGAGGATGGAGGCCGAAAAGCCGGTGACCGCCATGATGATAAGCACCGCCGCCATGGCGATAACCGCCGAGGGCCGGCGGCCCACCCGCAGCTTTCGCAGCAAGGCCAGCAGGGCCTGGCAGATAACGGCCAGATGCATGCCCGACACGGCCATAATATGGGAGATGCCGCTGTCCCGGAAGGCCGCGTCCTGTTCGGCGGTCATGCCGGTCTTGTCCCCCAGAAGCAGGCCGTTTAGGGCGGCGGCCTGGTCGTAGGAGAGATGGGTCTCGAAAAAGGAGCGGACATACTGCCGCGCCCGGATGGCCAGATAGTAGGGCGGCCGGCTTTCCGCCCGCTCCACCGCCTGTTCCCCGGCGGCCGCGCCGCAGAGGTAAATCCCGTCGGCGTAATAGCCGGCGGCGCTCCAGCCTTTTGGGGCGTACAGCCGTACCCGGGCGGTGTAGCGGTCAAAGGCCTCGGCCCGCTGGGCGGTGGAGTCGGTGATGCGCAGCTTGGCGCCCAGGGGAAAGCCCTCCAAATCGCAGGCATCCGCCTTGAGGATATAGACCGTGCGGCCATCCTCGGTGACCGGCTCCTCCTGGATGACGCCCGACACCAGGGCCTCCCTTTCCCCGAAGGCCTGTACCGGCTGCACCTGTACCGCCGTTATAAGGAAGAAATAGGCGCCGGCGGCGGCTGCGGCCAGGAAAGCCGGAAGAAGAACCCGGGCCGTTTCCCTTTTCCGCAGGATGCAGCAGGCTCCAAAGCCGGCGGCTGCAAGCAGCACCCATACCAGCGCAGCCGGAAGGGGAAGCCGGATGGCCGCAAGGAGGGTCAGGGCGGCGGCAAGGGCGGCGTATAGCAGGGGCCGGCGCATGTCTCTTCCCTCCCCCAAAGCGGTTATTCGTTTTATTATAACACATTTGCCCGGGGAGCAAAATCCCTTTTTCCGGGATTTCGGCCTGCCGGCTGTGCACATATGCCCGGACGGCCGAATCCGCCCTTTAAGCAAAGGGGCCCCTGTATCCTCTTGCGGATACAGGGGCTCTATCCTGCTGCCTACGCCTTTTGGGCCAACAACCTGCAGATGGCCATAATGTCCTCAATCCGGATATATCCGTCGCCCGTCAAATCTCCCCGGGCGATTTGGTCGGCATCCGGGTCGATTCCTATATTTTTCCGGGCCAGAACCCGGCAGGCCGCCATCACGTCCTGGATGTCCACGTCGCCGTCCTTATCCAGGTCGCCGGGGGAAAAGACCTGCACGGTCATGTCCTTTCCTTCCTGTCCCGTGGCGACGGTATACTGGAAAGCACCGGGTTCCGCATCAAAAAACACCTTGCCCGAAGCGGCGTCATAGCTGCCGGCCGACACCGACAGCACCTGCCCCCGCATATCCGCCGGGATATACGCCGACAAATCCACCTCCCAGCGCCCATCGGCCTGCCGGGCCGGAACCGGCAGGTTCTGGGGCGACAGAAGGTAGTCGGTGAGATGGGGGGTTGCGCGCAAGTCAAGGGTCGACAGCCGGTTGTCATTACAGTACAAGGTTTCCAGCTTCGGGTTGCCGCTTACGTCCAACTCGGTCAGCTGATTTCTGTCGCAGGACAAACGGGTAAGCGCCGGGTTGCCGCTGACATCCAGCTTCGTCAGCCGGTTTCCATAGCCGACGAAATCCTGGAGGGACGGATTGCCGCTCAGGTCCAGCCCGGTCAGCAGATTGTTATAGCAGCTTAAGACTTCAAGAGTCGGGTTGCCGGTTACATCCAGCGCCGGCAGGTCGTTGTCGCAGCAGTCCAACGTAACCAGGGCGGGATTATTCTTTACATTGAGCGACGTCATGCCGTTAAAATCGCAGCGCAGCGTTTCCAGGGCCGGCGCGCCGCTGACGTCCAGCCCAGCCAGCTGGTTGGTGCCGCAGTCCAGATAGGTAAGGGCGGGGTTGTCCAGCTTAAGGGAGGTCAGCTGGTTGTATTGGCAGGAAAGGCTTTCCAGCTTGGGGTTGCCGCTGACATCCAGCGCCGTAAGGGAGTTGCCCCCGCAGTTTAAATCCCGGAGGGCCGGATTGCCGCTGACATCCAGCTCGCTTACCCAATAATTCCCCCCGCAGTCCAGGGACGCAAGAGCGGGGTTGTGGCTGACATCCAGTTTGGTCAGAGAATAATTATTGGTGCAATACACCGTTTCCAGAGCAGGGTTATGGCTGAAATCCAGTTCGGTCAGCTGGCTGTTGCTGCAATAGAAAACCTGCAGGGTGGGATTGCCACTGAGATCCAGCGACGTGAACAGGTTATTGCCGCAGTCCAGGGTGTTTAACATGGGTGCGCCCTGTAAATCCAAATGGGACAACTGATTGACATCGCAGTGCAAATTTTGCAGCCGTGGATTTCCGCTTATATCCAATTCGGCCAGCTGATTTTCGGAGCAGTATAAGCCGGTCAGATTGTAAAAATAGCCGATCCCTTCCAGGGATTGGATGCCCATCTGTGCAACCCGCAGTTCCACAAAGCCTTCCATTTCCTCCCGGCTAAAGCACCCGTCGGATGCCTCAGGCCGGCTGAACAAAAAGGAACGGAAATTTTCGTCAGGGAAATTCTTTTCACAGATATGCAGGTCGCCGCCGGCTGTTACGCAGGCCGGCCGGCCGGCAAACGCGCCGTCTTCCACAGGCGCAAAATCTATGGGCATATCCAAACCCTCCCGGCCCGTGGCGACGATAACCTGAAAGGCGGAGGGTTTTCGGTCAAAGGAAACCGTCCCGGAGGCGGCGTCATACGTCCCCGCTGAAACCGAAAGCACCCGCTCCAGGCTCTCCGGCGGGAGATAAGCGCTTAAATGCACTTCCCAGCCGGAATCGGTGGCCACGCTCTGAGCAAACAGGGTCTGTCTGAGCGACACATTTTCCTCCTTCAGCTGGGTATTATAGCTTAAATCCAACCCGGTCAACTGATTTTCATAACAGCGCAGATTTGTCAGCTTGGGATTGCCGCTGACATCCAATGCGGTCAGCCGGTTGCTTTGGCAGTATAACTCTGTCAATTCCGCATTATAGCCCACATCCAATTCCGTCAGCAAATTCATGTGGCAGTCTAAATACGAAAGGTTCGGAAGAAACTCCACATGCAGCTCGGTCAGGCTGTTAAAATCGCAGCATAGGGTTTCCAGCAGCGGATTGCCGCTGACATCCAGCGCGGTCAGTTCGTTTTCCCCGCAGTCTAAATAGGTGAGGTTAGGCAGAACGCTTACATCCAGGGCTTCCAGCCGGTTATTCTGGCAGCGCAGCCGTTCCAATTGGGGGTTGTGGCTTAAATCCAGCTTTTTCATCCAATTTCCGGAACAGTTCAGATCCTTCAGATTGGGAAAATATCCGATTCCCTGCAGGGAACGGATGCTGTATATTTCTACATTCAGGATAGTGCGATCCTCCAAATCTTCTTTAGTAAAATATTCTATCCCAAACGCTTCCTCCCCATAGAGCTGCCGTACTATAATCGTCTTAAAATTCCGATCCGGGAAATTGTTTTCACAGACGTGCAGATCGCCTGCCGCATTGACGCAGGCCGGCAGGCCGTTGACACTCCCCAGCAAATGGCCCGGGCAGGCCTCCACTTCGATATATTCCGTGCTTCCCTCTCCGGCCGTGTCCCCCTGGATAGCCAGGGCCGCCGCCGGGGCCAGAAGGGCCAGTACGCCGGCCAGCAGGATGGACAGCCATCTTTTCCCCTGTTTTTTCATAAACCTACCTCCGCAAAATCAATATGGCAGAATTATCATAATCCCACATATAAAAAATGTCAATTCCCCCGCAGTGATAAAACGCCACCCCTTCCCGTTTCCGGAAAGGGGTGGCAGTTTTTCTATTAAAATTTACCTATTCTGCTGGGCCAATAGCCTGCAAATGGCCATGATGTCGTCAATCCGGATATACCCGTCGCCCGTCAAATCTCCCTGGGCGATTTCCTCGGCGGTGGGGTAGGTTCCCCCGTTCTGCCGGGCCAGAACCCGGCAGGCCGCCATCACGTCCTGGATGTCCACAGTCCCATTCCCGTCCAGGTCGCCGGGGATAATCTGAATGGGCTGCAGGGCGTCATAGGCTTCCTCCAGCGCCTGAACGGCCTCGTCGATTTCAGACTGCAGGGCATCCCCGTCATCCCGTACCCGCCGGGCCTCCTCCAGGGCCGCCAGGAAGGCATCCTTCCCCTCGTCCTCGTAGCCGTCCAAATCTACGTCCTCGGCCTTTTCGATGGCCTCGTTTAAGGCCTGCTTGTCGCCGGCCTGCATGCTCAGGGCGTGGATGGCGTCCATGAGCTCTGTCCAGGCGGCGGTTATCTCGGTCTGGGTGGCCGCCCCATCCGCAAAGACCTGCCCGGCCTGCAGATAGACCATGTCAAAGGCATCCCGTGCGCTCTGGTCGGCATTGGCATATTCCTCGCTAAGCTTTGCGTTCACGGCCTCGCCCAGTACGATCTCCAGGGCCTTCTTCCCGTCTTCGGCGGTGGGTTCGCCCCGCACAAGGCGCAGGGTGTAGGTTTTTCCGCCGGCCGTGACCGTCAGGGTGCGGCCTTCCTCCGGCACCTGAATGGCGGCGGAGGCCGCACCCGAGGCCACGCTCTGCCCGTCGATTTCCACCGGGCTGCCGTCGGCCGTAACGGGGGTAAGGGCTACGGCTGTGGCATAGGCGTTTGCCGTTAAAGTATAGCTGTCGGTGTCGATATGATAGGCGGGATCCAGAGAGCCGCCCTCCACGCCGAGATACAGAAGCCCGGTGTCTTCCGTCTTATCCGGCAGGTTGTAAACCTCAAATTCGCTCAGCTGCAGCCGGTAGGCGTTGTTTTCGCTCCCCTTGGTCCGCAGGGAGGAGGCGTACAGCCGCACATAGCGGGCTTCCACCTGGTCAAAGGAGAAGTCCAGAGCGCCGTAGACAGGCAGGGGATAGTCCTCCGCGGTGTAGACGTCGGTCCAGCTCTGTCCGTCGCTGGACACCTGGATGGCAAAGTCCACCGGGAAGCCGTAGCCCAGCCAGGCCCCTCCCGTCAGGTTGCTGGCGGGATAGAAGACAGCGCTGTTGACCGCCTTCTCTTCGCCCAAATCCACATAAATCCATTCCACATGGTCCACATCGGGGGTATCTTTACTGGAGTATCCGATATAGTCCACATCGGATTCGCCCATATTCTTCCGGTTGCCATCGGTGGCGTTGGCGATGCCCCAGCCCCAGTAGCTGTCCTCCAGGGAGGAGGAAGCCGTGGCCGTTTTTCCAGCCGCCAGATTTTCATAGGCGGCGGCCTCCAAAGCTGCCTCGGCCGCCGTCAGGGCCTCGCCGGCAGCCTGCAGCCGGGCGTCATCGGCCATCAGATCGGCCGCAATCTGTTCGGCCGCCGTCAGGGCCGACCGGTAGGACAGCCAGGCCTCCTGCTGATAATAACCGGCCTTGTAGAGATTCTTGCTCTCGGCCACCTGCAGCCGGAGGGCTTTGCGGGTCTCGCTGCCTTCCAGCAGATCCAGAGCCCGGACCAGGGCGTCCCGGGCGGCATTTATCTGGGACTGGGTGGCGTTCTCGTCGGCCAGTACCTTCTTAGCTTCCGCAAGGGCGCTGTCCAGCAGGGGCAGAACGCCCGCACCGTAGGCCTCGGCCTCCTCGATGGCGGTCTGCAGGGACAGGGTGTATACTTCGGTCAAGTCCGCGCCGGTCAAGAATTCGTAAGTGCCGGAGCCGATGGTCACGGTCACCCGTCCGTCTTCCTCCCCGATTTTCTCCACGCCGGGCAGGGCGGCCGACAGGGCCTCCCCATCCAGCGTGACGCTGTCAGCGTCGGCGGTGGGCAGCACCACCTTGGCCGTGGAGCCAAAGGGCACGGTGACGGTCAGGCGGGCCTTGCCGTTCTCCAGCCGTTCCCAGTCCGATCCGGCTTCGCCCCGCACGGTCTGCTGGGTCGCATGGACATATTCCAGATCGCCGATGAGGTGGGGATATACCGTGAAGCTCTTATAGCCGCCCTGAATATCGGTAAGGCCGGCTAAGTGGGAGAAGAACCACTCGTCATAGGTGCCTAAGAAGTAGTGATCCAGGGACCGGGTGGTGGATTCCCACATCTCCCAGGTACCCTTGGCGTCATTCTCTACCCAGAAGCCCCAGCTGGGGTAGGTGTCCTGGGTGGCGATGCGGTAGGCCACATCGGAATAACCGTAGTCGCAGAGTACGGGCAGGATGAGCTCGGTGCCCACGCAGCCGGTGTCCAAATGGTAGTCCTTTTCCACGATATCGGCCACCAGGTTATCCACTACGCCCTGTACATATTCCTCGGGCACCAGGCCGAAGGCCAGGGGCACCAGGTTGGAGGTCTGGCGGTAGCGGGTGCGGGAGCCTATCTGGGTCCAGGTAGTGGTTTCATAAATCTGCTCTTCGGCGTTGTAGAACTTTTCGTTGAAGGCGTCATAGATCTGCTCCATGGCCTCCTGGTACTCCAAAGCGTCCCGGCCGCGGCCCACCTGTTCGGCGAAGTCGCACATGGCCGCCAGCATGCCGTAGACGTAGGCCGTGCCGGCGATACCCGAGCCCTCGGATACGTTCTCGTTATACTGCACGTTGGGGTCGGAGCCGCCCACCGGGGCCACCCAGTCGGCCAGCTGGCCGTCCTGCCAGACCCAGCCGTTGGCCTCGATTTCCTCGATGTCCTTGAGGGCGTACTCCCGCATGACTTCGTACTGCTCCTCTACGTAGCTGCCCATGCCGAAGAAATTGTTCAGCCGCTGGACGCCGTAGACAAACAGGGTATTCCAAACGGGGGTGTTGTCGATCCACCAGTCGGCGGTGGGTACGGCCACCGGCACCGTCCCGTAATGCTCGAAGCCGTCCTCCATGACCTCGATAAAGCCGGGCAGGGTAGCCGACATGTCGAAATTGTACATTAAGGAGTCCAGGGAGACGTTGGCGTCCCCCGTCCAGCCCATCTTCTCCAGCATGGGGTCGCAGTGCTCGCCCTGGAAGTTGTCGGCCATGGCCGTGACCATCATCTTGTGCAGCCGGTTGAACAGCTCGCTGGAGCTTTCAAAGGTGGACACGGTGTCCACGTCGTTGGAAACCCGGTAGATAATTACATCCTCGGCCGTCAGTTCCCCATCGTAGCCGTCCACCTGGATGTATTCAAAGCCCTTGTAGCTGAATTTGGGCTCGTAGGACTCGTCGGCCCGGCCGGCGGAGGTGTAGATGTCCTGCTGGAGATAGGCGTGGGGCCACCAGTTTCCGATCTCCCCGTCCCCGCCGCCGTACAGCTTGACCGAGCCGTCCTCGTTCAGCTTCTGGCCGTAGGTGATGGTGATTTTGTCCCCGGCCTGCTGGTTGATGCCCATGAGCTTAATCCAGCCGGAACACATTTCGGGGCTCTGGATGCGGTAGGAGCCCTCCCCCAGCTTGACGATGGATTCAGGCGTAAAGGAAGCCACCCGCTTCACCGGCGCCTTCATCTGGGCCGCAAGCTCGCCAATGGGTTCGGCCACCGTCTGGGCCTGCTGCCAGGCGCTGTCGTCAAAGCCCACGGTATTCCAGCCGGGCAGCTCCTTGCGGGCGTCATAGACGTCGCCGTAGTACATGCTGTTGGCCGTGATGGGGCCGTCCTGGGTCATCTTCCAGCTGGTGTCGGACAGGATGCAGTCGGTGGAGCCGTCTGCATACCGGATTTCCAGCCGGAACAGAAGCTTGGGATTATCCCGCCAGGCCGCCGCCGGCCAGTTCCAAACGCCGCCAATCTCGTTGTAATAGCTGTTGCCCAGTTCCACGCCCACGGCGTTTTCCCCTTCCTGCAGCAGCTCGGTAACGTCAAAGGTACGGTAGAGCACCGTCTCATCGTACTGGGTGGTATAGGGATTTAACAGGCTGTCGTCCGGCGTTTTCCCGTTGAAGGAGAGCTCGAAGAAGCCCAGTCCGCAGATGTAGGCAAAGGCCTCCTTCACATTGTCCTTGACCGCAAATTCCTTGCGCAGCAGAACCGCTGCCCGGGAGTCGGCCGTCTCCAGGGACACCCCGGAACCCCAGGGGGATTCGCCGAAAGCGGCCTGCTGGTCGGGACCGCCCCAGCCGGCGTCGTCAAAGCCCGGCTCGTACCAGCCGGCGGCCGCCGTATCGGACACCTTCCAGTCCCCGTCGCTGACGATGGTGTCCACCGTGCCGTCGGTATAGGTAATCTGGATTTTGGCCGCCATGCCGGCGTAGCCGTCGGTGGTGTTGTCCCCCAGGATGGCCACGGTATTCTCGTCCTGGGCTGCGGCCGTGGCGTCGTACAGGCCGCCGGTAGACCAGGTGGAGGTGGTGCCGATTTCCTTGCCATTGAAGTAAAGGGTGGCCTTGTCGTCGGCCGTATAGCCGATATAGACGCTCTCCAGTGTCTTATCCTGCCGCAGGGAGAAGGTGCGGCGGAAGTACTGCTGCCCGGCGGGCACGCCCACCACGGCCGTAGTGCCCGACTTCCAAATCCATTTGGTGCCGGTCAGATCCAGTTCAATGTCATGCCTGGGGAAACCGATCCAGTCCCCTTCCCACTCGCTGTCCTCCAGCACGCCGGTGGAGAACCGGCCTACCGGGCTTATCACCGTGCCGCCGGCAGCATCCCAAACCTGCACCTGCCAGTAATAGGTGGTGCGGCTGGCCAGGGGATCGCCGGTATAGGGCAGATCCACCGTCTCCTCGGAGGTCACCTTGCCCGAATCCCAGATGTCGCCGGTGCCGGCCTCGGCCAGTTGGGCGGAGGAGGATAGGGTGATTTGATAGGCCGTCTGCTTTTCCCCTTTACCAGTACCCGTGACAGTCCAGCTGAAGGTGGGGCTTCTGTCGATACCCAAAGGCTCCGTAAGGGAGCAGACCTTTACATCCGAAACGGTCAGTTCCGACGCCGGCACCGCCCTGCCCTGCAGGGTAAATACCCCCATGGGCGCCAGCAGCAAGGCCGAAAGAAACGCGCTGACAATACGTTTAAATGAATATTTCATATCCGTATCCTCCTATCCCCTAATTAAGGGCCTTGTCGGCGTTCAGCCGCAGGGCCGCCGTGGCGTGCAGCAAATCGTATAAGGCGTCGTCCACTTCCGTCTGTCGGTCAGCCCCTTCACGCAGCAGGGTCTCGGCCGCATCCAGAGCGGCGGTGAAGGCCGCCTGCCCGTCGGTCTGATAGTTCTTTAAATCGAGGCTTTTTGCATAGTCCACGGCCGCCTGCAGTTCGGCTGTGCTCACGTTATGTACCGAAAGGGCCTCTATGGCGTCGGTCAGGTTCTGCTGAGCCGTATCCACTGCATCCTGACTGGCGTTTTCGTCCTCATATACGCCCTCGGCCGCAGCCAGGGCGTCGTCAAACGCCCGCTGGGCGGCCACATCGGCATCGTCGTACCGGCCGTCGGTCTTGGCCGCCTGGGCATCCTCGATGGCGGCCAGCAAATCCGCCTTATCCGCCTCCGGCTCTTCCGTAAAACGGGCTTCCAGCGTCCGGTCGGACGCCACCTGGAAGGTATAGGCCGCCGTATCGCAGACCTTCTGCTGCCCTTCATACCAGCCCTCGAACAGATAGCCGGGGTTGGCCGCAGCCGTAAGGGTCACCGTCTCGCCGGCCAGAAGACCGGACGTCTTGCCGGTGACCGTTCCCCCCTGCTGGTTGTAGTTCAGGGTGATGGTATAGGTTTCTGGCGCTTCCGCCGGGACGATTCTCACCGCGTCGGCGATGACATAGCCGTCGGCATTATTGGCGATGGTCACTGTGATATCCTGTCCCTCCACGGCCATGACGCCGCACAGCAGGTTCCACTGGCCGCCGTCCTGCCGCTGGTTGACACGTACGGTCTGGCTCTGCTCCCCGCAGGAGACGATATAGGGTGTGTTGGTAGCACGGTTCTCATGGGCCGTCCACCAGCCGTAGATTTCGTAATACCCATCTGCCGGGGCGGCGGCCGTATAGACGGCAGTGGCGTTGGGTTGGCTGTCCACCCCAATCCAGGCGCTGTACCGGAATCCGTCGCCGTACCGCTCCTCTATCTTATCGGCCGATTCCAGCGTCCAGGAATCCCCCGCAAAAACGGCCTGGCTGTCGTCCAGGATGATGCCGGTTTCAGGCTCCTCCGGGCCTTCCTCCTCGGTCAGCTGGAATTTCACCGCGTCGGCCACCACGTATTCGTCGGCGTTATTGCCGATGGTAACCGACAGGGTCTCCCCCGCCTTGGCAGAAATCTGGCCAATACGGTTCCAGCGCCCCCCGTTTTCCTCCTGGTTGACGTAGACCGTCTGTCCGTCGGACAGGGTAAAGGGGGTATTGGTGGCCCGGTTTTCGTGGGTGGTCCACCAGCCGTAGACATCGTAAACCCCATCGGCCGGGGCCTCGGCCTGGAAGGCGGCCGTGGCGCTGGCCGGATCTCCCGAGCCGGCGGCATGCCGGAAGCAGGGGCCGAACCGCTCCAGGGAATCCACCGCGCCGTCCAAAGCCTGCCGCACCCAGTCCCCGGTAAGGACGGCCTGGTCGTCATCCACGATGATGCCCTCCTCCCGGGCGATGCGCAGGCCGTCGGCGATAATATAGCCGTTTATCTCACTGTTGCTGAGGGTCACGGTGATGGTCTCGCCGGCTTCGGCGTATACCGTCTGCAGATGGTTCCACCCGCCGCCCTTTTCCTGCTGATTGACCCGCACCTCGTGGGACTCTTCCCCGCAGGTTATGATAAAAAGGGAATTGGTAGCCCGGTTGGAAAGGGTGGTCCACCAGCCGGATACCTCATACCATCCCTCCTGCTGGATTTCGACCGTATACACGGCGGTGGCCGGCTCGCCGTAGTAGACATACCGGAAACCCTCGCCGTACTGCTCGGGATTTTCCGCCCTTTCCTCCGTCCAAGGGCCGGTACAGACAGCCTCGGTATCGTCAAAGATAAATTCGGTCTGGGGCGTTTCCCCGCTGAACAGTCCCAGGCCGCCCGCCGCCAGGACGGTGGCCGCCGTGGCCGCCAGCAGGCAGCCGCTGACCGCTAAGGCCAGGGAGCTTTTGGATAACTTGCCTTTCATTCCCTGTCACTCCTTTTGTTTTTGCAGTATAAAACGCCGCGCCCTGCGGCGGGTCAAACGGTTTTGCCGGGCGGATAAAAAATACCGCCCCTCTGCCGTGAGGCCGGCGGCGGGGCGGCGGTGGCTATTTGGCGGGGAGGATTTCCAGCCAATAGCCGTCGGGATCCTGAATAAAGTAGATGCCCATTTTGGGGTTTTCAAAGCAGATGCAGCCCATCTCCTCGTGCAGCCGGTGGGCGGCTTCATAGTCGTCGGTCCGGAAGGCCAGGTGGAATTCACAGTCGCCCAGATTATAGGGGCGGTCCATGTCCCGCATCCAGGTCAGCTCCAGCTCAAAGGTTTCCGAATCATCGGCCATGTAGAGGATGATAAAACTGCCGTCCTCGGCCGGCTTGCGCCGTACCTCGTGCAGCCCCAGCGCCTTTTTGTAGAAGGCTGCGGATTTTTCCAGGTCGAATACATTGTAGTTCTCATGAATCATTTTAAATTGCATCCCGGTTGCTCCTTCCTTTTGATGGACAGGGCTTCCGCCCCGCCTCTTCCCTATCATACCAGATGAGGAGCCATATAGGAATCCGCCTGGGAAAATTTATCCGCGCCCTCCGCCTTGCCGCTGTACTAAGTATAGAAAAACCCCCGGTGTTTTGCACTGGGGGTTTCAATCGGATTTGGGGGGTGATTCAACTCTATACTGTTTTCGGTAGGCCCCGGGGGTCATATGCTGGGAATCCTTAAAGACCTTATAGAAAAACTTCACGTCGTCATACCCTACCTGGGCGGCTACCCGTTCCACCGGCATAGAGGTGCTGGCCAGCAGGTCGCAGGCCACGTGTACCCGGATATTCTGCAGCATGCGGATCATGGTCATACCGGTGATTTCCTTGAATACCTTGCGGAAGTAGTTGACGCTCAGATAGGCCCGCTCGGCCAGCTGCTCACAGGAGACGTTTTCGGCAAAGTGAGCCTTGATATAGGCCGCCGCCTCCTGCACCACCAGCCGTTTGTACACCGCCGCATTCTGCCGCTGCCGGTTGTCCTTTTTATACAGACGGAAGATAAAGATAAGCAGCTTCATCAAATCGGCCTTCAGCACCTGCTCGTAGCCGTTCTCCATACTATCGTACTCCCGCTGCATTTCGTAAAACAGCAGGCGGATATCCTCTCCCGATACCCCCGTCAGCTTGATATAGTCCTTGGGGTCGTCCTCCGAGTAGAGGGAGTAGAAGAGGTAATGGTAGGCCACGTCCACAAAGTCCTTGCAGTTTTTGAAGGAATAATCCAGGGTCGGCGGCTGGAACAGGCAGTTGTACACCCGCAGGGGGGCGTCCTCGTCCGCCGTGAAGGCGTGGACGATATGGGGGTTGAAAAGGAACAGATTCCCCTCGGAAATCCGCTCCTCCCGGCCGTTCAGGATGTGAACCCCCCGGCCGCCGTCGATATAGGCGATTTCAATGAAATCGTCGTGGGCGTGGGCGGGATGGTGGCCGTGAATTTCATCCACCAGAATGCGGATTTTTTCCCCCTGCTGGACGTAGGAATGAAATTGCAGGGTCTGATACTGCATCCCCGCCGGCCCTCCTTTCTGAAAGTAACGTTATTATACCACATTCTTTATTTGCGTACAATTGTATTTCCATAAAAAGGTTTTTGTGGTATGATAGGAAATGGTAACTTTTACTTGTGGGAGGAAACGGAAAATGGAAGGAAAGGTATCGACGGTTTTCGTCGGTATAGGGGGATACGGCGACCTGTATCCCTCTTTATATGAAAAATATGAAGAAATCCGGGCCCTCTGCCGGCCGGTGGGGGTGGTGGATCCTTACGCCGAAAAGGCGCCCCATTTTGGCTGGTTTAAAGAACAAGGGGCGCCGGTCTACGACACTCTGGAGGATTTTTACAGGGAACAAACGGCCGAACTGGCCGTCATCTCCACCCCCATTCCCCTGCATAAGCCCCAGGCGGTCTGCGCACTGGAGCATGGCAGCCACCTGCTCTGTGAAAAGCCCCTGGTGCCCTGCCTTGCCGACGCCGACTACCTGGCCCAAAAGGCCGCAGAGGCCGGCCGGCTGCTGGGCGTGGGATTCCAGTGGAGCTTCAGCCGCTCCATGAACCGGCTGAAGGCCGACATCCTGGCCGGCCGGTTCGGCAGGCCGGTACTGCTCAAGTCCCTTATCTGCTGGAAGCGGGGGCGCTCCTATTACGAAACCAGCAGCTGGAAGGGCCGGATCCACGATGCGGACGGCCATCTTATCCGGGATTCGGTGGTCACCAACGCCACCGCCCACTACCTGCACAACATCTTTTTTGTCCTGGGGGACCGGCCGGACAAGGCGGCCATGCCCGCCGAGGTGGAGGCCCAGGTGCTGCGGGCCAAGGACATCCAGTCCTTTGACACCTGTATTCTGAAGGGCGCTTTCCCGGAGGGCGGGGCTTTCTGGTACGGCGCCACCCATGCGGGCGACGGGGACGATCAGACCCGTTTTCTCTATCAGTTTGAAAAGGGGACGGTCTACTTCAACGAACGGCCGGAGGATCCCGGCAACCATATGGTGGCCGTCTTTTCCGACGGCAGTGTGGAGGACTACGGGGATCCCCAGGCTTTCTCCGAGCTGGTCCCCAAGTTCCTGACCATGCTGGAGGCCTGCCGGCGGCCCCAAACCATGGTGCCCTGCACCGTGGAAACCGTGCGGCCCCATCTGGCGGTCTGCCAGGGGCTGTTTGAACAGGCCGAAACCCGTCCCTTCCCCCCCGACCGGGTCTTTGCCGGCGGGGAACCGGAGGGAGTATATGTACACGGCCTGTCGGGCTGGATGCTGGAGGCCTACGAGGCGGCCGAGCTGCCCTGCCGGATGGAGGGCATCCGCCCCTATCTGCCCCACAGCGACGCCTTCCGGCCCTAAGCACCCCACAAGGAGGAATATCTATGCGCATCTGCATCATAGGAGACTGCGGCGGACACATCGGCTGTATTTTCGACGGGAAGCTGGGGCCTCACGAATATGTAGGGGCGGCGGCCTCCTCCCCCTTCGAGGGCCTGGAGGGGCTTTGCCGCCTGGCCAAAGAGAAGACGGGCAGGGAACTGCCGGTGTACGACGACTGGCGGCGGATGCTGGAGGAAACCCGGCCCGACGCAGTGGCGGTGGACAGCATCTTTTCCCATCACGCCGAAATCGCCCGCTTCGCCCTGGAGCGGGGCATCCATGTCTTCAGCGAAAAGCCGGCGGCCACCGACAGGGCCGGTTTGGACATGCTGGAAAGGGCGGCGGCCGCTTCCGAAGCCCGCATTTTTTCCATGCTGACCGCCCGTTTCGACCCCTGGTTTTACACCGCCAAGCGGTGTGTGGAATCGGGAGCCCTGGGAGAGCTGCTGCTGGCCGGCGGGCAGAAGTCCTACAAGCTGGGCCGCCGGCCGGAATTCTTCTTTCAGCGGGAAACCTACGGCGGCACCATTCCCTGGGTGGCCATCCACATGGTGGACCAGCTGCTCTGGCTCACCGGCCGGCGCTGCACGGAGGTCTTCGCCAAGCAGACCACCCGGGGCAACGGCGGCCAGGGGGATATAGAGACGGCGGCGGCCATCCTGCTGGAACTGGAGGGGGATTTACCGGCCCATATAAACGCCGACTACGGCCGGCCCCAAAACGCCCCCACCCACGGGGACGACCGGGTGCGTCTGGTGGGCACCAAGGGTGTGCTGGAGGTGCGGGAGGATAAGGTTTACCTTATAGACGGCCAGCACGACGGCCGCGAGCCCCTGCCCCTTTTGCGCCCCGAGCCGATTTTCGACGGGTTTGTAAAGGTTGTATCCGGCTCCCACGACCCCATATACCGGGACTGCGCCGGTTTTTCTGCCTGCCGGGTCTGCCTGGCCGCCCGGGATTCGGCTGACAAGGGGACGCCTGTTCAGCTTGTATAATTCCGCCTTTTTGAAAAAAGGCGGCCCAAAAACTTTTCGTTTTGCATTTTCCATCCCGCTGCATAGCCGGGGCCGAAAGGGAAACACTAGCCAAAAGGCCGCGGGCTTCGGCGGTTTTCGAGCGAGGTGGGAAAATGGATATTATGATGTATGTCAAGGCCTTCCTGGTCGGCGGCGGACTCTGTTTGATTGGGCAGCTGCTCATCGATTTTACCAAGCTGACGCCGGCCCGGATTTTGGTGACCTATGTGGTAGGCGGGGTGGTACTGACGGCCATAGGGGTATATGAGCCCCTGGTGAAGTTTGCCGGGGCGGGGGCCACCGTCCCCCTGACCGGCTTTGGCTACTCCCTTGCCACGGGTGTACAAGAGGCCGTAAGTGAGCAGGGGCTGCTGGGTGTGCTCACCGGCGGCATCACGGCCACGGCGGCCGGCGTGGCGGCGGCCGTGGTCTTCGGCTACTTTATCGCCCTGCTGGCCAGGCCGGGGGATAAGAACTGAGTGCTGGTTCTGCAGAAAAATCCAATGAAGGCCATTTGCATCGCAGAAACCGGCGGCATGTGCGTCGGTTGCTGCCCCCGACAAATCCTGCCAAAGCGGGATTTGTCGGGGGAAATGTCAGAAGGGGGGCATCCCCCTTCTACAGCTTGTCGACCTTGCTCACAAGCTGAAAGGAGAGAAAACGGAAACCCGTTTTCTCTCCTTTTTTTGCATCTCATCTTTATTCTTTTCCGTTCCAGCAGTAGGTGCACAGTTTGCAGGGGCTGAGGCCGGTGGAGGCTATCATATCGTCCAGGCGGTGGTAGCCGAGGGTGGTGAACTTAAGGGCGCTGCGGATTTCCTCCACCATGGCTGCGTATTCGGGGGTATCGGGGTCGGCGTAAAGGGGCAGCTTTTCCTCCGCCTTATCCCCCTCCAGCCGGGCGATGACCCGTCTGGTTATCAAATCCATTTCGGAGGAGGAACGGGAAAAATTCAGGTATTTGCATCCGTACATAATCGGCGGGCAGGCCAGCCGGATATGCACCTCTTTGGCCCCGCTGTGGTATAAAAACTCGGTGGTCTCCCGCAGCTGGGTGCCCCGGACCAGGGAATCGTCGATGAGCACCAGCCGCTGGTCCCGGATGAGGGCGTCCACAGGGATGAGCTTCATGCGGGCGATTAAATTCCGCTGGCTCTGCTTCTGGGGCATAAAGGAGCGGGGCCAGGTGGGGGTGTACTTAATGAAGGGCCGGGAAAAGGGGACGCCCGAGCGGTTGGCATAGCCTACGGCATGGGCTGTGCCCGAATCGGGTACGCCGGCCACGCTGTCGGCCTGCACATGGTCCCGGGCCGCCAGCATATCGCCGCAGTTATACCGCATCTTTTCCACGTTGACCCCTTCGTAGGTAGAGGAGGGGTAACCGTAGTAGACCCACAGGAAGGTGCAGATTTTCATTTCATCCGCCGGCGGCACCATCACCTCCAGAGATTCAGGGGTCAGGAAGACGACCTCTCCCGGCCCCAGGGTCCGGCAGTCCTCATACCCTAAGTTGAGATAGGCGAAGGATTCAAAGGAAGCGCACAAGGCTCCCTCCTTCTTGCCGATGATGATGGGCGTCCGCCCCCATTTATCCCGGGCGGCGTAGATGCCGTCGGCTGTGAGCACCAGCAGGGACATGGAGCCGTCGATGACGCTCTGGGCGTACCGGATGCCCTCGGCGATGGAATCCTGGCTGTTAATCAGCACCGCCATCAGTTCGGTAGGATTGATATTCCCCTCGCTCATTTCCAGGAAATGGGTGCGCCCGGCGGCAAAGGACTCCTTGACCAGTGCGTCGATGTTATTGATGCGTCCCACGGTTGTAATGGCGAAATTTCCCAGGTGGGAACGCACAATCAGGGGCTGGGGCTCGTTGTCCGAAATGCAGCCGATGCCCATATTGCCCTTCATTTCCTCCACATCCCGCTCAAACTTGGTCCGGAAGGGGGAATTTTCTATATTATGGATGGCGCGCTGAAAACCGTTTTCCCCATATACCGCCATGCCGCCCCGTTTTGTCCCCAGATGGGAATGATAATCCGTGCCGAAAAACAGGTCAAATACGCAATCCGATTTCGATACAACTCCGAAAAAACCGCCCATGCATGTATCCCCTTTTAGAATCAATTTTGCGGAAGGCCGCATCCACTGTTTTTTTCGTCAGATGTATGATACCACAAGCAAAACGCGGAACGCCATCCGGTCATCTTCCTATACGATAAATCGTTTCGCAGTTATTATACCACACTTTTTCTTATCCGCCAACTTCAAAAGTTTTCCCTCGCCCACAGAAAAGGCCGCCCCCCTTCCCATACGGGAAAGGGGGCGGCCCGGTTGGTTTATGGGCTGTGCTTCAGGCTTATGCGCCT
>CAJFVX010000058.1 GCA_904420585.1 Candidatus Howiella intestinavium | reverse complement strand
TCGCTGATTTGAGCCATTAGCTCAGTTGGCAGAGCACTTGACTTTTAATCAAGGTGTCCGGGGTTCGAATCCCCGATGGCTCACCAAGTAAAAATCCCCGCAAGCCGTTTATTTTTAGGCTTGCGGGGATTTTTACTATTTGTCTGAAATCACGCATAAGCTGAAAACCGATAAATAACCGGACGGTTGCTACGGGATTACTACGGGAACTATACACGATTTGACACAGGCCGGCCGCACAAGTTGGCTTCATCGTTTTAAAACGCAATAGACAAAGCGTTTCGCAGCAAGGAAGCACACATTGCCCCCTTTATATAAAACCGCCTTTAGATAATATTTACGCCCCACTCCTCCCCTTTCGGGGAAGCGTGGGGCGCTTTGTTATACGCTTACCAGTACAACTCTTACCGATTTACAAGATTGGTCATGGCTTCATCGGTATAATAGGAATTTACCGTTACTTTACCCGACCTGCCAATCAGTTTGGTGAAATCCGGATTTTCGCCAAAGTAGTTGCCGGACAAATCAACATTTGTTGTCAGCCACTGGTCCGATTCTACCAAAACCGTACCGGTGTAATCCAGAAACTTATTCTTTTCAAAACTTGCGCCGCTGCTTACCAGGAGGCGCAGGCCTTTAAAGGTATTGCCGGTAAAGCTTACGTTCTCCATCCCCGTGTAGTTGATGCAGAGCGGGCGGTTCTCATCAATGGGCTCAAAGGTACAGCCGGTGATGGTGCCCGTCTTCATGGCCGGGAAGATGGAAAAGGTATTGGTTTTGAAGGTACAGTTTTCGATGGTGATGCCGGTCCCCTCGTTTATCCGAACCATGCCAAAATTGGAACCGATGGCCTGGCTGTCGTCCGGATTGTACTTGGCGACAAAGGAGCAGTTCTTCAGCGTCTGGTTGTTGCCGTTTATCAGGATATTGCCATAGTCCGGATTTTTCTTATCCCCATCCTGGTAATCATAATCCAGGCTAAAGTCATCCAGAATTATCCCGCTGGTTCCGCTGGCGAGGGTGAGAATCCCGTCAAAGGTAACGCCGGCGGCACACTTTACGGTGACATTGCTGTCGTCAATCACCACATCCTCATGGGTGTCGGAGGTGAGAACAAAAGTCTCCCCTTCATCCAAAGCGGCAAGCGCTTCGGCTATAGTCGCATACGCCTGGCCGTCAACGCTTGCGGCGGCCGGTAAAAGGGCCGTATATTTCTTACCTTCCGCCTCGTACTCATATTTGAGCCAATTGCCGGCAGGATAAGCAACCGTACCGCCATTTTCCATCAGCACAAAAGCCAGGCTGCCGCCGGTGAAGGACACAGCAGCATTCATAATATCCAAGCTGCTGGCAGCCGTCTCGGCATCTACATTGACGCCGTACCAAGCGCTGCCGCCTACGGTAATATCCAAATTGCCCTCCACAGTAACGTTGGAGCCATTGAGCACCATAGCCGCGCCGCCCGGGGCGGAATCAAAGTTCCGGTTCAGCGTGATATCCCGCAGGGTCACGTCGGGTGAACCGTAGATATCCAGGGTATGATAAGAACGCTCAGCATCAGCAATCGCGGCGTGCTCCAAGGTGATATTCTGCAGGGTTACCGCATTCCCCGTCTCAACCTTGACCAGATTGTACTGCCCTTCTATGTTCATCCGGAAACCATCCGCCGCCGTAAGGGCGAAACCGTTGCCGTCCAGGGTCAGCGCCGGCACATCCTTAAGATAAAGTTCCCCGCTGAGGGCGATGTTGTTGGTCAGCTGAATATGGCCGCCCAGGGCGATGGCATTCCGCAGCTCGGCCTCCGTAGAAACCAGCATATCCCCGGCCGCCGCGTCATAATTGGCATCGCCAAACCCGTCGGGTTCATAGGGAGTCTGGGTAGCCATCAGGTTGACGCCCAGCGTAATCTGGGGAGCGGCTTCTCCCGTCCTGTAATTGGCCTCGTTGCCCACCGTTTCGGGCATATAGACCACCAGGGTGATATACTCGGCAGAGGGATGGGTAGTGTCCGCCGCATCCTTCGGATACAGGATACCCTCGTTGTTCACAGTAAGATCCGAAATCAGCTGTGCACCGGCGGCTTCCGCATCGGCCAGGGCCTGCTGCCGGCCTGCATCGCCTGCGGCATAATTTTTCTCGCCCTCGATTACGGCAAACTTTATGTAGTCCGAAAGCTTAAATTCATCGCCGTTTACATTGACGCTGCCCTGCTCGGATACAATGTTGACCGAGAAATGATACTCCAGCGCCAAGCTGCCCAGGTTGGCCACCTTCAGGCTCACAGCCTCTGCATAGCCAGGCTCCCACAGGGCGTTGTCGTTGAACAGGTTGGTATCGGCCGTCACAGGTGTTTCGGCGCCGTTTTCAACCTGATACAGTTCCACGTCCAGATTACCGGATGCAATCTGGTTCCGGCTGCTGGTCACGCTGTCGGTAAACCACGCAAAGGTGGTACCTATCAGCAAGGCCGCGCACACCACCATCGACAAAGCGCTTGTCAGCAGTGCACGCTTGGTGTTTTTGCTTTTGCTCATTGGTTTTTTGTCCTCCTTTGATTTGTTTATATCACTCCAAAACAGCGGTTTGCCAAACGCCACCGTCTGGCTGCTGTTCAGAAACGACCATATATCCATCTGTCGCCGGGTTCTCGCGCCTGCTGTTGGAGAGCGCACAGTTAAAAAGGCACGCCCGGTGACGAATGATTTGCGCCGCCGCAATTGGGTGTAAAGCAATGGGGAGCATCGGCGTACCGCGCCCGGTCTGCCAGCCCCCGGGCAAAGGCGCCGTCATTGCCATACGCTGCACCTGCATCCATAGAAAGGGCTGCAGGCACCGTCTGCTGCTGTCGCGCGGCACCGCTTCCCCGAGCGGCAAGCGGCAGGTATCTCGCGGTGGTCAGTACGGCGCGGACGCGGGTTATCTGACCGTTTTGGTTATGGCACTTATATTCCTTGGTAATATCTGTGTATTTACCGACCGTATTATAGCACAAACGTGTCTGCCTATCGATGGCCAACTGGCAAAAAAATACAAATTCATTTTGGACAATCATAGCAGACACCAGCCCGCAGCGCCTCCTCTGCGCCGCCGCAAACCTGCCCCACATAGAGAAGCTTTTTCATATGCATGGCAGCCAACAGGCATCCCTTATGTCATGGAGATGGAATGCTGCATGCAAAACCAAAGATGCCCTGCGGTTCAGCGCGGAAAAGCATTTCTGCAGGTCTGAATATTGTAGGTATTATCCACTTTGATAGACTTGTGTTCCAAATGCAATAATTTATAATAAAATTGCAGCTGCCCCATATATGTTTTATGAATTATAGTTAACGGGAGACGCGTGATTGTGTACAAACTCTTCCGAAAAATTCTGTCTGCCATTAGTTTATGCCTGGTTTGCAGCCTATCCATGTCCGCTTTCGCGGCGGTTCCCGCTGCGGCAGAGGACGGAAATGTGCAGGCGCACACCAATATTCCCACCTATACGGTCAACGAAAACATCAGCTTGCGGGTGGGCGGCGTGGATATCCCTGTGCAAAACAATGCCGGCGGGATTCCCTTTGCCCGCTTTGCCATGTCCGGCCAGGCCGACGTGGAGGTGACGCTGAAAAATGGGATAACCTCCGCACGGATTCGCCCCATTGCGCTGGGCATTCCTTATGAAGTCAGCGGCGATACCCTGCGCTTCACCCTGGACGAGCCGTTAAAATTTAAAATCGACTTCAACACCTATGACGACGACGGAAGCAACGACACCTATCTTTCCTCTTTGCCGATTCTCCGGAGACGGACGCACCGGACCTCCGGGACGACAATGTGAAAAATGTGCTGGATTTCGACGGCGTATCCAACGACGGCCAGCTGTGTACCGAGGCCATTCAGGAAGCCGTTGAATGGGTATCCGAAAACGCGGAGGAAACAAATATTCTCTATTTCCCGGAAGGGGTCTACTACACCGGCTCGCTGGTTATAAAGGACAATGTGCAGCTTTATCTTTCCAGCGGCGCGCTTATTCTCGGATCCGATAACTACGACGATTATAAAGAAGTGTACGACTTCCCGCCCGACCAGCCCAATGAACGGGCCATGGGCAACGACAACGTCATCACCACCGGCGCGGACGGCCCCCAGGCCGACGGGGAGCTGTACAACTGCACCATAGAGGACGTCGTCCTGTACCAGACATCGGTGGCCGCCTTAATCCGCATTGCCTTTACCAACCGCTTTGCGGTGCACGACATCACCATCCGGAACGTCCTGTCCATCGACAACTGGGCGGGCACGGTCATCAAGGCCGAAAACTTCCCCGGCTACAACTACTGCAACCCCATTTACAACATGACCTTTGAAAACTTCATTGTGGAAGGCACCCACAACCTGCTTTCCTGGGGCATCGACAACAATGACGACACCTTCAGTTATTTTGACAACTGGAAATTTAAAAACATCTCCATCTGAGGCGCCTCCCTGCCCACCACCCTGAAGGGCACCTCGGCCAACAAAAAGGTGACCAACTTCTCCTTTGAAGACGTCATGATAAACGGCAGATACTGCCGCAGCGCGGCCGACGCCAATCTCACGGTGGATCCCACCTCCACCGAAAACATCACCTTTACGGTCACCAAACCCCTCCAGCCCGTTTCCGAAGGCCTTATAGCCTATTTGAACCTGGATGGGAATGTGGCCGACACCAGCAATCTCATCAACCCCGACGGCAACTATGTCTATTACAACGCGGCCTACGGTATGGCCGCCCCGGCCGCCGGCAAGTTTGGCCAGGCCTACAGCTTCCAGGGCAGCGACTATATCTCGCTGGACAAGGCGGCCGTGGTGCGCTCCAGCGTCTTCTCCACCGCTTTCTGGATTAAAACCACCGACGTCTCCACCGGAACCGGCGACAACCTTTGGGAGAAACCCCAGATTGCCGGCGTCAGCACACGGGGCGCCTCCTCCAGCGACTTCAACATCAACCTGGACGGCGGCTACCTGACCTATTGCTCCGGCCTGGACACCAGCGGGGACTTGCAGTTCCGCACCGACCGCTTTGTGGCGGATGACAACTGGCATTTTATCGTGGCCACCTGCGACGGCGCGGCATCCCGGATTTACCTGGACGGCGAGCTGCTGGACGGCACGATTAACGGCGAGGGCAATTACGACGCGGTACCCGCCGCCGGTCTGGGGCTGACCGGCGACGTAAACTGGCAGATCGGCAACGCCCAGGGCATCGGCTATACCGGTCTGGTGGATGATTTCGCCTTCTGGGACAGGGTGCTGACCGAGGAGGAAATCGAAACCATTTATAACGACGGCGAGGGCCGCACCGTTGAGGACGCTGCCAAGCTGCTGAATGTAAAAGAAGAGCAGACCGGCTTTGCCTTTGCGGAAGGCGACGCCACCCTTCCCTATTCGCCCGACTTCAGCTTTGTGAATACTGCCGCCGGCGGACAGAGCAGCGGCGAAATCAGCTATGCCATCACCAGCGGCACCGGCGAAGCCTCCATCGACCCGGCCTCCGGCGAAATTACGGATGTGACCAAGGCCGGCACCATCCAGGTAACGGCCACCAAGACCGGAAGCGACTTATACAACGACGCGGTGGCCACCTATACCCTGACGGTGGAAAAGGCCCCGCCCGAAATTCTGACGGCGCCCACCGCCAGCCAGGTAGAAGCGGGCGCTTCCCTTTCCGATGCCCTTCTGACCGGCGGTCAGGCCAGCGTGCCGGGCAGCTTTGTATGGAGTGACCCCATGCGATAGTATCCGCCTCCGGGGCCTACGCCGTGCACTTTGTGCCGGAGGATACGGATAACTATGAGACGGTGACCGACATCCAGGTACAGGTGACGGTTGCGGGAGAAGAGCCCGTCCTGAAGGGCGACCTGGACGGGGACGGGGAAGTCTCCATTATCGACGTCATGCAAGCCTGCAAAATCCTGGCCCGCAAGAATATGGGCGACAAGCCAGGCGCAGACGAAATCGCCCGAGGGGATCTGAACGGCGACAGAGATGTCTCCATAGAAGACATTATGGCCATATGCAAAATCCTGGCCAGCCAGGCGTAAGTACGCACAAGTTACAGACGGCCTGCCGGCAGCCGGCAGGCCGTCCGCCCAACATCTTTCCGCTCGGGTTATCCCGACAGATATTCCCGGCCCGTCCGAAAAAACACCCCGGGCAGGCCGCCCCCTGTATTCCTAATCCAGCGGGGGTGAATTACAACAGCAGACAGGTGATGAAAATGAACCAACCGGAAAAGAAGGGCGGCTGGATAAAGTACGCCGGCAACCCCGTCCTGGGCGGCGATTACGGCGTTTGCTTCGACGTATGCGTGCTGCGGCAGGAATCGGGCTACCGTATGTATTTTTCCTGGCGGGACAAAGGGAGCATTGCAATGGCCGAAAGCCGGGACGGCTACACCTTTGATGCCCCCCGGATCGTGCTGGCCCCCGGGGACGCAGGAGAGGTAGAACACGTAAACCGGCCGGCGGTGGTCTGCCACGGCGGCCGGTATCACATGTGGTATACGGGCCAGATAAAGCCGGGCATGCCGGACGGCATCTCCTATATCTTTTACGCCGCAAGCGATGACGGGGAGCATTTTACACCGGTTTCCCAGCAGCCGGTCATCCGCCCGGAGGCCGCATGGGAAAAGTCGGCCGTCATGTCCCCCCATGTCCTCTTCGACGGGGAACAGCAGCTTTACAAAATGTGGTATTCCGCCGGCGAGAATTACGAACCCAACGCCATCGGCTATGCGGTCAGCCACGACGGCCTCCACTGGGAAAAGTATCCCCGCAATCCGGTATTTATCGCCGCCGGCCAGGGCTGGGACAGCCACAAGGTGGCCGGCTGCCAGGTCATACGCCGAAAGGAGGACTATATTATGTTCTACATCGGCTACCGGAACGATGATGCCGCCCGGATCGGCATGGCCTGCAGCAAAAACGGCATCGACGGCTGGGTGCGGCATCCCGGGAATCCCATCGTCTCCCCCGACCCGGGCGCCTGGGACGGCGACGCCTGCTATAAGCCGTACGCCCTCTTCGACGGCCAGAACTGGCGTCTGTACTACAACGGGCGGAAGGGCGGCGTCGAGCAAATCGGCCTGGCCGAATATGCCGGCGCGGACCTTTAGGCAAAGGAAAACGCTGCGTTCGGCCCCCTGGAGCCCGGCGCGGCGCTTTGCTTTCTCTACAGCGTATTCATTCCGTATCGGCTTAAGCCGTTGCGGTAGCTTTTGGGCGATACCCCCTTGGCGTCTTTGAAGACCTTGTAAAAGTATTCTACCCTTGCAAAGCCGCAGAGGGAGGAAATCTCCGATATATTGAAGTCGGAATGCAGCAGCAGGTGACAGGCCTGCTTGACCCGCTCGTTCATAATATCCCTGCTGATGGTGGTGCCGAAATAGGCCTTGTAAATCCGCTCCAGATAGTCGGGATTATAGCCTAAATCCCGGGCGATTTGGGAGGTGGACAGGGCGTCGGCATAATGGGTTTGGATGTGGTTCCGCACCCGGCCGGCCAGGGACTGCTTGGAGCGTTCGGTCTCGGTGATGCCCGCAAAGTCGGCGATTTCATGCAGCAAGGTCTTGGTGGCCAGGTTGTCGTACCGGGGATTATCCCGCCCGCAGGCGTGGTCGTACAAAAGGCCACGGAAGATTTCCAGAATGCGGTCGGGGCGTCCCGCCTGCTCGAACTTGGGCACATCGATAATGTCGGGGTTTTCCTCCGAGGCGGCGGGGTAAAAATGGTTCCAGTAGAAGCTCAGCCCCTTTTCGTAGGGCCTGTAGCCCCCGTGCTGGACAAAGGGAACCAATAGGAGGGTATGGTTCTGGGGGATGACATACCGGGTATCCCCTTCAAACAGATAGAGCGTCCCGCTGGATACAAAGATAATTTCATAGGTATCCATGACGCGGGTCTCGTGGGTTCCCACCCCCCGGGAGACAAATCTGCCGCTGTAGGAGGTGCGGATGTGGTTGGTATTGATATGCAGCATTTCCGCCATTTTGCGCCCTCTCCTTCCAGTCCTTTTATCAGTTAACCCCGGCGGCCTATAAGCGGCAGAAGAAAACGCGTATCGGCGCCGATGTAGAAATGGATATGG
>CAJFVX010000057.1 GCA_904420585.1 Candidatus Howiella intestinavium | reverse complement strand
GTGGCGCCGCTGACGCTGCGCCACTCCTGCTAAAATCTAATATCCCTACACCAGAGGGCTTTTTGTGCTGTCCGCACAATCTGGGGCTCTGCAGGATTTGCAGGGGGAATGTTAGAAGGGATGCTCGCCCCTCTTCTGCAGCTTGTCGATTTTGTCGACAAGCTGAGACCCCCGGCTGCCTTTTCGGCGGCCGGGGGTCTTGTGCTGCTGTTGGGCTTCGGTTACATGCCGGACGCGATAACCCGGCAAATCAGCATAATGTCCATAATATCAATGCTTCCGTCTTCATCCATGTCCACCGTCTCGAGTTCCTCCGGCTGGGGCGGTATATCCATATTCGCCCGGGCCAGCACCCGGCAGGCGGACATGACGTCCCGAATATCCACCACGCCGTCGTCATTGTAGTCTCCCTTTAAGACAGGCGGATGGGGCGGATTGTCCGTCGGCTCCAAAGCGGCCTGGGCCTGGGCAAGCAGCGTTATGGCAGAGGCGTAATCCACGATGCCGGCTTCCGTATCCGCCGCAATGCGCCGGCTCATGGCAAGGGCAGCCAGATAGGCCTTCCAACCGTCCTCTTTGTATTCCGCCGCCGCAAGGCCGTCGGCCGCCGAAATGGCCGCCTCCAGCTGGGCAAGGCCCGAAGCCGCCGAGCCTTTCTCCACCCGCCGCAGGGAGATTTCATCCAGCTGCAGGGAGGTCTGGGAATCGGCGTGGTAGCGGAAGATGATGTCCAGCTTGCCGTCTTTCACCTCTACGGGGATTTCGTACTTGACCCAGGAGTGGCTCAGGCTGAGATTCACCGAGATTTCCTGGTCGCCGGCAAAGCCGGCCGCCACCAGGTGACAGGCGTTGTCGGCCGTGGCGTCGAAGGAATAGGCGTTGACCCAGGCCGTCAGCACATAGCTGCCGTTTTCCAGTTCCACCGTCTGGCTTAAGGTGCGGTCGGCATTCTCCTGCCAGAAGTAGAATTTGTAGTCCCCGGCCAGGCGGTCGTTCGCGTCCACTCCGTAGCCGGTATTGTTGTCTCCCGATTCGGCGGTCACCGTCCAGCCGTTGATGCTGCCGTCCTCAAAACCGCCGTTTACAATGGGCACCTCTTCAAAGGATTCGGGCTCCAGGGGGCAGATAATCCGGTCGATGTGCACCTCGCCCGCATCGTCAGCCTGCCGGACAAGGGTGATGGTATTCTCCCCGGCCGTAAGCTCCAGGTTCACAATGGCCTCGCTCCAGAGACTCCAGCCGTTGAGCTTGGTAAATTGCACCTGTTTTGCCGTATCCGCCTGCCCGTTGGCGTATACATGCAGGGTGCCGTCGTCGCCGCCGTTGGCATAGCGGAGATTGACGGTATAGGTGCCGTCGCTCATGGCCGTCACCCCGCCGATTTCCACACCTTGGCCGGCCGCATCCATCTTGACGTAGCCCTCCCCGGTGTAGCCGCTGTCCACGCTGGCCACTTCGGCGCCGCCGGTGACCGCGCCGGTCTCGGCCTGCACCTCGTGGTCAAAGACGGGGGGCATTTGGATAAGCTGCAAGGGCACTTCCACCCGGTCGACGGCTATGGCGGCGGTGTTCTCCCCGCTGCCAGCGACCCTGATGGCGTTCTCCCCCTGGGCAAGGGACAGGTTCACCGCCCCATACCGCCAGTCGTCCCCGCCCTTGATGGGCATAACCTGGCTGCCCTCTCCAGCGGAGATGGTCAGCTGGCCGTCGGCAGAAGCCTGGTAATAGACATACACGGTGTAGTCCCCGGCGGCCGGCAGGTCGGCGGTTACGGTCAGGGTGTCGGCCTCGGCCGTAAAGCCGGTGACGGCCGCGTTGGATACCGTAAGGGAACCGGCAGTTTCGCCTTCCTCGGCCTCCAGAATCAAATCGGTGTAGGGCTCGCCGGTGACCCGGATGGTGTGGGCCGCGGCGTTGTCATGCACCTTCACATAACACATGTTGGCGGCCGCGTCCACATAGTAGCCCGATGCGGCCGCATCCAGAGCCTCCAGGGAATCCACGGCCGTAAGGGCTGCCCCGTCATAGGTGACGGCGGGGTTCTTGTAGCCGGCGTTATGGAACTGCACCAGGTAGTCCCGAGCGTCGATGTCGGTATAGGAGCCGGTGCGGGCGCCGATTTCCAGGGTCAGGGTGTTGGTATCCCCCGTCTGCACCCGGCCTTCGTACCGGGTGGTGGTGTAGACGCCCTCCTGATAGGCGTCGGTCTCGCCGTCGTCCTCATAGAGCACAAAGTGGAATTCCCCGTCTTCGATGGTGGGGTAGACATCCAGAGTGATTTCATCCACCGGCTTCTCCCCCACATACTGCATCTCGGGCTGCATGGGGATAATGGAGCCTTCCTTGACGAAGACCGGCAGCAGGTCGATGGGGGCGTCGTATTCCATGGTCTGCTCCCCGCTGTAAACCGTCTTTCCGTCGTCATAGTCGTACCAGTAGCCTTCGGGCAGGTAGACCTCCTTGGTTTCGGCGTCCTCTACCACAGGGGCCACCAGGAAGGAATCCCCCATCATAAACTGGGTGTCCATCTCCCAGGTGTTCTGGTCGTCGGAATAGTTCATGACCATGGGCCGGGTCATGGGCAGGCCGGTGCCGCCCTCGCCCAAATCCTCCTCAATTCCGATGCCGATGATGCTGTCGGCGCTCAGGGCGTACATATAGGGCATCAGGCGGTAGCGCAGGCCGATGTACTTCTTGGAGTTTTCTTCCCCGTTGTGGGTCCAGGCCTCCCGGCTCTCGTTGCCGCTGATATAGTGGAAGCGGTGGACGGGGGTAAAGGTGGCCAGCTGCACCCAGCGGGCGAACTGGTCGTCGGTGCAGGTGCCGTTGAAGCCGCCGATGTCAAAGCCCCAGTAGTTATAGCCGCACAGGGACAGGCCGGTGCCCATGCGGATCTGCTCGTACATATCCTGCCAGGTGGTGCCGATGTCCCCCGTCCAGGGGGCGGCGTACTTGTGGCTGCCGGTAAAGCCGCCTCTCGTCTGCAGGAAGGTACGGCTGCCGTCCTCCGTCATGGCCTCGTAGAGGGTCAGGTTATGCATGGTGGCCAGGGCGTTCTTCATCTCGTTGATGCTGCCCCAGGACTTGCCCTCCTCGTTCCAGAACAGCCAGTCGGTGGCGTAGGCCGAGGGCTCGTTCATATCCATCCAGATATATTCCACGCCCTGGGCCTTCAGATCCTGCACCTGGCCGCCCCACCATGCCCGGGCTTCGGGGTCAAAGAAGTCGGTGATGCCCGAGGCCGCGCCCCAGGGCCAGTTGACCTTCTTGGTATTCCCGGACTGGTTCTTGATAAAGTATTTATTCGTATCCCCGTCCACAAAATACTGGTTGTTGCCCTGGTCGGTGATGTTGGGATCGTTGATCATGCCGTACCGCACGTTCAGCTGGCCCAGGGCTTCAAACATGGCCTCCGGGTCGGGATAGGTCTCGTGGTTCCACTCGGTGGGGGAACAGAGGTATTCATACCAGTCGATGTCCGAGATGATGACATCCAGGGGGATGCCCCGCTCCCGGTATTCGGTGGCGATGTTGATGATGTCGTTCTGGGTATAGCCCCAATGGCACTGCATGTTGCCCATGGCCCAGTCGGGGGCAAAGAAGGACTTGCCGATGATGTCGGTAAAGGTCTTGGTGATCTCCTTGAGCGAGGGGCCGTAGGTGAAGTAATACAGCAGCTCCCCGCCGGCCCTGGGGTTAAAGGAACCGAAGGTGCAGGTGTCGGGGTCGGTCTTGCCCATGTCAAAGACCGTGTAGCTGGTGTTGTCAAAATAGACCGAATAGCCCTTGGAGCTGATATAGTAGGGCTCGGCCGTATCCGAGCGGCCTTCCTCCCAGCCGGGGGCCACGCCCTCGGAATCGGCGCCCACAATATCGCAGCTCCACATGGCGATGCGCTCGCCCCGGCGGTCAAAGTCCACCTTATTGGAGCCAAGGCCCCAGAACTGCTCGTCGGCCTGGATTTTGCTGTTGACCTTTACTTCCCCGTCGGTGGACCAGGCCATGCTGTCGTTCTCATTCTCCATGAGCAGATTGCCGGCCTTGTCCAGATAGGTCAGCTTAAAGGGATCCTTCTGTACCCGCAGGGTGATTTCCCCCGCGTCCACCTCGTAATAATCCCCCTGGTCGGAGACGTCCAAATCCTGGGCATCCACCGCGTCGTCCACCACGGCGAAGGAGTCGTATTTCCGGTCAAATACCCCCGAGGGCTCCAGCCACACCTTGACCGCATTTCCCGCCACCGAGGTAATCTGCACGGCGGCGTTGTCCAGGGTAAAGGTCAGCTGGCTGGTGCCCTCCCCCTCTACCCCCTCCACGCTGCCGGCATACTGCCAATTGCAGGGCTTTAAGGTGATGTAGTCCAGGTTGATGTGGCCGAAATCGTTGTCGTTTTTTACAGAAATCGTATTCTGCCCTTCATGCAGGGCAATGGTGGCCTGGGCCTCTCCCCAGGCCGCCCAGGTGCGCAGGGGGGCGACGCTCAATTGGGCAGCATCAGAGCCGTTGACAAAGACGCTGATGGAACGGGCGTAGTCCTCGGCGCCGTTGCCATAGCCCAGCACCAGGGAATACTCTCCCGCCACCGGGGCGTCCACCGTGAAAATGGCCTCTTCACCTGCCGCCTCAAAGCCCCCGGCAAAACCGGTGCCGCTGAAGCCGGCGTGCTCGGTGGAGGTGTGCATGTTGCCGGTAAGCTGGGCGTCTTCCGCCTCATATATACGGGATAGGGAAATTCTGTCCACTTTTACGTCGGCTGCCGTATCCCCCTGGTCCACCTGATAGGTGATGGTGTTCTCCCCTTCTTCCAAGGGGATGCTATCCAGTTTCTCGGCCCAGGTATCGGCCGTGATGGTAGCCGGCAGGGTGCTCTGCCGTACCTTCTGCCCGTTGACGTAAACCGTCAGGGTCTTTTCCCCGTCTCCCTCCAGGCTGGAGCCGTTGGAATACCGCAGCCGGACGCCGTAGTTTCCGGCAGCGGGCGCCTCCACCGTAAAACGCAGGGGAGCGTCCAGGTTGTCGGCATAGCCTGTGCCCGAGAAGTCGTCCAACTCAGCACCGACAGCCTCGGCAAAGGCCTCGGCCTCGTAGATTTCCTGGGGCAGCTGGATGTCCTGAGACTCTTCCTCCGCCAGGGGAACCGGAGCGGCCGGCGCTGCGGCCGCCGGTACCGCAGGCAGCAGCATGGCCGCCGATACTGCCAGGCAAAGCAAACGTCGCTTCATTTTGCATCCTCCTTTTTCCTTTTGACCACCGGCCAGAAAGCAAAAGTTCTCTCATTTCCATTCCGGTTATCTATTGACATGATAGTATATTTTCTATAAAATAAACAGGACATGATGTTGATTTTTATGGACAAGTATTGCGGTTTGGCAGGTGTATGCAATGGATGCTTATTTTGAACTCTCCCGGGATTATGACAATTTATTCTACTGCCTCCCCTGGCTGGACAACGCGGTGGATCCTCATTTCCACTCCAATCTGGAAATCGTGTATGTTCACGAAGGGGAAATTGAAATCACCATCAACGGCGAGACCAAACTGCTGACGCCTGGCTGTACTTCTCTGGCCAACAGCTTTGACGTACATGCCTATCATACCCCCCGTCATTCCCAGGTGACCGTCCTGCTGATCCCCATGGATATGACCAGCCAGTTCCGGCACCTGCTGCAGACGCGGCAGTACCGCAGCGCCTTTTTAACCGACCCGGAGGCGGGGCAGGAGGTAGGCCATGCCATCGAGCGCCTGCGGCTGTACAACGCCACCAGCAACTCCATGGCGGCCATAGGGTATATCTATACCATTTTGGGGCTCTTCACCGACTATGTGGGCATGGTCCGGCGGGAGCAGACCGAGGATTCGGCCTCCCTTGTGCGGCAGGTTCTCGTATATCTGGAGCAGCACTACCTGGAACCGCTGACCATCGAGGAGGTAGCCAAGCAGCACGGCTACAACCGCTACTATTTCTCCCGGCTCTTCAACGCCCGCATCGGCTGCGGCTTTAACCAGCATCTGAACAACCTGCGGGCCCGCCACGCGGCCCGGCTCATCCGCACCACCGACAGCAGCCTGGAGGACATCTGCTTCCAGTCCGGCTTCGGAAGCATCCGCACCTTTACACGGGCCTTCCAGTCCTTTTATCAGTTAACCCCGGCGGCCTATAAGCGGCAGAAGAAAACGCGTATCGGCGCCGATGTAGAAATGGATATGG
>CAJFVX010000056.1 GCA_904420585.1 Candidatus Howiella intestinavium | reverse complement strand
TTTATCGGTCCTTCTACACTTTCTCACGGGACGAAAACAGTACATACTATCCGCTATCATACAATTGTAAACCAAGCAAAGGGAATATGGAATGATAAAAAGGAGTGTAAAATATGCGTTTAAACGAGGTTGCTTCTACTGGATTGCAGTCAATGGATCAAATATTGGCCGGCGGATTTCACAACGAAAGTTTAAATATTATAGCGGCAAGGCCTGGAATGGGAAAGAGTGCTTTTGCTTTACAGCTAGCCATAAATATGGCAAAAAGCAGCGGGAAAACAGTCTGCTTTTTTTCATTCGAAATGTCAACGGGGCAATTAAATCTTCGGCTTAAGAAACTAGTTGGAAAAGAAACAGAGTTATCAGAACTCCCAATCTCACTTGACGATCCGTGCTGGATTACACCGAACCTAATCCATGAAAAGCTTTCAAATATACAGAACTTAGGAACGGCAATCCTTGATTATGTGCAGCTAATAAGGCAGAACGAAGCTCAAATCCAGGGATGGCAAAAACAAAATTTATGTGAGATCATACAAGAGCTTAAACAGATCGCAAAAGAGTTCAAAATTATTGTAATAGGGATTTCTCAACTGCCGCGGACTACCGAAGACAGACGCGATCATCGTCCCACATTATACGATTTTCTATGCATGGACAACGCCATGGAACAATATGTAGATACGGTTTTGCTTCTATACCGCGATGCGTATTACAACCAAACGGCGGATCAATCCTCTATGGAAATCGTTGTAGCAAAAAATCGTTATGGCAAAACGGATACATTAAAATTCCGCTGGAGTGATGTCTATCCAGCGATTTCTACGGCATGGTATCGATAATCTCGCGTCATGCGTCAAATTTTTCTTTCAGTGCAGCGTCCGAGTACAGCCAAATAAGCCGTTAATTTACAGCCGCTGTTAATAAAAAAGGCGGTATGCATCTCTTCAAAGCCTCCGCAGTGGAACGGGTGGGGTGTCCCTTGCATTGTGTCGGCCAAACTCACGTCCGCAAAGCCGATTTGTCGTTTATGAACGGTGGTTCCCTGCGGCACCTGAAAATTTTCGGCAATAAGAAACGCTATTTTGTTTTGACGCATTGACACCATGAAGGAGTGGTTTCATGCAGCCTGATCGAATTGGACGGTATTTGAGCTTCATCCTGCGGCATAGGCCGGATGCGATTGGCATCACGCTGGACAGACACGGTTGGGCGGATGTGCGGGAACTTTTAAAAGGCCTGAGCCAGACCTATCCCATGACGCTGGAAAGTTTACAATATATCGTCGAGCACGATGACAAAAAAAGATACGCCTTCAATCCCGATAAGACAAAAATACGGGCCAGCTATATGGCTTTATAACTGTTTTCAAATGCCGCAAAGAGCAGCGCTGCTTTTCAAATCCATATTCGTTGCATTTGCCTGTTCTCTGCCTGGCGTTTTTGTAAGTATTCTGATTTCAAAGTTATTTGCGGGATTTTTGGCCCATGCTGTCCAGACGTTTATTATGCTGTATTTGGTTCCGGTTTTTATCTGTTTTGGACTGATTCGCTTTCAAAAGAAATATGATATTCGATAATATTTAAGATAAGGCAGAGTGCGGCTGTCGGTATGCCTTAATTGGTTTAAATTTTATACGAGGCATGTATGTGCCTGGAATCAAAACCACGTGTTTTACGCGTGGCTTTAATTGTGCATTTTAATAAAAGCGCCAAACGCAAACAAAACTTTAACATCTTCGTGCTATAATCAAAAAATAAAGGGAAGCGGGATGCATGTTTAAAATATTGGTGGTGGAAGATGACCGGGAACTGAATAAAACCGTATGCGCTTATCTGAGCCAAAACGGCTTTGATGCGACAGGATGCCCCGGAGCCGCCGAGGCCTATGATGCTATGTACGGCGGCACCCTGTTTGACCTTATCATCTCCGACATTATGATGCCGGAGGTGGACGGATTTACCTTCGCCAAAACAGTGCGGGAGTTCAACCAGGAGATCCCCATCCTTTTTATGACGGCCCGGGACGATTTCGCGTCCAAGCAGCGGGGATTTCAGGCGGGGATTGACGATTACATGGTCAAGCCCATCGACCTGGCCGAGCTGCTGCTGCGCATCGAAGCCTTGCTGCGCCGGGCGAAAATCGTGGCCAGCAAAAAACTGACGGTGGGAAGCTTAACCCTGGACGCCGAGGAGCATACCGCCTATCTGAGCGGCCGGGAAATCCCTCTGACGGTGCGGGAATTTAACCTGCTCTACAAGCTGCTGTCCTACCCCAGGAAAACCTTCACCCGCTCCCAGCTCATGGACGAATTCTGGGACAGCGCCGCCTCCTCCGGCCCCCGGACGGTGGATGTGTATATGGCCAAGCTGCGGGATAAGTTTTCCGGCTGCGACGACTTTGAAATCGTGACGGTCCACGGATTGGGCTACAAGGCGGTATGGAAATGAAGAATACTAAGTGGAGAAAGAGAACGCGGAGCTGGCTTTTTTCCCTGTGGCGATATCTCTGCTTTTTTCTGCTGATGGCCTTTGTCATCAGCTGCTGCATGGTTCTATTCCTCAATATGATGACAAGGACGACGGGGCTGACGCTTACACGGGCGCATATAGAACAGGCGGCCAAGGTAACCTTTTTAAATGTGATGCTGCTGAGCCTGCTGTGCACCCTTATTGACGGAATCCGGCGCAGGTTTATGGTGGAGCGTCCGGTGCGGAAAATCGTGCAGGCGGCCGAGCAGATAATGAAGGGCGACTTTTCCGTGCGGATTCCGCCCCTGTCCAGTATGGATAACATGAGCGGCTTCGGGGTGATTGCAGAGTACTTCAATCAGATGGCGGAAGAATTGTCCGGAACCGAGACCCTGCGGACGGATTTTATCGCCAATGTGTCGCACGAGTTGAAAACCCCTCTGGCGGTGATGCAGAACTACGGCACCATGCTCCAGCAGCCGGGGCTTCCGGAGGAAAAGCGGATGGAGTATGCCCAGGCTGTCACCGACGCGTCCCGGCGGCTTGCAGACCTGATTACCAATATTCTCAAGCTGAACAAGCTGGAAAATCAGCAGATTTATCCCAAATCGGAAACCTACAATTTGGGAGAGCAGCTGTGTGCCTGCCTGCTGGCCTTTGAAAGCGCGTGGGAGGATAAGGGGCTGGAAATTGAAACGGATGTGGAAGAGGAAGTCATGATAGAGGGAGACAAGGATCTGCTTTCCCTTGTCTGGAGCAACCTGTTTTCCAACGCCGTCAAGTTTACGCAGCCGGGAGGCAGGGTCTCCCTATCCCTTAAGTCTGCGGGGAATTTTGCCGTCGCAGAGGTGTCGGATACGGGCTGCGGCATCCCGCCGGAGGTGGGAAAGCATATTTTTGAAAAGTTCTATCAGGGGGATACCTCCCACGCCGCCCAGGGAAACGGGCTGGGGCTGGCCCTGGTAAAACGGGTGATGGATATTGTCGGCGGGGACATTTCGGTCAGCAGCCAGGCGGGGAAAGGCAGCACCTTCACCGTAAGGCTAAAGAGGAATCCGGATGAAGCGTCTTAAAGGGGTTTTGAGAAAAATATTCTTTCTTCCGCCCCTGCCGACGGTTTTGATTGCCCTGCCTTCCTTTGTTTTTGTGTTTATCGTCCTGGGCACAGGGGAACATTCCCCTCTCTCTTATTTGGCCTACCTTTTTTCCGCCTATGGGATGGTCATAACCATAACAGGTATAACCGGCGTAGTGAAGAAGATGCGGGAGGGGATAGACGGGATGCCCCTGATAAAAAGGATCCGCAGCTCGCCTCTGGGCGGCCGCCTGCTTGGCGACGCCGTCTTCCGTTCGGAACTCACGCTTTATGGCGGCTTGCTTGCCAACCTTTTGTATGTCGCGCTGCATTTGTTTTCCGGCATCCGGTATCGCTCGGCAGGGTTTATCTCCCTGGCGTTTTACTACATTTTGCTGTCGGCTATGCGCGCAGTGCTTGTCCGCTATGTCCGCCGCCGGCGGGTAGGACAGGATATGGCGGCCGAGTTTCAGCGCTATCGGGCCTGCGGCGTTATCCTGCTGCTTATGAACCAGGCGCTGGTTGGCATTATCATCTATATGGTGAAGCGGGACAGAGGGTTTTCCTATCCGGGCCTTCTGATTTATGCCATGGCGCTTTATACCTTCTATATTACAATCGCGGCGGTGATCCAAGTGGTAAAGTTCCGCAAGCGCGGCAGCCCGATCCTGTCGGCGGCCAAGGCCATCAGCCTGACCGCCGCGCTGGTTTCCATGCTCTCCCTGGAAACCGCCATGCTCGCGCAGTTTGGGAGCGGACAGCCGGCTTTCCGCCGCATGATGATTGCGGCTTCCGGCGGAGCCGTCTGCGCAGTCGTTTTGTCTGTGGCCATTTACATGATTGTCCGGTCCACAAAACAATTAAGAAGTCTGAAAAATAGCATTTTGGAAACATGATTTTATTCTTTCGGAAACAGACGGCCGGTATGATACAGACATTCCAATGAAACAGAAAGGAAGCGTAAACATGGAAAACAACAATGGGACTTTCCGCTATACCTATTCGGCTGAGCAGCAGGAGGAGATTCGCAGCATCAGAAAGAAATATCTGCCCAGGGAGCCGGAAGGAATGGACAAAATGGAACGGCTGCGGCGGCTGGATCGGAGCGCCGCGAAAAAGGGGACGGCGGTCTCCATCCTGCTGGGCGTCGTCGGCTGCCTGCTTTTGGGTGTGGGTATGTGCTGCACCATGGTCTGGACCCAGCACCTGTTCATTCTCGGTGTGATCATCGGCATCATCGGGATTGCGGTGGTGGCTGCGGCCTATCCGCTGTACATCCGTATAACCAGGCGGGAGCGGGAAAAGCTGGCTCCGCAGATTCTGCAGCTGACCGACGAGCTCTCCAAGCCGGAATAAAACAGAAGGCCGGGCCTCAGCTCGTCGACAAGCTGTAGAAGAGGGGCGCGCTCCCCTTCTAACATTCCCCCTACAAATCCCGCCGGGATTTGTCGTGTGCGTGACCCGACGCACATGTCGCTGGTTTCTGCGATTGAAATGGCTTTCATTGTTTTTTTCGACAGTCTGAGGCCGGGCCTGATTTTCAGGCCCGGCCTTCTTGCGGTATCTGCATCCGGCGTCGTCGTACACGGCCGTATCCAATTCCTTACATGGATTTTACATATATTTTTCCGATATACGATTTCAGCGTGACGAAATATGCGATATAATAATTTAATTTCATAAAAATATTTTATTGCGGCGAAAAAACGGCGCCGACCCCGGTTTCCGGAAAAAAGGGCCGTATCCTATATACAGGAGGGAAGCTGTCGCATGAAGGACGAACACGAGATTGCCGCTAAGGTCTGTGCGGCAAAAGAGGATATGCAGATAGCAGATCAGCTGATCGGTACATACATGCCCTTTATCAAGGCGGAAACGGCCAGGTTCTTGCAGCGGCCGCCGGTGGAGGGACATGACGATGAGCTGAGCATTGCCATGATTGCCTTCCACGAGGCTATCCGCGGCTACTCCCGCACCCGGGGCGCCTTTTTTAAATACGCAGCCATGCTGATTAAAAGCCGGCTTATCGACTACCGGCGCCGGGAGCAACGGCATGGCGGCGTCCTTTCGCTGGATACGCCTGGCGATGCGGACGATACGCCTCTGGGCGATACCCTGGCAGACCCGAAAGACACAAACCGAGCCCTGGAGGCCCGGGAGGCCACCAGGGCCGAAATCGGGGAGCTGTCCCGGCAGATGCAGGATTTCGGCGTAAACCTTGCCGACGTGTCAGACAACTGTCCCAGGCAGCAGCGGACGCTGGAGGCCTGCCGGAAGGCCCTCGGGTACGCAAGGGACAATCCAGCGCTTCTGGATGAGCTGCTTAAGACCAAGCGGCTGCCCATATCCCAATTGGCGGAGGGCAGCGGCGTGGAGCGCAAGACCCTGGAGCGGCATCGGAAATACATGGTGGCCCTGCTGCTGATCCATACCAACGGCTATGAAATCATCCGCGGGCATTTGACCCAGGTAATGAAAGGAGTGGCGGCAAAATGAACTATATGGTAATGGAGTGCCGCCCCAGCTATGCCGTCCTTTTGGATGAAGAGGGACGGTTTCTGAAAGCGGCCAACCTCAGCTATGAGGTGGGGCAGACGGTATGCGATCCGGTGCTCATGCGGGAGGAGCCGGCCAGACAGCGCCGTACCGCCTGGTGGATAAGCAGCGGGATTGCGGCGGTCGCGGCCTGCCTGCTGCTGGTCTTCGGGCTGGGCTACTATCAGAATTACATGGCGGCTTATTCTTCCATCTATCTGTCTATCAATCCACAGGTGCAAATGGATCTGAACAGGCAGGGCACCGTAGTGGCGCTGGAGGGGGCTAACCCGGACGGGGAAAAGCTGCTGGAGGGCTATAACGGCCGGGGAAAGGATAAGGTGACCGTGGCCGATGAACTCATCGACCGGGCTATTGACATGGGCTATCTTTCAGAGGGAGGGCAGGTGTCCTTCTCCATCGATTCCCCGGACGACGCCCTGTTCCAGGCCTATGGGAGCGAACTGCGCACAAGGGTGACCGAATATCTGGACGGCCGGCTTGCCGTCACCATTGAAATTCTCAATTATAAGGACGGGCGGCCCCAAGAGACGCCGGTCAGCAGCCAGACGCCCTCCACATCGGCCGCGCCGGCCTCCTCGGCCGGTTCGCCGCCGGTTTCCGTCCAGCCGGCGGCCCCATCGGACGGCCAGACGGATTACGGCGATACCGATTACGGCCCGGGCAGCGACGGGAATACCGGCTATACCCCGCCGGCCGCTTCCCCGGCTTCCCAGGCTCCGGCGGACACCGACTATGGCCTCGGCAATGACGGGGATACCGGTTATACGCCGCCGGCCGCTTCCGCCGCTTCATCCGTCTCCCCGGCCCCGGCCGATACCGACTATGGGCCGGGAAACGACGGGGTCACCGACTACGTGGACGGGAATACCGACTATGACCCCGGTCATGCCGACGACGGAGATGATGATGACGATAATGACGATGACGGCGATGATGACGACAGCGATGACGACGGAAAAGACGACGATTAAAAAATTTTCCTCCCTTACCCCGTTTTTCCAAAGGCGTCCCCGTAATCTATGGGTGAAGGGCAAAACAAGAGATTGCCCGCAACAGAAACGGAACCGAAAGGAGAATTATTATGAAACAGAGAAGAAAGGTATTGGCAGCGGTCTCTTCCCTGGCTGTCCTGGGGGCAGCCCTTCTGGCCGGATGCGGAACTCCGGCCAACGAGGGGGCCATACTCCCGGAAACGGGTACCCTTACCCTGCGGGTGAATCCGGAAATTGATATCGAGTACAACCGGGAAGGCCGGGTTATGGCCCTGGCCGGACAGAATGAGGACGGCAAAAATATTGTGGCCGCCTATCCGGACTATGTGGGCAAGGAATGTGACGACGTATTAAAAGATCTGATTGTGGAAATCAATGCGGCCGGCTACTTTGCAGATGATGTGGACGGCAACATGCGAAACATTGTCCTGCAGCTGGAGCCCGGTTCGGTGCTCCCCGGCGAAGGGTTCCTGGCCAGGATGAGCGCCAGCACCCAGGAAGCGGTCAAGGGCCTGGAGCTGACTTCGGGTATCGTAACCATCGATGACGACGACTATGACCCCGCCTACGCACGGGACGGGCAGCCGTCTCCCTACATCACCCTGGAGAAGGCCCAGGAAATCGCCCTGACCCAGGCCGGTGTGGCGGCGGCCGACGCGGTGTTTGACGACAGGGATTTTGACCATGACGACGGCACCCCGGTGTTTGAACTGGAGTTCATAGCCGGCGGCCTGGAATATGAATACGATATCCACGCCGTTACCGGCGAAGTCCTGCGGGCGCAGCACGAGCAGGCCGGCGGGCAGAACGTACAGAGCGGGACCGTGTCCGGCGCAGCTTCCGGCACTGCCGGTACGTCCGGCACTTCCGCCCCCGCCGACACCGACTACGGTCCCAATAACGACGGGGTCACCGATTACAACGACACCGACTACGGCCCCAATAACGACGGGGTCACCGACTACAACGACACTGACTACGGTCCCAATAACGACGGGGTCACCGACTATAACGACACTGACTACGGCCCCAATAACGACGGGGTCACCGACTATAACGACACCGACTACGGTCCGAATAACGACGGGGTCACCGA
>CAJFVX010000055.1 GCA_904420585.1 Candidatus Howiella intestinavium | reverse complement strand
GGTGGGGTCGCCCTTGATGGTGTAGCCGGTGGTGGGGTTCTGCTGGTGGCCGGTCATGCCGGTGATGGAGTTGTCCAGCACAATGACGGTGGAAATGCCCTGGTTGTAGGCGATGTCGATAATGCCGGTGATGCCCGAGTGGATAAAGGTGGAATCGCCGATAACCGCAACGGATTTGGCGGCGAATTCCTCTCCCCGGGCCTTGTTCATGCCGTGGAGGGCCGACACCGACGCGCCCATGCAGATGCAGGTGTCGATGGAGGAAAGGGGCGCCAGGGCGCCTAAGGTATAGCAGCCGATGTCGCCGCTGACGTTGCATTTTAACTTCTTTAAGGTGTAGAAGAGCCCGCGGTGGGGACATCCGGCGCAGAGCACCGGCGGCCGGCCGGGGATGTCGGCGTCCAGAGACATGGATGCGGGGACCTGACCCAGGATTTTCTCCTGGACGGTGCGCTGGGAGAATTCGCCCAGATACCCGAACAGCTCCTTGCCGGTGACGGTGAGGCCGATGGCCCGGCAGTGGGTCTCGATGACGTCGTCCAGCTCTTCAATGACATAGACCTTCTCGCACTTTCCGGCAAAGCTGCGCAGCAGTTCCACCGGCAGGGGATTGACCATGCCTAACTTCAGGTAGTTGGCCGTATCCCCCAGGGCCTCCTTGGCGTACTGGTAGCAGTCGCCGGCGCAGATGACGCCGATTTTGGCCCCGTCGTGGATTTCCTCCCGGTTGATGGGGGCGGTTTCGGCCCACTGGGCCAGCCGGCGCATCCGGTCCTCCACCACCACATGGCGCTTGATGGCCATGGCGGGCATCATGACGTACTTCTGGGGATCTTTGGGAAAATCCTTCTGGGCGGGCTCCACCCGCTCGGACGTCTCCACCAGGCTCCGGGAGTGGGCGATGCGGGTGGTCAGGCGCAGGATAAAGGGGGTGTCGAATTCCTCCGACAACTCATAGGCCAGCTTGGTAAAGCGCAGGCACTCGTCCGAGTCGGCCGGCTCCAGCATGGGGATTTTGGCGCCGATGGCGTGGCGGCGGGAGTCCTGCTCGTTCTGGGAGGAGTGCATCCCCGGGTCGTCGGCCACGGCCAGCATCATGCCGGCGTTGACGCCGGTGTAGGAGGCGGTGTAGATGGGGTCGGCGGCCACGTTGAGCCCCACGTGCTTCATGCCGGTGAAGGAACGGCTGCCGGCGATCATGGCGCCGCAAGCCACTTCGGTGGCTACCTTCTCATTGGGGGCCCACTCACAGTACATTTCGTCGTATGCAGCGGCCGCCTCGGTGATTTCGGTGGAGGGGGTGCCCGGATAGCTGGACACGACCTTCACGCCGGCCTCGTACAGGCCGCGGGCAACCGCTTCGTTGCCCAACATCAGTTGCTTCATGTGTTTCATCCTTTCAGGTTCCGGGGATGTAATTATCCCTTGCTGCCCTTATTCTATCATGAAAGCCCATATTCCGGCAAGATGCCGCGGAATTTATCTTAAAGAAAAAGCGCCGGGATTATTTGCCGCCGGAGCCTTCCGGGCTGTTTCGCAGATCCAGCACCCGCTTGGCCTTGCCCTGGAACCGCTCCAGGGTCTTGGGCTCCACCAGGCTTACCTTGGCCATGATGCCCAGCACCGACTTGAGCTTGTCGGTGATGCGGCGGTGAAGGGCCTCCAGTTCGCCGTACCGCTCCAGCAGGCTGCCGTCGATAAGCTCCACCCGGACCTCCAGGGTGTCGGCGAAGCCTTCCCGCCGGACCACCAGCTGGTAGTGGGGGCCCAACTCCTCCATGCCGATGAGGACGCTTTCCACCTGGGAGGGGAAGACGTTGACCCCCCGGATTTTCAGCATATCGTCCGACCGGCCTTTGATTTTATCCATCCGGGCGGTGGTGCGGCCGCATTTGCAGGGCTCGTAGTTGATGCGGGTGATGTCCTTGGTGCGGTAGCGGAGCATGGGGATGCCCTCCTTGGTCAGGGTGGTCACCACCAGCTCGCCGGTGGCGCCGGGCTCCAGCACCTCGCCGGTATTGGGGTCGATGATTTCGCAGTAATAAAAATCCTCATTGATATGTAAGCCGGCCCGCTCCATACATTCGCCCGACATGCCGGGGCCGCCGGTTTCGGATAAGCCGTAGTTGTCGGTGACGAACATACCCCAGTTCTTCTCAATCTGGTCCCGCATCTCGGGGGTGCAGCCCTCGCTGCCCAAGAGCCCCAGCCGCAGATGGTAGTCGCTCATGGGATAGCCCGACTCCCTGGCCAGTTCGGATAAATAAAGGGCGTAGGAGGGGGTGGCCACCAGGCAGTTGGTCTTAAAATCCCGCATGAACATCAGCTGTTTTTCCGAGTTGCCCGAGGAGCAGGGCACCACAGACGCCCCCACCTTCTCCAACCCGTAGTGCAGCCCCAGGGCCCCGGTGAACATGCCGTAGCCGAAGGCTATCTGCACGATGGTATCCTCGTTGGCCCCCACGCCGTAGACGATGCGGGCGATCATCTCGGCCCAGTTGTCCAAATCCCTTTTGGTGTACCCCACCACCGTGGGCTTGCCGGTGGTGCCGGAAGAGGCGTGGATGCGCACAATATCCTTCATGGGCACGCCGAAAAGGCCGAAGGGGTAGGTGTCCCGCAAATCGGCCTTGGTGGTGAAGGGGATATGCCGGATGTCCCGGAGGGTCTTGATTTTGTCCGGCGTCACCCCCGCCTCATCCAGCCGTTTGCGGTAAAAGGGCACGTTTTCATAGCAGAACCGCACAGCCCACCGCAGCCGCTCCAGCTGCAGGGCCTCCATGTCGGCCCGCTTCATACATTCCATTTCCTTATTCCAAATCAACGGTCACACCTCGTTTGCTGTATTTGCGGCGGCGGGCGGATTTTGCCGCCGCACCGCTTTAACGCGCTGTATCGCTTATTGTATCATACTTTCATCGGCGATTACAAGAAATTCTATAAAATACCGGAATTTTTCTGTAAACCGCATAAAATGGACATGGAAATTACAGATAACCTGCCGGGAAAAGGCGCCGCAGCCGGTTGTGAAGAGCGGGCCGGCCGGGTATAATATATAGGTAAAGCCCCGCCGTTCTGCCGGCCGGGGAGAAGGCATCCAAATCACATTATAAAGTAGGAGGGATTCCTGTGACCGACGTTATCATCATCGGCAGCGGGCCGGCGGGGGTGTCGGCGGCCCTGTATACCGCCCGGGCGGGGCTGTCCACCCTGGTGTTCGGGGGGCGGCCCAGCGCCCTGGAGAAGGCTGTGTCCATCGAAAATTACTACGGTGTAGCTCCCATGTCCGGCCCGGACCTCTACGAAACGGGGCTGCGGCAGCTGGCGGCGGTGGGGGCCGAATGGCGCCGGGAAGAGGTGGTGGGACTGGGGTTCGGCGACGGCGCCCCGCCCTGCTTTACGGTGGAGTCGGCCCCGGCCTCCGGCCCGGCCCGGTATGCGGCCAGGGCGGTCATCCTGGCGGCGGGGAATGCCCGCAAATCCCCCGACCTGCCCGGCCTTGCGGCCCTGGAGGGCCATGGGGTCAGCTACTGCGCTGTCTGCGACGGCTTTTTCTTCCGGGGTAAACGGGTGGGCATATTGGGCGGCGGGGCCTACGCCGCCCACGAGGCGGCCTATCTTGCCGGGCTTACCGGCGATGTCACCCTCTTTACGGATGGGCAGCCCCTGACGGCCCCCCTGCCCGACGGCGTCCGGCTGGAGGAGCGGCCCCTGCAGGCCCTTATGGGGGAGGAAAAGCTTACGGGCGTCCGTCTGCAGGACGGTTCCCTTGCGGAACTGGAGGGTCTGTTTATCGCCCTGGGCTCGGCCTCGGCGGCGGATTTTGCCGTCAAACTGGGCATTTTATCCGAAAAGGGCCGGATTGCGGTGGACGATGACCAGCAGACCAACGTCCCCGGCGTATTCGCCGCCGGAGACTGTACGGCTGCCATCAAGCAGGTGGCGGTGGCCGCCGGCCAGGGGGCCGTGGCCGGCCTTGCGGCCATCCGGTATGTGCGGCAGATGAAAAAGGCCTGATGGGCCGGATTGTCAGATTTACATAAAATTTCCGTTTGGCCTATGTAAAAAAGTGCAAAAGGTGAAAAGCCGGGTAATTTTCCGGGGAAGGTTTGACATCGGCACGAAATGTATGTATAATAGCTTAAGTGTATACAGAATATGGGAATGGCCGCGGATGCGCGGCGTGAGATAGATTGCAATAAATTCTCTATACTAGTCCGGTGGGTTTGCGCAAATACTATCCTCATCAACCTTTGAACAGGGAGTGCCGTGACTTTGGAAAAATTTGTGATTACCGGCGGCCGCCGGCTGGAGGGCGAGGTCATCATCAGCGGGGCGAAGAATGCCGCCGTTGCTATTTTGCCCGCCGTCATCCTGTCGGACGGGGTCTGCCGCATTGAAAATATTCCCGGTATTTCGGATGTCGCCGTTATTGTACGGATTTTATATGAGTTAGGGGCCAACGTAAAGGTCATCAACAAAAGCACATTGGAAATCGATCCCCGGCACATTGCCTCCCACGTGGTGCCGGCCGATTTGACCAAGCGGATGCGGGCCAGCAGCTATTTTATGGGGGCCATGCTGGGCCGGTTTAATAAGGCGCGTATCGCGCCCCCCGGGGGCTGCGACTTCGGTGTGCGCCCCATCGACCAGCATATCAAGGGCTTTGAGGCGTTGGGGGCCCGGGTGGTTATCGACGGCGGCATGGTGGACGCGTCGGCTGAACGGCTCGTCGGCAACCCGGTGTATCTGGACGTGGTTTCGGTGGGGGCCACCATCAATATCATGCTGGCCGCCGTCAAGGCCAGGGGCCTTACGGTTATCGAAAACGCGGCCAAGGAGCCCCATATTGTGGATTTGGCCAATTTCTTAAACTCCATGGGTGCGGACATTATGGGTGCGGGTACCGACGTCATCAAAATCCGGGGCGTGGAGCATTTGTCCGGCGTGACCTACAGCATCATCCCCGACCAGATTGAGGCGGGAACCTATATGGTGGCCGCAGCGGCCACGGGGGGCGACGTGCTGGTGAAGAACGTCATCCCCAAGCACCTGGAGTCCATCACCGCCAAGCTGGAGGAGGCGGGCGCCACGGTGGAGGAATTCGACGAGGCGGTGCGGATTATCGGCCCGTCCCGGCCCCGCCACTGCAATGTAAAGACCATGCCTCACCCCGGCTTCCCCACGGATATGCAGCCCCAGATGGCCACCCTTTTGTCGGTGGCCGACGGCGCCAGCATCGTCACCGAAAGCGTCTGGGACAACCGGTTCCGCTATGTGGATCAGCTGACCCTCATGGGGGCCAAAATCCAGGTGGACGGCAAGGTGGCCGTCATCCAGGGGGTGGAAGGGCTGACCGCCGCGCCCCTGCACGCCACCGACCTGCGGGCGGGCGCCGCTATGATTATCGCCGGCCTCATGGCCCGGGGGGTCACCGAGATTGAGGACATCACCCACATCGACCGGGGATACGAGGATGTCACCGCGAAATTTTCGGCCCTGGGGGCGGACATCAGGCGGGTGAAGATCATAAATCCCAATCTCCGGAAGGCGGCTTTATAGAGAGGATGAAAGGCCGAAGGGCAGGGGGCGAAGCCGCCTCCCGCCGCGCTGGGCCTTTTTTCTTAGCTATTATTCTTTGCAAAAGGAAAGGAGGCGGAGGGATTTGGCCAGGTTTGCCCCTCTGTTCAGCGGCAGTTCGGGAAACTGCACCTACATAGGCTGTTCGGGCGGCGGGATTCTCATCGATGCCGGCGTCAGCGCCAAGGCCATCACAGGGGCCCTTGCCCAGATGGAACTGGAACCCTCTGCCATCCAGGCCATATTTGTCACCCATGAGCACATCGACCATGTGAAGGGGTTAAAGGTCTTCGCGGGAAAGAACCACATTCCCATTTATGCCTCGGCTAAAACTTTGGAGGCCCTGGAGGCGGGGGAGCGGTACGACGCCCGCACGGAGGCCCGGGTCATAAACGGCGCGCCGGTGGCCCTTGCCCATATGCAGGTCACCCGCTTTGCCACCTCTCACGATTGCCCCGGCTCCAGCGGCTATGTGGTGGAGACGGCCGACGGCCGGAAAATGGCCGTCTGCACCGATTTGGGCTATGTCAGCGAGGAGGTGCGGATCGCCCTGACCGGCTGCGACCTGGTGCTGCTGGAATCCAACCACGACGTCATGATGCTCCAAAACGGGCCCTACCCCTATCCCTTAAAGCGGCGGATTTTAAGCGACAGCGGCCATTTGTCCAACGCCGGCTGCGCCGCAGAACTGGGGGGGCTTATCCAGGCGGGGGCCACCCGGCTGGTGCTGGGGCATATCAGCAAGGAAAACAACTACCCCGAATTGGCTCTGGCTTCGGCCAGGGCGGCCTTGACCGACGGGGGGTATAAGGAAAATATGGATTATATCCTGCAGGCCGCGCCGCCTGCCGGCGGCCGGATGCTGGTGCTGTAAGAAACCTCAGGAAAGCGCAAACCACCGGTTTGGGATTTGAAAAAAACAGAGGGCGGCGGGGTATTTGCCCTGCCACCTCAGTCTGTCGAGAAACCCGTCGAGAAACCCAATGAGAGCCATTTGCATCGCAGAAATCGGCGACATGTGCGTCGATTTCTGCATACGAAAAATACCGCTCCTGCGGGATTTGTAGGGGGAATGTTAGAAGGGGGGCGTGCCCCTCTTCTACAGCTTGTCGACAACGTTGACAAGCTGAGACGGCGGGGTATTTGCCCTGCCGTTTTTTTGCGGGGCTGCGGCCCTGTATAGTATAGGGGAGGATGAAGGCATGCTGCAAATCACCTTGCTGGTGGTGGGCCGTCTGAAGGAGGACTACCTCCGGGCCGCCGCCGCCGAATACACAAAACGCCTTTCGGCTTTCTGCACTCTGCAGGTGGAGGAACTGGAGCCCGCCCGCCTGCCCGACCGGCCGGGAGAAAAACAGATTGCCGCCGCTCTGGAAGAGGAGGGCAGGCGGATCCTGGCGAAAATCCCCGCCGGGGCCGGGGTATTCGCTTTGTGCATCGAGGGGAAAACCCTTTCCAGCGAGGCCTTCGCCCGGCAGCTGGCCGACGCTCCCCTGCGGGGGTACAGCCGCCTTGTCTTTATCATCGGCGGCTCCCACGGCCTGTCGCCGGCCGTCAAGGCCCGGGCCGACTGGCGGCTCTCCATGTCCCCTATGACCTTCCCCCATCAGCTGGCCCGGGTTATGCTGCTGGAACAGGTCTACCGAGCCTTTCAAATCGGCCGGGGCAGCGCCTATCATAAGTGAAAAGGCCGGATTGTTGCAGAATTTTGGCGTTTGTATTATTGTTCTGTTAATATTAGCACTCTCATATTGACAGTGCTAATAAACGTGCTATACTATAATCGAACCTTGAGAGAGGGGCCGAAAAGACAGACCGGACGGGCCGATGAGAAAGAAAAGGGCCGCAGATGCCGGAACTGCCCGGCTGCTTCTCCAGGGGCTTAGAGAACAAACAAATCCGGGAGACCGGATGGGTGACATTGCCCCAGGCACTGCCAGAACGCCAATCGTTCCCTACAGCGTCGGGCCGGAAAAGCTTGATAGGAGGAATGACTTATGTTGCCCAGCATTTTTGGTGAGAATTTGTTTGATGAAATGTTTTCCGATCCCTTCTTTACGGGACGCAATCCCCTGTACGGCAAGCACGCCAAGGCGCTGATGAAGACCGACGTGCGGGAGACCGACAACTCTTATGAGCTGGACATCGACCTGCCCGGCTTCAAGAAGGATGAAATCAAGGCCCAGGTATCCGATGGGTATCTGACCGTAAGCGCCGCTAAGGGCCTTGACAAGGATGAGTCCGACAAGAAGGGCCGCTACATCCGCCGGGAGCGGTACGCCGGCCAGTGCAGCCGGAGTTTCTATGTAGGCGAGGACGTCACCGAGTCGGATATTTCGGCCAAGTTTGAGGACGGTATCCTGCGGGTGTCCATCCCCAAGAAGGAAGTAAAGAAGCTGCCTGAAAAAGCGGGCTATATTAACATCGAATAAGATTGTACCCTAAAAAGGGCGTCGGCTGCGGCCGGCGCCCTTTTCAGCTTGTCGACAAAGTCGACAAGCTGTAGAAGAGGGGCGCGTCCCCCTTCTAACATTCCCCCTACAAATCCCGCAGGCGCGGGATTTGTCGCGTGCAGAAACCGACGCACATGTCGCCGGTTTCTGCGATTCTAATGGCTTTCGACAGATGGAAAGGCGTTGGCTGCGGCCGGCGCCTTTTCTTGTGTCTTTATGTTTTTCGGCCGACGGCCACCAAAACAGCGCAATTTATGGCTCATTTTTCTCCCTGCAAAAGAGCGGATAATGGCATGTCCCGTCCGCTTCCTGCATAGAATATACAAATTTTAAAAATACTGGGTATTTATCCTTATTTTGCCACTAGGGCAGATGCACAAATTGCAAAATAACTATTGTGCAAATCTATCTGTTTTTATAAAGTTAGATTTATCTAACCTTGAAATTTGGCGAAAATGCGAAAAAAACTCCGGGGAAGCTATAGATTTTTCTGGAGCCATCTGCTATACTTTAACTACTGTATGCGCGTGCGCAAAATCTGCCCTTTTGCGTGAGGAAAAGGCGGGTGCTTCCACGGCATCATGGGGATCCCTGCGGGGAAATCCCCCTGTAAAGTTCGCCCGTAAAGCGGGCGGATGTTTTTGTTCAGCAAGATTTTTAGGAGGTATGGTTTCATGAAAAAACGCATGAGTAAGCTGCCGTTTCATGGTACGCCGGAACAGGAAGCGCAACTCAAAGAACTCATAGCGGCCCACAAAGGGGAAAAGGGCGCACTGATGCCGGTTATGCAGGGCGCGCAGGATATCTACGGGTATCTGCCGCTGGAAGTCCAGACCATGATCGCCGAGGGCATGGGCGTGCCGGTGGAGGAAGTCTACGGCATCGCCACCTTCTACGCGCAGTTTGCCCTGACCCCCAAGGGTCAGTATAAAATTTCCGTATGCCTCGGGACGGCCTGCTACGTCAAGGGCGCCCAGAAGCTGCTGGACAGGATTTCCGAGATTCTGGGCATCGGCCCCGACGAGTGCACCGAGGACGGCCGCTTCTCCCTGGAGGCCTGCCGCTGCATCGGCGCCTGCGGCCTGGCCCCTGTGCTGACGGTCAACGAGGACGTCTACGGCCGGCTGACCGAAAAGGATGTTGACGATATCCTGAAGAAATATATGGACTAATGAAAGAGCTGTCTTTGAATGTCCTGGACATCGCCCAGAACTCCATTTCCGCCGGCGCCACCCTCATCACCATTGAAACCATCGAGGACGGGACGGCCGACAGGCTGTACATAAACATTCTGGACAACGGCAAGGGCATGACGGCCGAACAGGTGGCCCATGTGACCGACCCGTTTTACACCACCCGTACCACCCGCAAGGTGGGGCTGGGGGTCCCTTTGTTTAAAATGGCGGCCGAAATGGCCGGCGGCGATTTTGCTATCCAGTCGGAGGTGGGGAAGGGGACGGCCGTGCGGGCCTCCTTCCAGCTTTCCAACGTGGACCGCATGCCCCTGGGAGACATGGAGGACACGGTGGCCATGCTCATCCACATGAACCCGGGGCTGGACTTTGTCTACCGCCGGGGGAAGGACGGCCGGGAATTTGTTCTGGACACGCGGGAACTCCGGCAGATCCTGGGGGATGTGCCCCTGAACCAGCCGGATGTGGCCGAATGGATCAAGGGATATTTAAGCGAACAGCTGGCCGGGTTGCAGCAAGACCAGGCCCTTTAATTTGCAAAGCTCCGCCGCGGATTTCGGAAAGAACCCGGCCGCGGGGGTTCATTTAGAAAGGATGGAGGAACCGCTATGAAATCAATCGAAGAGCTGAAGGCCATACGCGAGCGCGCGCTGCAGAATGTCAGCGCCCGGGGCGACAACAGCGACGACATCCGCATCGCCGTGGGCATGGCTACCTGCGGCATCGCCGCCGGCGCCCGTCCGGTGCTCAGCGCCTTTGTGGAAGAGGTCTCCCGCAGAGGGTTAAAGAATGTTATCGTCACCCAGACCGGCTGCATCGGCATGTGCCAGTACGAGCCGGTGGTGGAGGTCTTCGTCCCCGGCAAGGAGAAGGTCACCTATGTGAAGATGAGCCCGGAGAAGGTCCCCCAGGTGGTCACCGAGCACATTGTCAACGGCCGCCCGGTGCAGGAATTCACCGTGGGCGCCTATACCAAGTAAGGAGGAGCTGCTTCTATGTATCGTTCACAAGTGCTGGTATGCGGCGGTACGGGATGTACCTCCTCGCATAGCGCGCAGATCATCGAGGCCATGCAGGCCGAAATCGACCGCGTGGGCCTGACCGAAGAAGTCAAGGTGGTAAAGACCGGCTGCTTCGGCCTTTGCGCTTTGGGCCCGGTGGTGGTCATCTACCCCGAAGGCAGTTTTTACAGCCGGGTGCAGGTGGAGGATGTCAAGGAAATCGTCGACGAGCATCTGCTCAAAGGCCGCATCGTCAAGCGTCTGCTGTATGATGAGACGGTCACCGAGGGCAACGACGTCAAGTCCTTAAATGAAACCGCCTTCTACAAGGCCCAGCACCGGGTGGCGCTGCGCAACTGCGGCGTTATCAACCCGGAGCTTATCGACGAGTACATCGCCTTTGACGGCTATGCCGCCCTGGCCAAATGCTTAACCGAATACACCCCCGAGCAGGTTATCCAGATAGTCAAGGATTCCGGCCTGCGGGGCCGCGGCGGCGGCGGATTCCCCACCGGCCGCAAGTGGGAGCTGGCCGCCATGAACCAGGCCGACCAGAAGTACGTCTGCTGCAACGCCGACGAGGGCGACCCGGGCGCCTTCATGGATCGTTCGGTGCTGGAGGGCGACCCCCACGCCGTCATCGAGGCCATGGCCATCGCCGGCTACGCCATCGGCGCTACCCAGGGCTATATCTATGTCCGTGCCGAGTACCCCATCGCGGTGCAGCGCCTGCGCATCGCCATCGACCAGGCCCGGGAGTACGGCCTCTTAGGTGAGGACATCTTCGGCACCGGCTTTACATTTGACGTGGACATCCGCCTGGGCGCCGGCGCCTTCGTCTGCGGCGAGGAAACCG
>CAJFVX010000054.1 GCA_904420585.1 Candidatus Howiella intestinavium | reverse complement strand
GGGAATCACCCAGTCGGGAATCTTCGGAATCATCTTGCAGAACACCCCGATGATGTAGAGCACCACGGCCACGATGTACATGTTGTCGGCCAGAAATGCAGTAATCTGTTCCAATCTCCTATTCCTCCTTTTCGTGTTCCAAGTCGCTTATCCGGTGGTTGATGACTTTGATTTTTTCCTCTACCACCGGCAGGCGGTGGGCATAGTTGTTGTGCTCATTCACCTTATTCTCCAGCTGCTTGAGCCGGTAGTTGGTCAGCTTGGAGGAGGTGAGGATGCCGCCGAAGGTACCCAGGGCCGTGCCGGCCAGGGCGATGAGGGCCACGATAATATCCGCCATAGGCTACACCGCCTTCAGCTTGGCGCGGGTATCCTTGCCGCAGATGCAGTCGGCAGCAAGGCCGTTGGCCGACTGGAAACGGCCGATGGCGGCGGCGGTGTTGGTTCCGCAGTCGCCGTCGATGCCGGTGTCGCCGATGTCGTAGCCGCAGCGGAGCAGCTGCCACTGTACCCAGCGGACGCTGTTCCCCTTGCTGCCCTTCTTTACGTTAATCGGAATTTCGGCATAGGGGCAGGCGGTCCTGGGGTTGCCGTCCAGGGCGGCCCAGGTCTTTTCCCCACACTTGCCGTCTACCACAAGGCCGTTGCAGTGCTGGAAGGCCTTGACCGAGCAGACGCAGCCCACGCCGTAGACCCCGTCAGCGCCGCAGGGGCCGCAGGGGAATCCCAGGGAGATGAGCCGCTGCTGCATTTGCTTCACTTCCTCCCCCTTGCTCCCCCGCACCAGCAGGGAGTGGGAGGGAGCCGGCTGCTCGGGTGCAGGCGCAGACCCGCCGTCGGATACGCCTGCGGCGATTTCGTCAAAGGGGAAATACTTGCCAGGGCAGTCGGTGGCGCAGTAGTCCTTATGTTTCTTTACCACAGCGCCGGGGTAGAGGCCCAGCAGGTAGGACACCAACTCCTTGCCGGCCTGTACCTGCGCGGCGGGCATGGAGGTGTCCTTGCTCTCGTAGCTGCCCTCGAAGCAGATACCTACGGAGAAGTCGTTGGCTCCCTTGGTGTGGGCGCCTACCCAGTCGATGGGGCGGCCCCGCCAGATTTCGCCGTTCTTGCGGACAAAAAACTGATAACCGATGCCAATCCAGCCGTTGGAAAGATGCCAGCGGTGGACGTCCTCCACGGTACAGGAGACGGCATCGGCGTGGTGGAGGATGATGGCGGTGGTTCTTACACGGGTAGCAGGATGGCCGTCAAACTGCAGGCCCGCGTCGTGGATGGTGATGGACATAATGTGTACCTCCTTCCAATTTTTTAGTTGCTGCCGGTCTGCCATGCGCTCCAATTGGGCGGCGTGGAGTAGTTATAGCGGGTATACAGCTTGCCATTGTCGGACTGTGCCATTTGCAGCATATAGCCGCCGTCGGACCAGCCGCTGGGGCTGAGGGGCGTGAAGGTGGTGACCAGGGCGTAGTTGTTGCAGGGGGGCTTGGTTCCGGTAGTCATGCCACCTACCACCCGGATGCAGTCCTCGGTTACCTCGTCGATATTGAAATTGTACTGGCTGTAGAAGGGCAGGCCGCTGTTTCCCCCGCCTCCCCCGTCGGATATGCCGTCTATCATATCCTTCAGCGCCTTTCCCTGGGCGGCGGTGAGGGCCTCGGAATCGCTGGTAGACGTCAAGGTGTTGTTCAGTTTGACCTTGCCGGCCCAGTCCGTAGTTGCGTTGGGCATGACCATGACTTGATACCCGCCGCCGTCGTAGCAAAACCATACGACAGCCCCCCAGTTCAGGGGCAGTTCGCTGTAGACGGCGTTGTCATCCAGGTATACCGGTTTGGCTCCTGTGCCGTTGATGTTCAGCGTCAGGTTGCCGTTGGCATAGTTCCCCTGCACAAACTGCACGGCCACAATAGCGCCGGTATATAGGGTGAAGTCTTCCAAATCGACTACCTTATCCGGTGTGCTTTGGTGGGTATTGCACACCCCAAAACGGGGGATGGATTTTTGTACATCTTCATCCAGCTTTTCAGCCGTCACCGCGCCGTTCTGGATTTTTCCCGTAGTCACAGCCCCGCCCGCCAGCTTTTCGGCCGTCACTGCGCTATTGGACAATTTGGTGTAGTCGATGGTGCCCTCGGCAATTTTTGCGCCGGTGACTGCCCCGGGGGCAATCTTTTCCCCGGTTACGGCCCCATCCGCCAGTTTGCTGTCGATAACCGCGCCGGGCGCTATTTGCAGGGGTGTAATGGCCAGGTCCTTAATGCGATCGGACGTAATGGATTTGAAGGGGATTTTTTCCGCCGTCACCGCCCCGTCCGCCAGCTTGGCTGTGACGATGGAACCGTCGGATATCTTGTCCACAGTCACCGCGTCATCGGCCAGCTTGGCAGCAGTAACGGCCTCATCAGCGATGTTTTCGGTCTCCACGGGCAGGCTGTCCTCCAGAACGGCCAGGGCCTTGAGCACGGCGTCCAGGGCGCCGTTTATCTCCCATTCCGCTATGCTCTCCATGGCGCCGCCTGCCGGGGAGTCGGCAAAGCGCAGGCTGGCGGGAAAGGAGTATAAGCAGCGGACCTCCCGGCTGTTTTCGTCCACCTCCGAGAGGATGAGGAACAGCTTGGCCACGCCGCCGGCCTGGGTGACGCTCCGCTCCAAGGGATAGGTGACGGCGTGGGTGGAGGGGTCGGGGGTCAGCAGGGCGGAGGGGTGGTATCCGCCGGCGCCGTCGCTTGCGTCCACCCGGCAGCGGATGTTGTGGTTCTGGGAGACATCGGACGAAACATCCGACCAGAGGGCTTCATCCGGGCAGAAGACCAGGGCGGTTTTGCAGTGGTCTCCCTGGACGCCGCCGTCCTGTAGGTCTGTGGGCGAGATGCCGGACAGGGAAAGGGTATAGGTAATGGTTTGCATGGGATTCCTCCTTCTGCCGGGAATTTATGCGAAATTCCGGCGGAAAATAGAACGGGAATACCCGTCTGGCCATAAAAAGTATAATGGGTTTCCGTCGGTCTGTGCGGTCAGCCCGGTCGGAACGGTCAGAATATTTTTAGCGGAAAAATAGCAAAAAAACTGCCCTCGGCAAATACCGAAGGCGGAAAAGCAAGAACCCGAACCGGTTACAGGCACACCGGTTCGGGCTGTCTTTTAATCCTCCGGCGTATGGAAGCCGGAGGGAGCGGCCGGAAAAAGCCCTTTCCGGCTGCCGGAAATAGTCCATCAGCCGCGGCGGCCCTTCCGCAAACAATGGGCGGCGGGACGGGCCGGCAGGGAGGATAACTCCCGGCCCGGGGCTTACATTACATATTGGAGTAGCCGTCCAGAAAGGCGTCCACTTCCTTGGCGCAGGACCGGCCTTCCTCGATGGCCCACACCACCAGGGACTGCCCCCGCCGCATGTCCCCGGCGGCAAAGACGCCGGGAACGCTGGAGGCGTACTTCCCCGCCTCGGTCTGGACGGTGTTCCGGGGGGAAAGGTCCACACCGAAGGCGTCGGCCACGTACTTTTTGCAGCCGGTAAAGCCGGCGGCGATAAGCAGCAGGTCGCAGTCGATGACCTCCTCGCTGCCGGGAACCGACCGCAGCCGGCCCTTCTTATCGGCCTCCATGCGGACGACGCCCACGGCGGTGATATGGCCGTCGTCGTCGGTGATAACCCGGCCGATGGTGCTGGAATACCGCCGGGGGTCGTGGCCGAAGACGGCGATGGCCTCCTCCTGCCCGTAGTCGGTCTTGCAGGTCTTGGGATATTCCGGCCAGGGGTTGTCGGCCGCCCGGCTGTCGGGGGACTTGGGCATGAGCTCCAGCTGTACCACCGACTGGCAGCCCTGGCGGATAACCGTGCCCACGCAGTCGTTGCCCGTGTCGCCGCCGCCTACGATGACCACATTTTTGCCCTTGGCGTCGATATACTGCCCGTCGGCAAAATTCGAATCCAGATAGCTTTTGGTGTTCCTCGTCAGGAAATCCACGGCGAAGTAGATGCCCTCCGCCTGTTCCCGGCCCTCGGCCTGGATGTCCCGGGCCTGCTCCGCGCCGCAGCAGAGAACCACGGCGTCGAACTGTTCCAGCAGGGTTTCAGGGGCGATGTCCCGGCCCACGTCGGTGCCGGTGAGGAAGCGCACCCCTTCGGCCCGCATGAGCTGCACCCGGCGGTCTATAATGCTCTTGTCCAGCTTCATGTTAGGGATGCCGTACATAAGCAGGCCGCCTATGCGGTCGTTCTTTTCATAGACCGTGACGGTGTGCCCCCGCTTGTTCAGCATATCCGCGCAGGCAAGGCCGGAAGGCCCCGAGCCCACCACGGCCACCTTCTTGCCCGAGCGGATTTCGGGGGGCCGCGGCTGCATGTACCCGGCGGCAAAGCCGGCTTCGATGATGGCCAGTTCGTTCTCCTTGACGGTCACCGGGCTGTCGTGGACGCCGCAGAGGCAGGCCACCTCGCAGAGGGCGGGACAGACCCGGCCGGTAAACTCCGGGAAGTTGTTGGTCTTGAGCAGCCGGGAGAGGGCGTGCCAGGTGTTGCCGTGGTAAACCTCGTCGTTCCACTCGGGGATGAGGTTGTGCAGCGGGCAGCCGGTGGCCATGCCGTGGAGGGTCATGCCCGACTGGCAGAAGGGCACCCCGCAGTTCATGCAGCGGGCACCCTGCCGCTGCCGTTCCTCTTCCGACAGGGCGCCGTGAAATTCCTTAAAATCCTTGATGCGCTCCAAAGGGGCGCGGGCGGGCGTCTCGTCCCGGTTATATTCCAAAAAGCCTGTTGCTTTTCCCATGTGAATCCTCCTATCCCCGCGTGGTCTGGTAAAAGGCTTCGATGCCGGCCTCTTCCTTGCTCATGCCCTTCTTTTCCAGGGAGGAAATGGCGTCCAGCATCCGGCGGTAATCGTTCGGCACAATCTTCTTAAACTGCGGGATGTAGTTGTCGAAATCCAGCAGGATGGACTTGGCCAGAGGGGAGCCGGTGTTCTCGTAGTGCTCGGTGAGGATGCTCCGCAGTTCCTCCGCGTCGTGCCGTTCGGACAGGGTCTCGATGGTGACCAAGCCCTTGTTGACCTTGCGGTAGAGGTCGTGGCCGCTGTCCAGGACGTAGGCCACGCCGCCGCTCATGCCGGCGGCAAAGTTCTTGCCGGTGGGGCCCAGGATGACCGCCACGCCGCCGGTCATGTACTCGCAGCCGTGGTCGCCTACCCCCTCGGCCACCGCCAGGGCGCCCGAGTTGCGCACGCAGAACCGCTCCCCGGCCACGCCATTGATGAAGGCCTTGCCGGAGGTGGCGCCGTAGAGGGCCACGTTGCCCACGATGATGTTATCCTCGGCCTTGAAGCGGCTGCCGGCCGGCGGGGCCAGCACCAGCTTGCCCCCCGACAGGCCCTTGCCGAAGTAGTCGTTGCTGTCGCCGGTGAGAATCATGGTGACCCCTGCCGGCAGGAAGGCCCCGAAGGACTGGCCGCCGCCGCCCTTGCAGAGAATGCGGAAGGTATCTTCCGCAAGGCGGCTGCCAAACCGGCGGGTGACCTCCGAGCCGAAGAGGGTGCCCACCGTCCGGTCGGTGCTGGAGACGGTCAGTTCCACCTGCCCCGGCTCGCCGCTGGTGAGGTTTTTCCGCAGGGCGGGGAGGATGACGCTCTCGTCCACCGTCTTCTCCAGGGCGAAGTCATAGGCGTCCTCTTTATGGTAACAGCAGGTGCCGGTGTAGGGCTGGGCCAGGATTCTGGACATATCCACCAGGGCCCCCCGGGGGGCGGCGGAATTCTCCCGCTTTTTCAGCAAATCGGTGCGGCCCACCAGTTCGTCCACCCGCCGGACGCCAAGCCTCGCCATAATCTGCCGCAGTTCCTCGGCGATAAAGCGCATGAAGTTCATGACGTATTCCGGCTTGCCCGAAAACCGACCCCGCAGTTCGGGGTTCTGGGTGGCGATGCCGAAGGGGCAGGTGTCCAGGTTGCAGACCCGCATCATCATGCAGCCCATGGTGACCAAGGGGGCCGTGGCGAAGCCGAATTCCTCCGCCCCCAGCATACAGGCGATGGCCACGTCCCGGCCGCTCATGAGCTTGCCGTCGGTCTCGATGCGCACCCGGGAGCGCAGGCCGTTTTTCATCAGGGTCTGATGGGTTTCGGCCAGCCCCAGCTCCCAGGGCATACCGGCGTTGTGGATGGAATTGCGGGGGGCGGCTCCCGTGCCGCCGTCGTACCCAGAGATGAGCACCACGCTGGCCCCGGCCTTGGCCACGCCGGCGGCGATGGTGCCCACCCCCGCTTCGGACACCAGCTTGACCGAGATGTCCGCCTCATGGTTGGCGTTTTTCAGGTCGTAAATCAGCTGGGCCAGGTCTTCAATGGAGTAGATGTCGTGGTGGGGCGGCGGGGAGATAAGGGAGACGCCGGGGGTGGAGTAGCGGGTCTTGGCAATCCAGGGGTAGACCTTCTTGCCCGGCAGATGGCCGCCCTCTCCCGGCTTTGCGCCCTGGGCCATTTTAATCTGGATTTCCTTTGCGGAAACCAGGTATTCGCTGGTGACGCCGAACCGGCCGGAGGCCACCTGCTTGATGGCGCTGCAGTATTCGGAGGAAAGCCGCTCGGGCAGCTCGCCCCCCTCGCCGGAATTGGACTTACCCCCCAGCCGGTTCATGGCCAGGGCCAGGCACTTGTGGGCCTCCTCCGAAATGGAGCCGTAGGACATGGCGCCGGTCTTGAAGCGCTTTACAATGCTCTCCACCGGCTCCACCTCCTCCAGGGGCACGCCCCCGTCGGGGTCGAAGACAAAGTCCAGCAGGCCCCGGAGGGTGTGGGGCCGGGTCTCGTCGTCCACCATGGCGGTATATTCCTGGAACTTGGCGAAGTCCCCCGTCCGGGTGGCCTGCTGCAAGGCCACAATGACCTCGGGGGAATAGAGGTGGTCGTCCTTATCCTTGCCGCTGCGCAGGTTGTAGCTGCCGGAGGAATCCAGGGTGGTATCCACCCCCAGCCCCAGGGGGTCGAAGGCGTGGGCGTGGCGGACGTGGATATCCTGGTCGATTTCCTCCAGGCCGATGCCCTCCACCCGGCTGACCGTGTTGGTGAAATACTTGTCGATGACCGACTGCTTGATGCCGATGGCCTCGAAAATCTGGGCGGACTGGTAGGACTGGAGGGTGGAAATGCCCATCTTGGAGGCGATTTTCAGCACCCCGTCCAGGATGGCCTTGTTGTAGTCCTTGATGGCCACATACAAGTCCTTGTCCAGCATGTTGTTTTCAATGAGTTCGCCGATGGCCTCGTGGGCCAGGTACGGGTTGATGGCGATGGCGCCGTAGCCTAAGAGGGTGGCGAAGTGGTGGACGTCCCGGGGCTCGCCGCTCTCTAAAATAATGGAGACGGCCGTGCGCTTCTTGGTCTTAATCAGATACTGCTCCACGGCCGAGACGGCCAGCAGGGAGGGGATGGCCACATGGTTTTCGTCCACCCCCCGGTCGGACAGGACGATGATGTTGGCCCCGTTTTTGTAGGCCTTATCCACCTGGACAAACAGCCGGTCCAGAGCCTTTTCCACCGGCGTGTTTTTATAGTAAAGAAGGGATACGGTATCGCACCAAAGCCCCTTCTGCCGCAGGCTTTTGATTTTCAGCATGTCCACGCTGGTGAGGATGGGGTTGTTGATTTGCAGCACGGTGCAGTTCTCCGGCTTTTCCTGCAAAAGGTTGCCGTCCGAGCCGGCGTAGACGGTGGTGCTGGTCACAATCTTTTCCCGGATGGCGTCGATGGGGGGATTGGTGACCTGGGCGAAGCTCTGCTTAAAGTAGTTGAATAAGGGCTGGTGCTTGTCGGAGAGGACGGCGATGGGGATGTCGATGCCCATGGAGGCCGTCTGTTCGTTCCCGTCCCGGGCCATGGGGAGGATGGCCGTCTTCAAGTCCTCGTAGGTGTAGCCGAAGGCCTTGTACAGCTTATCCCGCAGTTCCTGGGAGTGGGTCTCCACCTTGTGGTTGGGGGCCTTCAGGGAGGATAACCCCACCACATTCCTGTCCAGCCACTCCCCGTAGGGCTGCCGGCGGGCGTAGGAGGCCTTCAGCTCCTCGTCCGAGAGCAGGACGCCCTTCACCGTGTCCACCACCAGCATCTTGCCCGGCTCCAGCCGGGCCTTGCGGACGATTTTTGCAGGCGGGATGTCCAATACCCCCACCTCGGAGGCCAGGATGAGGGTGTCGTCGTCGGTGACATAGTAGCGGGAGGGGCGCAGGCCGTTGCGGTCTAAGGTAGCCCCCACCAGGTCGCCGTCCGAGAAGAGGATGGAGGCCGGGCCGTCCCAGGGCTCCATCATGGTGGCGTAGTAGCGGTAGAAATCCTTCTTTTCCCGGCTGATGTTATCCTCGGTGTCCCAGGGCTCGGGGATGGTGATCATCATGGCCAGGGGCAGCTCCATGCCGCTCATGACCAAAAATTCGATGGTGTTGTCCAGAATGGCCGAGTCGGAGCCGCTGTCGTCCACCACCGGCAGGATTTTATCCATGTCGTTTTGCAGGCAGGGGGAGTACATGGTCTCCTCCCGGGCCAGCATCCTGTCCACGTTGCCCCGGATGGTGTTGATTTCCCCGTTGTGGAGCAAAAAGCGGTTGGGATGGGCCCGCCGCCAGCTGGGGGTGGTGTTGGTGGAGAAGCGGGAATGAACCAGGGCGATGGCCGAGGTGTAGTTTACATCCTGCAAATCGTCGTAGAACTCCCGCAGCTGGCCCACTAAGAACATGCCCTTGTAGACAATCGTCCGGCTGGAAAGGGAGACCACATAGGTGTGGCTGTCGCTCTGCTCAAAGACCCGGCGCACCACATACAGCCGCCGGTCAAAGTCCAGGCCGGCGGGGATGTCGGCCGGTTTTTTAATAAAACATTGATAGATTTCCGGCATGCATGCCCGGGCCGCTTCCCCCAGGATTTCGGGATGGACGGGCACCTTCCGCCAGAAGGCGAATTCCAGCCCCTCCTTTTTGACGATGACTTCCAGCATCTTCTGGGCCTGGGTGCGCAGGACGATATCCTGCGGGAAGAAGAACATGCCCACGCCGTATTCCCTCTCGCCGCCGAGAAAAACCCCCTTCTTCCGGGCGATTTCGGCAAAGAAGGGATGGGAAACCTGGAGCATGATGCCCACGCCGTCCCCCACCTTGCCGGTGGCGTCCTTGCCGGCGCGGTGCTCCAGCTTTTCCACGATTTTTAAGGCGTTGTCCACCACCTTGTGGTCCTTGTTCCCCTTTATATTGACCACTGCGCCGATGCCGCAGGCGTCATGCTCAAAGGAGGGCTGCCAGAGGCCCTGACCGCTTGCATCCATATGTGATTCCTCCTGTTTCCTTATTATTTTCCGCTGTCCCCGTAGTTTGCCAGCACCCGGGCGGAGGGGTCGTCCACGTCGCAGCCCTCCCATTCCTTATTGGGCATCCAGAAGCCGGATACCATCCGGGCCTGGCCGGGGTAGTACCGTTCAAATAAATCTCGGTATAAAAGGGATTCCTTGGTAAAGGGACGGGCAAAGTCATACTTTTCGCAGCCTTCCCGGAAAGCCTCGTCGCTGTAGGTTTCTTCGGCATATTCCTTCAGGTCGTCCACCATGGAGTGGCCCACCGCGTCGGAGAAGGCGGCCTTTTCCCGCATGAGGATGGAGCGGGGCAGGTAGTCCCCCTCCTCAAAGGCGTGGCGCAGCAGATACTTTCCCTTGCCGTATACATTCATCTTCTTTTTCGGGTCGATGGCCATGACGTATTCCACGAAATCCAAATCCCCAAAGGGCACCCGGGCCTCTAAGGAGTTAACCGAGATGCAGCGGTCGGCCCGCAGCACGTCGTACATATGGATTTCCTTTATGCGTTTTTCCGACTCCTTCTGGAAGGCGTCGGCGTCGGGGGCAAAGTCGGTGTACTTGTAGCCGAAGAGCTCGTCGGAAATTTCCCCGGTGAGCAGCACCCGGACGTCGGTCTGCTCGTGGACGGCCTTGCAGACGAGGTACATGCCGATGCTGGCCCGGATGGTGGTGATGTCGTAGGTGCCCAGCAGGGCCACCACCTCGGGTAGAGCGGCCAGGACGTCCTCTTTTGTAATGATGACCTCGTGGTGGTTGGCGCCGATGTAGTCGGCCACTTCCCGGGCATACTTTAAATCGATGGCGTCCACGTCCATGCCGATGGCGAAGGTCTCGATGGGCTTATGCAGCAGCCTTGCGGCCACCGCGCAGACCAGGGAAGAATCCAGCCCGCCGCTGAGCAGGAAGCCCACCGGCACGTCGGAATCCAGCCGCTTGTGGATGCCGGCGGTGAGCTTTTCCCGGATGTTTTTACATACCGTCTCCACATCGTCCTCTATATAGCCGTCCACCTTTGTCATGTCCCGGTAGCAGACGAACTTTTCCCCGTCGTAGTAGTGGCCGGGGGGGAAGGGCATGATTTTCTCGCACAGCCCCACCAGGTTCTTGGCCTCGCTGGCGAAGACCATGGCCCCCGTGCCGTCCTGGCCGTAGTAAAGGGGCCGGATGCCGATGGGATCCCTTGCGGCGATGTATTTTTTCTTTTTCCCGTCATAGAGCACCAGGGCGAATTCGGCGTCCAGCATCCGGAACATGGAAAGCCCGTACTCCCGGTAGAGGGGCAGCAGGATTTCGCAGTCGGATTCGCTCTGCATGACGTAGCCTTTTTTGATAAGGGCCTCCCGCAAAGGCCGGAAGCCGTAGATTTCCCCGTTGCAGATAAGGTAGTCCCCGTCCAGGGAAAAGGGCTGCATCCCCTCGGGCTGCAGGCCCATAATGGCCAGCCGGTGGAAGCCCAGCAGGCCGTTGCCCGTATCCACAATGCGGGAAGCATCCGGGCCCCGGGAAATGGTCCGGTCAAAGCCCTCCCGGAAACGGGCCATGGGCATGGCCATGCCGCAGTATCCCATAATTGAACACATATCGCCTTAACCTCCTGATAATAAGCCCTGCTGGGATTGCAGTATGCCGGCCGTTCTTTGGAAACGGCCGGCATATCGGCTGTATGATTTTAAAAGAAAGGGCGCGTCCCGCTTACCGGACACCGAAGAGCAAATCGCCGTAGTTGGGGTAGGGATAGAATTCCCGGCTGGTGACGCTCTCGGCCTCGTCGGCGGCAATCCGCAGCTCGTTCATGGCGTCGAAGACCTTGGAGCGGTAGTACTGGGCCCGGCCCAGCTCATCCAGATCCATATGGACCATCTGCAGGAGGGTGTCCTCCAGGGCCTCGGTCTTGCGGAACATATCCCCCACAAGGCCGGAAATCTTCTCGATTTCCTTCTCCTCGTAGCTGCAGTCGGCGCCGGGGACGGCGGCCTTCTTGGCAAGCAGGGTGTCACTGAGCCGTTTCGTGTAGGCCGAGTAGGCGGGCATCAGATCCTTCTTGGACATATCCAGCATGGTCAGGGCCTCGATGTGCAGCAGCTTGCTGTAGTTGTCCAGCAGGATTTCGTACCGGGCCTTAATCTCGGTCTCGGTAAAGACCTTGTGGGCGGCGAAGAGCTTCACGTTCTTTTCCTTTATAAAATAGGGCAGGCAGTCGGGGGCGGCCTTCAGGTTTAAGAGTCCCCGCCCTTCGGCCTCTTCTACCCAGTTTTCGTCGTAGCCGTTGCCGTTGAAGATGATGCGCTTATGCTGCTTGATGGTGTCCTGGATTAAATCGTGCAGGGCGGCCTGGAAGTCTTCGGCCTGCTCCAGGGTATCGGCGTACTGCCGCAGGCTCTCGGCCACGGCGGTGTTGAGCACGATGTTGGCCCCCGAGATGGAGTCGCTGGAGCCCAGCATCCGGAATTCAAACTTGTTGCCCGTAAAGGCGAAGGGGGAGGTGCGGTTCCGGTCGGTGGCGTCCTTGGGGAAGCGGGGCAGGATATGTACCCCCACCTTCCACAGCTCCTTTTCCTTGGAGCCGTACTGTTCGCCCTTTTCGATGGCGTCCAGGATTTCGGTCAGCTCGTCGCCTAAGAACATGGAGACGATGGCCGGCGGCGCTTCGTTGGCGCCCAGCCGGTGGTCGTTGCCGGCCGAGGCCACCGAGATGCGCAGCAGATCCTGATAGTCGTCCACCGCCTGGATGACGGCGCAGAGGAAGAGGAGGAACTGGGCGTTCTCGTGGGGGGTGTCCCCGGGATCCAGCAGGTTCTTGCCCGTGTTGGTGGAAATGGACCAGTTGTTGTGCTTGCCCGAGCCGTTGACCCCCGCAAAGGGCTTCTCGTGCAGCAGGCATACCATGCCGTGCTTTTTGGCGATGCGCTGCATCAGCTCCATGGTCAGCTGGTTGTGGTCGGTGGCGATGTTGGTGGTGGAGAAGATGGGGGCCAGCTCATGCTG
>CAJFVX010000053.1 GCA_904420585.1 Candidatus Howiella intestinavium | reverse complement strand
CCGGGAACAGGAGGTAGAAATCTTCTACCGCTTTATCGGCAAAATTGATTAAATGACACCAATATCTTTAACTATGTGATACCGGGGTCACCACACCCGAACTGGAAAAACTCATCCAGCTGGGGGACTTCTTCGACCTGCCCCTGGACCGGCTGGTGGGCCGTTCCAGGGAGGAGAAGGAGGATGCTCCGGCGGATGCGCCGGACGGGCGGACGGTCTATATCCCCCTGCGCTTTCATTATGAATACAAAAGCCGGCGGACGGTGGCCGGCCTGCCCCTCATCCACATCAACATCGGGCAGGGGCTCTATAAGGCCAGGGGCATCCTGGCCATCGGCACCATGGCCCGGGGGGTGGTCTCCCTGGGGGTGGTGTCGGCCGGCCTTATCTCCTTGGGCGCGGTCTCGGCCGGCCTTATTTCCATAGGGGCCCTGGCCCTGGGGCTGCTGCTGGCAGCCGGCGGCGCAGCCGTGGGGACGGTGGCCGCCGGGGGACTGGCCATGGGCATCCTGGCCATGGGCGGCCTTGCCGTGGGGGTATACAGCCTGGGGGGCTGCGCCCTGGCCGCCAAAATCGCCGCCGGGGGATACGCCCATGCCCCCATCGCCATGGGCGACCAGGGAAGCGGCGGCATGTTTTTCGATATGCATACAGCCCTCCCCGACGCCGTCCGCAGCGCTATCCTGACCCGTTTCCCCGGCACCTGGAAATGGATTGCGGATTTATTTTCCTCGGTGGTATAAAGGCGGGATTCAGTCCCGCAGCCGCCGCTTGCACCCTTCATGGGTGGCCGCAAACCCCAGCTTTTCATAAAACCGCAGGGCATCCGGCCGCCGTTTGTCGGTGGTCAGCTGCAGCAGCAGGCAGCCCCGCTCCCTGGCCCGGCCGGCCGCGTATTCCACAAGGGCGCTGCCGATTCCCTTCCCCCTCTCGGCCGCCGCCACCCGGACGCCTTCCAGCTGCCCGCGCCGGCTGCCGCCGTAGGTGAGACCGGGGATATAGGTTATCTGCAGACAGCCCACCACCTCTTCCCCCCGGACGGCTACAAGCAGTTCGCTGCCGGGGTCGGCCTCGATTTCCCGGAAGGCGGCCGCATAGGCCGGAAAAGCCGCCGGGTCGGTCCGCTCCCGCCGGCTGCCCAAAGGGTCGTCGGCCAGCAGGGCCACTATGGCCGGCAAATCAGACGCCCGGGCCAGGCGAAAAGCAACCATACTCTGTCTCCCTTTCTCCGGCCCGGCCTGTCCCGGCCGGGCTTTTTCTTAACCGGCCAAAAGGACGCCTTTTCGCCCACGGCCGGCAGCTGTATACAAAAACCTGCGGGCGCATCCCGGCGCCCGCAGGTTTTATGCTTCCCTATCCCGGTACAAAGGAAAAAGCCGGCCTGCCTCAGCTGTTCTTCATAACCGCGCTTTCCACCGTATCGGCCACGTGCTCGCAGGTGTCCATGCACTTTTCCAGGCAGCTGTAGATTTCCCGCCAGGCGATGACCTCCAGGGGGTCGGTGCAGGTATCGTGAAGCCGGTACATGCAATCGATGAACAGCTTGTCCGCCTCTTCCTCCAGGGTATTGATGCGCACCACATGCTCGTGCATACGCCTGGACTTCTTGAAATCCGCAAACTCCTTCATAAGCTCCCGGACCTCCTCGCAGCAGCGGATAAGCACATCCACCAGCTTCAGGGCGTCCGGCCGGATGCTGGTGACCCGGTTGTAGTAGAGTTTGATGAGCACATCCTCGATTTGGTCGGTCATATCGTCCAGGTTCTGGCTGACCTGGAGGATGTCCTCCCGCTCCAGGGGGGTGATAAACGCCTTGATGAGGGCGCCCAGCAGCTCGTGCTTCTTGTCGTCGGCCGCGTGCTCCACCTGGTGGATTTCGTCCAGTTTCCCGGGCAGGGAGTCGGCGTCAAAATCGCACATGGCCGCCTTCAGCAGCTGGGCCGCCCGGCAGGAATCGTCCGCGCAGGCGATAAAATTTTGAAAATAGTAGGAATCCTGTTTTTTTGACATAATCTTTTACCCAACCTCTCCGGTGAAATTAAAAGATGGCGATAAACAGCTTGGCCATGAGGAAACTGATAATCCCGCAGCCCGGGAAGGTGAAAATCCAGGTGAGCACCATATCCTTGACCACTCCCAGGTTGATGGCCGACAGCCGCTGCACCGCCCCCACGCCCATGATGGCGCTGGTCTTGGTGTGGGTGGTGGAGACGGGGATGCCGAAGAGGCTGGAACACAGCAGGCAGAAGGCCGCCGACAGGTCGGCCGAAAAGCCCTGGTATTTCTCCAGCTTGACCATATCCATGCCCACGGACTTGATAATCTTCTCCCCGCCCACGCTGGTGCCGGCCGCCATAATCACGCTGCACAGCAGCATGAGCCAGACCGGGATGGTAAAGCCGCTGACGTTTTCCTGGCCGCCGGAAAAGGCTACCCCCAGGAAGAGCACGCCGATAAACTTCTGACCGTCCTGGGCGCCGTGCATAAAGCTCATGGCGGCGGCGCCGAAAATCTGGGCCCCGGTGAAAAACCGGTTGGTCTTCCGCCTGTCCATCCGCCGGCAGACAAGGCTTACCAGCTTACACAGCACCCAGCCCGATACAAAGCCCAAAATCAGGCTGAGCACCAGGCCGTAGAGCACCTTGGCCCACTCATCCATATTGACGCCCCCCACCCCGTTGTGGATGGCGATGGCCGCGCCGGTGAGGCCGGCGATGAGGCTGTGGCTCTCGCTGGTGGGGATGCCGAAATAGGAAGCCCCCACGCTGTAGACCACAATGGAGAAAAGGGCGGCGCATAAGGCGATGAGGGCCGCCCGGGTATCGCCGCCGAAGTCCACCATGTTGCTGATGGTGGAGGCCACCGAGCTGTTGATTTGGGTCATGACGAATACGCCCAAGAAGTTAAAGACGGCGCTCATCCAGATGGCGCTGCGCACCCGCATGCAGCGGGTGGTGACGCAGGTGGCAATGGCGTTGGGGGCGTCGGTCCAGCCGTTGACAAAGATGACCCCCAGGGTCAGCAGGACGGTTATCAGCAGCACGGGGTTGGAGGTAATCCCATCGATAAAGGCCGCAAATGAAAAATCCATATATCTCTCCCTACCAGACAAAAAGAAGGGGCAGAACTGCAAAATCCGCGTTCTGCCCCTTCCCCATTTTTCCATCCTCTGCACCGGCCGCCGGCCGGATACAGATACAATCACCGGGAATAAATAGAGACGCTCTTTGCGCTCTATGACAGACTCCACCGCTTATTCCAGTCATGTTCAGTGTAAAGTCTGTGTAAAGGGAAGTCAAGAGGGTTTTACAAATATGATGTATTGTATATATTTGCACAATAATTGTATTTTATTTTGTGGCTTTTGCTGGATTGGATTTTACATCCGGCCGCCCAGGGCAGACAGGGCGAAACTTAACAAAAGCAGCAGGGCCAACAGGGCCAGGTTGCCCAGGGTAAACCATAAAAGGTATTTTCCCCGCTGCCTGGGGTAGGCCTCCGCCAGCATTTTATAGGATATGAGGCTGGCCATGGAGGCGATAAGGGTGCCCAGGCCTCCCAGGTTGCAGCCCACTGCCAAACTCTGCCACTGGTCGGTGAACCTGGACAGCAGCAGGGCGGCCGGCACATTGCTGGTGACCTGGCTGACCAGGACGGCGGCGATTTCCACATTGCCGGCCAGCAGGGCGGCAAGGATGGTTTTAAAGCCTTCGATGCTCCCCAGGTTGCCCACAAAGATAAAAAAGCCCAAAAAGGTGCCCAGGAGGGAATAATCCACCGACAAAAGCACCTGCCGGTCCTTCCACAAAAGGAAAAGGGCGATGGCGGCCGCCGCGGCCACCGGGGGCAGGAGGCCGAAAAGGCCCAGCAGGCAGAGGATAAACCCCGCCCCGTACCACCAAAGGGACCGGGGATTTTCCAGGGGGGTGCGGGCCGGCTTTTCGGTCACGCCGTCCGACTTTACAAGGGCGGTAAAGAGGGCCAGGCAGAGGCCCGACGCCAGGACATAGGGCAGCATCAGGCCGCACAGCCCGCCGAAGGACATGCCGGACTGGGTGTATATATAAAGATTCTGTGGGTTCCCCATGGGGGTCAGCATGCTTCCCAGGTTGGCGGCCAGGGTCTGCAGCACCAGCAGGGGGACTGCCAGCCCCTCCCTGCCGATGATGCGCAGCACGGCCAGGCCGAAGGGCACAAAGGTTAAGAGGGAAACGTCATTGGTGATGAGCATGCTCCAGAAAAAGGGCAGGAAGACAAGGACAAAGAGCACCTGCCGGGTGGTCCCCGTCCTCTGCAGCAGGCAGCCTCCCAGATAGATGAAGAGGCCGGTTTTCTGCACCCCCCGGACAATCGCCATCAGGCTGAACAAAAGGGCCAGGGTATCCCAGTCGATATAGGAAAGATAGGCAAGGCTTGGCGGGACAAAAAAGGCCGAGGCCAGGGCCAGCGCCAAAGATAAGCAGAGGACGGTCTCTCTTTTGAAAAAGGCCGCCGCCCGCCGGAAAATGCTGTATGCCATAGGTGTCCCCCTCATAGAAATCTATCTCTGCCGGCCGCTGGCGCAGGGGAAAAGCCGCCGGCCGGCCTTACCGCCCCTCTTTCTGCTCTTCTATCCCGGCGCCGCAGGCCGGGCAGACGGGGCTGCTTCCTGGCATCCGGCTGCCGCAGGCGGGACAGATACTCTCCGGGGCAGCCGGCTGAGCGGCATCGGCCTGGGCCGCCGGTGCAGGCGGCGGAGGATATGCGCCCGGCGCAAAGGCATCCGGCTGGCCGGGTGCGGCCGGGGGCATGGGCTGGCCGGGATAGGCCGGCGGCAGGACAGCCGCCGCCCGGGCGGCCTTTTTCTTGCGGCTGCGGACCACCAGGACGGGCACCAGAATGGCGGCCAGCACCCCGGCGACGACAACCACCGCCCCCACAATCAGGAGGACAAGGGCGATGGACCCGCCCAAGGGGCTGGCGTCGCCGGAGGTTCCCCGTTCTTCGGACAGGACCCCGCCGGCATCCGTATATTCCGCGCTTTCCAGCAGGGAGGTAAAATCATCGTAAGAGGCGCTGTCGGAGGTGCCGCCGAAGGTAAACAGGTGCATCCAGCCGTCTTCTATACATATAAGCTGGATTACATCCTTTTGGGATGCGGTACCCGTTCCCGGCCGCTGGGCGCGAAAATAGGTGACGCCGTTATAGACCGCATCCTCTACCTCATCTTCCGCAGCACCCAGCATATCGGCAGCCTCAGCACGGGTATAGTAGCTGTTGTCCATATCCGAACGGTCGTATTTTTTCTTGTCCGCGTCGGTCAGCTGCCCGTAGAGGTCCATGCTGCCGTAGGATATGGTCTGCCCCCCTTCCTCCTGGGAGGCGAGCAGCAGTTTCAGCCCCTCGGGCGCTTCCCTTTCCTCCCAGCCGGCCGGCACCGTAAAGGTCAGCCCGTTTTCATCGTCGGTATAGGTGAAGGGCTCGGCCTCGGCGTAGAATTCCAGGCCGCTCATCAGGGCATTCATGGCGGCCTTCTGGTCCTCCCCCAGCTCCTGCCCGGCGCCGTGCATGGTAAAATTCATGGCCTTTTCGTCCTTGACCGTATAAAACTGGAGGCCGCAGGCGTCGTCCACCATATTGTAAAATTCCAGTACAACGAACTTGGCCTGGGGATGCTGGTAAATCTGGTAGCCATCCGCCAGGACGCCCCCGCTTTGGTAGTGGGGCATATAGGTGTCTATCAGGGTAGACAGCTCCTCATCCTCCATACGGGCGAAATCCTCCTGGCCGGGCTGCGCCGTCATGGTCACGGTGAGCTCCTGCATCAGGTCGGTCTCCAGGAAGGCGTCCAGGTAGATATTGTTGGCCTGCATAAATTCCAGCAGCTCCGGCCCGTCCAGCCCCAGGCGGTCGAACACCGGGTCGTCCGGCTGGGTATCCCGGGTGATGGCCGCATACCCGTCAGGCAGTGCGAAGCGGACGTCCGGCTCGTCCAGCCTGCAGGCCTCCGCCGCCGCAGCCGGCAGGCTCCCCAGGGTTAAAAGCACCAGGGCCAGCCATGCAGCCAATCCTTTTTTCATCTTCATTTCCCCTTTACCGCAAAAATATTTCTTTCAGTATACCATCCTTTTTTCTCCATAGGAATCCCCTTTTGCGCCCTAAGGGGCGAAAAAGGGCGGCGGCCCCCGGTGAAACCGCCGCCCGCAGCCGCCTTTTTTAAGACGCTGCTTCCATAGATATGCCGCCGGCCCCGTCCTGCGCCAGGACATAGCCGCCGTTGTCGCTCTGTAAGGCGGCCAGGTCCGCCGCTGTCAGGACGTACCCGCCGGACGGGGAGGCGATGGGCAGCTGCCCGCCGGTCTCCGGCTTCAGCCAGGTGGAGACGCCGATTTCCGCCCCGCTTATATCCCCGGTTATCTGCATATCCGGCATATGAACCACCCCGCCCGAGACGTACCCGTCCAGATACAGGTTATCCGCCCCGTTGGCGGCCGAGGTATTCCCCTTTATCTGCACATTTCCCGAAATCCGCAGGGCGCTGTCGGGCGCCGCCAGCAGCCCGCCGCCAAAGCCGGCCGGGGCCTCCGCCCGGTTGCCGGTGACGCTGCCGCCCGCCAGGGCAATGTAGTCGCACTGGTTCACATAAAAACCGCCGCCGTACTGGGCGGTATTGTCCGCCACCCTGCCGCTTTCCATGGAAAAGGAGACAGGGGTGGAGGAGGTCGCCCGGTAGAACAGCACCCCGCCGCCGTAATAGGCGGTATTCCCGGTGATGCTGCCGCCGTTCAGGTCAAAATGGCCGGCGGACAGGTAGACCGCCCCGCCGCCCCGGGAGGCGGAGCTGCTGCCCGTGGCCCGGTTGCCGGCGATTTCCCCGCCGGTCATGGTGAAGGTGTTGGCCGGGTCGTTCACAAGGGCTGCGCCGCCGCCCGTATAGGCCCCATTGTTCCGGATGGAACCGCCCCGCATCTCCACACAACCGGAAATCAGGGTCAGCCCGCCGCCGGCGCCGTTGAGGGTGACGTTGTTATTGTTGCACAGCTCGGCCCCTTCCTCCAGGACAAGCCGGCCGGCATCCCCGGCGGCGCCCACGGCCACCAGGGCCCGGGACGCCGTAGCCCCTTCCTCGCTGCCGCCGTCTATGCGGATGTCCCGCAGGGTGACGCCGGCTTCATCGCCGTGGACATACAGCAGGTACCCATGGCCGCTTATGTCACAGCGGATGGCGCTGGGGCTGGAGGGGGCGGCGCTGGTAAGGGTCACCTGCTTGGTGATCTCTATGGTGCCGGCGGCCTCCACGTCCTCCAGCAGCCGGACGGTGCCGCCATCGTATACGCCGGCCAGGGCTTCACCAAGGCCGCCCGACAGCCAGGGGCCGCCTTCCCTCTCCTGATACAGAGCCTCCCCCGTCAGCAGGGGGGCGTCGGCATAGGGGGCCGCCGCGTCGTACTGGTCGCTGCCGAAGCCGTCGGCCTCGGCTGCGGCCTGGCCGGCCACCAGCTGCAGATCGATGGTGACGCTGCCCCCCTGGTACCCGTTGCCGGCGGTTTCCTTCATATGTACGGCCAGGGCGAAGAATTCGGTTTCATCCGCCTGTCCCTCCGCCGCCGCATCCAGTCTTCCTTCCGGGGCCGCGGTTATGCGGCCGGCCTGCAGGCTGCCGGTCTGGACGCCCGGCAGGGCCTTCAGGGCCTCCCAGTCCCCAGGGCCGGCAAAATCCTGGGCCCGGCCCCCGTCCAAAACCGCATATTCCAGGGCGTCCGCCAGGGGGATTTCCCCGTCCTTCATGTCCAGCACAATATTGTACTTTACCGCCAGGCTGCCCTTGTTCTGCACGGCCAGATAGACCATTTCGGTTTTCCCCGGCTCCCACCGGACGCCGTTGCCGGCGGCCTCGCTGAAGATGTCCCCCGCGCCGTCGGCGATGCTGACATAATTCCCGTCGCCGGCCTTGTCCATAAGCAGGTCAATCTCCAGATTGCCCGCCTGGATGCGGTTGCCGGCGCTGGATACCGAATCGGTAAACCAGGCGAAGGTGGTGCCCAGTAGCATGGCCGCGCATAAAATCACGGACAGGGCGCTGGCGCATAAGGCCCGCTTTCCCGGTTTGGTTTTTCCTTTCATCCCGTCTTGCCTCCCCTTATTATATCGGGTACCCCGATACCTTATATAAAAAGTATACCATATTTTCCCTGTCCGCCGCAACGCTTAAGGGACAAAAAACGGCCGGGCGGAGGGGATGCCTCCGCCCTGCCGTGCTTTCTAAAAGCTAGATAATGGCCAGCAGTACGAAATTCAGGATAAACAGGCCGGTCACAACCCAGAGGATGGGATGGATTTCCTTAATCTGCTTCTTGCAGATTTTGGTGATGCAGTAAAAGATAAAGCCGGCGGCGATGCCGTAGGAGATGCTGTAGCAGAGGGCCATGAAAATGCCGGCGAAGAAGGCGGGGATGGCCTCGCTGAAATCCTCCCACTTGATTTCCTTAAAGGAGGACATCATCATGATACCCACAACCACCAGGGCCGGCGCGGTGGCCGCAAAGGGGACGGCGCTGACAAAGGTGGCAAAGAAGGCGCTGAGGGCGAAGCAGATGGCCACCACCACGCTGGTCAGGCCCGTGCGTCCCCCGGCCCCGATGCCCGCAGCGCTCTCTACATAAGTCGTGGTGTTGGAGGTACCGAAAATGGCGCCGATAGAGGTGGCCGTGGCGTCGGCAAAGAGGGCCTTGTCCATTTTGGACTTGAAGCCCCGGCTGGTCTCCATGGCCTTCTCGTCCTCGTCGCTGAAGATGCCGGTGCGGCGGCCGGTGCCGATAAAGGTGCCGATGGTGTCAAAGGTATCCGATACGCTGAAGGAGAAAATGGTCACCAGCACCAGGGGGATCTTGGCCACATCCGTAAACAGGGAGCCCAGGCCCTCGCCCGTGAAGATGGCGCCGAAGGTGGTGGGCAGCGCCTGGCAGGCCTCGGTAAAGCTGACGGTGTCGGCCGTCACGGTCACTTTCATGGGGATGCCGATAAGGGTGGTGACCACAATGCCGATGAGGATGGCTCCCTTGACCTTGAGCACCAGCAGGACGATGGTCAGGGCCAGGCCGATGAGGAACAGCCAGAAGGCCTTCTGGTTCAGGGTGGCCAGGGCGGGCACGCCCGAGTCAAAGCTGATAATGCCCACGTTCAGCAGCCCCAAGTAGGCCACAAAGATGCCGATGCCGCCGCCGATGGCGTTCTGCAGGCTGCGGGGGATGGATTTGATGATGAATTTGCGCAGCTTGGTCACCGTGATAAGGATATTGATGAGGCCGCAGATAAAGACCATGGAAAGGGCCTGCTGCCAGGTGAAGCCCAATCCAAAACAGACCGTGTAGACGAAAAAGGCGTTGAGCCCCATGCCCGGGGCCTGGGCGTAGGGCACATTGGCCACAAGGCCCATAACCAGGGTGCCCACAATGGACGAGATGATGGTGGCTAAGAACACCGCGCCCCATTCCATGCCGGATTCACTTAGCAGCGTCGGGTTGACCACAATGATATAGGCCATCGCGAAAAATGTGGTCAGGCCGGCGATGATTTCCCGGCCCGCCGTGGTGCCGTTTTGCTTGAGTTTGAATAAACCTCCCATAAAAAAGCTCACCTTCCTTTTATTTTACCGCTCACGCGGTTTTTCCCTAAAAGAGGCCGGCGCATAAGGGAACCCGCCGCCGGGGCCGCCTATTCCCTTCATCCGACCAACACCTTTTATTTTAATATACTGTGAACAAAAATGCAAGAAAATATGAAAATTTGATTTTTTCGGGCCGGGAGGCCGCCGCCGCGCCGGCCTCTACCGATCATCCGTGCAAAATTTTATGGTTATCCACCAAAAAAACCGATCAATTGCCATATTGACAACTTCTCCCTGGGGCGTTAAAATTTGTTTGTTTCCGAACAATTAACATAAACAGACCTGCAGACAGAGGGGGGAAGAAGGCAGATGGAGAAGGACTGTGGGATGTGGATCAACATCCTGTCTCACAAGCTGAAAAAGCGCATGAACGCCAACATGCAGACCCTGGGCCTTACCGGCGTGCAGAGCCGGGTGCTGCACTACATCCTTGTGAAGCACGCCGAAGGGCCGGTGTACCAGCGGGATGTGGAAAGCGTTTTCGGCCTGAGCCGTTCCACGGCCACCGGCATCCTGCAGCTGATGGAAAAGAACGGCCTGATTCAGCGGGAAAGCGTGAAAAGCGACGCCCGCCTCAAAAGCCTGATACCCACTGAAAAGGCGGCGAAGCTGGATGCACAGGTATGGGACTGCCTGCGCGAGACCGAAAAACGCCTGACCAGCGGCCTGTCAGGCGAACAGCTGGGACTGTTTCTGCAGACTGTGGAACACATGTATGCCAATCTGGACGGATAAGGCCGTCCCCTCATTTCCACAATCATTTTTATGGCGCGTACAGGCCGCGCCCTATTCCGGAGGAGGAAAGTTACATATGATAAAAACCCTTGCTCGCAGCATCCGCGAGTATAAAAAGACGGCCATCCTGACGCCCATCCTGGTCACGGTAGAAGTGATTCTGGAATGCATCATCCCCTTCACCATCGCCAACCTGGTGAACGAGATGCAGCAGGGCTGCGGAATGGACGTCATCCTCAACTATGGTATTCAATTGGTGGCCATGGCCGTCCTGTCCCTGATTTTCGGCGTGGCGGCCGGCAATACCTGCGCCACCGCTTCCACCGGCTTCGCCCGCAACCTGCGGCAGGACATGTTCTACCGCATCCAGGATTATTCCTTTGAGAACATCGACAAATTCTCGGTGTCCAGCCTGGTGACCCGTATGACCACCGACGTGGTGAACCTGCAGATGTCCTTTATGATGATCATCCGGGTGGCCATCCGGGGCCCCCTGATGCTGATCTTCTCCTTTATCATGGGCTTCTGGATGGGCGGCCGGCTGGCCCTCATCTTCCTGGTCACCATCCCCCTGCTGACCATCGGGCTGGTGGTGGTCATCCGCTGGGCCACCCCCATTTTCCGCCGGGTTTTCCGCAAGTACGACGCCCTCAACGACTCGGTGCAGGAAAACGTGCAGGCCATGCGGGTGGTCAAGAGCTATGTGCGGGAGGACTATGAGAAAAAGAAGTTTGCCGCCGCCGCCGAGGACGTCTGCAAGGACTTTACCAAGGCCGAGCGGATTATGGCCCTCAACAGCCCCATGATGCAGTTCTGCGTATACGCCGGCATGGCGTTCGTGCTCTCCTTCGGCTCCTACTTTGTCATCACCAGCCAGGGGGACGGCATCAACGTGGGTCAGATGTCCTCCATCCTCACCTACAGCTTCCAAATCCTCATGAGCCTTATGACCCTGTCCATGGTCTTCGTCATGATCACCATGTCCATGGAATCGGCCGAGCGTATCGTGGAAGTCCTCAGCGAGGAAAGCAATCTGACCAGCCCCGAAAACGCCCTGACCGAGGTAAAGGACGGCTCCATCGATTTTGATAACGTCAGCTTCAAGTATTCCCGGAAAGCCGAGCGCATGGCCCTTTCGGGGGTGGACCTGCACATCAAATCCGGCGAGGTCATCGGCATCCTGGGGGGCACGGGTTCCTCCAAGTCCACCCTGGTGCAGCTGATTCCCCGGCTGTACGACGTCACCGAGGGCTGCGTCAAGGTGGGCGGCCAGGACGTGCGCAAGTACGACCTGGAGACCCTGCGCAACAATGTGGCCGTGGTGCTGCAGAAAAACGTGCTCTTCAGCGGCACCATCAAGGACAACCTGCGCTGGGGAAATCCCGACGCCACCGACGAGGAGATGCTGGAGGCCTGCAGGCTGGCCCAGGCCGACGAGTTTATCCAGCAGTTCCCCGCCAAGTACAACACCTGGATTGAGCAGGGGGGCTCCAATGTATCCGGCGGCCAGAAGCAGCGCCTGTGCATCGCCCGGGCGCTGCTGAAAAAACCCAAGGTGCTGATTCTGGACGACTCCACCAGCGCCGTGGACACCCGCACCGACGCCCTGATCCGCCAGGGCTTCCGGGAGTTTATCCCCGAGACCACCAAGATCATTATCGCCCAGCGGGTGGCCTCGGTGCAGGACGCCGACCGCATCATCGTCATGGAGGGCGGGCGCATCAGCGCCATCGGCACCCACGACGAATTGATGCAGTCCAGTGAAATCTATCGGGAAATCTTTACTACCCAGAACAAGGCAGGTGATCAAGATGGCGAAGAATAAGGCCAAGGCCGCCCCCGCTCCCGCCACCACGGCCCGGGGTCACCGGGCTCCCAAGGGCGTGCTGCGCCGGCTGCTGCGCATCCTCTTTGAATTTTATCCCGTACTGCTGCCGGTTACCTTAGTATGCATCCTCATCAACGCCATCGTCAGCGCCATACCCGCGGTGTTTATGCAGAATATCATCGCCATTGTGGACGAGACCTACGCGTCGGGGGACTGGGCCTCCGTATCCGGCCAGATTATCGGCCTTGTGCTCATCCTGGTGGTGCTGTATGTCATCAGCCTGGTGGCCGGCGCCCTGTACACCCAGCTGATGGCCGTCATCACCCAGGGGTCCCTGAAAAAGATGCGGGAAAAAATGTTCAGCCACATGCAGGATCTGCCCATCCGGTATTTTGACACCAACGGCCACGGCGACATCATGAGCTACTACACCAACGACGTGGACACCCTGCGCCAGATGATAAGCCAGAGTCTGCCCCAGATGCTGATTGCCGGCGTGACCCTTGTGTCGGTCTTCTGCATCATGATTTATTACAGCCTCATCCTGGCCCTGGTTGTGGTGGCCGGCGTCGTCTGCATGGTGCTCTCGGCCCGCTTCGCCACCAACCGCTCCTCCAAATTCTTCCTGCGCCAGCAGATTACCCTGGGCAAGGCCGAGGCCTTTATGGAAGAGATGATGACCGGCCAGAAGGTTATCAAGGTCTTCTGCCACGAGGAGCAAACCAAGGCCGACTTCGACAAGGTCAACGGCGAAATCTTTTACAACGCCCGCAACGGCAACCGCTACGCCAACATCCTCATGCCTCTGCTGGGCAACATCGGCAACGTCATGTATGTGGCGGTAGCTCTGGTGGGCGGTGCGCTCATGCTGTCCGGCATACCCAATATCAGCATCTCGGGCATGGCCTTCGGCATCAGCATTGTGGTGCCCTTCTTAAACATGACAAGGCAGTTTTCCGGTTCTGTGGGCCAGGTGTCCAACCAGATCAACATGGTCATCATGGGCCTGGCGGGCACCCACCGCATCCTGGCCCTGCTGGACGAGGAGCCCGAGAAGGACGAGGGCTATGTCACCCTGGTCAACGCCAAGGAGAATCCCGACGGCAGCCTGAGCGAGTGCAGGGAGCGGACCAACGTCTGGGCCTGGAAGCACCAGCACCACGACGGCACCGTCACCTATACCCGCCTGGAGGGCGACGTGCGCTTCTCCGACGTCACCTTCGGCTACACCCCCGAGAAGACCGTGCTGCACGACATCTCCCTGTACGCAAAGCCCGGCCAGAAGGTGGCCTTTGTGGGCTCCACCGGCGCGGGCAAAACCACCATCACCAACTTAATCAACCGGTTCTACGATATCGACGACGGCAAAATCCGCTACGACGGCATCAATATTAACAAGATTAAGAAGGCCGATTTGCGCCACTCCTTAGGCATCGTGCTGCAGGACACCAACCTCTTCACCGGCACGGTGATGGAAAATATCCGCTACGGCAACCTGGATGCCTGTGATGAGGAGTGCATCGCCGCGGCCAAGCTGGCCGGCGCCGACGACTTTATCCGCCGCCTGCCCGAGGGCTACAACACCATGCTCCGGGGCAACGGCGCCAACCTGAGCCAGGGCCAGCGGCAGCTGCTGGCCATCGCCCGGGCGGCCGTGGCCGACCCGCCGGTTATGATTCTGGACGAGGCCACCTCCTCCATCGACACCCGCACCGAGGCCATCGTCCAGCGGGGTATGGACGCCCTGATGACCGGGCGCACCGTTTTCGTCATCGCCCACCGGCTCTCCACCGTGCGCAACGCCAACGCCATCATGGTGCTGGACCACGGCCGCATCATCGAGCGGGGCACCCACGAGGACCTGCTGAAGCTCAAAGGCACCTACTATCAGCTGTACACCGGCGCACTGGAGCTGGATTAACACGCCTGTTTAACCGAAAAAGCCTGCCGCGAAAGCGGCAGGCTTGAGTTTGTCGACTTTGTCGACAAGCTTAGAAGAGGGGCGAGCCCCCCTTCTAACATTCCCCCTACAAATCCCGCGGGAGCGGGATTTGTCGTGTGTCCAAACCGACGCACATGTCGCCGGTTTGGACGATTGAATAGGTTTTTCTACAGTCTGAGCCTGCCGCGAAAGCGGCAGGCTTTTCTTTTGCATGATGGATGCGGATGTATTTGCACAGGGGGCATTTTAGCCAATGATGTCATCCAGCAGCTCTTCCAGGGCGGAAATGCCGCCCGGGCCGTACCCTTCGGCCGCGGCGTGGGCCGAACCGGCGATGAAGATGAGGGCATCCGACCGAATCCCCTTATTGTCCAAACAGGAACAGGTTTCGATTCTGCATAAATCCACCAAAGCATCGTCGTCCGCGCAGTCGCACTTGCTCATGAAAACGCCCCGGAGGGGCAGGCGGCCGGCCGCTACCAGCTCCTCCTCCAAATCCACCGGGCCCTCGTCCAGCCCCACCACCAGATACCACAGGCCGGCCTGGGGAACCGGCTCCTCCTGCAGCTGGGAGAAGTGGGTTTCGCGTATGCACACCTCCGCCCCTTTCCAGGCAAGGACATAACCGTCCTCCAGGCTGCGGACGGCGCCCTGCTGTCCGGCGTGTTTGGCCAGCGCCTGCAAAAGGGTGGACTGGCCCGCCCCTTCCCTGCCCAAAAGGCGGACGGTTATGGTTTTCGGCTGCGGCGCGGGGGCCTCCGCCGGCCGGGATACGGGGGTATTCCCTTTGCCTGCGGCATCCTGTTTTTTGGATTTCCTGCTGAAAAAACCCATACAGCATCCCTCCTGAAAATAGATAAACATGCAGCGGTCCGTTATTAAATTGTATCGGCAAACCGTATCCTGCTTTTAATCCATCCGTCTTCAAAATATTCGGCGATTCTTTCGCTTTTATCGGACAGGGGATGCACCATCAAAAATTCCCCCAAATAAAAGAAATACATGTGGTAGCAATAAAAAGCCAGTCTCTCCGGCCGCAGCCTGTAGGGGATATGGTTTGCCTCCAGGGTATCGTTAAACAATTTCCGCGCCCAGTCATAGCATCCCATCACCCAGGCATCCCGCTCCAGCGGCGCGTACATCACTTCATCCCAGTCCAGGATATAATGCCGCCCCTTCCCCACAAAGAAATTCCCGCCGGCGTCCCCGTGGGTCAGGTAAAAGGCGCTCTCATCCTGCCGGCAGAGCCCCGCGAAATGGGAAAGCCGTGCAGCACAGCGGGATATCTCTTCCCGAAAGCGGCCAAGGACAGAGAGCGCCTCACGGTCCCCATCCGTCCTGGGGGCCGACCGGAGCCTCTCCCACTGCCGGTAAAAATGCCGGGCCGCGTCATCCGAAAAGGACGCGGCAGGGATTCCCAGACCCGGTTTCGTCAGCCGGTATATTTTGCAGAGCATCTGGTATTCGTCGCTTTTGGTTTGGTCGGTCTCCACATTCCTGCCGTCCACCCACTCAAACAGCCCGGCCGCCGCCGTATCAAACCGGAAATCCAGCGCATTTTCCCGGGTTTTGATAACCCTTCCCACAAAATCAATCCCGCTCTCCCACAGGTATTCTATGACAGACAGGCTCTGCTGAAATTTTTTCTGATGGAAAGGCAGATAATCCATCTTTAAAAAATAGAGGCCCGAATCCCCCTGTACCTTCCAGGTCTCACCGTAATACCCGCGATTGGCGGGCGTTATTTCGGCCGCGGCAATCCCATATTGGGCATATATGGCCTCCCCCAGCCGCCGGATGTATTTTTCGTCCCGCAAGATTGTATTGTGCATGCGGTCTGCTCCTTTAAAATATCTGTATTCATAAAAATCCGATATGTTGAAATACATCGGATTTTTGTCGGGGGGAGCGGGCGGATTCAGGCAGCGCCCGGAAAAAATCCCGCCGGCACCCGCCCTTGCAAAGGCGGGCGTCCGTGATTATAAATCCACGTCCAGGTTATAGATGCCGTACCCATTGTCATTTTTGACAATCTCTATCTCGATTTCAAGGTCCTGGCCGCCGGCTAGGACGTCCATATCCAGACTGTAGGCCGCGCCTTTTACCGTGCTGTCATAATAGGAAGAGGAAAAGCCGGTATATTTATCGATGACAATATTTGAAAAATCCAACCCTGCTTGGCTTTCCAGCCCTTGAAAAAAGGCTTCCAGGTCAGCGGGCCGCTCCGGATGGAGAAAGGCGGCGGCCGCCGCATAATCCCCCGTCTCCACCGTGTCGAAAAAGTCGCTGACATAAGTCTTGGCCTCCTCCGCAGCAATGCCGCCCGAACAGGCGGAAAGGGACAAAACCAGCCCCATCGCCAGGGCCAGGGGCAAAATCTTTTTCTTCATGCAAAATTCCCCTCCGGCTTTTACTATACCAGCTCCAGGGGAAAACAGCAAGGGCCCGGCGGGAGAACAAATAAGTGAATAGTGAAAAATGAAGAGTGAATAGTTAAAAATCCCGACCGCTTCCGCGTTCGGGATTTTTGGTGGGAGCGGGTGGATTCGAACCACCGAAGTCGAAGACAACAGATTTACAGTCTGCCCCCTTTGGCCACTCGGGAACACTCCCAT
>CAJFVX010000052.1 GCA_904420585.1 Candidatus Howiella intestinavium | reverse complement strand
CCGGATGATTTGCTGTATTCTTTTATTTAGAAAATATTGGTATTCATTGTCGCGAGCATTTTTATGCAACAGAATGCTGATTCTGTTTCTTAGCCGGCGCCTTGGGCGTCGGCTTTTATAGTATCAGCCGCATCCTTTCCATTTGGCGCCGGTGCTCCGCGCCTGTGGACACAATGTAAATACGGGTGGTCTGTATGCTGCTGTGGCCCAGGATGTCCGCCAGTTTGGCTATGTCCTTTTCCATATGGTAGAAAGTCCTCGCGAACAAATGCCGCAGGTTGTGGGGAAAAACCTTTGCGGGCCTGACCCCCGCCTGCCCGCAAAGGGCCTTCATTTCCCGCCACACGCTGCACCGGTGTATGGGTTTTCCCCGCCGGGTGATAAAAATGGCGCCGGAAGCAATGCCGTTTTTCGCCGCGTACTGCAGCAGCTTCCTGCGCAGGCCGGCCACCAGGAATATCGTCCGCACCTTTCCCTTGCAGTTCACCACCGCCTCGCCCCTGCGGGCCGCTTCAACCGTAACAGAGGCCAACTCGCTTACCCGGATGCCCGTGCCGCAGATGGTCTGCAGCAGCAGGCACAGACGCTCATTGCCCCGGCTCTTCGCCGCGCCCACCAGACGGGCGTATTCCGCCCGGGTCAGTTCCTTTTCCTCCGGGCAGTAGGTCTGCCGCTGCACCTTGTACGGCTTCACGCAGCAGTCCGGCCGGCCGGTAAACCGCAGGAATGCGTTGAGCGAGGCCAGCATGGAATTGGCGCTGGCCGGCTTTCTGCCCATCGCCAGAAACGCCTTATATTCCATCACCAGACCTTTCTCCATCGGGCGGCCGGCTGCGTACCGCATAAACGCCCGGGCATTCCGGACATACTTTTCCACCGTATTCCTGCTTTTTTCCTCCGCGCGCAGGTGCGCTTCAAACATAAGCAGGGACTGCAATTTGGTTCCAGATTCCATATGGCTTTCCCTCCCTTGGCATATATTGGATTGTACATCCATATTCCGGCGTTTTACAAAATCCATATGATACCATAAAAAAGGCGTCCTCGGCCTGTACAACTGCCGGAGACGCCGTTTTACTTATTACCAAGCGGCACGAGCCGCCTGCCTTTTTACTGCTTTCCTGCCCCGTAAAAGGATTCATAGGTCATGGACACCCGCTCCCCCAGCTCAGACAGCAGGGGCATAATACGCAGGGGTTTTCCATGCAGGTAGGGCATGGCCGCCCGTGCCAGCCCGTCGGTCAGTTCCCGGCTGATGCCGGCGCCCAGGACAAGCAGGTAGCTTTCCCTGCCTCCCTCCTGCATCATGCACAGATAGGCCGATTTCACCGACGGCTGCGCCTTTAAATACCGGCTTACCGCCCGCTTCAAATCCAAAACGTTCCCCTTGGGCGCATGCAGCCGGATTTTGGAACTGTCTTCTATCTTTTCCACTTTTCCGGAAACGGCTGCAGACGGCCGAATCTGCTTCAGCCGTTCCACAACCGCCCGCGGAAGCATATAGGACTCCCCAAAGGCGTCTACTACAATACCACCCAGATTTTCATCATTGTCCAGCAGCTCCACATAGTCCTTAAAAACGGCCGCCGCCATATACTGCTTCGTATGTGCCGGCCATTTTTCCCACGCCTCTTTGCTGGTAAAGGCCGGAAGATAATTCTTGCCGTCCCCGCCGATGAGCAGGGAGACCTTGGCAGTCGTCCCCTGGGGCACGGCCGGCCGGCCCTGCTCATCTTCCACAACCTGCTCGGAAAGCAGCAGCGGCAGGATGAAGCGCCCCCGCAGGACGATTTCCTCCAGCAGCCGGCTTTGGTTTTCCGCTGTATTCTGCAGCCGCACCTGCCGCATGGCCTCCACGCAGGCAGGATTGGAAACGGGTTCCTGGGTAAAGTACATACCATTCTCTCCTATTGCAAAAGATTGGTTACATTATAGCATAAATCTATAAGTCTGGCAAATATTTTTTGCTTTATTTTGTATTGAATATCCATTTTAGCCGCCCCCGGCTTTCCGCCGGGCCGGCAGGGGCAGACGCTGGAGGACACAAAAAATCCCGGAACCAAACGGCTCCGGGATTTGCTGTGCACATTACTGCAAATTCAGGGCAATTACATTGGCCACCAGCACCAGGACAAAAAACAGAATCGCAATATACTTGGTCCAGCGGGCCAGGGAAGCGTCCACCGTGCGGGCCTTGTTCTTGGACAGAAAGGTATCCGCGCCGCCGGAAATCGCGCCCGAAATACCCGCGCGCCGGCCCTGCTGCAGCAGCACCACCGCGATGATGATAATCGAACACACCAAAATCAGCGCGCCGACAATAATCTCAGCTACCAACATAAACTCTTGTCACCTCCGTATCGGGGTTTGCAAATCAAAACCTTTTGGGTAAATCAATACCGGTTACCAAGTCAGTTTAGCATATAACACGACAAAATGCAAGGCCTATTTGCCGAATTTCGGCGGCCGGAGGATCCTTTAAACGGGATGCACCTTATTCTCCGCATCCGCGTGGGCGGCGTCGACCTTATATTTCTTATTGTCCCGCGCTTCAAAGAATTTGACGGCTACCTGCCCGAACTGGGCGTAGGACAGCACATCTTCCTCCTGCTGGATCCAGGGAGCGGCTTCCTTGCGCAGCTTATCCAGCTCGGGTTCCAGCAGGTCGGCGGGACGGCAGTCGATGGGCTTTTCGTCCCCGATGATCTTCTTGCGGAAATCCGGGTCAATGGCGATGGGCGTGCGCCCGTACTCACCCCGGACAATGCCCTTGAACTCCTTGGTCACCATCTTATACCGCTCGCCGGTGATGACGTTGAAGACGGCCTGGGTGCCTACAATCTGGGAGGAGGGGGTGACCAGGGGCGGATACCCGCAGTCGGCCCGGACCCGGGGGACTTCGGCCAGCACCTCCGGCAGCTTATCCTCCTTGCCGGCCTGCTTGAGCTGGGATACCAGGTTGGACAGCATGCCGCCCGGCACCTGGTACAGCAGGGTCTTGGCGTCTACCTTCAGCATCTTGGGATTCAGCAGGCCGCTGGCCAGATACTTCTCCCGCAGGGTGTCCACGTACTTGGCGATGTCGGCCAGGGCCTCCAGGTTCAGGCCGGTATCGTACTCGGTGCCCTGAAAGGCGGCAACCATGGACTCGGTGGCCGGATGGGAGGTGCCCAGGGCCAGGGGGGACATGGCTGTATCGATGACGTCGGCGCCGGCTTCCACGGCCTTCATCATGACCATGGAGGCAAGGCCGGAGGTATAATGGCTGTGCACCTGCACCGGCAGCCTGGAAGCTTCCTTGACCGTCTTCACCAAATCGCCCACGCTGTAGGGGGTCAGCAGGCCGGCCATATCCTTGATACAGATAGAGTCGGCGCCGGCATCGGCCAGCTGCTTGGCATACTTGGCGTAGTACTCCAGGTCAAAGACCGGGCCGGTGGTATAGGAAATGGCGGCCTGCATATGGGCCCCTTCCTTCTTGCAGGCCTTGATGGCTGTCTCCAGGTTCCGAATATCGTTCAGCGCGTCGAAAATGCGGAGAATGTCGATGCCGTTGGCAACCGACTTCTGCACGAAATACTCCACCACGTCGTCGGCGTAGTGCCGGTAGCCCAGCATATTCTGGCCGCGGAAAAGCATCTGCAGCTTGGTTTTGGGACACTTTTTCCGGATGGTCCGCAGACGATCCCAGGGGTCTTCGTCCAGAAAGCGGAGACAGGCGTCAAAGGTTGCACCGCCCCAGCATTCCAGAGAGTGGAAGCCGATGTTGTCCAGCTGCTCCAGCATGGGAAGCATATCTTCTATGGGCATGCGGGTGGCAATCAGGGATTGATGGGCATCCCGCAGCACCGTTTCGGTAATTCCAATGCGCGCCATATGGCTGCACCTCTTTCCTCCATGATACGCGGCGTTTCCGCCGATTTGCCGGTCCTGTTCTCCGGCTGTTTTCCCGGGCGGGAGGGCCCTATTTCAGCGTCAGCATGGCTTTGCCGGACTCCACAGACTCGCCCTTCTGCACCATGACGGCGGTCACCTTGCCGTCGTGGGGCGCCATGATTTCATTCTCCATCTTCATGGCTTCCAGGATGACCAGCACGTCGCCCTTTTTCACATCCTGCCCGGCCGTTACGTTGACCGACATGACCGTCCCCGGCATGGGGGCCGCTATGGTCTCGCCTTCGCCGGCCGCCGCGGGGGCAGCAGCAGGCGCGGGGGCCGGTGCGGGCGCAGCAGGGGCTGCTGCAGCAGGCGCGGAAGCGGCGGCGCCGACTTCCTCCACCTGCACGTCGTATGTCTTGCCGTTTACGGTTACTCTCAACTGTTTCATTTCCCGTTACCTCCTGTAAACACGCGGCGGGCTTTTCCGGCCTGCGGCGTAAGATAGATTCCTTTTTATAGATACCGGCCGATATGCCCGTCGAACGGTCATTTTCCGGGGCAGCCCGGCTCGGCGCTTCGGATTTGTCACGCCTCCCTGGGCCCCGCTGCTCCGGAAGAATCCCTCTCCGCTCCGTGGATTATTCCGGGCGTGGCCGTCGGCGCTTCGGGCACGCCTCGTTCCGGTCTGCTGTTCCCGGAAAAGTTCCCTCCGCTTCGAAAACGCCTGCGCGGCGATGCCGCCGCTTCGTCGTTTCCTGCGCGACGGTCATTTTCCGGGGCAGCCCGGCTCGGCGCTTCTATACTACAGCGGCATATTGGAATGCTTTTTGCTTAAGGTCGTCACCCGCTTGCCCGACAGCATATCCAGCGCCGTTGCAATGCGCTGGAAGGTCTCTGCCGGCTCAATGACATCGTCCACATATCCCAGCGCCGCCGCGTCAAAGGCGGAAGCCGCCTGCTGCACATAGGCCGCCGCCAGGTCTTCCCGCTTCTCTCCCGCCTGAATCCGGTCCTTGTACAGCACCGAAACGGCGGTCAGAGGCTCCAGCGCCGATATGACGGCGTCGGGCCAGGCGTATACCACATCGGCTCCCGAGGCGCGGCCGGCCAGGGCAATATAGGCCGGGCCATAGGCCTTGCCGGTGATAACCGCTATCTTCTGGGTTGTGGCCTCGGCGTAGGCGTGGGTCAGAAGGGCCGCTTCCTTGACGCTGCCCGACAGCTCGGTTTCCTTATTCGCCACAAAGCCGGCCGTATCCACAAAGGTCACCACCGGGATGGAATAGGCGTCGCACATCCGGACAAACCGGGCGATTTTCACACAGGCGTCGGCACACATGCGGCCTTCCTTCTCCCCATCGTTGGCAACCACACCCGCCGGGCTGCCGCCGATGCGGCAGAGATAGGTATGGGCGCAGGGGCCGAAGGCGGCCGAAAGCTCCAGGATGCTGCCTGCATCCGCCACAGCCTCCAGCACCTTTACCGGGCTGTCTCCCGCCCGCAGGGCCGCCGCGTCCCCCGCCGCCGGCGTATAATCCGCCAGGGGGGCCACCGACAGGTTGTTCCCCGGCAGCAGGCTCAAAAGGGTCTTTACATATTCCAGCGCGGCCTCTTCATCCGCCGCCACCAGATGGGCCGCGCCGTTTTTCGCGGCGGTATCGGCCGTACCCACCCGGCCCGACTTGTCCCCGGCTATAGCCGGGGATACGCAGTAAAATTCCGCCCCTTCGGCCATGACGGTCACGTCCGCCAGGCTGGCCAGCAGGGCCAACGAACCGATGCAGGCGCCCAGCACCACCGAAATCTGGGGCACTACCCCCGACAGCCGGTTGGACTTGCCAATAAGGTCGCCGTAGGCCGCCAGGGCGTCCGCCCCCTCGTCCAGGTGGGCGCCGTTGGAATCATAAATGCCCACCACCGGCAGGCCGTTCTCGGCCGCCAGGTCGTACACCCGGGCGATTTTCTGCGCCTGTACCCGGCCCATGGCGCCGGAGGATACGCTTACATCCTGCGAAAACGCATAGGCCGGCGCGCCGGCGATGCTGCCGTACGCCGTGATAACCTCGCAGGGCTTATCCCCGTTTTTGGCGAATCTGTCCAATTCGGTAAAGCTGCCTTCATCAAACAGAGCCAGCAGCCGTTTCCGGGCGGCGCTGTCCCCCAGCGCTCCCTTTTCGGCCGCCAGCCTTTCCAGGCCCTTTGCAACGCCCATTCTAATCCTTCCCCCATCCTGATTGGATATTTTTCCTATGGAAAAGCGGGCTTACGCCCATCGCTTTTCCCTGATTCTTACAAATAAAACCATTTTATAGTATAGCTTATTGTCATAAAAATAACAAGGGATTTACCGGCCTGCTTCGCAATTTTTACAGGATGAGAACAATTTTCCGATGTCCAGTTCCCGATTCTCGTCATTTTTAATAAATCCCAAAGACCGGAACAGCTGCACCGGCGCGGTATCCCCATAATAGGCGGCCGGAATGCCCCGGGTTACGGCCACGTGCAGGGCCGAGCGGAGGACGCCGTCGGCCATGAGCCGGTCGGACGCCGGCTCCAGGGCCAGGACCGTCATGGCCTCTTCATTGAATCGATACAGGCAGTAGCCCAGGGATTCTTCCCCGTCCTTTGCCTCCACCCCGCCGCCGTCGGCAGGCTGGACCAGGCCGGCGGCCTCATACAAGGCGGCCAGGCGCTCCGGATTTTCCACCGGCAATACCGTAATCATGCTTCTTCCTCCTTCTGCTTGAGCACCGACACGTTCATCAGCCGCTTCAGCTCTTTTTCGTTCAGTTCCCGCCACTTGCCCACCGGCAGCATGCCCAGCTTGACGCCGGCCACCTCTATGCGCTTTAAGCGGATGACCCACAGCCCCACCGCCTCGCACATGCGGCGGATTTGCCGGTTGCGCCCTTCAAAGAGCACAAACCGCAGGACGGTCCGGTCCTCCCCTTCGGTCACTGTCTCGATTTCGCAGGGGCGGGTCTTCCGGCCGTCCAGCTCTATGCCGGCGGCCATCCGGGCCAGCTGTTCCTCATCGGCCCGGCCCCGGACGGTGACCCGGTAGACCTTGGAGACGTGCCGGGAGGGGTGGGTCAGCAGGTTGATAAACTCCCCGTCGTTGCTCATGAAGAGCAGTCCCTCCGAATCCTTGTCCAGCCGCCCCACCGGCAGCAGCCGCCGGCCGGCGTCGGACACCAGGTCGGCCACGCATTTGCGGCCCTGCTCGTCATGCATGGTGGTGACGTATCCCCGGGGCTTGTGCAGCATAATGTACATTTTATCCGTCTCGGCCACCACCCGGCGGCCGCCTACCGTCACCTTGTCCCGCTTGGGGTCCACCTTGTCCCCCAGGGAGGCCGGCCGGCCGTTGACCCGCACCCGGCCGGCGGCGATCATCTCCTCCGCCCCCCGCCGGGAGGCCACCCCGCACTGGGATAAATATTTCTGCAGTCGAATCCGATTGTCTTTCATGGAACGCCATCCTTATTATGTATTCCGCGCAAATTGCCACAGCCGGTCATACCCCGTCCTTTGTCCGAATAGATTGAAAGGGTAGAGAGATCCGGAAAACAGGTGATGCTATGCAAGCCGTCAAAAAAATAAGCCGCCGGCTGGCCGTCCTGCTTGCGGCGGGACTTGTAGCCTTTGCGATTCCGGCCGCCGCCCAAGAAGAAGCTGCGGCAGCCCCCGGCGTATCGGCCGCCTCCGCCATCCTTATCAAGGCGGATACGGGGGATATCCTCATGGAGAAAAACGCCTACGCCCGCATGCCTATGGCCAGCACCACCAAAATCATGACCGCCCTGCTGGTGGCCGAGCGGGGCAATCTGGAGGACACCCTGGTGACCACCCGGGAAATGGTGACGGTAGAGGGCTCCTCCATGGGACTGCAGGCCGGGGACACGGTGTCCTACCACGACCTTTTATATGGCATGCTGCTGGCCTCGGGCAACGACGCCGCCAACACGGCGGCCATCGCCATAGGCGGGAGCCTCACCGGCTTCGCCGACCTGATGAACCAGAAGGCGGCCGAACTGGGGCTTACTTCCACCCACTTTGTAACCCCCTCGGGGCTGGACGACCCGGACCACTACACCACCGCCTACGACCTGGCCCGGCTGGCCGCCTACGCCATGGAAAATCCCGACTTTGCGGCGGCAGCATCCAGCAAAACCGCCACCCTCTGCTACGGCAACCCGCCCTATAAGCGCACCCTTTCCAACCACAACAAGCTGCTGAACCGATATGAGGGCTGCTTGGGCGTTAAAACCGGCTTTACCAAAAAATCCGGGCGCTGCCTCGTATCCTGCGCCGAGCGTGACGGGGCCCGGCTCATCGCCGTCACCCTGTCCGCGCCGGACGACTGGAACGACCACACCGCCCTTTTGGACTACGGTTTTTCCCTGCTGGAGACGGTGGATTTGGATATTTCCCTGCCGGAGGACAGCCTGCCCGTAGCCGGCGGGGACGCCGACCGGGTCCGTCTGCAGGTGCTGCCACAACAGCTTTCCCTCTTTAATGGGGAATCGGAAAGGCTGGAGCGGAAAATCTATCTGCCCGGCTTCCTCTATTCTCCTGTGGAGGCCGGGCAGGTGGTGGGACGCATTGAGTATCTGCTGGACGGGCAGACGGTGGCTGCGGCCGACATCCTGGCCGCCGGCCAGGTATCCCCCCAACCGGCCGACCCGGCCGCCCAGCAGGAAGAGGTGCTCTACTGGCTGCGGCGCCTTATCGGCCTCACCGTCTGGTAAAATTGTGCCGGGATTTAATACAGGCTGGGGTCGGTCTCCGGTTCGTCCTGGGGGCCGGCCGGCCTTTTCTTTTCCTTGCCCTTTTGGAACAGGGCGGTGATTTTGTCAAACAGTTCGGGTACCAGCGCCACGGCCTTGTCCGCCGCCGTGGCCTCCTTGGAAATCTGGAGCAGCTGGACCTCCCCTTCCCGCACGGCTAAAAAGGCCATGGGGGTAATGGACACCCCGGCGCCGCCCCCGCCTCCAAAGAGCTTTTGGGCGTTCTTATTGGGCAGGTCTGTGCCGCCGGTGGCCAGGCCAAAGGAGACCTTGGAAACCGGAATCAGGGTCACCCCGCCCGCCAGGATGGGCTCGCCGATGATAGTATCGGCGTCAACCATGGTGCGCAGCTTTTCCAGGGTCACGTTCATGATCCCCTGGATGTTGTTTTCGTTTTCCATCATTTTTGTACACCTTCCTTAACCGTCGCAGGGGCCGGCTGCCCGGCCTTCCATTTGATGACATCCAGAATAAATCCCACTAAGAAGCAAAGGGCCGTCAGGGGGGACAGCCGGAATGCGGCCCGCAGGCGCACCCGGCTTTTTCCGCCGGAAAAGTCCGGGGAGATGTCGGCTGTAAAGCGCCCGAAGCGGATGAGCTGCCAAAGGACGCCCAGAGCCGGATACACCGCAGCGCAGACCCCCCCGTAGGCTATGGCCGTTTCGGCCGCGTCCTCGCCGCCTACGGATATTTCCAGCCGGAAGGGGTCGGCCCGCACATGGGTAAGCAGCCGGCGGAAGCGGGAAGCCAAAAGCTGTATCAGCCGGCAGGCCTCCTCCACCGCTGCGGGGAACCCCTGTTCCTCCGCAATCTGCCGGAGGGGGTTGGAGACGGCCGGCTTCTTTTCGGCCGGCTTTTTGCCCTTTTCCTTTTTCTCCGGTCCCGCCTTCTTTCTTTCTTTTTCCGGCCGGGGATAAAGGGAAAAGCGGAGGAAGAGCCAGCGCAGTGTCAGGCGGCAGGAATCCTCCAGCCGCACATCCAGCGTCACGGGTAAGGACAGCAGGATGAGCAGCAGCAGGATAACCGCCAGCACAATCAGCAAAGCCTGCAAGGCGCGCCCTCCTTCCCGGCCCGGTGTTCTCTCCGGGCCAATGGATTATTCCTCTCTTTCGGCGGGGTCTTCCCCGTCCGGGGACACCTCCGGGTTTTCGGCTGCCGGACCGTCGCTTTCGGCCGCCTCCTTTTCGGGCAGAGGGGGCAGCTCGGCTAAGGAGGACAAGCCGAAGCTGCGCAGGAAAATCGGCGTGGTGCCGTACAGCAGGGGCCGGCCGGGCAGTTCCAGCCGCCCCTTTTCCTCAATCAGTCCCTTTTCGCAGAGGGTGCCCACCACTCCCGAGCAGTCCACCCCCCGCACCTGCTCCACAAAGGCCCGGGTGACGGGCTGGTTGTAGGCGATGACTGCCAGCACCTCCAGGGCCGCCTGGGACAGGGGGGCGTTTCGCTTGATTTCAAAGGCCTTCTTCACATATTCCGCTGCAGAGGCCCGGGTACAGAACTGCCAGCAGTCGTCCAGCTTTACCAGCTGGATACCGCTTTCCTGCCCGTCATATCGATCCTGCAGGGCGCTGAGGAGCTTTTCCACGTCCGCTTTCCCCAAATCCAGCGCCTCACTGATTCTATCGATATGTATGGGTTCCCCGCTGGCGAAAACCACCGCCTCGCAGGCCGCCAGGCGTTCGTTAAACTTCATGTCCCTTTTCCTCCCGTATCATTTGCACCTGGGCGTCCTGTCCGTCGCCCTCCACCCGAATCCGGCGGGCCTTGATAAGCTCCAGCACGGCCAGGAAGGTAGCCACTGCCTCCGAACGGCTTTTGGAGCCCGAAAACAGGGCGGAAAACTTCCTTTTCCCGCCCCGGAAAACCTGCCGCAGCACATAGACGATGCGGGAGGACACCGAAACGATTTTCTTGGCCACAATTTTGGAAAAAACGGTGGTGGGGGGCGGCAGATGCCGCTGGCCCCGGCCTACGGCGTTAAGGTACCCGGTCAGCAGCTTGTCCGGGGATACGCGGCCGGTAAAGGTCTTATCCGGCTCCACCGGCTCGGGGGGGCGGACAAAACGGCCGAAGCCTTCGGTCATGCCCCCAAGTTGCCTGGCTATGGCCTGGCAGGCTTTATACTCCAACAGCTCTCCGGTCAGCTCCTGCTTGAGTTCCTCGGCCTCCTCGTGCCGGGGCAGCAGGCTGACCGTTTTTAAGTACACCAGCCGGGCGGCCATCTCCAGAAATTCGCTGGCCACGTCCAAATCCAGGGCCTGCATGGCCTCGATCTGAGCCACGTACTGGTCGCAGAGGGCGGCTAAGGGCACGTCGTAGATATTGAATTTATGCTTGGCTATCAGCTGCAAAAGCAGGTCCAGGGGACCTTCAAATCCCTCCAGCCTGTAGGATAGTTTATCCATTTTTTCCGCCCCTTATACCGCGAGGCCCCGGGAGCCGGAAAACAGCCTGCCGAGCAGGTCAAAGGGCAGGGAGGCCACGGCATCCAGGCCGTTCCAGACCGCATTGGTCAGCAGGGACAGGGGGCCGTTTAAGAAGCCTAAAAACAGCACCACAAACAGGACGATCATGATGATCTGCTCGTACTGCATGATTTTATAATAAATCCGGTCGGGCAGAACGGCCGTGAGAATCCGGGAACCGTCCAGGGGCGGAATGGGGATCAGGTTGAAGACGGCCAGGCTGATATTGATGGAGGCGAGATAGGACAGCAGATACAGCACCAGACGGCCGAAAAAGTTTAAAACATAGGCGGGCCAGATAAAGGCCACCAGATGGAGCAGCAGCAGGCTGATAAAGGCCACCACCAGGTTGGACAGGGGGCCGGCCAGGGCTGTGATGGCCATGCCGCCCTTGGGGTTGCGGAAGTTCCGGGCGTTAACCGGCACCGGCTTGGCCCAGCCGAAGCCGATGAGAAGGATGAGCAGGGAACCCATATAGTCGATATGGGCAAAGGGGTTCAAAGTAAGCCGGCCCGAATACCTGGGCGTGGGGTCCCCCAGCTTGACCGCCGTGCGGGCGTGGGCGTATTCGTGAACCGGCAGGGTCAGGAAGATAACAAGGGCGGTGGACAGGATATAACCGATGATCGCCGGGATACTGGCGCCGCCGGAAAGAATCATGCGCAGCATATATGGCTCCTCCTAATGATGGGAATCAAATACCTATTTTAAGTATTATACACGCCGATGGTAAAAAATACAACCGTTATCGCTGGCGGAGGGCGTACATATCGCTGGCGGAGGGCGGCCTTTCCGTGCGGCCGCTTCCGGTCGGCGCGTAAAAGAGCCGCCTCCGGCTGGAGACGGCTCTTTTCCTGCGGCTTTTACGCGCCGCCGTTGTGAAAATCGTAGGCCGACAAAAAATCTGTGGGCTCCCCCTCGGTCACACAGCGATGATAGGCGGCGCAGAGTTCGGCGGCGGTTTGGATATTTTGGTCGAACAGGGTGAAAAAATCCTCATTGTGGACGGCGCCCTTCCCCTTTCCCTGGTCGATCCAGGGGCGGTGGGACTGGTTGGCATAGTCCCAGTCGGCGTCGGGCGTATCCGGGCAGATGAAGCTGGACAGGCTGACCCGGGCCGGCAGCTTGGCCTCTATTCCCAACAGCGCCCGGCGCTTGCGCCCCTTTTTATCCACCAGCAGGCCGGCCGACAGGCGGCAGTCCCGGAAGGCCTCCGTCAGCTTTATCACCGATGTGCTCTGGTCGGGGTACATGCGGGCGATGACATACCGCAGCATCCGCGCAGCCGCCTCCAGCGCCGGCGGGTCATCGGGCATGGCCTCGGCTATGGGAAAACGGGAGGGAGGCATATCCCATTCCCGCCGCAGCATGATGGTATCCAGGTTATGTTCGATTTTATGATGCATAAAGGCCGGGCGGCCGCCGGTTTCCCTGGCCAACTCCTCCTGGAACCAGTAGACATAGGGGTGGGCCGCCGAATCCAGCGTCAGATGGCAGAGGAAGCCGTAGGCGTAGGACAGGGCCCGCAGGCCGTCCTCTTCCGGACAGCGGCGCAGGAAGGCCGCCATATGGCCGAAGGTTTCGGCCGCGTCCGACCGGTGCATCCGGGAGCCGATGCGCCGCAGGCTCTTTCCCATCTGGTGGGGCAGGGCCCGGTGGTAAAAGAAAAAATCCGGGCCCTGGGCGCCCCAGTACAGCGTGGAGGGGATATACTGGATTCCCCGTTTCAAAAGCGCCTCCTCCACCCTCTTGGCAAAGAGAAAATGGGTGATTGTCGCAGGCATTGTCCCGTCTCCTTCCCTACTGCGTCAGGCCCTTGCGGGCGTTTGGCGTACCCAAAGATTATACTATGCCGCCGGGGGCGAAATCATACGAAACCCGCCGGGTATGCAAAAGGGCGGGATGGCTGGCACCCCTGCCCCGCCGTCCCGCCGCATTCTCCCCGGCCATTGGCCTATTTCTTTTCTATACAGTAATACTGCCCCTTATACCGGGTATAGCTGTGCTCCAAATCGCAGAACACCGCGTCGTGGTGGGCCACCTGCTTTTCCGGCGGGGGAAGCTGCATATAGTCCCCGAATACAATCCGCAGGTACTGGTCGCAGCCTGCCGGCAGGGGCATCTGCTCCCCCTCAAACTCCCTGTACACCGCCGAGGCGAATATCTCCTTGGGGTATTTGTTCCGCATATACCCCGGGCCGGAGCAAAGTTCGGTGATATTGGCGCAGTCGGCGATTTTGTACCTCGTCATGTGCCGCTCGGCCATCCGCCAGATTTTATACCGCAGCTTTTTGGAACGCACCACACCCAGCAGCACCCGGCTGCCGGCGGCCATAAGCCCGCCGTGCTTCTCGGGGACGGTCTGGGCCCGGAAAAGAGAATAGATAAGCGCCCAGAAAACCTGCTTTTTCCGCTGAAAGGCCTTGTCCGGATACCCGTCCAGGGGCAGGATATCCATGGCCAGGCCGTGGCAGATGTCCAAGTCCTGCTGGTAGGGTTTGATAACCGTGGTTTCGCTGTCCCGGATGGTGGCGAAGAGGTTCCGGTCGGTGCCCGCCGGCCCCGCGTTTACCAAGACATACCGTTTATCCGCCTTTTCCGGCCACAGCCGCAGCATGCGCTCGTAGTCCTCCCGGGGCATAAAGAAATCCGCGTCGTCGTCCCAGGGGATGAAGCCCTTATGCCGCAGCGCGCCGATGCAGCAGCCGCCGCAAAAATAGGCCAGCAGGCCGTTTTCCTTGCAGAAGTCCCGGAAGTACACCGCCATTTCCAGGCTCTTTTTCTGCAGGGCCCGCAGTTCTTCTCTGGATAGTTCCGCCATACATACGCCTCCTAAAATTTACCGTGACGGGCGCGCATGGCGGCCTTCACTTCCTCAATTTCCGGACAATGGGCACGGCCGGTCTTTTTCAGCCACCCGGGCAGGCAGCAGAAGCCCGCCAGCGTGCCGATGCCGTAGGATACATGCAGAAGCAGGAACAGGAAGGGCAGCAGCAGGTTGCTGACATGGAACCGACGGGACTCCACAATGGCCTTCCCCGCCATCACCAGGGCCAGCAGGGCGTAGGCGCCCCACATCAGCCAGCAGAGCAGGGGAAAACCCAAAAGGGCCAATACGGTGGTGGCCGCAATGGCCAGGATAAAGGCAAAGGGCACAAAGTGGAACAGGGACAGGCAGCCGGGACAGACCGGCAGGGTGAGCCCTATCCATTTGCCGTTGCCGAATTTCTGCTTGAGCATTTTGCCGAGGCTGCTGCGGGTGTGCTGGTAGGAATGGATTTCCGGGTCGTAGCAGAGCCGGTAGCCCGCCTGCCGGATCCGGTAGTGCATCTCGTTGTCCTCGGTGCGCCAGAGGTGTTCGTTAAAGCCGCCCACCGTCTCGAAAACCTCCCGGCGGTAGGCGCCGTGGAACATGCTGTTCACATACCGCGCCCCGGTCTGCCGGCGGTAGGAGGCCACGCTGCTGCCAAACATGGAGGCCTCGGCCATAAGCAGGGTCCGGCGGAAGGGGGTGTCCTGCTCGGCGATATTGGGCCGGGGGCCGCCGCTGACCATCTCCCCCCGGTTGAGCCGCTCCATATTTTTGCGCACGAAATCCGGCGGTATGGAGGCGTGGGCGTCGATACGGAAAACGACCTCTCCCCCCGCGTTGGACAGGATGACGTTCCAGCCCGCCGGCTGGACCTTCTTCGGATTGTCCAGCACCACGATCCGGTGAAAACCGGCCGCATTCTCCTGCTGGAACCGCAGCATGATCTCCTTCGTGCGGTCGGTGGATCCGCTGTCCGCCAAAAGGATTTCCATTTTTTCATGAGGGTAGTCCTGGGCCGAAATATCCCCCAGGATATCCGCAAGGCAGCCTTCCTCATTATATGCAATCACACCCAGGGACAGGGTGGACACGGTCTCTTGGGGTTTTGCTTGGGTCATAGGATGATCCTCCCGGCGCAAATTTGCCCTTTACACAGGCTTTCCGGATTATTATACCCGCCCTGCCTGCCTTTGTCAAACCGGCCGGGCAGAAAGAAGGCCGCCTTTCGGCGGCCGTCAGCTTGTCGACAAAGTCGACAAGCTGTAGAAGAGGGGCAAGCCCCCCTTCTAACATCCCCCTACAAATCCCGCAGGAGCGGGATTTGTCGTATGCGTGACCCGACGCACATGTCGCCGGTTTCTGCGATTCCAAAAGCTTCCATTGGGTTTTTCGACAGTCTGAGGCCGCCCTTCGGCGGCCGCTTACCCGGCAGGCTGTTGGGGCCGGGACAAAACTGGCCCTCAGGCCGGCCCAGCGCCGCCGAACAGCTGGTAAAACCTGTCGTCGGTCATGGCGTAAAGGACTAAATCATGGTCAGCGCCCTTGCAGTAGATGGCCTTTTTTAACAGGCCCTCCCGCTCCATTCCCAGACGCCGCAGCAATTTCTCCGAGCGGGTGTTTTCCGGCATGACTTTAGCCTCCATCCGGTGCAGGCCCATACGCCTAAAACCGTTGTCCAAGAGGATATAGGCCGCCTCGCTGCCATAGCCCGCTCCCCAGAAATCCCGGTGGAGACAGTAGCCCAGTTCGGCCGTCCTGTGCTCCAAATCCAGGCCGATATAGCTGCAGGTGCCGATGACCCGGCCGGTTCCCGCCAGGCTGATGGCAAAGGTCGTCCCCTCCCGCCGGCGGTATTCCCCCAGCATCCAGGAGATGTAGGCCTTGGTGTGATGGATATCCGGGTGGGGATACCACTCGGAATACCGGCTCACCTCCGGGTTGCGGCAGCAGTCGTACAAATCGGCGGCGTCCGACATTTTTAAGGCCCGCAGGATGAGGCGGGCCGACTGGAAGGTGGGAAAGGGTCTAAAATATTCCTCGTAGCCTATCACGAGTTTTTATCCACCTGATGGAACTGCTTTAAATTCCCCGTCTTGGCGCTGCGCCTTACAAGCTCGGCCTCCACCTCTTCCAGGGATACCCCCTGCTCCACCAGCAGCACCATCAAGTGATAAAGCAGGTCGGCGGTTTCGCAGACCAGCTCCTCCCTGCTGCCGTTTTTGGCGGCGATGATGGTCTCGGCACACTCCTCCCCGCACTTTTTCAGGATTTTATCCAGCCCTTTGTCGAACAGATAGCAGGTGTAGGAACCTTCCTCCCGGGTTTCCTTGCGGGAGACCACGGTTTCATATAAAGCCTTCAATGCATCGTTCATGTCTCTTGTCTCCTTTTGATTCTCTATCCCACCGGATTAAAAAAGCAGCTGTGGCTGCCTGTGTGGCAGGCCGGTCCGGTCTGCTCCACCTCGATAAGCAGGGTGTCGTAATCGCAGTCGGCCGTCACCGAAAGCACCTTCTGCTTGTGGCCGGAGGTCTCCCCCTTGTTCCAGAGCTTCTGGCGCGAACGGCTGTAGAACCAGGTGTAGCCGGTCTCCAGGGTCTTTTGCAGGGACTCCCGGTTCATATAGGCCAGCATCAGCACCTCTCCCGTCCCGGTCTGCTGGACAATGGCGGGGATAAGCTCCCCCTTTTTAAAATAAATATCCAAATCCATTTTGCTCATTCTGCCTCCTTGATGGCTTCGGCCAAATCCAGCCGGCCGCTGTAGAGGGACTTGCCGCAGATGGCCCCGTATACATCCAGCTGCCGCAGGGCCCGGATGTCCCGTATATCCGAGATGCCGCCGCTGGCTATGACCCGGCAGCCCACCGCCCGGCACAGTTCTTCCAGCTGCTCTAAGTTGGGGCCGGTCAGGGTGCCGTCCTTGGAAATATCCGTAAAAATAATACAACCCACGCCCATCTGCTCTACCCGCTTGGCCAGCTCGATAAAGTCCACCTGGGAATCGTTGAGCCAGCCGTCGGCCGACACCATGCGGTTCTTCGCGTCGATACCCACGGCGATGCGGTCGCCGTACCGGCCGGCCGCTTCGGCTACCAAAGCCGGGTTGGACAGGGCGGCCGAGCCCAGTATCACCCGGCTGACCCCGGCGGCTAGGTAGGCTTCCACCGTTTCCATAGAGCGGATGCCGCCCCCCACCTCCACCTTCAGGCCGGATTTTTCCGCCGCTTGGGTGAAGATGGCCGTGTTCACCGGCCGGCCGGCCTTGGCGCCGTCCAAATCCACCATGTGCAGCCAATCCGCCCCGGCGGCCCGGAAGGAAAGGGCCGTTTCCAGCGGGTCCTCGGCCACCTTCTCGGCCGTGCCGAAGTCCCCCCGCAGCAGCCGGACGCACTGGCCGCCGCAGATGTCGATTGCAGGTAAAATAATCATAGGATTCTCCTTATGTAGGATTCGCTACAGCACGCCCTTGGTGGACAGCGCGCCGCCCGCCGTGGGGGCCAGGGCAATCCGCAGGGCGTGGGCCAGGGCCTTGAACATGGCCTCGATCATGTGATGGGAGTTTTTCCCATACAGGCAGCGGATGTGCAGGGTCATGCCGCCGTTTACACAGAAAGCCCGCATAAATTCCTCGGTCATGCAGGTGTCAAAGCCGCCCACCCGCTCCTCGGGAAAGCCGCCCTCGAAAACCAGGTAGGGCCGGCCGCTGATGTCCAGATGACAGGCGGCCAGGGCCTCGTCCATGGGGATAAAAAAGGAGCCGTACCGGGCGATGCCCGCGCGGTCGCCCACGGCCTCCGCCAGAGCCTTGCCCAGCAGGATGCCTGTATCCTCTATGGTATGGTGGCAGTCCACCTGCAAATCCCCCCGGGCCGAAACCTTCAGCCCCAAGCCGCCGTGGACGGCCAGGGCCTCCAGCATATGGTCAAAAAAACCGATGCCGGTGGAGATTTCCACCTCGCCGCCATCCAGACAGAGGGATACCTGGATATCCGTTTCCCGGGTCGTCCGGCGAAGGTCTGCCTTGCGCGCCGCTGCCATACTGTCATCCTCCTTTTTTGCCGGGTCTGCCGGCTGTTTCTTTTCTATTGTATCTCTCCCGGCGCCAAAGCGCAACCGGAAAATGGCCTTACAGGGCCGCTAAGGCCTCCAGCAGCTGGGCGTTCTCCTTTTCTGTGCCGGCGGTGATGCGCAGCCAGTCCCCCATATGCCGCACCAGGATGCCGGCGGCCTTCAGGCCTTCGTAAAGGCCCGCCGCATCGTCCGGCCGCAGGTATACGAAATTGGTTTCCGGTTTGTCCATCCGCCAGCCCCGGGCCTGGCACAAGGGCTGCAGCCCTTTGTACAAAGCGTCCCGGGAGGCGCAGACCTTCCGGCGGCAGTCGTCCAGATAAGCCTTTTCCTTCAGCACTGTCTCCCCCGCCGCCTGGGACAGGGCGTTGACATTATAAGGGGATTTGCAGGCCCGGAAAGCCGCCGTCAAGGTGGCGTTGGCCACGAAAAAGCCCAGGCGCAGGCCGGCCAGCCCCAGCATCTTGGAGCAGGTGCGCAGCAGAATCAGATTGTCGTAGTCCGCCGCCTCCCGGATGAGGGTCTGGTCGGAAAAGTCCATATAGGCCTCGTCCAGCACCACCAGGCAGCCGGCCTCCCGGATGATTTTCCGCACGGCCTCCCGCTCCAGCACCAGGGAGGTGGGGTTGCAGGGGTTGGAGAAAAGCAGCATATCCGCCTTCTGTTCCCGGCAGAAGGCCACAAGGGCCTCCGGGTCGATGGCATTCCCCTCCCCTTTATCGTACACCGCCTGCCGGCACTCCCCCAGGTGCCCGTAAAAACGGTACATGGAAAAGTCGGGCTGGACGGTCACCAGGGTGTCCCCCGCCTGGGTAAAGCAGGCGGCCAGGATAAACAGCACCTCATCCAATCCGTTGCCCGCCGTCACATAGGCCGGGTCGATGCCGTAATAATCCCCGAAGGCCTTGCAGAGGGCGGCGGCCTTGGGGTCGGGATACCGGTTGTAGGGCACTGCGGCCAGGGCGGCGTCGATTTTCGCCCGCAGCCAATCCGGCGGCGTCAGGAAGGATTCGTTGGCGTCCAGCCGGACGGGATAGTCCCCCGCGCCGGGGTCATAGGGCGTAAGGCCCTGCAGCTTTTTGTTTAGTGTATAGGACATGCTGTCCGCTCCTTTTTCTGTACCTTAGCTTTCCTTCTCCGGCATGCGCACCTTGATGGAATTAGCGTGGGCGGTAAGGCCCTCTGCTTCGGCCAGGGTCATAATGGGCTCCCCGCAGGCTTGCAGGGCTTCTTTTGTATAGTGGATAAAGCTGACCTTTTTAATAAAGCTGTCCACCGACAGGGGGGAATAGAACCGGGACGTGCCGCTGGTGGGCAGCACGTGGTTGGGGCCGGCAAAGTAGTCCCCCAAGGGTTCGGGGGAATAGTGGCCCAAAAAGACCGAACCGGCGTTGTCCGCCCGGCCGATGTATTCCAGCGGGTTTTTGCAGCAGATTTCCAGATGCTCCGGCGCAAGCTCGTTGGCGATCTCCATGGCCCTGTCCATGCCGTCGCAGAGGATGACCGCGCCGTAGGTCTCTAAGGACGCCCGGATGATGTCCGCCCGGGAAAGGCCAGCCAGCTGCCGCTCCACCTCTTTTACCGTCTCCTCGGCTACCTGCCGGTCGGTGGACACCAGGATGGCCGAGGCCAGCTTATCGTGCTCGGCCTGGGACATGAGGTCGGCGGCCAGGAAGACGGGATTGGCCGTCTCGTCGGCCACAATGAGGATTTCACTGGGGCCGGCCACCATGTCGATATCCACCTGCCCGTAGACCAGCCGCTTGGCGGTGGCCACGAAGATGTTGCCGGGGCCTACGATTTTGTCCACCCGGGGGACGGTTTCGGTGCCGTAGGCCAGGGCCGCCACGGCCTGGGCCCCGCCCATGAGGAAAATCCGGTCCACCCCGGCGATGTAGGCTGCGGCCAGGATATCCGGGTTGGCGCCGCCGTCCTTTAAAGGCGGCGTGACCATGACGATCTCCCCCACCCCGGCGATTTTGGCCGGGATGGCGTTCATGAGCACCGACGAGGGGTAGGCCGCCGTGCCGCCGGGGACGTAAATCCCCACCCGGTGGAGCCCTCGCACCCGCTGGCCCAGGATGACCCCGTTTTTCTGGGGATCCAGCCAGCTCTGCTGCTTCTGCTTTTCATGGAAGGCCCGGATGTTGTCCGCTGCCTGCTCCAGGGCCGCCAAAAATGCCGGGTCGCAGCTCTGCATCCCCGCCTCCATGTCCGCCCGGCTCAGCTGGGTCTTTTCGGGCGCCTTGCCGTCGAATTTCTCGGTATAGCTTCGCACGGCGGCGTCCCCGTCCCGCTTAACGTCGGCGAGAATCTGTTCCACGGCGGCGGTCACCTGCCGGTCCACCTCGCCGCTGCGGGCTTTCAGCTGGGCCATCAGGGCCTTTTCGGCCCTGCCGTCGGCTGTGGTAATTTGCAGCATGGGTTTTCTCCCCTTTCCTATTCCTTGTCCAGCGCCGCCTGCATTAAGCCCACAAAGCCCTCGATTTCGGCCTTGCGCAGCTTGAGGCTGGCCATGTTTACGATTACCCGGGCCGATATGGGGGCCACCGTTTCGATGACCTCCAGCCCGTTTTCCTTTAAGGTCGTGCCGGTTTCCACGATGTCCACAATGGCGTCGGCCAGCCCCAGCAGGGGCGCCAGTTCCACCGAGCCCTCGATTTTGATGATTTTCACGTCCATGCCCTTGCCGTCGAAAAAGCGGCGGGCCACCGCCGGGTATTTGGTGGCGATGGTCTTGGAGGCGTAGCCGGCGTAAAAATCCTTACCCGCCGGACCGGCCAGGGCAAAACGGCACCGGCCGATTTTTAAGTCCAGCAGCTCATAGTAGCTGCCGGGGTATTCCAGGATGGTATCCTTGCCCACCACCCCGATATCGCAGACGCCGTGCTCGATATAGGTGATGACGTCGGCCGCCTTGGCCAGCACCGCCTCATAGCCGGACACCGGCAGGATGAGGCGCCGGCCCTTGTTCTTGAGGCTTTCGGTATCCAGGCCCATCCGGTCGAAGATGGCCACCGCGTCCTTTTCCAGGCGGCCTTTGGTAAGCGCAATTCGTATCGGTCTCATATGGTTTCCTCGTATCCCTTCCCCGCCGGTTACACCAGCCGGATAATTTCGGTCAGTTGGCCAATCAGTTCGATTTCCTCGGCCCCCCGCTCCTTTGCGGTGGAAAGGGCCTTCTGTTTGTCGGCCAGGGGCAGCACCTCGCAGACCTGTCCGCCTGCCGTCAGCTCCTCCAGCCGGGCCAGGGCCTTCATCTCGTACCCCGCCGCCGCAAAGAGGATTTTCCGGGGGCTGCCCTTCTGCGCCTGCCGGCCGGCCAGCAGGATGTCGGCGATGGCGTCGTCGTCCACCGCGAAGCCCACCGCCGGGCGGTGGCTGCCGAAGGCGTCGAACAGCTTATCATACCGGCCCCCCGACACCACCGTGTCCCCCGAACCGGGCAGGTAGCCCCGGAAGACCACGCCGGTATAGTAATTGTTCCGGTGGACAAGGCCCAAATCCAGATTGATTTTATCCCCCAGCACCGGCTCCAGACGGGTCAGCAGTTCCTTTAGATAGGCCAGCTCCTCGGCGGCCTTGCCGCCGAAGATTTCCGCCGCCTGCTCCAGCACCTCCCGGCCGCCGAACAATCTGGGCAGCATCCGGATGGCGTCGGCCGCGCCGCTTTCCGGCAGGCCCTCCAGCAGATCCTCCAGGGCGCTGTAGCTCTTGGATTCGATGAGCAGGCGGATTTCCTCCCGGCCTTCGGCGTCCACCGGCAGGCCGGCCGCTAGGGCCCCGAAGATGCCGGCGTGGCCTATCTCGATTTTATAATCTTCCATACCGCAGGCCTCCAGGGCCTTAGCTGCGGTCAGAATGGTCTCCAGGTCGTATAAAAGGCCCTCCGCCCCGATGAGCTCCACACCCGACTGGGTGATTTCGTTGCTGCGGCCCTTGAGCCCCGGCGATACCCGGTAGACCTTCTGGGAATAGTGCAGCCGGATGGGCAGGGAGGCCTCCTTTAACCGGGTGGACACCAGCCGGGCGATGGGCATGGTGCTGTCCGGCCGGAGGACCAGCAGCCGTCCCCCCGGCTCGGTCAGCTTGGCCATCTCGGTCTGGGAGAAGGCCGCCCCCGGCTGGGTGAACAAATCATAGTATTCCAGCGCCGGGGTCACAACCTCGTAATACCCCCGCCGGCGGAACAAATCCGACAGCCGGTTTTTGACCTGGCTGTGGATTTCGCACTCCTCAAACAGCAAATCCCTGGTGCCATCAGGGGTTTTGGTGATGTATTTCTGCATATAGATTTCCTCTCTGCTTTAGTCTGCTACTATGGTAGCACAAGAAACTGTCCTTGTCAATCTATTTTTTATTTCTTTCCTTGTGCGGGGATGGGGAATGGGATATACTGGAGAAAACAGATGGAAAGAAGGGGTGTTTATGTCTTCCTATGACGCGGCGGCCTATATCTGGCCGGCCTACACCGGCGACGAGCCAAGGAGCCGGATTTTCTGGCCGGAGGGTATGGGGGAATGGCAGACGGTAAAACGGGCTGCGGCCAAGTTCCCCGGGCATACCTGGCCCCGCAAGCCGGTTTGGGGCTACGGCAACGAGGCCGACCCTTATGTGATGCAGGCCCAGATTGACGCGGCGGCGGACCACGGCGTCAACGTCTTTATCTATGACTGGTACTGGTACGACCGCCGGCCCTTTTTGGAGCAGTGTCTGAACAAGGGGTATTTGCAGGCGGGCAACCGGGAGCGGGTGGGGTTTTACCTCATGTGGGCCAACCACAACGCCAACTACACCTGGGATATCCGCCTGGCCGGCCGGCAGGACTGCGACGTCTGGGACGGGGCGGTGGATTTTGCCGAATTCAGGCGCATCGCCCACCGGCTGCTGGAAGGGTATTTCTCCCAGCCCACCTATTACAAAATCGGCGGCTGCCCGGTGTTTGCCATCTACGACGCCCCCAATTTTATCCGGGGGCTGGGCGGGCTGGAAAACGCCCGCCGGGCCCTGGACTGGTTCCGGGAACAGGCGGTACGGAAGGGGTTCCCCGGGCTGCACTTACAGATGATCCTCTGGTCCAGCAAGGCCGTCTACAGCAGCGGCGTGGACGGCCAAAAGGCCTTGTCCCCCTGGGACATCATAACCGCCCTGGGATTTGACAGCATCACCCACTACCAGTTCGTCCATTTTACCGACATCGACCGGGACTACCGGGAAATCCTTGGGGATGTTAAGAAGGAGTGGGAGTATATTGACAGCCTCTCCCCCGTCCCCTATTTCCCCCACATCTCGGTGGGGTGGGACAACAATCCCCGCTTTTTGGATTTCCGGCCGGGAGTGGTAAAAAACAACACCCCCGACGCCATTGAAGAGGCTGCGCGCATGGCCCGGGGGTATGCCGACGCCCATCCCGGCCAGCCCCGGCTTATCACCCTCAACAGCTGGAACGAATGGACCGAGACCAGCTACCTCCAGCCCGACGACCGCAACGGCTACGGTTATCTGGAGGCCGTGCGCCGGGCCCTGGGCGATTAGGCAGAGGATTACCTTTGATTCTGGGGTTATACCGACAATCCGCCGTTCCAGTACGGGACGGCGGATTTCAGCTTGTCGCCTTTGTCGACAAGCTGTAGAAGAGGGGCATGCCCCCCTTCTAACATTCCCCCTACAAATCCCGCAGGAGCGGGATTTGTCGTGTGCGTGACCCGACGCGCATGTCGCCGGTTTCTGCGATTAAAATAGTCTTCAGTGGTTTTTTCGATAGACTGCAATCCGCCGTTCCAGTACGGGACGGCGGATTTGTTTTTCCTTATTTTTTATCCCCCATAAGGGTGACCAGTACGGCCTTTTGGGCATGCAGACGGTTCTCAGCCTCTTCGAAAATCTCATCGGCGTGTTCCTCGAAGACGTCGGCGGCGATTTCCTCCCCCCTGTGGGCGGGCAGGCAATGGAGCACCATGGCGTCCTCCCTGGCCAGGGCCATCAGCTCCTTGTTGATCTGGTACCCGGCGAAGGCCGCTTTGCGGGCCTCCCGCTCGCTCTCCTGGCCCATGGAGGCCCACACGTCGGTAATCATGATGTCGGCATCCCTGGCCGCCTCGGCCGGGGTGCGGTAGAGCTGGAACTTATCACCGTAGCCGGCGGCGAACTCCAGCACCTCGGCCGCCGGGTCATACCCTTCGGGGCAGGCCACGGATACCGCCATGCCCACCTTTAAGCAGCCTACAATCAGGGAGTTCATCATATTGTTGCCGTCGCCGATGAAGCACATTTTCAAATCGTCCAGCCGGCCCTTTATCTCCCGGATGGTCATGAGGTCGGCCAAAATCTGGCAGGGATGGCAGAAGTCGGTCAGGCCGTTGATGACCGGGATGCTGCCCACTTCGGCCAGGGTCTCCACCTCGGCCTGCTCAAAGGTACGGATCATGATGCCGTCCAGATACCGGGACAGCACCCGGGCCGTATCCTCCACCGGTTCCCCCCGGCCTATCTGCATGTCGTTGGAGGAGAGGAACAGGGCCTGGCCTCCCAGCTGGTACATGCCCACCTCAAAGGACACCCGGGTGCGGGTGGAAGCCTTCTGGAAAATCATACCCAGGGACTTGCCCGCCAGGTGGGGATGGGGAATGCCGTGCTTGAGCTCATACTTAAGCTGGTCGGCCAGATTTAAAAGCTCCAGGATTTCCTCGGTGGAAAGATCCAGCATTTTCAAAAGATGTTTCATATAGGTTTCCCTTTCTCCCGCTCCTGCGGGCTTTCTTTTTTTACTGCAGGCTGGCCAGGGCCGCTTCCATGGCGGCAAGGCCTCTGTCTATCTCGGCACAGGTGATGTTCAGCGGGGGCAGCAGCCGGATGACCTCTTTAGCAGTCAGCACGATAAGGCCCTTTTCCAGGCAGGCCTTGGCGACAGCCGGGGCGTTGCCCTTGGTAAGCTCTACCCCCAGCATCATGCCCAGGCCCCGGACGCCCGCAACCCCGGGCATCTTTTCGATGGCCGCTTTCATATAGGCGCCCTTTTCCCGCACCTCGGCGAGAAATTCCGGCTGCCCCACCTTCTCCAGCACATAGGAGGCGGCGGCGCAGGCGATGGGGTTGCCGCCGTAGGTGGTGCCGTGGGTGCCGGCCGACATGACGTCCCCCAGGGCTTCGGTACACAGACACGCCCCTACCGGCAGGCCGCCTCCCAATCCCTTGGCCGTGGTGACCACGTCGGGGGTTATACCGTACTGCTGGTAGGCGTAAAAGCTGCCGGTGCGGCCCACGCCGGTCTGCACCTCGTCCACGATGAAAAGCAGGTTCTTTTCGGTACAGAAATCCCGCAGGGCCTGCACATACCCCTTATCCAGGGGGCGGACGCCCCCCTCTCCCTGCACCAGCTCAATCATAACGGCGCAGGTCTTTTCGGATACCAGGTTCCGAAGGGCTTCCATATCCCCCGCCGGCGCGTAGGCAAAGCCTTCGGTGAAGGGGAAGAAGTAGTTGTGGAAGACCTCCTGCCCCGTGGCGGCCAGGGTGGTCACCGTGCGGCCGTGGAAGGAGTTTTGCAGGGTGATAATCTCCCCCCGGCCCCGGCCGTAGGTATCAAAGGAATGCTTGCGGGCCAGCTTGATGGCGCACTCATTGGCCTCGGCCCCCGAATTGCACAGGAAGGCCCGGGACATACCCGACAGTTCACAAAGCCGCTGGGCCAGCTTTACCTGGGCTTCGGAATAGTAGAGGTTGGAGGTGTGCTGCAATTTGGCCGCCTGCCGGGCCACGGCTTCGGCCCAGCCCGGTTCGGCGTACCCCAGGGAGTTGACTCCTATCCCCGAGCCGAAGTCCACGTATTCCCTGCCTGCACAGTCCACGGCCACTGCCCCATGGCCCTCTTCCAGGGCCACCGGGAACCGGCCGTAGGTGGGCATGATATATTCCTTGTCCTTTTTGGCAATGGTTTCAAAATCCATCTTGTTACCATACTCCCATCATATAAACATGGTGCCGTAGCCTTCGTTGGTCAGCATCTCCATCAGGATGGCGTGGGGGGTGCGGCCGTCGATGATGTTGGTCTGGCGCACGCCCCGGCGGACGGCCTCCACGCAGCAGTCGATTTTGGGGATCATGCCACCCGAGATAATCCCGCTCTTCTTCAGCCGGGGCACCTCGCTGACCTGCACCTGGGGAATGAGGGTGGATTCGTCGTCCTTATCCCGCAGCAGGCCAGCAATGTCGGTCATGAGGATGAATTTATCCGCCCCCAGCTCGGCCGCCAGCCGGGCCGCCGCCGTATCGGCATTGATATTGTAGACCTCGTTGCCTTCGCCCCCGGCGATGGTGGCTACCACCGGGATGTACCCAGCGGCCACCGCGTCCCGGATAACCGTCACGTCCACGTCGGTCAGCTCCCCCACAAAGCCCACGTCAGCCTTTTCGTACTTTTTCGCCTTGAGCATCCGGCCGTCCAGGCCGCTGATGCCCAGGGCCCGGCCGCCGTGGCTCTCCAGCAGCTGCACCAGGTCCTTATTGACCTTGCCGGCCAGCACCATCTGCACAATGTCCACCGTCTCCTCGTCGGTGTAGCGCAGGCCGTTTACAAATTTGCTTTCCTTGCCTATTTTCCCCAGCATTTCGCTGATTTCCGGGCCGCCGCCGTGTACCAGCACCACCTGCACCCCGACCTGGGACAGCAGCACCAGATCGGTCATGACCGCGTCCTTCAGCTCTTCGTTGATCATGGCGTTGCCGCCGTATTTGATTACCACCGTCCGGCCGGCATACTTCTGGATATAGGGCAGGGCCTGCACCAGAATATCCGCCCGGGAGATATGGGAACTGTCCATATATGCCTCCTTTTGGCCGCGCAGGTCTCCCTGCCCGGCCGGCCGCTTTTTACCGGCAAGCGGCGGGCCGTCCTGGGCGCGGGAATGGCGCCCCTTTTTTATATATCGGCTTCGGCTTTAGGTCCGGTAGTCGCCGTTGATTTTTACATAGTCGTAGGTAAGGTCGCAGCCCCAGGCCGTGGCCGAAAAGTCTCCGCTGTTCAGCTCCACCTCGATGCCTACCTCTTTTTCCAGCAGGATTTCCTTGGCCACATCCTCGTCAAAGGGGATGCCGGCCCCGTCCTTGCAGACGGGAATGGTGCCCTTAGCCGAGCGGAAGGCCACGTCCACCTTGGTCACGTCCACCGGCACGCCGGCGTACCCGATGGCGCAGAGCACCCGGCCCCAGTTGGCGTCGGCCCCGAATATGGCCGCCTTGGTCAGGGAGGAACAGACGATGGACTTGGCCACCGTCCGGGCCGTTTCCTTGGAGGAAGCGCCGGTGACCCGGCATTCGATAAGGTGGGTGGCCCCTTCCCCGTCCCCGGCTACCTTGCGGGCCAAATCCCGCAGCAGGCCGGTGAGGGCCTCGGTAAAGACCAGTAAATCCTCGCTGCCGGGGGTGATTTCGGCATTGCCCGCCGCCCCGGAGGCCAGGATGGACACCATGTCGTTGGTGGAGGTGTCCCCGTCGATGCTGACCATGTTGAAGGTCACGTCCACCGCCGCCGTCAGGGCCTGCTGCAGGGCTTCGGAAGAGATGGCCGCATCGGAGGTGACAAAGCAGAGCATAGTGGCCATATTGGGATGGATCATGCCCGAGCCCTTGACCATGGCGCCTATGCGGCAGGTTTTTCCACCTGCCTGGAATTCTACCGCCCCCTGCTTTTTCACCGTATCGGTGGTCAGGATGGCTTCGGCCGCGTCGTCCCCGCCGGCGGGGGAAAGGGCGGCCTTCAGGTCGGCCGCCGCCGACTGGATGGGCTCGATGGGCAGGATCTGCCCGATGACGCCGGTGGAGGCCACGATGACATCCTCCGGCCGGATATCCAGGAGGCCGGCGGCGATTTCGCACATCTGCCAGGCCTTTTCCTCCCCGTCGGCGTTACAGGTATTGGCGTTGCCCGAATTGCAGATGATCGCCCGGGCGCGGCCGTCGTTTAGGTTCCGCTTGGTCACCGCCAGGGGCGCGCCCTTGACCAGGTTCCGGGTGTACACGGCCGCCGCCGCACAATCCCGGTCGGCGGCGATGAGGGCCAGGTCCCGCTTGGACCGGTTCTTGCGGATGCCGCAGTGCACGCCGGCGGCGGAAAATCCTGCGGGGGTGCACACGCCCCCCTCTATGTAGGTTATGGACATGGTATTTCACTCCTCGGGGCGGCCGCAGGCCGCCGCAGACTGTCGAAAAAGCTAAGGAAAGCCATTTACATCGCAGAAACCGGCGACATGCGCGTCGGTTTCTGCACACGACAAATCCCGCTCCTGCGGGATTTGTCGGGGGGAATGTTAGAAGGGGGGGCTCGCCCCCTCTTCTACAGCTTGTCGACTTTGTCGACAAGCTGAGGCGGCCGCAGGCCGCCGGTTCTGCGCTTCTGCCTTAAAAGGCCGGGGGCACCAGGTGCAGCCCTGTCTCCTCGGGCAAATCAAAGATGATGTTCATATTCTGCACCGCCTGGCCGGCCGCGCCCTTGACCATGTTGTCGATGGCCGACACCACGATGAGGTTGGCCGTCCGGGGATCCACGTGCAGGGATATATCGCACAGGTTGGTGTACCGCACGTTTTTCAGGTTGGCTGGCTTACCGGCGGGCAGCACCCGCACAAAGGGGCTTTCATAGTAGAAGGTCTCATAGACGTCCCGCACCTTTTCTTCGGTGACCCCCAGCTTCAGCCGGGCGTACATGGTGGAGACGATGCCCCGGTTGATGGGCAGCAGATGGGGCACAAAGGTCACCCGCAGGCGTTTGCCGGCGGCCTTCATGAGGGTCTGCTCGATTTCGGGGGTATGCCGGTGGGCCGCAATCTTATAGGGGGAGAAGGCCTCGTTGCAGTCGGGAAAATGGGTGGTCTGGGAAAGGCCCCGGCCCGAACCCGTGGTGCCCGACTTGGAATCGATGATGATGGCGTCGGTCTCCACCAGGCCCTTTTTCAGCGCCGGGTAGAGGCCCAGGGCGGCCGAGGTGGGATAGCAGCCCGGATTGGCCACCAGCCTTTTGCCCTTGATATCCTCCCGGAAAAGTTCCGGCAGGCCGTAGACCGCCTCCTTATGCAGGGCGGGGCGCTCGTACTCCTTGCCGTACCACCGGCGGTACTCCTCCTCCGACTCCAGCCGGAAGTCGGCCCCCAAATCGATAAAGGCCTTGCCGTGGTGGATGCACTGATAGGCCAGCGGCTCGCTGAGGCCGTGGGGCAGGGCGGCGAAAACCACATCGCACTTATCGATGACGGCGGCGTTGTCCTCGCAGACAAGGTCGCAGAGTTTATAGTAGGCGGGGTAAACCTCCGAAATGGATTTACCTTCAAAGCTCTGGGAGCCCAGGGCCGCCAGTTCCACCTCCGGATGGCCCAGCAGAATCCGGACCAGTTCGGCGCCCGCGTAGCCGGTGGCGCCGATAACGCCTGCTTTTATCATGAAAAGACTGCCTCCTTACTGCTTTTTGGCCCGGTTGTTCACCGGCACCTCATTTGTCTTAGCCCGCTCCACCAGAAAACGCACAAAGTCTTTTCGGATTTCTTCGGGGACGGCCGACCAGGGCAGATGCTCTCCCTGGTAGCCGGCCGCCAGCAGGTAAAAACGGGCGGGGTACAAATCCAGTTCGGTATAGTCGGTATAGGGCCGGACGACGGCATCCGCTTCGGGGGCCGTGATTTCCACCCGGTCTTCGTAGAAGGCATAGGTGCGCGGCTGTCCGATACCGGCCGACTGGGCGGCTGTATAGGCCTGCCTGTCCCTTTTGAAGAACATGCTGCATATGCCCAGCGCCAGGGCGGCCACGGTCAGGATGATCAGCACATAGAAGATGGCCCGCTGCCAGGTGTAATACTGGGAGGAGGCAAAGTACCAAATCATGGCCAGGGCGTACAGGCCCACGGCTGCACAGTACAGAATATTGCTTTTGTCCCAGATGCGCCAGCCCCGCCAGCCCAGCAGCGTCTCCGCCCCCTGCTGCACGTCCGATTTGGTGGATGCGTAGGTGAAGGTGTATACCGGCGTGTTCTGTTCGTTCATAAAGCACACTCCTTTATTATGGGGCTTCATAAGCCCGGTTTTCGGGGAAGGGCCGTCCCCTTCCGTCTTTTGAAACGAATTTTCCTTGCTCGGTGTATCGCTTTTGCAGCGGGCCGCTTTACAGGCGGCGCCGTCGGCTTTTTCCTTACGGTTCCCCATCCGGGGAAGGACGGTTAGTACCGCTGTTTTTTCTTTTTGACCCGGTCGTTCACTGGGACGCCGTATTCCTGGGCGCGGTCTATGAGGAAGTCCCGGAAGTTTTCCCGCTGGTTCTCCGGCACCACCGTCCAGAGAGGAAGGATGGCCCTCCCCAACCTTTTTTCAAAACACCGCGGAATCTTACAGGCTCTCCAGCAGCTGCCGCACCCGCCGGACTTCCTCCGCCACGCACTGGGGGGCCGGGCCGCCTACAACCGTCCGGTCGCCTACGCATTTTTCTAAGGAGATAGCCTTATACACCCCTTCGTCAAAGAGGTCACAGACCTTTTTATACTCCTCCATGGGCAGGCTCTCCAGGGTTTCACCCAGCTGGATGCACCGGGCCACCAGCTGGCCCACCGCCTTATAGGCGTCCCGGAAGGGAAGGCCCTTGCCCACTAAGAAATCGGCGCAGTCGGTGGCGTTGATGAAGCCCCCGGCCGCCGCCGCCCGCATATTTTCAGGCTTTACGGTCATGGTATCCAGCATGGGGGTGAAGGCGGTCAGGCACATGGTCACCGTGTCCAGGGCGTCGAATACGGCCTCCTTGTCCTCCTGCATGTCCTTATTATAGGCCAGAGGCAGGCCCTTCATGGCCGCAAGCAGGGTCGTCAGGTCGCCGAAGACCCGGCCGGCCTTGCCCCGCACCAGCTCGGCGATGTCCGGGTTCTTTTTCTGGGGCATGATGCTGGAGCCGGTGGAAAAGGCGTCGTCCAGTTCCACAAACCGGAATTCAAAGGAACACCAGAGGATGACCTCCTCGGCAAACCGGGACAGGTGCACCATGACGATGGACAAATCCGCCGCCAGTTCCATACAGAAATCCCGGTCGGACACCCCGTCCAGGCTGTTGTGGGTGATGCCCTCCATCCCCAGTTCCTTTGCCACCATCTCCCGGTCAAGGGGATAGGTGGTGCCGGCCAGGGCACCCGAACCCAGGGGGGATATATTCATCCGGCGGCGGCAGTCGGCCAGCCGGTCCAAATCCCGGAAGAACATTTCGGCGTAGGCCAGCAGGTGGTGTCCGAAGGTGATGGGCTGGGCCCGCTGGAGATGGGTGTACCCCGGCATGACGGCGTCCTTATACTGCGCCGCCTTGTCGGCCAGGACGCCGATAAGTTCCTTTAACTGCTCCCGCAGCTCGTCCACCCGGCCCCGCAGATAGAGCCGGTCGTCCAGGGCCACCTGGTCGTTGCGGCTGCGGGCGGTGTGCAGGCGCTTGCCCGCGTCCCCTACCCGGCGGGTCAGCTCCCCCTCCACAAAGGTGTGGATGTCCTCGGCCTCGGGGTCGATGGGCAGGGCGCCCGACTGGATGTCGGCCAGTATCCCCTGCAGGCCTTCGATAATCACATCGGCCTCGGCCGCGGGGATGATCCCCTGCTTGCCCAGCATACGGGCGTGGGCTATGGAGCCGGTAATATCCTCCTTATACATCCGCTGGTCAAAGGGGATGGAACTGTTAAAGTCGTTGGTCTTCTTGTCCAGAGCCTTCTGGAACCTGCCTGTCCAAAGCTGCACGGCGGATTCTCCCTTCCTAAGATTTTGGGGCCGTTAAATGGGCAGTTGGAGGGAGAAACGGCTTCCCCCTCCAACCATAATTTCCTATACCGCTGCCGGGGATTACTTGCCCCGCTTCTCGTCCAGCTTGGCCTTGACCTTGATGGGCAGGCCGAAGAGGTTGATGAAGCCGGCCGAATCCTTCTGGTCGTATACATGATCCTCGTCGAAGGTGGCCACTTCCTCGTCGTACAGGGTGTAGGGCGAGGTGATGGAGGCCGGGATCATATTGCCCTTGTACAGCTTGAGCTTCACGTCGCCGGTGACGGTCTGCTGGGTGGAATCCACAAAGGCGGTCATGGCCTCCCGCAGGGGGGTGAACCACTTGCCAAAGTAGACTAAGTCGGCAAACTCCAGGGCCAGCTTCTGCTTATAATGCATGGTGTCCCTGTCTAAGCAGAGGGTCTCCAGCAGGTCGTGGGCATAGTAGAGAATGGCGCCGCCGGGGGTCTCGTACACGCCCCGGGACTTCATGCCCACCAGCCGGTTCTCCACCATGTCCAGCAGGCCGATGCCGTTCTCGCCCCCCAGCTTGTTCAGGGTCTTCACAATCTCCACCGCGTCCATGTCCTTGCCGTCCACGGCAGTGGGGATGCCCTTTTCAAAATGGATGGTCACATAGGTAGCCTTATCGGGCGCCTTCCAGGGGGAAACACCCATCTCCAGGATTTCGTCATACTTGGGCTCGTTGGCCGGATCCTCCAGATCCAGCCCCTCGTGGGACAGGTGCCACAGGTTCTTGTCCTTGGAGTAATTGGTCTCCCTGGTAATCTTCAGGGGGATGTTGTGGGCCTCGGCGTAGTCGATTTCCTCGTCCCGGGACTTGATGTTCCAAATCCGCCAGGGGGCGATGATCTTCATGTCCGGCGCAAAGGCCTTGATGGCCAGCTCAAAGCGCACCTGGTCGTTGCCCTTGCCGGTGCAGCCGTGGCAGATGGCGTCGGCCCCTTCGGCCTTGGCTATCTCCACCAGCCGCTTGGCGATGATGGGACGGGCAAAGGCCGTGCCCAGCAGGTACTGGTTCTCATATTTGGCCCCCGCCTGGAGGGAGGGCCAGACAAAATCCTCGATAAAGGTCTTGGTCAAATCCTCGATGTAGAGCTTGGAAGCACCCGTCTTGATGGCCTTTTCCTGCAGGCCGTCCAGCTCGGTGCCCTGGCCCACGTCGGCGGCCACGGCGATGACCTCGCAGTTATCATAGTTTTCCTTCAGCCAGGGAATGATGATGGACGTATCCAGTCCGCCCGAATACGCCAGAACTACCTTTTTAATGTCGCCCATATGATTCATCCTCCGTTTATTTCATTTTTCCCGTTACCCACATTATACACCACCCGCCCGCAATTGCAAGCCTTTTTGTGAATTTTTATGCATTCGTCGCGTGGATTGTGGCTTCTGACAAATTATACAGGAAGAAAATATACCGCTTGTGGATATTTACCCATGTTGTTTTATGTTCCCCCTTGCCGGCCGCGATGATTTTTTTATACAGCGGGATTGCCCGGTGGTTCTTTTTGTACGTTTATGCATAATATACATATATATTGAATGAATATGCATTTGTTCCCGTCTGGGCGGCAGAAACAAAGGGAAAAACAGGCTTTATCTTTCGGGCGGGATGTATATAATGAAGATAGGAAGGAGTGTGCTTGCTTTATGGCATGGAAGGAAATTGCACCCAAGGAGATTGCGGGAAATCCCATGAAGATGATTTCCGACGAGTGGATGCTGGTGGCGGCCGGCGGGCCGGATACATGCAACATGATGACGGCCAGCTGGGGTTTTGTAGGCGAAATGTGGGGAAAGGAGTGCGCCATTACCGTCATCCGGCCCCAGCGGTATACCCTGGAGTTTATGGAAAAGGAAGATTTCTTTACCTTAAGCTTCTACGGCGACCGGAAGGACATCCACAAAATCTGCGGCTCCCAGTCGGGGCGGGACATCGACAAGGTGGCCGCCACCGGCCTTACGCCGGTCTTTGCCGACGGCACGGTCTACTTTGAAGAGGCCCGGCTGGTGCTTATCTGCAAAAAGCTGTATGTCCAGGATTTGAAGGAAGAGTGCTTCGTGGACACCGGCTGCCTGAAATGGTATCCCGAAAAGGACTACCACCGGATGTTTATCGGCGAGATTGTGAAGGTTTTGGAAAAGATCCAATAATCCAGCATCCCCTGCAGGAAACTTCCTGTGGGGGATTTTTTCTGCCCCTCTTTTTCTGCCCCTCTTCCGGAATAAAAATTTTGCCGTCTCGCCTTTTTCTCTTGCGCCGGCAAACCTTTCCATGGTAAAATTATCAAAAAAGAGGTGTGTCGATTTTTTAAGGAGGCAACTTTCATGAAACGGTTGGCCTGTGCCCTTTTATGCGCCCTGTTCCTTTTCTGCTGCGCGGCCTGCGGCGGCGACGGGGGCGGGGACACCAAGGAACTGAAAAGCGGAAACGCCGTATGCACCATCCCGGCCGGCTGGGAGACCTTCGAGACGGCGGCGGACAACATGACCATCGCCCTGGCCCGGACCACGGCGGACAGCGGGGAGACAGGCAGCGAGGCGGATACCACGGCCGAAAGCCAGGAAGCCGCATCCGAAGATCCGGCGGCGGCCTTTGCAGACGGCGCGGGGGATCTGGTGGTGGGACTGTATTCCTACCGGTCGGAGGAACACATTCCCCTGGAAAATTTTAAAGAGGATCCTACCGCCCTCAACGAGCTGCTGCTCACCCTGACCAACGAGAGCTATTACCGCAACGAGCCCATCACCCTGGAGTACATAGAGGACGCCCCCTATCCCATGCTGCTGGCCTCCTTTGTGGACTACGGCACACAGACCACCTATCTTGTCTACTTCACCGTGTCCGGGGAATACAGCTACGCCTTTATCGTCTACTCCCCCGGCCGGCCGCTCTACAGCGAGGAGGTCAACCTGGCGGCCAGCGTCCTGGCCACGCTGCAGCTGGACGATGCAGCCGGAGGGGAGGCAGGACAATGAAAGGGAAAAAAAGACGGCGGGTCTGCGCCCTTTTCCTGTGCTTTACCCTTTTTGCGGCCCTGCTGCCCGGAAGGGCCTTGGCGCGCACCTACTACTGCCAGCCCATTGTGGGGTACTGTTCCGGCTGCGGCAAGCCCCAGTTTCCCCAGAAAAACCCGCCGGACGACGGGAAATATACCTGCTACCCCTGCCGGGCCGCACGGTTCGAATATGTGACCGTACCCCAGTATCCCTTCTGCAAAATCTGCAAGGCTCAGCAGCACTGCGGCAATATCTGGGACATGTGCGACTACTGCATTATGAACGGGGACTATTCCGGCTGGGAGGCCGGCCGGCTGACCGAGGCGAACAAGCAGGAAATCCGGGATCACAAGCGCCCCAGCAGCATCGATTGGGACCGGGCCTGCAAGGACCCCGCTTATGCATGGCAGCTGGCTAAAGACCTGCTGGGCATGACCGGCGCGGCTGCGGCCGGTGCAGCGGCCGGGCTGGCGGAGGAGGGACAGAAGGCGGTAAACGCCGCCCTGGAGGATCTGCTGGAGAATTTCGAGCACCCGCCCCTTCGGCAGCCGGCCGACTACGAGGAGGGGGTTAAACAGGCCCAGGATTTCCTGTCGGTGGCCGAAGACCTTCCCGGCAGCGACAAGGGGGTATCCCTGGCCCAGAAGGGCATCGCCGCAGCCGACACGGCCAACGCCCTGAATACCGCCCTTTCGGCGGCCGAATGGGAAGAACACAGAGGCTCCAACCAGCGCAACCCCATGATCACCGAAACCGTCTCCGACAGCCTGACGGCTGCGGGAAGCTGGGCCGGGAACCGGGAGGCCGGCAAGTGGCTGGGGGAATCCTCGGCCGATTTGCTGCTGGGCTGGTCCAACGTCCTGCTGGGCACCAAGTCCGACCAGTATTTCACCGAAACCGGGCGGGAATTCGGCGTGGACGTCAACAAGCTGGATCCGTAACGTGTTTTTCAACGCAACAAGGCCCCGGCCGATTTGTACATCGACCGGGGCCTTATGCTGTCGCCCTGCTCAGGCAAGGGCGGTACAGAGGGTTTCAAAATTCTGTTCCATGCCCTTTAAATAGGAATCCTTATCCATCTGACCGGTGACCAGGGGATCCAGGGTATAAATCTCCGCCCCTGCGCCCTCGGCGATGACCTGGGCGGTGGAATCGGGGTACTGGGGCTCGGTGAAGATGGCCGTTATCCCTTCGGCCCTGGCCTCGTCGATGAGGCTCTGCAGGGTCTGGGGATCGGGGGCCGTGCCGGGGGTGGACTCTATGACCGCCGATACGGCAAAATCATAGTCGGCCGCAAGATAGGAGAAGGCGGCGTGGAAGGTGATAAATTTCCGGTGGGGCAGGTTCTCCAGCTGCTCCCGGTAGCGGGCGTCCAGCTCGTCGGCCGCAGTCTGGAACTTTTGGGCGTTGGCCGTATACACGGCGCTGTTGGCCGGGTCGTACTGTCCCAGGGCCGCCGCGATATTGGCTGCCTGCACCTTGGCGTTCTGTAGGGACAGCCAGGTGTGGGGATTGTAACTCTCCTCCCCTCGGTGGTCATGACCGTGGCCCTCCTCCGGCAGCAGGGTTACCCCCTCGGCCGACTCCACCGACGGCAGGTCGGGGTACTGGGAATAGATGCTTTCCGCAAAGCTGCTTTCCATGCCCGCGCCGTTGAGCACCAGCAGGTCAGCCCCCTCCACCCGCTGCATGTCGGCGGGGGTCAGCTGGTAGTCGTGGGGGCAGCCGGTGGTCTCGGCCGTCATACAGCCCACCGTCACGTTCTCCGCCCCGTCGGCCACCACCAGGGTCAGGGCGTAGACCGGCGCAAAGGAGGCCACCACATGGAAGCCGCCTTCCGCATCCTGCCCCCCCGTATCCCCTGCGCCCGCGCAGGCGGACGCCGCCGCCAGCAGGCCGGCCAGCAGGAGGCTGAGGCCGGCCCGGCCCCAGGCTTTCTTTTTCGTTGCCTTCATATCTTTTGGTCTCCCCTTTTGATAAAATCGGACAAAAGCGCCCTTTACATACCGCTTTTGCCGCCCTATAATATACCTGTAATCCTATAATTAAGATAACAACCGCAGGGCCGGATTATGTCCCTGCACTCCAAAGGAGGTATCCCCTATGGAATCCCCTATGAATACCCTGCTGGAAAAGCTCTGGAGCTTTTTGCTGGCTGTCGGTCCCCGGATTCTGGCTGCCGCCCTGATTGTATTAGTGGGCCTGCTGCTGACCAAAATCCTTGTAAAAATCATGAAAAAGCCCCTGGAAAAGGCCAATATGGACTATTCCCTCAAGCGCTTCCTCATCATCTGCGTGCGGGTGCTCTGCATCGTCATCATCGCCATCAGCGCCATGTCCGCCCTGGGGATTTCCTCCGCCGGGCTGCTGGCCGCTCTGGGCGGCGCGGCCGTGGCCGTATCCCTGGCTTTAAAGGACAGCCTTTCCAACCTGGCCGCCGGGATTTTGCTGCTTTTCTCCCACCCCTTCGCCACCGGGGACTATATTGAAGCCGACGATTTAGCCGGCACTGTCCAGCGCATTGATTTGGTGCATACCTATATGAATACACCGGACAACCGGGTCATCGTCATCCCCAACGGCCAGCTTATCACCGACAACATCATCAACTACAGCCGGGAGGAAAAGCGGCGGGTGGATTTGACCTTCTCCATCGGCTACCAGGACGATGTGGAAAAAACCAAGGCCCTGCTGACCGAAATTGCCGAGAACCATCCCCTGGCGCTCCAGGATCCCGCCCCCTTTATCCGGGTGGACCAGCGGGCGGCCAGTTCGGTGGACATTGTGGTCCGGGTCTGGTGCAAAACGGCCGATTACTGGGATTTGCGCTATGACCTGCTGGAACAGGGAGGCGACGCGCTGGACAAGGCCGGCGTCACCACCCCTTACAACCAGCTGGACGTTCACATTGTGGATAAATAAATGCCCGCAAAAAAGTCCGTGCCCTCTGCCGCGCGCTGCGGCGGAGGGCACGGTTCTTTTCTATTGTATAATACCGGCCGGAAGATTACAAGCTATTTATCCGACGCGGGACGTATTTTCGCAAGTGCTCCCGTCGGCAAAGGGCGACTCCATAAATCGGTTCAGCTCCCGCTGGTTATGCAGCACCACGGTTTTGTCCCCGTAGTCCCGCAGGATGGCGGCGTATTTTTTCTTCCGCCGCCGGGTCCGGCCCTGCCAGAGAATCCACCAGACAAAGGAAAGATCCAGTTTTTCGTCACAGCCGGCGGCCATGCTCTCCCGGGTTTTCCCCTTGTACCGGCGGTATCTGCGAATGGCGCGGACGAGGCAGTTCCACCGGTTGAAGTTCATAAATACAACCCGGTCGGCCTCCTCCAGCCGCCGGCGCTGGTGGAAGGATGTGTAATTCCCGTCGATGACCCAGTCTGCCTGCTCCATAAAGGCGGACACCATGGCCATGGCTTCCTCCCGGTCCCGCTCTTTCCAGCCGGCGGTGAACTTCACCGTATCCAAATACAGCGCCGGTATCCCGTACCATTCTGACAGATATTTGGCCAGGGTGGATTTCCCGCTGCCGGAATAGCCCAATATGGCAATCCGCATATTTTCCCCTCCCGTTGCTTTGGTTCAGTCCCTCCGCCCCGGCATGTTCAGCCGGCCCCGCAGCAGAGCGTCCAGCAGCACAAGCAGCAGGAATATCCCCGCACTGCGCAGGCACTCCCCTCCGATTTGCCGGAAGATATAGGGGATGACCTGCACGCCTCCCAATCCGCCGCTGGTATACAAGATGGCGGAAATCCAGACCTGCAGCAGCTGGTTGAAAAACAGCGCCGCCGCCATGAGCAGGACGGCCGCAGCCGCCTGCACCGCCAGCTGTCGGAAGGACAGCCGCACAAGCTGCAGGCAGATGCCCGGCAGCAGAAGGAGCAGCAGGGGCAGCAGCAGTTCGGTCAGGCCGATAAAGGCCAGAGACCAGACCCCCACCTGCCCCGAAGACCGCAGGGCTCCGGCCAGGGCAAAGGCTGTATCCATCACCGCCCGGCCGCCGTATACGGCAAGGCAGCCTGCGGCGAAATCCCGCAGGGGAAACCGCAGGGAGAAAAGCAGCAGCACCGGCAGCACCAGCGCCCAGGCGCAGGTGTGCAGGAAGGATACCGCCTGGGCCGCGCCGCCGCCTGCGATAAACCGGAAAAGGTGCAGCAGCAGCGCCAGCACCAGCAGCCCCCACATGACGCCCGGCTCCAGGAAGCGCAGACGGCCAAGGGCCAGGCGGCGCCCCCCCTTCCCCTCTCCTCTTTTTCGGCGGAACAGGGAATCCTCCTCCCCGACCGCCCGGCGCATGGCATTGGGCATAGGGCCTTCCTCCCGTTTATCCTACTTTATAATGGGCGTTTTGCGCACAAACAGCACGCCTAAGGTATTGGGGCCGCAGTGGACCGATACCGAGCAGCCCGCCCGGGTGACCAGCACCTCTTTAAAGGGCAGCAGCTCCCGCACCCTGTCGGCCACCCGGTCCACAAGTTCCTGCTTGCAGCCGGCGTGGGTCACGAAGGCCCGGTCCAGTTCGATGTCATCCGGGTCGCTGAGGCGGGCGGCCGCGTACTCCATCAGCACGTCCCCAAACCGGCCCCGATACTTTTTGCCCACGCCCATAACCCCATTCTTGACCTCGATACAGGGCTTGAGCTTCAGCAGGTTGGCGCCCAGGGCCGCCACCGAGGAACAGCGGCCACCCTTATGCAGGTATTCCAGGGAGTCGATGACAAAGGAGGCGTCCACCCGCTCCCACATGGAGGAAACCTGACTGGCTATCGTGCGGGCGTCCAGCCCGGCCTGGGCCAGCTCGGCCGCCTTGAGCACCTCCAGCCCCGCGCCGGTGGAGAGACACTTGCTGTCGATGACATAGACGTCCTCCAATTCGGCTGCCGCCATCCGGGCGTTGTTGAAGGTGGCGGACATGGAGGAACTGATGGTAAAATGCACCACGGCGTACCCCGCATCCACAAAGGGCCGAAAATAGGACAGGAAATCGTCCATATTGGCCGCCGTGGTCTTGGGAATCTCCCCCGTATTTTTATAGTAGGCGTAAATATCGTCCGGATACACGTCCACACCGTCCCGCAGGGTCTTGCCGTTCATGACCACAAACAGGGGATTGCCGGCAATGGAATACCGCTGCATCAATTCGTCCGATAAGTCGCAGGTGCTGTCGCAGGAAATGAGTACCTTTTTCTGTCCTTCCATCAAATTCACTCCATTCATCTGATTATCTTCCAAGGTTATCATGCATTTCTGTAAAAACTGAATAGGGTTGATGAAGGTAGTATAACATTTTTTTATTATTTTTACAACACCTGCTGCCAATTTGTTTGCAATCCTTTTGTAATGATTTTGTAATGAAAAAAGGTTGTCTTTGGAAAGCAAGCCTGCTATGATAAGTAGCAAATAACCTGTATTTATGGGAATCCTAATGAATCCCATCCATTCTCATTTACAGGCTGGAAAGGAGCCTTTTGCTTTATGCAATACGACAGCAGACATTCTCAGGATATATATGCCGGCGAATGGCAGGATTTCCGGGGCGGCTCCCGGAACGGGCCCCGGGGTGTGCACAAACCGCCCCGCAGGCGTTCGGCCTCCAAGGCCGTTCTGGCCGTGGTCACCGTGCTGGCCCTGCTGGCCGCCGTGGTCTTCGGGTGCATGTACGCCGGCGCCCATTCGGCTTTCAAGAAGGCCGACGCCTCCAACCAATCCTACGCTGGCCAGGCAGCCGAACTGCAGCAGCAGCTGGCCGAGGCCCAGAGCAGCATCGCCCACTACCAGGAGGAGCTGGGCATCCCCGGCGGGGAGCCGGATACCGAAAATATGGATTCCAGCCAGCTGGCCAGCACCCTCCAGCAGCAGCTGGACCATTTAAATTCCAAGACGGCCGACCTGCGCTCCCAAATTAACGCCCTGCAGCCGTCCTCCTCGGCCACGCCCACAGGCGGCAGCGCCGACGACGGAAAAAAGGTGGCCTACCTCACCTTCGACGACGGCCCTTCGGCCAATACCGAAAAAATCCTGGAAGTCCTGAAACAGTACGGCGCCAAGGCCACCTTCTTCGTCTGCGGCACAAGCAAGCTGGAACTGGTCAAGCGCATCCACGAGGAAGGGCACACGGTGGCCCTCCACTGCAACGAACATGAATACAGCAAGATCTATGCCTCCGACGAGGCCTATTATCAGGATTTGCAGGCCATCAGCGATAAGGTGGAGGGCTATCTGGGCTTTGCCCCCAAAATCGTCCGCTTTCCCGGCGGCAGCAGCAACACGACCAGCAAAAAATACTCCAAGGGCATTATGACCCGGCTGACCCAGAGCCTGACCGAAAAGGGATACGTCTACATGGACTGGAACGCCGATTCGGGCGACGCCGCCGGCAACAACGTGGATCCCGCCAAGCTGGTTGCCAACGTCAAACGGGACTGCGGCAAGCAAAAGCGGGTCTGCATTCTTATGCACGACGCGCCGGCCAAAACCACCACCGTCACCGCCCTGCCCGAAATCATCCAGTATTTGCAGGGCGAGGGGTATTCCCTGGAGGCGCTGACCACCGAAACCAAGCCCTTCCACCACGGGGTGCAGAATTAACCGAAAAAATGCGCCGGGCGCATCCTGACGGATACGTCCGGCTTTCCCCTTTATATGTACTGCTCTAAACGCCTTTATACTTCCGCCGGGTGGCAAGGCCTCCCCGGATATGCCGCTCTTGCTTGTTGTGTTCCAAAACCTCTTTGACCTGGGCGTACAGCTGGGGATGGTTCCGGTGCAGCCGGTCGGTCACGTCTTTATGTACGGTGGATTTGGATATTTGAAACTTCTTGGCGGCGGCGCGAACGGTGGCGTTGTGCTCGATGATATACTCCCCCAGCTCTACCGCGCGTTCCTCAACAGCTCCTTTCACACTATCACCTCTCATACTTGCCGGTTTGCTAGATGATATGCGAAAGAAGATGCAATTATGCGTACAGAGGCAGACATTGGCCCCCTTGCGGCAAGGATTGTGATGGTTTTTGTAAAAGGCGTGTACAAATTATCCGGGCGGCCGGCCCCGCCCATACCGGAGGTGTCTTACCTTATGTCCCGATTGCTGTTTACACAGAAGGGAAACCGCGTCCTGGCCATCTCCCTTTGGGGGCTGCTGGCCGGTTTCGTCCTCGTAGTCAAGCTGTTCCACATCCGCCTGGCGGGAGGCGTCTGGGAATGTCCCTTCCACAAATATTTCGGCTTCGACTGCATCGGCTGCGGCTCCACCCGGGCCCTGGACGCCCTGCTGGCGCTCCAGCCGGTGGAGGCCTTCCGGTACAACCCCTTCTTTTGCCTTGCGCTGGCCGCCGGCCTTATCTGGCTCATCCTCTTTACCCGCAACGCCTTTTCTAAAAAATATCACCCGCCCTTTTCCCGGCAGCCCACCCTCCTCTTCCTTCTGATTCTCGCCGGCGTCCTCCTTTTATTTATGGTGGTGCGCAACCTCCCCTTTTATCAGCAGTGGTTTTATGTATAAAGGCGCAAAAAACCGGCGTATGGGCGGCTGGCCCATGCGCCGGTCGGCCTGTTGAAAAAACAATGAAAACCATTTGCATCGCAGAAACCGGCGACATGTGCGTCGGTTTGGGCATACGACAAATCCCGCTCCTGCGGGATTTGTAGGGGGAATGTTAGAAGGGGGGCTCGCCCCTCTTCTACAGCTTGTCGACTTTGTCGACAAGCTGAACCGGCGTATGGGCGGCTGGCCCATGCGCCGGTTTTGACTTTTCTTATTTTTCTTCCAACAGCTTGTTCAGCTCTTCCTTGAAGGTGGTAATGTCCTTAAACTGGCGGTAGACCGAGGCAAAACGCACATAGGCCACCTCGTCTATCTGCCGCAGCTTGTCCATGGCCAGTTCGCCGATCTTTTCCGATGTGACCTCCCGGTCCAGGGAATTCTGGATAACCGTCTCGATTTCGTCAATCATATGCTCTAAAGACTCCAGGGACACCGGCCGCTTCTCGCAGGCCCGCAGCAGGCCGTTGAGCAGCTTTTCCCGGTTGAATACCTCCCGGGACTTGTCCTTTTTGATGACGATGATGGGCAGGCTTTCAATGACCTCATAGGTGGTAAACCGCTTTTGACATTTTAAGCATTCCCGGCGGCGGCGGATCCGCTCCCCCTCGTCGGTGGGCCGGGAATCGATGACGCGGCTTTCTTCATATCCGCAGAAAGGGCACTTCATAGGGCACAATCCTTTCGCCGCCCGCACCGCGGCATGGAATGAGGCCGGGAGGGCGTTATGTGCGGCATTAACGCCTGTACCCCGGTTTTTTTCGGTCACATTATAGCATGTTTTTTTCTCTCTTACAAGGATTTCCTTTTCCTATATTTAGAAAATTTACAAAACTCCCGGTTGCACTTTGGGGGATATCTTGGTAGAATAGATACAATTCTTGTACCATGACACGGAAGTGAGGATTTCCTATGAGCAAAAAGCAGACAGCCCCGGCCGCGCCGGGGGATACCGTCGCCATCCTGCACACCAGCATGGGCGACATCCGGATAAAGCTGTTCCCCGACGAGGCCCCCAAGGCGGTGGAGAATTTCACCACCCACGCGGGCAATGGCTATTATGACGGTCTCAAATTCCATCGGGTCATTAAGGATTTCATGATCCAGGGCGGCGATCCCGCCGGCAACGGCACCGGGGGCGAAAGCATCTGGGGCAGCCCCTTTGAAGACGAATTCTCCCCCGACCTCCACAACCTCCGGGGCGCCCTGTCCATGGCCAATGCCGGGCCGGGCACCAACGGCAGCCAGTTCTTCATCGTCCAGGCCGGCAGCGCCCCCGCCGACATGCTGGCCCAGATGGAAGAGCTCAAAGACCGGGGCTTTGCAGACGACGTCATCCAGGCCTACCGGGAGCTGGGGGGCACCCCCTGGCTGGATTTCCGCCATACCGTCTTCGGCCAGATCCTGGACGGCATGGAAGTGGTGGACGCCATCGCCCATGTGCCGGTGGACGGTAGCGACATGCCACTGGAGGATGTGCTGATTCAGAATATTGAAATCCAGGTGCTGTAGGATGGCGGCTGAGAAACGCGGCCGGTTGGACTTTCCTCCCTTCGGCCGGCCTTCCGACATCTTCTACCGGGCCTACACCCTGCTGGAAAACCGGACGCCCATCCACGCCGACTGCGGGGAGCTCTGCGGCGGCGCCTGCTGCAAGGGCACGGCGGCCGACGGCATGCTCCTCTTCCCCGGGGAGGAGGCCTTTTTGCAAAAGGTCTTTGCCGCATGTCCCGAAAAGCCGGCCGGCTTCACCTTTATCGGGCCGGCCCAGCGGCGGCTGATCACCTGTTCCGGGGCCTGCGACCGGGTTTTCCGGCCCCTTTCCTGCCGGATTTTCCCCCTCTTCCCCGCTCTCGGGGCGGACGGGCACATCCGGGTGATGCTGGACGTGCGGGCCCTGCGGGTCTGTCCCATGGCCAAAACCGCCGCCCGGCTGGACAGGGATTTTATCCGGGCAGTGCGGCGTACCGGCCGGCTGCTCGCCAGTCTTCCCGCCTGCCGGGACTTCCTGCGGCAGCAGACCGAGGAATTGGAGGAGCTGGCCCGTCTGGTACCTTTGGACAAGGGGCTTTTGCCCATCCGTTACCGGTAAATTTTGCGGCATACAATACTATAAAGGACGTGACTTCTACCATGAAAATCAACCGCATCCTCAGCGGCCTGCTGGCCCTCTCCCTTCTGGTCCTGGCGGCCGGCTGCAACGACGGCAGCACCACTGCGCAAAACGCCTCCAAGGCCTCTTCCGGCGCTGCTTCCGCCTCCACCGCGGCCGACGGCGAAAAGCCGGCCTACACCGAGCCCGGCTCCAACGGCTCCCGGACGGACGACAAACTGGGCTTCCAGCTGGAAATGCCGGAGGTGGGCGAGGAAATCGTTGTTTTTCACACCAATATGGGCGATATCCGCGCCCGTCTTTTCCCGGAGGATGCGCCTATCGCTGTCACCAATTTTAAAGCGCTGGTCAATGAAGGGTACTATGATGGCCTGACCTTCCACCGAGTCATTGAGGATTTCATGATCCAGGGCGGCGACCCGGAGGGCACCGGCATGGGCGGCGAGAGCATCTGGGGCGAAGGCTTTGAATATGAGTTCAATGATAACCTTTTGCACTTTACCGGTGCCTTATCCATGGCTCATTCTGCCCAGCCCGATTCCAACGGCAGCCAGTTCTTTATCGTACAGGGCGCAGATGTTACGGCGGAACAGCTGGAAGCCAGCGGTTACGCCCAGGTTATGAGCCAAGATTCCATAGAAATGTATGAAGAACACGGTGGGGCTTATTGGCTGGACGGCCAGGTGAACAGCGACGGCCATACTGTATTCGGCCAGGTGTTCGACGGCATGGATGTAGTGAACGCCATCGCCGGCGTGGAAACCGACAGCAGCGCTAAGCCGGTGGAGGACGTCATTATGGAAAGCGTGGAACTGGTCACTTATGAGGGATAACACCTCAAAAATACGCATGATTTTGATTTCCCGGCGGATGGGACATCCGCCGGGACTTTTTTGTGCAGAATCTGTCCAAAACATATCTAAAATTTGACTTGAAACTCATGGGGTATATGGTAAAATAAACGTGTTTTAAGAGGGTGGGACGGCCTGCCTTCTGCAACTGTCCCGCCGGTTTCCGCGCGCCCGGCGGCGGGTATCCCCTCATTTCACCGCGCGGAGAATGGAGTTATACATATGGAAAAGGTTAGGATTGGTATCATCGGCTGCGGCGGCATCGCCAACGGCAAGCACATGCCCTCGCTGAAGAAAATTGAAAATGTGGAAATGGTCGCTTTCTGCGACATCATCAAGGAGCGGGCCGAAAAGGCCGCCAAGGAGTACGGCACCCCCGACGCCAAGGTCTACACCGATTATAAGGAGCTGCTGGCCGACGAGTCCATCCGGATCGTCCACGTGCTGACCCCTAACCGGGAGCACGCCTGCATCTCCATCGACGCCATGAAGGCCGGCAAGGACGTCATGTGCGAGAAGCCCATGGCCAAGACGGCTGCCGACGCCCGGGCCATGGTGGCCGCCGCCAAGGAGACCGGCCGCAAGCTGACCATCGGCTACCAGAACCGCTTCCGCAAGGACAGCATGTACTTAAAGTCCGCCTGCGAGCGGGGCGACCTGGGTGAAATCTACTTCGCCAAGGCCCACGCCCTCCGCCGCCGGGGCGTCCCCACCTGGGGCGTCTTCCTGGATGAGGAGAAGCAGGGCGGCGGCCCCCTCATCGACATCGGCACCCATGCGCTGGATCTGACCCTCTGGATGATGGACAACTACAAGGTCAAGTCGGTTAAGGGCTCCGTCTTCAAGAAGCTGGGCGACCAGACCGAAACCGGCAACCCCTGGGGCGACTGGAAGCCCGAAGAGTTCACGGTAGAGGATTCGGCCTTCGGCTTTATCCAGATGGAGAACGGCGCCACCATTATTCTGGAGTCCAGCTGGGCTCTGAACACCCTGGACGTGGGCGAGGCCCAGACCTCCCTGTGCGGCACCAAGGGCGGCGCCGACATGAAGGACGGCCTGCGGTTGAACTATGTGGACCTGGGCCGGCAGAATATCCAGAAGCCCGACCTGCGGGCCGGCGGCGTGGCCTTCTTTGACGGGGCCGACATGAACGAGTCCGAGCTGGAAGCACGCATGTGGCTGGATGCCGTCCTCAACGACAAGGAGCCCCTGGTCAAGCCCGAACAGGCCTTGGTTGTAACCGAAATCCTGGAGGCCATCTACAAGTCTGCCGCCACCGGCAAGCAGATCGATTTCTAAGGAGCGGATAGATATGCGCAAGGAATTTGCCATTCAGCTGTATTCCGTTCGGGACCACATGGAGAAGGATTATGTGGGCACCCTGGAGAAAATCGCCGGCATGGGGTACACGGCGGTGGAGTTCGCCGGCTTCGGCGGCCTGTCCGCAGCCGAGATGAAGGGACATCTGGACCGGCTGGGCCTTACGGCCTACGCCACCCACACCGGCTTCGACCTGCTCAGTGACGATGAAAAGCTGAAGGAGCAGATCGAATACCACCAGGTCATCGGCGCCAAATACATGCTCTGCCCCTGGTATGAGTTAAAGACCATGGAGGATGTGCACAAGGTGGCCGAAGTGCTCAACCATGTGGGCGAGGTGGCCGGCAAGGCCGGCATCCTCACCGGATACCACAACCACGGCCACGAGTTCCAGAAGGTGGACGACGGGGCCTATCTGCTGGATAAGCTCATGGAGGAGACCAACCCCGAAACCGTCAAGATGGAACTGGACGTCTTCTGGGCCGAGCACGCCGGCTGCGCCTGCATCCCCTTTATGAAGAAGTACGGCAGCCGCTGCGCGCTGGTACACCTCAAGCAGATTGACGCCGACAAGAACAGTGTGGATCTGCCCGACGGCGTCATCGACATGCCGGCGGTGGTGGAAACCGCCCGCTCCTTCGGCACCGACAAGTTTATTGTGGAGCAGGAGGCCTATCCGGTGGACAGCCTCATCAGCGCGGCGGTCAACGCCGGGTATCTGAAGGCTATCCTGTAGCAAAAATATGCCGGCCGCACCGCGCGGCGGCCGGTTTTCCTGCAAATTGCGCGCGGAGAAATGGTGATGTACGATGAAACTGGGCGTATTCAATCCCGTTTTGGGCTTTATGCCTTTAAAGGAAGCCGTCCCCTACCTCGCCTCCATCGGCGTGCAGACCATGGAGATGGGCGCCGGCGGCACCTGCGGCAAAAGCCACTTCAATCCCGCTGAACTGGTGGGACATCCGGATAAAATCAAGGAAATCAAAAAGCTGTTTGCCGACAACAACATGGGCATCTGCGCCATCAGCTGCCACGGCAACCCGGTGCACCCCGACAAGGAGGTGGCCAAGGCCTACCACGACGACTTCATGCAGGCCATGGAACTGGCCGAGGAACTGGAGGTCACCAAGATGATCGGCTTCTCCGGCTGCCCCGGCGACAGCGAGGGTTCCAAGTACCCCAACTGGGTCACCTGCCCCTGGCCGGATGACTTCCTGAAAATCCTGGACTATCAGTGGGAGATCCTTATCGACTACTGGCAGAAGACGGCCGAGGTGGCCAAATCCCACGGCATCCAGAAAATCGCCTTCGAGATGCATCCCGGCTTCTGCGTCTACAACCCCGAGACCTGCCTCAAGCTGCGGGCGGCCGTGGGCGACATCCTGGGCGCCAACGTGGACCCCAGCCATCTGCTGTGGCAGGGCATCGACCCGGTGGAGGCCATCCGCTACCTGGGCGACGCCGTCTACCACTTCCACGCCAAGGATACCCGCATCGACCCGGCCAACTGCGCCAAGAACGGCGTGCTGGATACCAAGCGGTATGACGATATTCTCGGCCGGAGCTGGAGCTTCCGCACGGTGGGCTACGGCAACGACTACAAGAAGTGGAAGGATATCATCAGCATGCTGCGCACGGTGGGTTATGACGACGCCGTCAGCATCGAGCACGAGGACGGCCTCATGTCCCCCCGGGAAGGCCTGGAGAAGGCGGTTGCCTTCTTAAAAGAGGTCATCATCGAAGAGACTCCCGGCGCCATGTGGTGGGCCTAAGCTTAAAATATTTTCATTTGCCCTCCTGTATCTGCGGGCCGCCGTTGACTTTTTGCGCGGCGGCCCGTATACTTATTTTGGCGGATTTTCCCTTTTCCTTTAAATCCGCTCATAGGAATTTGAAACACTGGAGTGAAGGACATGATTAAAGTAGGTATCATCGGGTACGGCGGCATGGCCGGGTACCACCACAGCAACTATGCCCGCACAGGCTGCATGGAGGCCGTGGCGGCCTATGATATTGACCCCCAGCGGGTCAAGGCGGCTGAGGAAAAAGGCCTCAAGGGCTTTTCCACCCTGGAGGACTTTTTGGGTTCCCACATGTTCGACATGGTCCTGGTAGCTACCCCCAACAACTTCCATCGGGATTTGACCGTGGCCGCCCTGGAGGCGGGCTATCATGTGGTCTGCGAAAAGCCGGTGGCCATGAGCGTGGCCGAGCTGGACGACATGATCGCCACGGCCAACCGCTGCGGCAAGGTCTTTACCGTCCACCAGAACCGCCGGTGGGATACCGACTTCTTAGTGGTCAAGAAGGCCATCGAGGACGGCATGGTGGGCAAGCCCTACACCATCGAAAACTGCGTTCACGGGGCCAGCGGCGTCATGCACGGCTGGAGGGCCTACAAAGTGGCCGGCGGCGGCATGCTGCTGGACTGGGGCATCCATCTTATCGACCAGATCCTCTATATGCATAAAGCGCCTATTGTGGACGTATGGTGTCACATGGATTCGGTGCGCACCCCTGAGGTGGACGACTATTTCAAGCTGGAGTTGGAATTTGAGGACGGTCTGAACGTCCAGGTTGAGGTGGGCACCTACTGTCTGAGCCCCAAGCCCCGCTGGTATGTCAACGGCATGGAGGGTTCCCTGCTGCTCAAAGACTGGGACTGCAACGGCTGCGTGGTCCACTCCACCCAGGAAGCTATGGAATGGGAGCCGGAGGTCGTCCAGACCAAGGCCGGCCCCACCCGCACCATGGCCCCCCGTCCCAAGGAGACCCTCAGCGAGCTGCCCCTGCCCAAGGTGGAAGGCGACTGGGCCGACTTCTACCGGAATGTGGCCGCCGTCATCGAGGGCAAGGAAGAACTCATCGTCAAGCACGAGGAGCTGCGCCGGGTCATGCAGGTGGTGGAAGCCGCCTTCCAGTCGGCCGAAAGCCATCATTCGGTCAAGGTGCACATCTAGTTTATTCTATTATGCGGCGGGCGGCCAGAAAGGCCGCCCGTGGTTTTTATGGATAAAGGAAAACCGTCTGCCATGGTCTTTCCCATGACAGACGGTTTGGCGCTTTGCCGATTCGGCTGCAGATGGCTACCGCTTGTTTTTCTCGTAAATCAGCCGCAGACCCTCCAGCAGCAGGTTTTCCTCCAGCCGGATTTCCCGCCGGCAGACAGCCACTACCTCCCGGGCCAGGCCGCCGGTGGCGATGACCGCCGCTTCCTCCCCCAGCTCCTCGTTGATGCGGTCGATCATGCCGTCCACCATGGCGGCGGCGCCGATGACCAGGCCGGACTGCATACAATCCACCGTATTGCTGCCGATGACCTTGCCCGGCGCCTCCAGGTGGATGGCCGGCAGCTGGGCGGTACGGGTGGCCAGGGCTTCCAGGGTGATGCCGATGCCGGCGGCGATGGCGCCCCCCAGGAACACGCCCTGCTTATCCAGCACGCTGATGGTGGTGGCTGTACCCAAATCCACCACGATGCAGGGGGGCTTGCAGATAGCCAGGGCAGCCACGGCCCCGGCGGCCAAGTCCGCCCCCAGCTGGGCCGGATTGTCGATTTTGATGTTTAATCCGGTTTTGACCCCCGGCCCCAGCACCAGCACCGAGACCCCGCAGAGCTTCTCCACCGCCTCCTTGATAACCGCTCCCACATGGGGCACCACCGAACTGATGATGGCGCCGTCCACCAGATTAAAGGGCAGGCCGTTGATGTCCAGGATATCCCGCAGCTCCACGGCGTACTGGTCGGCCGTGCGGTGGTGCTCGGTGGCCATGCGGGCCAGCATTTTCAGGGTCTTGCCTTCGTATACGCCCAAAGTTATATTGGTATTGCCAATGTCGATGGTAAGCAGCATCTGCATCCTCTCCCCGTCTTGGTATTTCAGGTCTATTGTAGCCGCTAAACCCGAAAAAATCAAGGCGGGACGGGAGAAAAACGGTTGACTTCACCCGACGGGGGTGCTATAATATTTTTCGCTATTGACCGAAAGTTGTCCATAGCTCCTTGCCCCGAGAGATACGGGGCCAAAAGTCCAAAAGGAGGTGCTTTTCATGGTAACGAGCAAGTACGAGGTCGTGATGATTTTCTCGCTGAAGGACGGGGATGAAGCCGTCGAGGCCCTGACCAACAAGTTCAAGGCCCTCATCGAGGAAAACGCTACGCTGGAAGGCGTCGACGTGTGGGGCAAGCGCCGCTTGGCCTACCTTATCAACGACGAAGCCGAGGGCCACTACGTTCTGATGAACTTCGAGAGCGGCCCCGCGTTCCCCGCCGAGTTGGATCGTGTGTCCAAGATCACCGACGGCGTTCTTCGCAGCCTGATTGTGAAGAAGGAAGCGTAAGGGAGGCTGGCAGTATGCTGAATGTAGTCGCTTTGATGGGACGGCTCACCGCCGACCCCGAACTGCGTTATACCCAGTCCAACATCCCGGTGACCAGCTTTACCCTGGCGGTTGACCGGCGGTACAGCCGCGCCGGCGAGGAGAAGCAGACCGACTTTATCAACGTCGTGGCCTGGCGGCAGACGGCCGAATTCGTCTCCAAGTGGTTCAAAAAGGGCCAGCTGGTGGCGGTGGACGGCTCCATCCAGTCCCGGCGGTATCAGGATAAGGAAGGCAACAACCGCACGGCTGTAGAAGTGGTGGCCAACAACGTCCACTTCGCCGAGCCCAGACGGGACGGCGGAAACGGCGGCTATGGCGGCGGTTACGCCCAGCCCGGCCCGGGCAATGCGCCCGCGCCCCAGGCGGCTCCCTCCTACTCCAACACCGATACCGGCGATTTCGCCGAGCTGGCCGGGGATGACGACCTGCCCTTCTAAAAAAGCGTACAATCAATAACGACCCACCCGCCGGTTTTACCCCGCGGGTCTGCAAGGAGGTTATGAAAAGTGGAAAGAAATGATCGTCCTGCCCGCCGTAAGGGCCGGAAAAAGGTATGCCATTTCTGTGTCGACCGGGTGGAAACCATCGATTACAAGGATGTCGCCCGTCTGCGTAAGTTCATTTCCGAGCGGGCCAAGATTCTGCCCCGCCGCGTGACCGGCACCTGCGCCCGGCATCAGCGTGAGCTGACCGTGGCCATCAAGCGCGCCCGGCACATCGCCCTGCTGCCCTACGTCAGCGACTAAGCTGGCCTTTGGCTTTACAGATTTTCCCCCTCTGGCTGCGGTCGGAGGGGGATTTTTCGTTTATGTGCATAATTCCTGTCGGAAATATTCGTTTATCTTTTCTGGTTTCCTTTTTGTTTTGCGTTGCCTTTTGTGAACAGACTATGTATAATGAAGGGGCAGGAGGATTTGTTTCCCCTGTAATAACATGAGCTGTATCGGAAAAAGGCGCGGGCTTTTCTGCAACCCTTCTTACGCCGCCGGACCCCTTGGGCCGGCAGGCGGGGGAAAATAACGGTTGGATGGGATGCCTGCGGCAAAAAACGAACAGCATCAGGAGGAATGGAATATGTCTACAGCAAGAGAAAAGACCCTGTGGCTGACCCGCACGGCGATTTTTGCCGCCATTGTTGTGGTGGTACAGCTGGTGGGCGGCGCCGTAAAGATTGGGCCGGTGAGCTTCAGCCTGGTTCTGGTGCCCATCGTTATCGGCGGCATTATCATGGGGCCGGCTTCCGGCGCTGTGCTGGGGTTGGTTTTCGGCGTTATCACCCTGATAAACGGCCTGACAGGGGCGGATCCCTTTACCTTTATCCTGCTTACCTCGGGGGTCAAGGGGGCTATTATCACACCCCTTATCTGCCTTGTGAAGGCCACGGCTGCGGGGTATATTGCGGCTCTCATTTACAAGCTGTTTAAAAATGCGGCCAATAAGAAGCCGGCCGGGCATGGACGGGACGGTTTGAAAATTGCCGGCACCTTTATGGCTGCGGCCGCCGCGCCCATTGTCAACACCGGCCTGTTTATCCTGGGCGCTTTGACCCTGTCCGACGTGCTGACCGCCAACTTTGTGGCCGAGGGGACGACGGTGATTTACTTCCTCATCATCGGCTGCGCCGGGGTCAACTTTATCGTGGAGTTTTTGGTCAACCTTGTGCTGGCTCCCGGCATCTATCAAATCGCCCGGGCCGTGTCCAAGGGAAGGGTATAAATACGTATATATGAGGCCCGCCGAACCCGGCGGGCCTTTTTTGCGGTTATCTAACACAAAACCCGCCTGCTTTGGGCGGGTTTATTCCTTTTCTGGAAGATGCTCTGCAACGTCTTCCAGCCTGCACTGTAAGATGTTGCATAATTTATCCAATGTCTGAACCGTTACATTCTCATTGTCTTTCAGTCTACGGATAGTTCGGCTATCTATATTATAATTTTCACGCAGTTGATAGGTTGTTATCCCTTTGCGACGCATGGTTTCCCACAATCGCTCATATATAATCACCTTATCACCTCATTATACTTGTATATTTGTATTATGAGGTATATAATCATCTTATATAAGAGGCATATAATCCCCATACAAAGGAGAGGATGATTATGATTTGTGAAAACCATTTCTGCATATACTGGTGGGAAAACGCATGCATCCTTGAGGAGGTAACTTTGGACATACAGGGAACTTGTCAGCAATGCATCTATATTTCTATTGACGACAAAGACTTGCAGCCGTTGCGCAACAAGATGATAGAAGCATATAAAAACATCAGCATATTAGATACGGATACATAATACAAAAACAGCCGCCGGCCCTTTCGCTGGGTCGGCGGCTGTTTAGTTTTATGCAGCGCAGAGCGCTGCATCGGGGAACCCCCGGCGAGGGTTCCCCGCGGGAAAACCTTCCCCCGGAAGGTTTTCCCTCCCCTCCTGCGCTGCTGTATGGCTGGAGGATTTCGCGTCCTGCGGGACGCGAGCCGGGGTTTTACCCCGGCACCCCACCGCTTTTTGAAAAAAGCGGGCAAAAACTTTTTTATCGGCCAAAGAGTTTGCGGGTACAGTAGGTGACAAAGAATAGAATGGCCGCAATCATGACGATGGTGGCGCCGGAAGAGGCGGCCAGGTACCAGGAGGCGATAAGGCCGCCCAGGCCGGAGACTACGGCGAAGAGCACCGAGAAAAGATGGTACTGCTTCACACTCCGGGAGATATTCCGGGCCGAGGCCGCCGGCAGGATAAGCAGCGAATTGATGAGCAGCACCCCCACCCATTTGATGGAGAGCATGACCACCACGGCCACCATAATCGAAAAGATATTTTCATACAGCGTCACCCGCACCCCCCGGGAGGCGGCTAAAGAGCGGTTCACCGCTATAAGCATCAGCTTATTGTAGACAAAGCACCAGACGCCCCCCACCACCAGCAGGGCGATAAAGAGCAGCACCACCTCCTGCCGGCTGACCGACAGGATGTCCCCTACTAAGTAGGAGGAATACCGGTTGATGCCCTGGTACTTGGACAAAAGCAGCAGGCCTAAAGCCAGGGCCGTGGAGGAAAAGACGCTGATGACCGTATCGGAGGAGGCCGTCCCCCCTGCCCGCACCCGGTTGATGAGCAGGGCCATGAGGACGCCGAAGGCGATGAGGCAGATAAGCTCATTGCGCACCCCCAGCACCACCCCCAAGGCGATGCCGGTCATGGCCGAATGGCCCAAGGCGTCCGAGAAAAAGGCCATTTTGTTGTCCACCGCCAGGGTGCCTATCATGCCGAAGAGGATGGAACTGAAGAGCACGGCCAACAGGGCGTTTTTCATGAAATTGCTGGAGAGGAAGTCGAAGGGGAGTTTTCCCAGCAGGTCATAGACAAAATCCATCAGCGGCTCCCCCCTTTCGGCAGGCGCACCTGCACCCCGCCGAACACCTGCTTGAAAGCGTCGGTGGCGTAGACGTATTCCGGCGGGCCAAAAGCCAGCAGCCGGCCGCCCATGAGGGCCACATTGTCGGCGTACCGGGCCACCAGCTCCAGGTCGTGGGAGACCAGCACGATGGCCATATGGTAATGCCGCCGCAGGTCGGACACCGTTTTATAAAACTGCTCCAGGCCCCCGGCGTCCACCCCCGACACCGGCTCGTCCAGAATCAGCAGGTCGGGGATGGGGTCTAAGGCCAGGGCCAGCATAATCCGCTGCAGCTCGCCCCCCGACAGCTCCCCCAGCCGGCGGCCGGCCAGGGCCTCGCAGCCGGCGTCCCGCAGGCGGTCGGCGATATGGGCCTTGCGGGCCTTCCCCGGCCCCAGAAAGGCCGGTCGCCTTGTGCGCACCGCGCCGAAGAGGTCGGCCACGCTCACGGGGGAGGAGATGTCGAAATCCAGCTTCTGGGGCACATAGCCGATTTTGATTTTATCCACCTCGTTGCCGTTATGGTCGGAAAAGAGCACCCGGCCCGTATGCTTCTGGTCCCCCAGTATGGCCCGCAGCATGGTGGTCTTGCCCGCCCCGTTGGCCCCGATAATGGCCGTGATGCCGCCGCAGTGCAGCTCCAGGTTTACGTCGTCCAGCAGCACCTGGCCGCCCTTTTTGACCCCTACGTGCTCCAGGGCCACACACTTGAGGCCGCATGTATGCAGGGTATCCATCAGCTGTTCTTGATGGCCGTCCAGTTGTCGGTGTAAATCTGGGTGGTGGCGTCGTCCAAAGGCATGATAAACTGGGCGTCAGACAGCACGCCGTCGGGCGGGTAGACCGCCGGGTTGGACTTAAAGGCGTCGGACAAATAGGCGTCGGCCGCCTGGTTGCAGGAGATATACAGGATGCCCTCGCTGGCCATGGCGCTGTTTTCCCCGTCCAGGATGAAGTTTAAGAAGGTATAGGCGTTGTCCACGTTGGGGGCCTCCGCCGGGATGGCGATACAGTCGATGCCGAAGCCGGCGCCCTCAGAGGGGAAGGCGATTTGGAGATTCGGGTTCTCGGCCAGGGCCGTGGCCGCCTGGGAGCAGAACATGAAGCCGGCGGCGGCGTCCCCGCTCACAAGGGCGTTGTGGGGGGTGTTGGAGTCAAAAAGCTTGATATTGGGCTTTAATTCGATGAGCCGGTTTTTGACCTCCTCCAGCTTGGCCGGGTCGGTTTCGTTTAAATCATAGCCTAAGGACTGGGCGGTAAAGCCCTGGATGACCCGGATGTCGTCCAGCAGGACCACCTTGCCGGCCAGGCTTTCATCCCACAAATCGGAGAAGCTGGACAGGGCGGGAGAGGTCTCCGGATTGTAGATAAGCACCGGGCTGCCCGCCGCATAGGGAACGGTATAGGTGTTGTCCGGGTCGTAGAATTTGCTCTGATAGTCGGGGTTCAGGTTGCCGTAGTTCGGCAGCTTTTCCTTATCCAGCGCAAGGAGCATATCCGACTGCACCATGGTGTCCAGCATATAGTCCCCGCAGAGGACGATGTCGTACATGTCCGGGGAGGTGCGCAGCTTATCGTACATCTCCTCGTTGGAGGAGGCGGCGGTAAACTGCCACTGGATGCCCGTTTCCTCGGTGAATTTCTGCACCACGTTGTCGGGGAAATACCCCTCGTAGGTCAGCACATTGATAACCCCGTTCTCCCCGCCGCCGCTGCAGCCGGCCAGCAGCGTCCCGCAGAGGGCCGCCGAAAGAGCCACGGCTGTAAGGTGTTTGCCTATATTCTTTCTCATTTCATTCTTCCTTTCCAACTGTTTTTCTTTATTTTTAACCCGCCCGGCGGGTGTTCAGACTGCTGTGCTGTCCTCCAGGCCGTCTTTCCCGGCGGTCTTCCGGCCGGCCGACGACGCCCGCCGGTAGATGGCCCCGGCTCCAAGGCCCGCTGCCAGCAGCAGCAGAATCGCCAGCAGCATCAGGGCGAAGAGGGCGTTGATTTCCGGCGTAAGGCCCAGCTTTAAGGAGGAATAGACCTTCACCGGCAGCATATCCGCCCCCGGCGCCGAGAGGAAAAAGCTGATGATGACGTCGTCAAAGGACATGGCGAAGGCCAGCAGGCAGCCCCCGCCGATGGCCGGGGCCAGCAGGGGCACGGTAATGGTGAGGAAGGTGCGCAGAGAGGAAGCCCCCAAATCCCGGGCGGCCTCCAGCACCGATTTGTCGATGCCCCGCAGCCGGCCCCGCACCACAAGATAAATATACGGGATACAAAAGGTGATATGCCCCAGCACGATGGCCGGCAGGCCCATGGGCAAGTCCATCAGGCCGAAGATGCTTAACAGGGCCAGGCCCAGGATGATTTCGGGGATCATAATGGGGATCATGGCCACGCTCTCGAAGGCTCCCTTGGTGCGGAAGCTGCGGGAGGCCGTTCCCACCGCCGCCAGGGTGCCGATAACCGCCGCGCCGGCTACGGATATGACCGCCACCAGCAGGCTGTTGAGCAGCGGATCCGTATACTCCGACGAGGAGAAAAGGGAAATATACCAGTCCAGCGTAAAGCCGCCCCAGGCGGCGGTGGATTTGGAGGCGTTGAAGGAGTAGGCCACCACCACCCCGATGGGCAGATAGAGAAGGAGAAGGATCAGGGCTATATACAGCTTGCCCCAAAGGCCTGTATATCGTTTCATGCATCCCCCTCCTTCGGCTCGTTCCACATATAGGGCAGCAATTCCTTTAAGGTGCGGACGCTGCCATCCGGCAGCAGCACCCGGCAGAAACGGTTGTCGTCGTCCAGCTGCACCAGGAATTCCCGGCAGCGGCCGCAGGGGGGCACCGGGATGCTGCCGCTTCCCACGGCCACCAGCTTGACTATCCGGCTCTCCCCCGCCGTCACCATGGCCGCGGCGGCGGCGTGCTCAGCGCAGAAGCCCATGGAACAGGGGGTATCGATACAGACGCCGGTATAGATATTTCCTTTATCGGTGAGAAGGGCGGCCCCTACGCCGCCGGCCTCGGCACTGCGGGAGAGCTGCCGGTTCCCCTGAACGGCGGACGCCCGCTCAATTAACAGGGCAAAATCTTTATCTGCGGTCATGCCATCCCCTCCAGTTCGCTTTCCCCGGTGGCCTTCCGGTAAACAAAGATGAAGACAAGGGCCATGGCCAGCATCACAAGGGACAGCACCGCCGCAAAGGGCAGGTTCCGGGCGGTGTGCACCTGCTCGTTAATCAGGTTTCCCAGCATGGACACCTTGGCCCCGCCCATTAAGTCCGAAATGAAGAACATACCCGTGGAGGGCACAAAGACCAGCACGCAGCCCGACAGGATGCCCGGCAGGGTCAGAGGCAGGGTGACCGTGAAAAAGGCCCGTATTTTCCCCGCGCCCAAATCCCGGGCCGCCTCCACCGCCGCCCGGTCCAGCTTCTCCACCGAGGAGTAGGCCGGCAGGATCATAAAGGGGATTAAAGAGTAGGCCATGCCCAGGAGAGTGGATCCGTAATTGTAAAGCAGGGAGAGGGGCTGGTCGATAAGGCCCCAGCCGGTCAGCAGGGTATTGACCACCCCGTTGCCCCGCAGCATGATAATCCAGCCGTAGGTCCGCAGCAGGGAATTGGTCCAGAAGGGGATGATGACCAGCAGCATGACGATGTTTTTGGCCTTATCCTTCAGCCGGGACATACAATAGGCAAAGGGATAGCCCAAAAGGAAGGTGATGACTGTCGTTTCCAGGGCCAGCCGGAGGGAACGCAGGAAAACATCCAGAAAGATGGGGTCGGCCAGGCGGGCATAATTCCCCAGGGTGAAAATGGGCAGGGCCCCGGCCGCCCGGTCGGGGGTCATAAAGCTGACGACCACAATGTACAAAAGCGGCAGCAGCACGAAGGCGGCCGTCCAGATATACATGGGCAGCACGGCGGCGGGCAGGCCCCGACGCTTTTTCGGCTGCCTTACTTTTGCCCGGCTCATGCTTTCGCCTCCGCTTCTCCGCACACCGTCCGGCTGTCCTCTTTTTCCGCCGGGGCGTAGCCGCCGATGACGGCGGCGTGGGCCGGGTTCCAGGAGACGTATACCTGCTGTCCCGTCTCCATCTGGCCCAAAAGCCGGCCGTGCCGGTTGGATTTTATCACGGTACCGTCGGTCAGCCGCAGGGTGGTGCGCAATAAAGAGCCGGTGTACTGCTGATCCTCGATGACCCCGGAGAGGGTAAAGCCAGCGGGCGGCTCCTTGGTCAGCTGAATGTCGTCCGGCCGAACCGAAAGGGCCGTATCGGCCGGCAGGGTTTTGGCCGTAGGGGCCGCGCAGAGACAGCGGCCGGCCGCTGTCTCGAAGACGCTGGCCTCCCCTTCCCTCTCTCCCAGGCGGCCGTCCAGGATATTGGACTCGCCGATAAAAGAGGCGGCGAACCGGGTGGCCGGATGCTCGTAAATTCCTGCAGGGGTGCCGGCCTGCTCAATATAGCCCTCCCGCATGACCACGATGCGGTCGGACATGTTCAGGGCCTCCTCCTGGTCGTGGGTTATATAGATAAAGGTGATGCCCAGCCGGCTCTGGATAGACTTTAACTCCCGCTGCATCTGCCGGCGCAGCTGCAGGTCCAGGGCGCCTAAGGGTTCGTCCAGCAGCAGGATTTCGGGCTGCAGCACCAGGGCCCGGGCGATGGCCACCCGCTGCCGCTGTCCGCCCGACAGTTCGGCCGGCCGGCGGTTTTCAAAGCCCGGCAGCTCCACCAGCTCCAGCATTTCCTTTACCCGCCGGCGGATTTCCTCCTTGTCCACACCCTGGATTTTTAAGCCGTAGGCGATATTTTTATAGACGTTCATGTGGGGAAACAGGGCGTAGTTCTGAAAAACCGTATTCACCCGCCGCTTATCCGGCGGCAGGTCGGTTACGTCCTTCCCGTTTAAGATGACCCGGCCGCTGTCCGGCCGTTCCAGGCCGGCCACAATCCGGATGGTAGTGGTCTTCCCGCAGCCCGACGGGCCCAAAAGGGTCACAAATTCCCCCCGGCCTATCTCTAAATCCAGGCCGTGGAGCACCTCGGTGTCCGAAAAGCTCTTGCGGATTTGCGAAAGAGAAAGGATTGTTTCTGCTTCCATGGGATACCTCCCAGCTTTACGTGATAAATATTCATAATATTATACAACTAACCGGGTATTCAGCGCAAGGAAAAAAAGGATTCTCCGGCCGTTTTTTGCTCAGAAGGCTATGACAGGACCTAAACGGCGGCCGGCAGCACAAAAAATCCGGACGGCAAAAGCCGTCCGGATTTTTATGGCACCTTAATTTTGTCTGGCTAAAATTCGGCAGATGGACATGATGTCTTCGATGCGGATATGGCCGTCACCGGTCAAATCGCCCCGCTCCAACTCCGCATCCGTAGGCTCATCGCCGCCTGCCTGGCGGGCCAGAATGCGGCAGGCCGCCATGACATCCTCGATTCTGACCAAGCCGTCGCCGGTCAAATCGCCCTTGATTACGGCCGAACCCAGTGGAGGTATGGTCAACTGGATGGGGATTTCCACGCTGTCCTCTCCGTAGGTCAGGGTGATGGCCCCCTGAATCCGGCCTTCCGACGTATCCGTGGCCGGCTCGAGACTATAGGCCGTCGTCCAGGCGGCCGTGACCCCGGTTCCGTCCACCGCTGTCGTCACCGCCTCCAGTATGGCGTCGGCCGACAGGGTGTTGGAGGGCGTCAGGGCGTCCACGGCATCCTCAGCCGCCGTCCGCGCCCGCTCCAGCAGGCCGGTTACATCCTCCACTGCAAAAGGAAGCAGTTGGGGCCGGCCGGAGGCGCCGGTATAGGTGAAGTCCGAAAAGCTGACGGTCATTTCGGCGTTCTCCCCGCTGCCCACGGCGGCGTAAATACCGATTTTCAGCTCACCCGGCTGGGCGGCGGCTACGGCGCCTCCTTCCTCCCGGCCGATTTCGGTCCAGGTCCCACCGTCAAAGCTATAGGAAGAGATGAAGATGCTGCCCTGCTTCTCCAGCTTCAGCCAGGCGTCGGCCTGGGGGTTTGCGTCGCCGGTGGTCTTTTCGTTATATCCGCCCAGATAGGTCATATGCTCGAAGATATTGCCGCCGAAGTTGCCGTGGTATCGCCGCATGGCCGCTATCAGGTTGGATTCGTCAGTATAGGCGATGAGGGCCGCCGTCTGGAAGGAGGCAGTCATGTTCCCGCTGACCTTTACGGTCAGGGTAAAATCCTCGTCGGCCGGGGTCATGCGGATGATGTTCTTGATAATCCGGTCGGAGCCCTCCATCTCGCCCACGTCGCCTTTTTCCATGGTGATTTGCACCGTATTTTCGTCCGCAAACCGGAGGTTGTCGCTGTTTTCCCGCACAATCTCCCAGTTGTCGGTATCCAGGGCGTACCGGGGCGGCGTCACCTGCACGGTACAGGAAGCGGTTACGGCGCTGTCCACGGGGGAGGTGGCTGTGATGGTGGCCCTGCCGGCCTGGATGCCGGTCACCCGGCCGTCTGCCGACACTGTGGCCACGCTCTCGTCGCTGGAACGCCAGATAATCTGGTTGATTTGCGCGTCGGCCGGGGTGATTTCGGCCGTCAGCTGGGCCTGCTCCCGCTCTTCCAACGTAAGGCTTTCGGCCGATAAGGTGATGCTTTCCGGGCCGTCCGGGACTTCCCGCACCACCTTGATGGCGCAGCCGCCGTTTTCGGCCACGGGTATTTCCAGAACACTGTCCTTGGTCACCTGCTGGATTTCCAGCTCCACCTCGTTCCGGCTGGCGCCGTCCTTATAGATATAGGCATAGTAGGTGCCGTCGTCCAGCATATCCAGGGGGAATTCCACCGTCCGGGCCTCCACCGATATGGCCGCGCCGTACCAGCTTTCCCCGCTGCGGCGGGCAAGGGCTACATAGTCCCCCGGGTAGCCGTCCACCAGCCGGATGTCGTCCCAGGTGACGGGCATATCCTTATAGAGGGTATACACCGGGCTGTTCAGATAATCCTCCGGCGCGCCGGCGTAGCAGTGGATACCGCTCTGCACCAGCACCGACAGGGCGTTCATGAAGCCGGCCGACTCCCCGCCGGCGGGGTAGACCGTCTCGGTCACGTCGGCCGGGCCGATGGCCGTGCGGGTGAAGGCCAGCATGGTATACTGCTCCACCGACATGCCGCCGTACTCCCGGCCCCGGATGGCCTCTCTTGTCAGCACGTTGGGATTCGTGCGCACCTCCCCTGTGGGCTTATTGGTGCCGTGGGCGATGACCACCATCTCCAGGTCGGCGCAGTATTCGTAGATGGTCTCCTGCAGCTCCAGCCGCTCCTGGGACTCCCTATCGAAAAAGTCCACCTTGATGCCCTTGATGCCCTTGGCCGCCCAGTCATCCAGCCGGGCCGCCCGCTTCTCGGGGGTATCCAGGTCGTCGGCCAGCACCCAGGCGATGAGGCCGATACCCCTCTCGTCGGCGTAGTCCACGATTTCGTCAAACCAGTCATAGTAGCCCTCATAGCCGCTGCCGCTGGCCGCCGGGGGCTGCCAGCCCTCGTCCATGATGAAATACTTCCAGCCCATTTCATAGGCAAGATCGATGTATTCCTTGATAATGTCCGGGTCGTGCTGGGCCTCCCGCTGCCCCATGGCGCTTTCGGCTATCCAGCTCCAGGCCGTGCCCCCCGGCTGCACCCAGGAGTAGTCCGCCCGCGTATCCGGGTCGTCGCTGACATTCTCTATCATGCTGCCCTCTACGATGGCGCTTAAATCCCCTGTTATCACCGTCCGCCAGGGGGAGGTGAAGGTTTCGCCGGCGGTTACGTCTTCGGTCTGCTGGGGGACAAAGGCCGCCTGCAGCAGGCCGCCGTCCTGCGGCACCAGCTGGGTGCCGACATAGCTGCCGTCCAGCATGGCTTCGGCCAGCAGCGCATAGTCCCCGTCCGGCGTTTGGTACAGCAAAGGCGTGGCCTGGCCGCCGGTCAGGTCTTCGATGGCCGTCTCGCTGTAGAGCCCTTCATAGTTATAGGCGCCGCTGGCATAGGGCATGGCCCAGACGGTGGAGGCGGCCGGCAGACGGCAGCCGGTGGCCTCGCCGGATATGGCCAGCGCATCGCCGGAGGCCGGCGTCAGGGTGTATCGGAAGGCCAGGCCGTCGTCATAGGCCCGGGCCGTGACGGCCAGGGCGCCCTCCGCCTTGGCGAAGGTAAAGGTCCGCTCCCTGGCGTGGTTTTCATAGGTATCCTTCCGGGAGGAAAGCACCGAATAGGTTTCGTCGATTTCCCTGTCCTGCCCGGCGTCTTCCAGGGCAAGGCCGGTGGAATAGTCTCCCTCACTGGTTTGGAAGCCTAAGGGGGATACATCCACAACCGTCCGACCCTGGCGCTGCAGGGCATATACCGGCTGGCCTGCCCCGGTCAGGGCGAACCAGGCTTCCACCTGCCCGTCCGGGGAGGCAAGGTCCCACACCTGCTTGTCGGCCGATTCCCCGGCCACCAGCAGGTCAATCTGCCCTTCCCGGGTGACACCGTCCAGGGTCACCGCCGCCGTGACGGTTACCGGGCCGGCGGACAGGGCCGTCACCCGGCCGTCGGCCGACACCGACGCCACCATCTCGTCGCTGGTGGTATAGACGATGTCCGCCTCCGACAGGTCGGCCGCCGTACCGGCGGCCAGGCGGCCGGCCGGCTGGAGGGACAGGGTATCCCCCACGTCCAGCAGACGGGTTTCCGCCGAGAGGGATACCGTCCGCAGGCGGCCGGCGGCCACCGGATCCAAAAGCAGGCGGGCGTCGGCCCAGGCGCTGTGGTCGTTCCCGTTGCCGTCCCCGCCGTCGGTGGTAATGAGGGTCAGGGTGTGGGCGTCGGCCGGGATGTCCACCGACACGTCCACGCCGCCGCTGTTAATCCGCAGCACCTCGCTGGTGTATACCGCTTCCCCGTCTATCTCCACGATAAAGCCGCAGGAACTGGCGTTCCGGTCGCCGATTTGGTCGTTGTCATCGATGCCGATGACCGCCTGGAAGGTTTCCGCGCCGCTGTCGGTGATGTCAAAGGAGATTTCCGAAGGGGCGTGAAGCACCAGTCCCTTCGCATAGGTCTGCCGGACGCCCTGCTCGTCCCGGATGGCGATGGCGCCGCCGTTCAGGTTCTCGTCGATGCCCGGCGAGCCCCAGCCCACCGACAGGTCGGTCCACGCCATGTCGCTCAGGTAGACGGTGGTTTCCTCCGCCGCCCCCGCCGTCAGCCCCGCCAGCGGCTGGCAGAGCAGCAGGCCGGACAGGACAGATGCCAGGGCGGCCCGTACCGCTTTTTTCATAACAGGTTGCCTCCTTTTTGGGCGCATGCGGTTTTGCCTTTCCAACGCCGCGCCGCTGTTTTTATGTTTTTTCTATAATTTTTGTGCTGTGTATCTTCAATTTTCCTATTCATTTTACCACTTTTTCTTTCCATTTCCAATATCTCTATGTAGCCTAGTTTTTTGTAAATGTTGCTTTTTGGACAATTTTATAGTATGGTATACACAGAATGGGGAAGAAAGGCGGGTTTGCAATGGACACAGATGGCGGTATCCACATCATCAACGCCGGCCGGCAGTTCTGCCTGCCCGGCTACACCTTCGGGCCGGCTGTACGGGATCACTACCTTATCCACTATGTCTTCGAGGGAAAGGGCACCTACATCGTGGGGGATACGGCCTACAGCCTGTCGGCCGGGCAGGCCTTTATCATCTATCCCGGCGCCCGCACCGTATACCGCGCCGATAGGGACGACCCCTGGGGATATCAGTGGGTGGACTTCTACGGCCGGGAGGCCGACGCCATTATGGCCCGCTGTGGCTTCCGGCTGGGGGAGGATTATATCTGCCGCACCCAGCAGCCTGAGGCCTGCGCCGACTACCTGCAGGAAATCGCCGACAACTACAACCAGCCCGACGAATGCCGCCGGCTGTCCGCCTGCGGGTATCTCTACCTTTTCCTCTCCTGCATCGCCCATCCCCGGCCCCGGCATAAATATGTAGAGACCATCATCCAGTTTATCCAGCTGCAATACGCCTACCCCATCACCGTGGCCGACATGGCCGCCCGGGTGGGACTTAACCGCTCCTATCTCTGCAAGATTTTCAAGGCGGCCACCGGCCTGTCCCCCCAGGAGTACCTGCTGAATTTCCGCATTGAGCGGGCCAAGTGCCTGCTGCGGGAAACCGATTTGTCCATCAGCGAGGTGGCCTACTCCTGCGGGTTCCGGGATTTTCCCCACTTTTCCACCCAGTTTAAAAAGCGGGCCGGCCTCTCCCCCGGGGCCTACCGCCGGAGCGCCGTCTGACGGCGGATATAAATTTGAGGGTATACCGATTTCGGTATACCCTCTCAAGTCGACAAGCTGCGTCCCGGCGAATGTCGGAACGTTTTTTGTATATTAGAGTTTATTGTGAAAATAGTATAGCGTTTGCCCGTCTATGTCGAAATAGTATACACGGTAAGATTCAAATTTATTATAATATGTTTCATCGTCACCTGATTGGTCGTATTCTGATTCCAGATAGAAGTAATCGTCTGTGGAAATCATGGTTTTATCGAAATCGTAATTTTCCTCCAACTCTTCGCCGAGAGTTTCTACCCAGATCTCAAAATGGTCGATGTACTCTAAAATTTCTTCTGTATCTTCATCTGTACATGATTTGAAATATCCCGTCTGTGAAAGCGTTTCGTCATCTATAGCCTCATAGGTGTACTTTGCATATTCTGCAAAATCTTGGAACCCATCGGAAGAGTAGAATACACGGTCTTTATATGGAGGTAAGGCATCAAGAACGGGATCTTTATAGGGCACATAGAGCGCACAACCGCCAAAGCAAAACGCCAGGGAAACAATGAGTAGCACACCGCATAGCTTTTTCATGGAAATCCCCCCTTTATTTTATTATAGCACAAAAAAGAATAACCACAACTTTTATTAAAAGCTGAGAGGGTATACCGATTTCGGTATACCCTCTCTTTTTTTGCCCTTTTGGGACTACATGGTGGCCTGGGAGAATTTCTGCTTGGTTTCGGTGATTTTCTGCTGCTCGGCCGGGGGCGTGGGATACCAGCCCTTGCTCTGCATCTGGTAGAACAGGTCGGCCTGGATGTCGTGCTCCTCCCGCAGGATGGACAGCATATCGTCCCGCAGGGGCTTGCCGGCGCACTCGTTGGCGAACAGGGAGTAGTTGGCTGTGGCCATCTTCTGGGCGGCCAGCATGTCATCCATCAGTTCCTTATCCTGCATGGCTATGGGATTGTTCATATGACGCCCTCCTTAATTCAAATGGCTCATCAGGCGGTTGAAATGCTCCTGATGTTTCGCCGCCACCTGCTCGCACTTGGTCTTGACCTCCTGGTCTACGGCCATGCTGGACACCATTTTGTACTTCTTAATCAGCAGCTTTTCCATGTTCAGCTGGTCTTCCAGAGCCGAAAGTTCCTTTGCCGTTAAATTTGCCATTTTTGCTTGCTCCTTTCCTTGATTTATCCTTAGTATCCCGTCGTTTTTTCCCAATATGCAGACGTCATGGAATGTCACATCCCGCCCGTGCTAGGATACGCACGGAGAACAGGAAAGGAGGGCTGCTTTTTGAACCGGATGCTTTTGGAGGCCTATCCCCTGATCCTGGCCGAAATCCGGGAGCTGGAGGAACGGCTGCAGAAATCGTCCAACCGGCCGGCCGCCGCGGGACTTCGGCAGCGGCTGGATGCGCTGCAGGCGGCCAGGGAGCAGATTGAAGGCTTTGTGGCCGGGCTGCCCGGATTCCGCGCCCGGCGGATTGTACGCCTGAAGGCGCTGGAGGGGCTTTCCTGGAGCGAGGTGGCCCGCCGGGCCGGCACCGATATGTCATCCGAGGCGGCCCGCAGCATCTACCGCCGAGCCCTGGGGCTGATTTAGTCCGGTGAGGCCCATAAGGAGGTGTGTTATTTGCCGTCAAAAGACCGACCGTCCCCCGGGGCCCGGGCCGCTCCCCAAAGGAGCCGGAAAAAGCGCCGGGCCATCCGGGAGTATCTGGAACTGCTGCTCAAGCTGGATATGCCCCCCGAGGACAAGGAGGCCGCCGCCCTGCTGGGCGTGCCCGAAAAGGACATGAACAACGCCATGCGGCTGGCCCTCTCCCTCTTCCGCAAGGCGGCGGCGGGGGATTTGTCTGCCCTTAAGGAAATCCGGGCCATTACGGAGGATGAATTTTCCGGCGGGAATGTGGTGATTCACATTGTCGACGACCTTAAGTAAAAAGCCCCTGCGCTTATCCGACATCGTGGGCGGGGGGTACGGGGCCTTCTGGCACTCCAGGGCCCGCTACCGGGTCTTAAAAGGCGGCAAGGGCTCCAAAAAATCCACCACCACCGCTTTGAACCTTATCCTCCGCCTTATGCAGTACCCCGGCAGCAATCTCTTGGTCGTCCGCCAGGTCATGGACACCCACCGTTCCTCCACCTTCGCACAGCTTTCCTGGGCTATCCAGCGGCTGGGCGTGACGGCCCTTTGGAAGCGCACCGTCTCCCCTATGGAAATGACCTACCTCCCCACCGGGCAGAAAATCCTTTTCCGGGGCTTCGACGATGTCCTGAAGCTGGCCTCCACCACCGTGGACAAGGGATTTCTCTGCTGGGTTTGGATTGAGGAGGCCTACGAAATCGAGCAGGAGGCCGACTTCGAAAAGCTGGATTTGTCCGTACCCAGAGGCCAGGTCCCCGAACCCCTATTCAAGCAGACCACCCTCACCTTCAATCCCTGGAGTGAAACCCACTGGCTCAAAGCCCGCTTCTTCGACCGGCCGGACGACCAGGTGGATACCTTCACCACCACCTACCTGGACAACGAGTTCCTGGACGACACCGACCGGGCCGTCTTCTCCCGCATGGAGAAGGAGAATCCCCGCCGCTATCAGGTGGCGGGGCTGGGCAACTGGGGCGTGGCCGAGGGGCTGGTATACGAGCGGTGGAAAATCGAGAACTTCGACCCGGCTCGCATCGGGATGACGGGGGATAAGGATGAAAGGTGGAAGTACAGGCACATCTTCGGGCTGGACTACGGCTACACCAACGACCCCACCGCCTTTGTGGCCGCTGCTGCCAACCCCATCGACAAGCACCTTTATATCTACGATGAAATCTACGAGACCCGGCTGCTCAATTCGGATATAGCAAAGCGGGTAACGGATAAGGGCTACGCCAAGGAGCGGATTATCGCTGACTGCGCCGAGCCCAAGTCCAACGAGGATTTAAGGCGGCTGGGGCTTTCCCGGGTGATGCCGTCGGCCAAGGGCAAGGACAGCATATTGAACGGCATTGCGGCGCTGCAGGACTACGAGATGATTGTACATCCCAGGTGCAAAAACGCCATTATGGAGCTTTCCTCCTACTGCTGGGACAAGGACAAGGCCGGTAACACTCTCAACCGGCCGGTGGATACCTGCAACCATCTTATGGACGCCCTCCGGTATGCCTTTCAGGATATGAAGCATTTTGTACCCTGCGACCCGGCCGTGAAGATACGGCGGCCTCCTTCCCTGCTGTCGGCCGAGGACTTTGCCGGCGGATGGGAATAAATTTCCATAAAAGGAGGGATGCTTATGTGCTTGCTATTTGCCTTAGGCGGCTTTGCCCTGGGGCTTGCGGCGGGAACCGCTCTGCATTTGCTGGCCGGCCGCCGCAGGAAAGAGGACAAGCCTGTCCCCGAAAGCCGGGCCGTCCAAAGGGCCAAAAAGGAATATGAAAATTTCCTCAGCTACGACGGCACCGAACAGGAAGATATTCTGCTGTAACAGCCTTTTACACAGCGGTTTATCCCATTTTCCTATCCATTTCCGCAGGGCCTACCAGAGCCCCCTATGAAAGGAGAAATCATGATGGATGAATGGGTTTCCGATACCGTCCCGGCCGTAGAGGCCGCCGGCGACGGCCAATACGCAGCCGATTCCGACTACATATCCGCCCCCGACGGCGAAGATTCTGCCGAGGCCCTACCAGAGGCCGACGGCACGTCCCAGCCGCCGGAAGAGGCGGAAACGCCGGAAGACGGCCGCGCCGACATCGGCCGGGATACGGAAAAGCCGGGCAGGCCGGCTCCCGCTTTTACCGTCCCGGTCAAATACAATAAACAGTACCGGGAACTGACCCCGGAGGAAGCCGGCATCTATGCCCAAAAGGGCATGAAGTACGACGCGCTGGAACCGGATCTCGCCAAACTCAAACAGCTGGCCGCCCTGTCCGGCCGGTCGCTCAGTCAAGTGATTGACGGCATTTACCGTGCCAACCAGGAGTTGGAAAAACAGGACTGCATGCGGCTGGCCGGGGGGAATCCCCAGGCGGCGGCGGAATTGCTGGAGGCGCGCAACCTGAAGGGCGGCAGGGCCTATGAGGCCCTTCTGGAGGCCGAAAGGAAGGCGTCGGAGACCGAACGGGCCGCCACCGGCAGCCGTCTGGCCGACGAATTTATCCAACTGCAGCGGGAATGCCCCGAAATCGGTTCCCTCGATGACCTGCCTGATTCGGTTCTGGAAGCCGCCGCCCGCAAGGAAACGCCCCTGATGCTGGAATACCTCCTCTACCGCCGCCGGGAAGAAAACAGCCTGCGGCGGGCAAAGGAGGATGGCGCCGCCGCCAGGACGGCGGCGGCCGGCAGCCTGCGCGACCTTTCCGGCGACAGCCAAAGCCCGGCCTTTTCGGCCATGCTGGACGGCCTTTGGAAGTAGGGCCGGCTCCGGCGCGTCCATTCGCTTTTATCAAACGGCGTGAAAGGATGATTTCTCTATGGCTATCAACACCCTTGCTTTTTGCACCAAGCTGTCCAGCGAGCTGGACAAGGCACTTGTACAGAAGTCGGTCACTTCCTTCCTGGCCGACAATGCTATGCGGGCCAAGTTCGTGGGCGCCAAGACCGTCCTGCTGCCCGACATCGACTTCCAGGGTCTCGGCGACTACAACCGGGACACCGGCTTTGTCCGGGGTTCGGTCACCGTGGCCCAGACCCCCTATAACCTGACCATGGATAGGGCCCGCACCTTCTCCATCGACCGGGAGGATATGGACGAGACCGGCGTCGCCGGCCTGGCCGGCCAGGTGCTGGGCGAGTTCGTCCGCACCAAGGTCGCCCCCGAGATGGACGCCTACGTCCTCTCCACCCTGGCCAAGGTGGCCACCGACGCCGAGCAGACCCTGTCTTTGGGTTCCAATAAGACCATCGACAACGGCTGCGTCGATCTGCTCAACCGGGCCATGCAGGCCGTCCAGGCCACCGCCGGTTTCGATGAGGAGCTGGTGGCCTTCCTGGATTCCAAGGTCTACGCCGCCCTGCTGGCCACCCCCGAACTCACCCGCCAGCTGGACGTGGGCTCCTTCAAGAAGGGCCAGATGTCCACCCAGGTCAAGTACCTCAACGGCATGGCCCTGCTGCCTGTGCCTGACTCCCGCATGAAGGATTCCTACGACTTCAAGGACGGCACCACCACCGGCGAGGAGGCCGGCGGCTTCTCCCCCGCAAGCGCCGCCAAGTCCATCGGCCTGCTGATTCTCCCCAAGAAGGCCTGCTCCCTCATCAAGAAGACCGAGAAGATGCGGGTGTTTGAGCCCGACCAGAACCAGCAGATGGACGCCTACAAGTTCGACTACCGCGTCTACTACGATGCCTTCGTCAAGAAGAGCTACAAGCCCACCGTTTACGTGTATACCTACTAGTCTTCCCTGGGGCCGGGCGACGGAATCCGTCCCCGGCCCCTTTCGTCCCTATCTTTTTATAAAGGGGAGGTTCTATGCTTCCAAAAGACATATTCGGCGAATATGAAAAAGGCATTAACTACAAGGCGGCCCTGGGAAGCCGGGGCATGTTCGAACAGGATAAAATCAACGAGCGGTTTTACGCCGGTGACCAGTGGCACGGGGCCAAGTGCGGGTCCGACCGGCCCCTTGTCCGCCACAACGTCATCCGCCGCATCGGCGATTACAAAATTGCCGTCATCACGGCGGCCCCTGTGTCGGTCTGCTATTCGGCCGAGGGCTATCCCGAAACCATTGCCGTCAAGCGGGACACCGAAAACCGCCGCGACCAGATGCTGGCCGGTACACAGGCCGGTCCCGTTCCGGAACAGGCTGACAGACGGCCGGGGATGGAGGAAGTCGCCCTGGTTATGTCGGCCCTAAACGACTACTTCCGGGTGACGGCCGAGCGGGTCAAGTTCGACGACTTAAAGCACGACGCCCTGAAAAGCGCCTACCTCACCGGCACCGGCATCCTCTACACCTACTGGGACCCCGACATCAAAACCGGCCTCTATGCCGACGAGGCCCGCACCGCCCCCATCGACGGCGACATCGCCTGCGAACTCCTGGACGTGGAAAACGTCTACTTCGGCGACCCCGCCCGGGACGACGTGGAGAGCCAGCCCTACATCATCCTGGCCCAGCGCCGCAGCGTGGAGGAACTCCGCCGGGAGGCGGGGCGCAACGGCCGCCCCAAGGAGGACATCGACGCCATCAAGCCCGACCAAATCGAATACATGGCCGGCGACCGGGCCGACTTAAATCAGTCCGACGACCGGAACTGCACCGTCCTCACCCGCCTGTGGAAGGAGTGGGACAAGGAGGGTAATTCCTACAAGGTTATGGCTACGCGGGTGGTTCGGGGGGCGGTTATCCGGAAACCCTGGGATTTGCAGATTCGCCGGTATCCCCTGGCGAAGTTCTCCTGGGACAAGCGGAAGGGGTCCATCTACGGCGACACCGAACTGACCTACCTCATTCCCAACCAGATTGCCATCAACCGCATGGTTACGGCTTCGGTCTGGGCGGTGATGGTCATGGGTATGCCCCTGATGGTGGTCAACAACGAGGTGGTGCCCCAGCCCATTACCAACGACCCGGGGCAGATTATCCGGGTCAACGGCACGGCGGAGGATGTGGCCTCGGCGGTGCGGTATGTGACGCCTCCCTCCTTCTCGCCCAACTATGACAACTCGTTGAGCTCCCTTATCTCCAACACCATGACCCAGGCCGGGGCCAACGACGCGGCCCTGGGGGACATGGAACCGGACAACACCTCGGCCATCATCGCCCTGCGGGAAGCGGCCGCCCAGCCTATGCAGTCCTATCAGAACGCCTTCTACTCCTTCATTGAGGACGTGGCCCGGATTTGGGCCGAATTCTGGATGTGCCTTTACGGCAGGCGGTCTTTGAAAATATCCGATTCCAACGGCACCTGGTATCTCCCCTTTGACGGGGAGCGCTATCGGGATTTGGTCTTATCCGTCCGGGTGGATGTGGGGGCCTCTCCCCTTTGGAGCGAAACCGCCACTGTACAGACCCTGGACAATCTGCTGGACCGGCAGATTATCACCCCCGAGCAGTATCTCAAGCGCCTGCCCAAGGGGGTTATCCCGGATGTGGCCGGCATTCTCAAGGAACTGGCTGCCCCGACGGCAGACGCAGCCCTGCAATCCGGCGCCGTCCCGCAGGAGGCGATGGCGGCCATGCCCATGCAGGGTTCGGCAGGCGGCGATATGCAGCCTGCCGGCGGGGCGGCTCCCATGCCCCCGCAGAACGGCGGCGCCGACACGGCCGGCGGTTCCCTGCCTTCTCCTCGGGAATTGGCTGCCATGCTGGTACAGTCCGACGCACTGAGGAAGGCTGGCGGCCATGGACAGGCGGCCGGCGGAACGGCTCCCATGCCCCCGCAGAACGGCGGCGCCGACACGGCCGACGGTTCCCTGCCCTCTCCTCGGGAATTGGCCGCCATGCTGGTACAATCCGGCGCACTGAGGAAGGCTGGCGGCACGGCGGGAGAACCTTCCCGGCCGGCCGGACCGGCTGCTGAGCCGGCGGCCGACGTTCCTACAGAGACGGCTGCAGAAGAATCTTTCGACAGCCGGCAGGCAGAAGGGCTCCTGCTGGAACAGCTCTGCGGGCTGTCCGACCAGGCGCTGCGGAGAGTAGTAATCGCCGCAGGGGAACAGGGTGAACTGGCCGCCGCCCGGCTTTTCCTGGAGGAACTTTCGCCCCAGGATGCAGACGCGCTCTTAAAAGCCTGCGGCTCGGAAAATGCGGCGGCAGCCGCACTGGCCGCGCTCCTGCGCCGGCTTCTGGATAAGGCCGACTCCAACCTGCCCGCCGAAAAGACGGCTGCATCTGCCGCTGAGGCTGCAGCCATAGCGGCCATACGGGAGCAGCTGCCCGGCGCCGGGCAGGAAGAACCGGCAAAGGCATCCCCCGCCCAATCGGCGGCCGGCCCGGAGGCTACCGCTGAAAAGCCCTCCCGCCGGGAAAAGAGCCGGAAGGCACGGGGAGAAAAGGAGGAGTCGGTATGACCGGAAGCTACGTACTGAACCAGGCCATGGGCCTGCTGGGCTACCGCGGGCTGGAGGAACTCACCGGACAGGCAGAGGTCCTGCAGAAAGGGCTGACAGCCGTCAACCAAATCTACGCCGACCTGCATTATACCGCCACCACCCGTCCCTTTGCCCCCCTGACCTCCCTTGGCGAAACCCTGCTGCTGTCCGAACGGGCGGCGGTGGATGTGATGCCTTACGGCGTAGCCATGCTGCTGGCCCAGTCCGAAAGCGACGGCGACAGCCAGCAGCTCTTCGCCGAACTCTACAACCGCAAACGCGCTTCCCTGTCCCGTTCCGACCGGCGGCTGGATAATCTGCCCCGGGGCGGGCTGTAAAGGACGCGTACAAACCGGCCGTCCCATCCCATAGGACGGCCTTTTGCGCAGGTTTCCTGCGCCGGAGGTGAATGTTTATCCATGGATTACCCGAAATGCAGCCGGTCCGCTGCCTACCGCATAGCCATCCCCTCCCTGTCGGGCGGGGTCAATCTGACGGCCGGCCTCAGCTTTGTGGAAGACAACCAGCTGACGGCCTGCAGCAACCTCTACTGGAAGGACGGCGCCCTCCGCACCCGTCCCGGCTTTCAGATGCAGACACCGGTTACCACCTTTGCGGATCACCAGCTGTACTTTAACGGCCCGGTGGAATGGGAGGGAAAAAGAAGCCGCTGTCTGGTCACCCGGCACACCGAACCGGACAACAAGGCCCTGCTGGTCGTATCCTTCTTTTACGAGGACGGCACCATCACCCAGACCCAGCCCATTACCCTGGCCAACATGGAATCGCCGACCAATGCGCTGGTCTTTGCCGGCCCGCCTACCAAGGGGGACGGCATCTATATCCTGGTAGGCCTTACCGACGGCGGACTGGTCTACGAACTCGACGGCTCCCAATGGGTGAAATGCACGGAAGAGGACGCCTATGCCCCCCTGGTGCTGGTAAACGGGAAGGGGGACAAGTACAGCACCCTTCCCGCCGGCAGCGATACGGAGGCCGCGCCGGCCAGCCTGTTTGAAGGCGTCAACGTCCTGTTCGGACGCTTCCGCGCCTCTTACTTTACCGACGGGGTCAGTTCGGTTTTTCAGCTTCCCTTCACCGACCTGGCCGACAAGCCCGTCCATATTGAGTATCTGTCCAACGCAAAATTCAGCACCACCATCCCCGCCGGCCAGACCGACAGCCCCGTCATCCCCCTGCTGGCCAACGCCTTCGCCAGGGTGGACAGGGAGGCCGGCACCGTATCCCTGCTGCACAGGGCGGGAGACACCGATAACCCCTTCCCCCTGCCCATGATGGAAAATGTCTCCAACAGCCTGGTTATCACGGCATCCCTGCCGGTGGACGCGGTGGGGGCGGGCGGAAACGGCTCTCCCTTCCGCATGAAACAGGCCGTGTGGTTCGGCGGCAGCGCCCTCTCGGACGGCAGCCGCTTATTCCTCACCGGCGACCCGGCGGCCGAGGGCATTGTCCGCTGGTCCGACTGCGCCTCCCCCCTCTACTTCCCCGAAAACAACTACGTGCGGGTGGGCAGCAGCAGCCCGGTCAACGCCATGGCCAAGCAGGAGGATATGCTGGTCTTCTTTAAGGACAGGGAAATCTACTCCACCTCCTACGTGGAGGGGGCCGACATTACCGCCGACGACATCCTTTCCGGCGCTGTGGCCGACGTGACGGCCGTATCGGCCACCTTTCCCGTAAAGCAGCTGCACCCCGCCATAGGCTGCGACCGGCCGGACAGCATCCAGCTCTGCGACAACCGCCTGGTCTTCGCCCATTCGGACGGCGGCATCTATACCCTGACGGCCTCCAATGCCTACAGCGAAAACAATGTCTGCTGCCTGTCGGAGCCCATCCGGCCGGCCGTACCCAGAGGCCCCCGGCTCTTCTCGGCCGACTGGGACGGCTACTACCTGCTCTTCCAGGCCGGAGAAGACCTGGACGCATACCCCATTGTGGTCATGGACTACCGGTCCTATGGCTTCCGCAACGCCGCCTCCTATGCCCGGAACAAAACCGACGTCCCCTTTTTCTTCTGGGACAACCCGGTAGGGGACTGCCTGGCCGCCATCGCCGGTGCAGAGGGACTTACCGTCATCCGCAACGCAACCGTGGCGCCGGGCAACACCGACTTTTTCCCCTTCCTTCTGACCGGAGAGGGGGATATCCTTTCGGGAGCGGATACGGCTCCCCGGCCCATCCAGTCCTCCTTCCGCACCAAGCTTTTCGACTTCGGGCAGCCCGAGCGGAACAAGCGCATCACCGCCCTGCACCTGGGCGCCGGAGGGGACGGTGAGCTGGAACTCTCCTATGTGACCGAGCGGGGCCAGACCCCATTCCTCTGCAAACGGCTGCCGGCCACCGGCAGGCAGCCGGACGAGCCCGGCTATATCCAGACCATCTCCCTGCGGGCGGTGGCATCCCGGGTAAAGCAGTTCGGGCTGGAGGTCCGCGCTTCCGGCCTTGCGGCCTTTGACGGCATCCACATGCAATACAGTACATTGAGGTGATTGAATTATGGCACAGTCTCCCTACGATACCTATAAGCAGAACAGGCAGGACGTGGAAGAAAGCGTAAAGAAGGACTACGACGCCCTGAAAAACAGCGCCGGCCAGGCGGTGAGCGACTATTCCGATTCGGTCACAGCCGCCTACGACACGGCCAAGCAGCAGGCGGCCGACAGCGCCGCCGCCCAGCGGGGGACCCTGCCCCAGCAGTACCGCGCCACCTTCGATAAAAACGAACTGCAGCAGCGCATCAACGAGCGGCAGCTCAAGGAGCGCATGAACCAGCTGGGGCTGACCGACAGCGGCCTTAACCGCACCCAGCAGGCCGCCGTCAACCTCCAGCGCTCCAACGCCGACCTGGCCGCCGCCCAGCAGAAGACGGCCGCCGCCAACGCCATCAACCAGCAGCTGGCCGAAAACCAGGCGGCCCTGGAGCAGCAGAAGCAGCTGGCCATCGCCAACGCACAGTACAACGTCCAGTCCAGGCTGCCGGAGTACCTCTACGCCTTAATGAACAGCGCGGCCGACCGGAATGCCAGCATGGCCAACGCCTACTACAACGGCGAGCTGGACCGCTACGCCACCGACAAGAGTTACGATGCCAGCAAATACAATGCGGATAAGGACTACGCCGCCAGCGTTTACGGCACCGATAAAAGCTACGACGCCAGCCGGTACAACGCCGACCGGGACTACGACGCCAGCCGGTACAGCACCGACGTCAGCAACAGCCTGAGCCGGTATGAAATCGACCGGAACAACGCCCTGAAGCTGCTGGATATCGTCGCCGGCATGGCCGACGGCTATACCCCCGCAGATAAAAACTACGTCCTCCAGGTTCTGGACGAGCTGCGCAGGCAGGGGTATTAAAGGAGGGGTAATATGGCGCAGAATATTATCGACCCTCAGAAACCTCAACTGTCACTGTCCGATTCTGATGTTTTTAAAGACGCCGCCCTCCTGGATCCTCCACTCCAGGAGGGCCCCCAACTCCCAATAACCGCAGAAGAATTCAAAAAGGCAAAGCAGGCATATGACGAGCGGGATAATACATACCTGTCCGCTGCCGAATACCTTGCTGATTCGTCGGCCAGTGATTTTGAAAGGGGGTTAAATTCCCTTGATTTGCAGCTAATCTACGACAATCATCCCACTACGGACAAAAAAGAGAATGAGCGCCGGGAAAATGTGCTTTACTACAAGAAGAATAAGGAAAAATTCCAACAGCTTCCTGCAGATATACGGGCCCTGATTATGAATACGGCCAACGCTGATATTCAGCGAACCAGCACATTTAAAAAGTCTACAGAAGATTTTGTTGGACATATTACGTGGGATTTTTCTGAAACGGAGTATTGGGACAACGTCGCCCAAGAATACATTCGGCAGTTGGAAGAAAAAGGCTACTACGATACAGAACTTTTGGATTATGCAATCTATGTTCAAAATTACTTGGATAACACCGAGCATACTGTGGCCGTACAGCAGGAGACGACGGAAAACCCTTGGAAATCCAATTTTGAATCTGTAACCAACCGGCCGCAAGCTGGACTGGATTCAATTGTCGGCACCATTTTCAATACCAACACATTTGCAACAGACGACCATTATCGTCCGATTGATCCCAATAGCATCTGGCATCGCGGTTCCCAGGATGTGAACACCATTCGAAACACAACCCAACAAATGATTGCTTCCGACTATCCCAATATCATAAACCCCTTATCCGGCGGAAACTTACCCGTGGAATTGTATAATGGCACCATGGGGACCGCCGATTGGTTGTATTCCTATCTTACAACCTTTGGATACGGCGTACCTACCGCCATAGTAAATGGCACAGGCGGAATGGGACAGGGAATCGAAAGCGTGTTTGAAAGAGGCGGTACCCGCTCGCAGGCGCTTCAAAACGGATCGGTAAACTGGTTAACAGATGCATTGTTTTCCTTTCTGCAATCCAAAATGGTCGCCAGATTTCCTACAAGCAAAACGGCTATCGGTGCAACCAACTTTTTAGGAAACTATGGCCAATATGCCGCAAATTACTGGGCAGACAATTCGATTATGCTGAATCAATCCTTCCGCGAGCAAAGAATCCAAGATTACATGCTCCGTGATGGATTATCACGCGAGGAAGCCGAAAAGAAGGAAAACGAGGCTTTTCTTCGACAGGCGCTTTCCACCGACTGGTTTATACAGTCCTTAGCGCAAAACGCGGTCGGCCGCGCAATTTCATCATCCCAATCCGACTCGGGCATCTCTGAACAGGATTTGCGCCTTATGGCTCTGTTTCAAAGACAGAACGAGGATAAGCGGGGCAGCCAGCCCTTAGGCGAAGGCGCGCCCACCGTTGCCGACGCCGCCGCCAAGATGGCAGGTGTGAGTGACACGGGGAATTCCAGGGGCTATACCGACCAGGACATGGAAATCGCACGGATTATGCAGGACGAGGCCGGCAGCAATCCCTTGGGCGAGAAGAACGATATTTCCAT
>CAJFVX010000051.1 GCA_904420585.1 Candidatus Howiella intestinavium | reverse complement strand
TGCAACAGAATGCTGATTCTGTTGCAAACAGGGAAGGGTGGAAAAAACATGAAGAAGAAAAGTGCAGTCGCTTTAGTTGTATGCATCTGCCTGTTGTTCAGCGTGCTGACCGGCTGTAATTCCGGAGGCCCGGCTGCGATTTTGTCGAGTGAACCGAAGCCCGAAAGTTTTTCGGATGAAGCGGAAATGGAGGCGTATAGCAGCGACGGCTACTGGGTATGCAGCGCGGTTTACGGCGACTCGACGGAATATTACCGTGTCCGCCTGTTGTATAGCGGGACATTTTATTGTTTCGATTTCAGCGGGACGGCGGCGGAGACCACGTCTGGAGAAGCGGGCGTGCTGACCGACGCCATGCCGGGTATCCTGACGCGGGGGGAAGAAGCGGCCGGCACAACCTTCCACGACTTGATGGAATTTATGGCGAACAGTCCGGATGTGGAGGGCTTTGAAAGCCAAATCTATCCCGTAGAATATGACTTTGCAAACGGGGAAGCAAAATACCAAAACGGCCGTACGGCCTGCGTCTTCCTGGATGACGGAACCATGCAGTGCAACGGGGATATTTATGATAAAACGGCGAATCTTACGGATTTGCGGACGGCCTTTGGCGGAGCCAAGCTGGCGGCCGTGCAGGAGGAATACGGTTCCGATATGCCCACAAACAGGGATGTGCAGTATGATAAATACGGTTATCTGGGAACGCCCTTCCTCCTGGTGGGCAGCGCCGTGCTGGATGATTATTATAATTGGTATTATGACGGTATGGATTCGATTTATTTCTGCATGAGCGTTACGCCGGAAGGCGGCAGTTATTCCGATGAATGGTATATATACGCTTCCCGTTCCCATTATGAAGAACTTTTTGACGATTTGAAAGAGGGTGGGATTTCCGGAATTGTGATGATTTGCAGGACCAGCAGCCCGGATACCGGTTCCAATAATATGGCCGAACTGGCCGATTATTTTATCATATAATAAACGGCATGATGCCGTAATAACAGGAGGAATGGTTATGTGGAAGGTAAAAAGGGTTCTGACGTTTTTTATAAGCTGCAGCATGGTGTTTGCGCTGGCGGCCTGCGGTGGGGCTGAAGGAGACGGGATGCAGTCCGGCGGTTCCGATACGGTGCTTACGGGGGAAGGGGAGGACTGGCTGCCCTTTGGACTGCAGTTCGGCCAGTCCTACGACGCGTTTGTGGAAACCGTAGAGTCCCAGGGCCTGGAGGCGCCGGCCCTGGAAGAGGCAAATTCCAACAATGGGTATGTAACGGAAAATTTGTTGCTCGCCAATATTGCCGCCGAATCGTATTTGGATTATGGGGTATATATCGCCGCAACGGGTGACCATACGCTGGAGAATCGGTGGGACGGTTTTGCTTTTAGCTTCAACCAGGATAAGGAGCTTTATGAATGGTATTGGTTCACTACTCCTTCTGCGCGCAGCACGGATGAAGTTATCCAGGCCATGATTTCCACTTATAACGAAAAATTTGGATTTGACGGCGCTGTGAACGACGGCTCGGATGTGCGCGCCGTATGGGAGACCGAAGGCCTTGCGGCAAGCATTCGACTGGGCCAAAATTCGGACGGCAGCGATAGGGTTGCGCTTATATTCCACAGCTTTGCATACGACCTGAACAGCTAACGAGGCGATTAGGAGAAAGGAGGGGCACACCGTGGAAAAATCCAAGCTTATTGTCCTTTGGGGACGGGGAAGCATCGGGAAAACATCCACGCTGCGCAAGCTGATAAACACTCTGCTGGATGCAGGGGCGGTTCAGCTGTCCGGTTCCCCGTCCGACGAGGGCAAGGGTGACTGTTGGGCGGTTTTGGAATATAAAGGCCGAAGAATAGCCGTTATCACGGCGGGGGACAGCGCAAACGATTTAGAATGGTACTTTAAAAAAGTAACGGTAGTATGTGATGTCTATATCTGCGCATCCCGTTCCCGGGGAGGCACCTGCAAATACCTTGAAGAACGGTTCGCCGGCCATGACATCATGTGGCAGGCAAAATGGAGTATTACCCAGCAGAGCAATGACACAAAGATATTGGATATGCTGCGCAGTCAAGCCAATCAGGCCCAGGCGGCCGGCCTGCTGGCGGCCATCGAAAGTTTGTAAAATCCAGGAAGAAACCCCCGCGCCCTGCCGATGAAAGCAGAGCGCGGGGGTTTCCTGTATGCATTCCTTCAGGCCTCCACCGTGATTTCCCTATAGTTGCCTAAAAAAGCCAAATCATCGGTCTCGTCGTCCAGGGCGGTGATGAGATGCACCATATCGTCGCTGCCGCTGTTGCCGGCGAAGTCTACGTAAAACAGGTACTGGAACCCATCCCCGCGGGCGGCCCGGGACTCCAGCTTGGTCAGATTGAGGCCCCGGGAGGCAAAGTGTCCCAGCAAACGGTGCAGGGAGCCGGTGACGTGGGGCAGGGAGAAAACCAGGCTGACCTTGTTGGCGTCGGGGGCGATGCGCAGCTCCTTGGAAATGGAGATAAACCGGGTGGCGTTGTTGGGGTTGGCCTGGATGTCGGGGGCCAGAATCTGCAGGCCGTAGAGTGCGGCTGCCTCCCCGGAGCCGATGGCGGCTATATGGGGGTCCCGCTTTTCAGCTACCATTTTGGCCGCCGCCGCCGTGCTGGAATAGGACACCGCCTCGTACCCGTGGGCCTTGAGAAAGCCGTCCGACTGGGCCAGGGCCTGGGGGTGGGAGTAGACCGTGCGGATATCCGAAAGCCCGGTACCGGGGCAGGCCAGCAGGTTCTGGTGGATGCCCATGCTGACCCCGGCCGTGATAAAATGCCGGTACTGCAGAATCAAATCGTAGACTTCCGTCACCGAGCCGGCGGTGGAGTTCTCCACCGGCGTGACCCCCCGGACGGCCTGCCCTTCCTCCACGGCCTGGAAGACGTCCGAAAACTTGTCGCAGTAGAGGAGCTTAGCGTTGGGAAACAGCAGCTTTGCCGTCCGGCTGCAAAAGGCGCCGTCGGTGCCGTAGCAGGCCACCGTGCCGGTGATGGCGGCGCCGGCCTGGTCGGTGGGCTGGCCGCTGGCGGCCTCCAGGATGCGGCGGGCCAGGGGGGAGGGCCGGTGCAGCACGTCCCGCTGCAGTTCCCGGCTGACCCCCATAAGGGACCGGTAGACGCTGGAAACATAGGGCCCGTAGGGCTTCCCCCGCTCAGCGGCCAGGCCGATGACCGTCTCCTCCCGTGATGCGTCCAAAACCGGGATGCCCTCGGCCGACTTGACCTTGGCCACCCGGGCCGAGCAGTCCATGCGCCGGGCCAGCAGGGGGGCCAGCTGGGCGTCGATGTCGTTTATCTGCCGGCGGATTTCGCTCAGGGCGTCCGAGCCCGCCGCCTTGGGGTTGTCCAGCGCCTCTCCCGCGCCGTAAATGTCTTTATCCATTCCGCTCATAGCTTGCCGCCCTCCGCCATCAGCTGCATAAGCCCCACGGCCAAAGCCGCCTCCAGGGCGGGCAGGGCCCGGGGGACGATGCAGGGGTCGTGCCGCCCCTTAATCTGCAGAACGGTATTTTCCATGGTATCCAGATTGACGGTTTGCTGGGGTTTGCCGATGGAGGGGGTGGGCTTCAGAGCGGCCTGTACCAGAAGGGGCATGCCGGTGGTGATGCCGCCGGTGATGCCGCCGCAATTGTTGGTTTCGGTACGGATATTGCCCGCCTCGTCCAGCGTATAGCAGTCGTTGGCTGCGCTGCCCCGCATGGAGCCGTAGGCGAACCCGGCGCCGAAGGATACCCCCTTCACGGCCGGCACGCCGTAGAGGGCTCCCGCCAGGATATTTTCCACCCCGCCGAACATGGGGGAGCCTATGCCGGCGGGCAGGCCCACCGCCGCCAGCTCCACAAGGCCGCCTACGCTGTCCATGTCCATGCGGGCGGCCTCAATCTCGCTGCGCATGCGCCGGTTGGCGTGGGGGGAGAGGGTGGAAAAATAGGTTTTGGCCAGTTGGTCCAGCTGCTCGGCCGAAACCGATACCGGGTCGAAGGCCTCGTCCTGGACGCCGCCAATCTGCAAAACGTGCCCGCCGATGTGCACCCCCCGCCGCAGAAGGAACTGCCGGCAGATGCTGCCCGCGATGACCAGAGGGGCGGTCAGCCGGCCGGAGAAATGCCCGCTGCCGCTGATATCGTTGCAGCCCTTGTACCGCAGATGGGCGGCGTAGTCGGCATGGGAGGGCCGGGGACACAGGGCGATGTTGGCATAGTCCCCCGAGCGGGTATCCGTATTCTGGATGACGGCGCATAAGGGCGCGCCGGTGGTGACGCCGTTTTTCATTCCCGAAAGGATGCGGCAGACGTCCGGCTCCTTCCGGGCGGTGGAAGTGGGATCCTGACCGGGGGCCCGGCGGGCCAGCTGTTCGGCGATGCCTTCTTCGGATATGGGCTCGCCGGCCGGCAGGTTGTTTAAAACCACGCCGATGGCCGGGCCGTGGCTTTCCCCAAAGATGGTCATTTCCACTTGTAAGCCGAAGCTAGATGACATGGGCGTTTCCTCCAAGCTTGATAAAATCGTCAAAAAAGGCGGGATAGGACTTGGATACCGCCCCGGCGTCGGTGATGACGCTGGGGCCCTGTACATAGGCGGCGGCCACCGAAAAGGCCATGACAATCCGGTGGTCGTTGACCCCGTCGATATGGCCGCCGTGGAGAGCGGCAGGACCTTCCCCGTGGATAATGAGCCCGTCCGGCCGTTCGTCCACCCGGACGCCGATGGCCGTAAGGCCGGCGGCGATGGCCGCCAGCCGGTCGCTCTCTTTGATGCGCAGCCGTTCGCCCCCCGTAATGACCGTATCCCCGTAGGCGAACCCGGCGGTGACGGCCAGGGCCGGGGCCAGGTCGGGCACCTGGCTTACGTTGATTTCCGCCCCGTGAAGGGGAGCCGGGCTGCAAATCAAATCCTCCTGTTCCCAGAGCACATAGGCGCCGAACCGGCCGAAAAGGCCGGCGGCCGCCCGGTCGCCCTGGGCGGAATCGGCCTGTAAGCCGCCGATGGAAACCGAACGGCCCACAGCGCCGGCCGCCAGGAAAAAGGCGGCGGCCGACCAATCCCCCTCCACCCTGCAGTCCACAGGGCGGTAGCGGGACCCCGGCGGAATCCGATACCCGTCGGGCAGCCGCTGTACCTGTACGCCGAAGGCGGCCATGGTCCGCAGGGTCATATCCACATAGCCGGCCGACTGCAAAGGCGTGGTGAGCAGAATATAGGATTCTTCCCCCGTCAGGGGCAGGGCCATGAGCAGGCCGCTGATATACTGGGAGCTGATATCCCCGGGCAGACGGTAGGTGCCGGCGGGCAGGCGGCCGGATAAGCGCAGGGGCAGGTTGTTCTCTCCCTCCCGGGTACAGGACAGCCCCTTTTCAGAGAAAAGGCGGGTCAGGGTCTCAAGGGGGCGCTGGGGCAGCCGCCCCTCGCCGGTAAACCAGGCGGACAGGCCCAGGGCGGCCGCCACCGGCATAAGGAAGCGCAGGGTGGAGCCGGATTCCCCGCAGTCGGCCACGGTCAGTTCCCGCCGGGGCCGGATGCCCCGGATGACGGCAGTATCCCCCTCCAGGCGGATGTCAGCCCCAAAGCTTTTTAAGACCCGGATGGTTGCCTCGATGTCCTTGGACAGGGCCATGTTCCGGATGCGGCTGACCCCATCCGCCAGGGCGGCGCAGATGAGCAGCCGGTGGGCGTCGCTCTTGGAGGGGGGGATGGTCACCCGGCCGTGGAGGGGGGCCGGCTCTATAATGGCCCGGCTCATAAGCTGCCCCCTTCCAAAAAGGCGCAGAGGCCGTCCAGGGGCAGGGTGTGGATAAAGGGCTGGCCGATATCCTTTATCAGCACCAGGTTGATTTGATTCCCCCGCCGCTTTTTATCCAGGGCGGCAAGCTCCCCCAGCTGCCGGGCGGAAAGCCCGGCGTCCACCGGCATGCCCAGCTTTTGCAGGCAGGCGGCGATGGCGGCGGCCGTGCCGGGCTTCGTAAGCCCCGCGGCCTCGGAGGCTTTGGTCACGGCCACCATGCCCATGCCCACGGCCTCCCCGTGGCTGACGCCGGTATAGTGGTGGTACCGCTCAATGGCATGACCCAAAGTGTGGCCGAAATTCAAGAACATCCGCTCGCCCGATTCGGTGAAATCCCGCTGCACCACATCCCGCTTAAAGGCCACGCAGTCCTGAATGAGCTGCCCCAGGAAATCCCGGGGATTTTCATCGGCGATGCGCCGGAAAAGGGCAGGGGAGAAAAGACAGCCGTATTTTACCGCTTCCCCCATGCCGTCCTTAAAATAGTGGTCAGGCAGACTGTCCAGCACGGCGGGGTCGATGAGGACCCGGCGGGGGTTGTGGAAGGCCCCGGCCAGATTCTTGCCCGCCGGCAGGTCGCAGCCGGTCTTGCCCCCTACCGAGGAATCGATTTGGGCCAGCAGGGTGGTGGGAATCTGCACAAAGGCGATGCCCCGCAGGTAAATGGCGGCCGCAAAGCCGGCCAAATCGCCGCAGACGCCGCCTCCCAGGGCCACGATGCAGTCGGAGCGGGAGAGGCCGGCGTCACAGCAGGCCTCCAGCATGGCGGCCACCGTGTCCAGGTTCTTATGTTCCTCCCCGGCGGGGAAGACGTGAAGGGCGGTCGCAAAGCCGGCCCGTTCCAGGGAGGCCCGGACGGTTTCCCCGTAAAGGGGCGCCACGTTGGAATCGGTGATAATAAGCGCCCGGACGGCCGCCGGCAGCAGGGGGCGGATTTCCTCCCCGCAGCGTCCGAGAATACCCGGTTCCATATGGATTTCATAAGACGATTGGTTGTCCACCTGTAAAATCGGCATCGTATCTCTCCTTATCGTCAATTGCTGGGAGGATAAGGGGGAAAATCCAGCTTATTCTCTTCTATGTTATAACAAAATGCCAAAAAACGCAACCGCTAAACCGGCAATATGCCCAGGAATCTGCAAGCCGGCCTGCGTCCCGGGAGCCGGGAAAAGAATGCGTCCGGAGCGGGAATCCGCCGCCGCCCGCTGTCCCCCGAGACGTGACCGGCCCCAAGGGGGCGGCCGGTGGAGCGCAGGGGCAGCGGGAGGGGAGGCCGAATATGGCAAAGCCGCCGCAGGGACCCAAGGCCGGGCCGTGCGGCGGCTTATGCTTAATCCAGGGAATCCAGCGCCTTTTTAGCCGCGAGAATCCGGGCGGCAATTTTATCGAACTGGTCGGGAGTCAGGCACTGGGCGCCGTCGCTTAAGGCGTGGGGCGGGTCGTTGTGCACCTCGATAATCAGCCCGTCGGCGCCGGCGGCGGCCGCCGCCAGGGAGAGGGGCTCAATCAGCCAGGGGATGCCCGCCGCGTGGGAGGGGTCTACCACCACCGGCAGATGGGAGAGCTTTTTGAAAACCGGCACGGCCGAAATATCCAGCGTGTTGCGGGTGTAAGTCTCAAAGGTGCGTATGCCCCGCTCGCAGAGGATGACCTTCTCGTTGCCCCCGCTCATGATGTACTCGGCGCTCATGAGGGTTTCCTCGATGGTGTTGGCCAGCCCCCGTTTGAGCAGGATGGGCTTGTCCAGCTTGCCCAGTTCTTTGAGCAGCTCGAAGTTCTGCATATTCCGGGCGCCTACCTGGATGATATCCACATCCCGGAACAAATCGATGTGGTCGGCGCTCATGATTTCGGTGACAATGGGCATGCCCGTCTCGGCCTTGGCCTCGAGGAGCAGTTCCAGCCCCTCGGCCCGCAGGCCCTGGAAAGCGTAGGGAGAGGTGCGGGGCTTGAAGGCGCCGCCCCGCAGGAAGCCGGCGCCGGCGGCCTGGACCCGCCGGGCAATGCCGCCAATCTGGTCCCGGCTCTCCACCGAGCAGGGCCCGGCGATGAGCTGCAAAGAGCCGTCGCCGATTTTCCGCCCGCACACCTCGATGACCGTGTTCTCGGGATGGAACTTCCGGTTGGCCTTCTTGTAGGGTTCCTGCACCCGCTTGACCGACTCCACGATGTCATAGGCCGAGATGGCCTCGGCATCCACCTTGTGGGTGTCGCCGATGAGGCCCAGCAGGGTGGACTGGGTGCCCTGGGAGGTGTGAATCTGTACGCCGTAGGTCTCTTTCAGCTGTTCCGCCAACTCGCCGGCGGCTTTTGTAGTGGTGCCGGGTTTGAGTACGATAATCATGGTCTGCCACACTTTCTCCGCGCGCAAATTGTATTTTTGCCGCCGCGCGGTGCGGCCTTCCGCAGAGGTCCCGCAGACGGCTGAAATATAAAAAACCGCGGAACCCTCTATGCGTTCCGCGGTTCTGATAAAACCCTTTTCTTTCTGCTTACGGAATCGTCATAGCCCTATGCAATTTTCCCACGCAAAAGCAGCCCGGTTCCAAAAAAAGAAACGGGCGTAGGTAAAGGAATAATACTTTTTGCTGCTTTTGACGCAAGTAGACATAGGGTTCAGCCTTTCGTAAACCGGGCGGCGACAGCCGCCTTTTGCATCTATACCGCTGTTCACAGCATATTACAAACCGGCTTTTTTGTCAATATAAAATTTGCAGGCATTGCGGATTTCGGCCGCAACTACGCCGGCCGGCCGGTTGCCGTCCACGATAATCGAAGCCACACTTCTGTAGATGGGCAGCCGCTTTCCCATCAGCTCCCGAATGGCCGCCTGCTTGTCGGGCACATCCAACAGGGGGCGGGTGTGATCGTCCTTGAGCCGATGGGCCACGGTTTCGGGGGATACCTCCATGAGGACGATGACCCCGCCGGCGGCCAGGATTTCCCTGTTTCCTGGCTGCACCAGGGCCCCGCCGCCCGTGGCGATGACGAGGCCGCTTTCTGCCGAAAGTTCCCGGCAGGCTTCGGTTTCCATCCGCCGGAAGGCCGCCTCGCCTTGGGCCGCGAAAATCTCGGATACCTTCATGCCGGCCTTTTTTTCAATGTAATCGTCCATGTCCACAAAGGTGTAGCCCAGGGACTGGGCCAGCAGCCGGCCCACCGTGGTCTTGCCGCAACCCATAAAGCCGCAGAGTACAATATTCATATTCCCGCCCCCGCCTACTTCTGAAACAGCCGTTCCATTTCCCCGTAGGAATCCTCCACCAGCTGCTGGATATCCCGGACATCGTATTCCACCCCGTCCCAGATTTCATGGGCCCGGACGGCCTGCCAGACCAGCATGGGCATACCGCCCACCGCCGGGATGCCCAGCCGCTGGGCGGTGCCAAGCAGCAGGGTCCTGCGGGGATTGTACACCGCGTCAAAAACGTGGCGGCAGCCGGCCAGCTGTTCTTCCGTGACCACCATGGCGTCGGCGTGGGGATACATGCCCACCGGCGTGGCGTTTATCAGCAGGTCGAAGGTTCCCGCCAGCCCGGAAAGGGATATGATCCCAATCTGCGCCCCGGGAATAGCCTCCTCCAATTCCTCTTTCAGTTTTCCGGCTGCCGGCAGGTCGCTGTTCCGCACAGCCAGGGTCAGCCGGCAGCCGGCCAGCAGGGCCTCGTAGGCCATGGTACGGGCCACCCCGCCGCAGCCGCAGAGGACCACGTCCCCGGCAAGAGGGATACCGGCCGTTTCCAGGGACTTTAAAAAGCCGTAAGCGTCGGTATTATAGCCCACCGCCTTTTCCCCGCAGGCCACTACGTTGACCGCCCCGTACCGGGCGGCGCTTTCATCCAGTTCATCCAGCAGGGGGATGATGGTCTGCTTATGGGGGATGGTCACATTAAAGCCGTCCAGCTGCCGCAGCTCGGCATAGCGGGCGGCAAGGTCGGCAGGGGGGATGTCGGCCGCGCCGTAGGCCGCCGGCCGGCCGGACAGGCGGAAAAGGGCGTCGTGGATAAAGGGGGACATGGTATGCCCCAGAGGATGGCCGATGACGGTGAATTTTCTCTGCATAAAAAATCATCCTTCCGTTGGGAATAAAAGGCCGGAAAAGGGGGGGATCTGCGGGGAATCCGGCGGAAAAAAGGGAAACGCATCTGTTTTTGGCAGGCGAAAAATAAAAATTGGGGTTGACAAAGCCGGCCGGGGCACCTATTATGTGTCATAGGCTGATGGCTGTCGTTTCCAATATACCACGGCGGAAGACATCTGTCTAGGTTCGGGAACGCGGCCAAACGTAAAATTTCTGAAGGAGGAAACCCAACTATGGTATTCGAAAAGGTAAAGGAAATCCTGTGCCAGCAGCTGGACGTGGAGGAAGATAAGGTTACGATGGAGGCCAACATCAGCGAAGACCTGCAGGCGGACAGCCTGGACGTTGTGGATATGGTCATGTCCCTGGAGGACGAGTTCGACGTGGAAATCCCCGACGAGGAGATCGAGAACATCAAGACCGTCGGCGATCTGGTGCACTACATCGAGAACCATCAGTAAGCGATACAGCGGGCCGTTTGGCCCTTTGCCGCCCTTTCCGTAAAAGGCAGGGCGGCTTTTTTGCGCCCAAAGGACAAAAAAGGGGACATACTAAACGGGAAAAGGCTCTCCCGGCCGCCCATTTGGAAAATCCAGGTCGATTTTCCTATATTCCTGTTGCAAATGGGCGGGACATCTAATATAATACTATATTATGTGAACGATGCGCCCTTGCCGTCGGAGCGGGCGAAAAGATAGGAAAGATTGGTGAATTGCGTCATGGCAGATAAGAAGATGGTAGAGGCCATAACCTCCATGGAGGAGGACTTTGCCAAATGGTATACCGATGTGGTGCTCAAGGCTGAGCTTGTGGACTACTCCAGCATCCGGGGCTGCATGATCCTGCGGCCTTATGGTTATGCTATATGGGAAAATATCCAGCACATCCTGGATAAGGCCTTCAAGGAGACCGGCCATGAAAACGTGGCCATGCCCCTGTTTATCCCCGAAAGCCTGCTGCAGAAGGAAAAGGATCACGTGGAGGGCTTTGCGCCCGAGGTGGCCTGGGTGACCCACGGCGGCAACGAAAAGCTGCCCGAGCGGCTGTGTGTCCGCCCTACCTCCGAGACCCTTTTCTGCGAGCACTACGCCCATGTCATCCATTCCTACCGGGACCTGCCCAAGCTGTATAACCAGTGGTGTTCGGTGGTGCGGTGGGAGAAATCCTCCCGCCCCTTCCTGCGCAACCGGGAATTCTGGTGGCAGGAGGGCCATACTATGCACGAGACCGCCGAGGAGGCCGAGGCCGAGACCCGGCGGATGCTCAACCTGTATGCCGACTTCTGCGAAAAGAGCCTGGCCATCCCGGTCATCAAGGGGCAGAAGACCGATAAGGAAAAGTTCGCCGGCGCGGAATCCACCTATACGGTGGAGGCCATGATGCACGACGGCAAGGCCCTCCAGAGCGGCACCTCCCACTACTTTGGGGACGGTTTCGCCCGGGCCTTCGGCGTCCAGTTCACCGGACGGGACAACAGCCTCCAGGTTCCCCATGAGACCTCCTGGGGCGTATCCACCCGGCTCATCGGGGCCATCATCATGTCCCACGGGGATGACAGCGGCCTGGTCCTGCCCCCGGCCGTGGCGCCCCGCCAGGTGGTCATCGTCCCCATCGCCGCCCATAAGCCCGGCGTGCTGGAGAAGGCCCGGGAGCTGAAGGAGCGGCTGGGGAAATTCTGCCGCGTCTATCTGGACGACAGCGACAATTCCCCCGGCTGGAAGTTCGCCGAGCACGAGATGAAGGGCGTGCCCCTGCGGCTGGAAATCGGCCCCAAGGACATGGAAAAGAACCAGTGCGTCATCGTCCGGCGGGACAACCGGGAAAAGGCCTTTATCTCCCTGGATGATTTGGAGAAGGAAATCCCGGCCCTGCTGCAGGCGGTGCACGACGGCCTGTATGAAAAGGCCCTGGCCCGCCGGGAACAGATGACCTATACCGCCCTGGATTTTGAGACCTTAAAGGATATCGCAGAAAATAAGCCGGGCTTCATCAAGGCCATGTGGTGCGGCGACGAAGCCTGCGAGAACAAGCTGAAGGATGAGGCCGGCGTAAGCTCCCGCTGCATCCCCTTTGAACAGGAGCATCTGTCCGACACCTGCGTCTGCTGCGGCAGGCCTGCCAAGGCCATGCTCTATTGGGGCAAGGCGTATTAAATCCGGCCCAGCAGGGGAATGAATAAGGGGGATACAAAACGTGTGCAGACAGGATAGAAGGATAAAGGCGGCTGTGGCCGCCCTGGTGCTGGCGTTGGCGCTTATGGCCGGAACGGCCTTCAGCGTCCTGGCCGCCCCAGAGGACGGAGCGGGGGAGGATTCCAGCGAATCCTCCGTAACCACCAGCGAACCGGTGGATTCGGAGGAGAACTCCAGCCGGCCCGCTTCTTCTGCAGAACCGGAATCCTCTTCCTCCGAAGAGGATTCCTCATCGGAGGAGGAGAGTTCCCGCCCGGCTTCTTCCGAGGAGGAAGAGGAAAGCTCCTCCGAGGAGAGTACAACCTCTGAGGAGGAAGAGGAAAGCAGCCGGGAGGAGGAAGAGGAACCGGATACGTCCTATCGGGAAACCACTTCCCGTTCAGGAGGGACCCTTACGCCGGATGAGGAGTACGAAGACCCGGAGTTTGAAGACATCTCCTGGGGCGCCCAGTATGTGGAGGAGACCTCCACGCCCGAAACCGTATCCACCGCCGGCCCTACCTCCAAGGATATCGCCGACTATTACGCCATCGCCATGCGTTGGATATGGCTGCCCATCCTGCTGATATGCGCCTCCCTGTTCGGGCTTATCGCCGTCAACTACCGGGCGCACAAGCAGAAGAAAGCGGCTATGCAGAGGGCCGCCGGCCGGGGCCGCACGACCGAAATCCCCATGACGGCCAGCCGCCGTTCCAGGCCGGCCGAGGAGGATGACGACGATGTGTTCATCGCTTCGGATTCCCATATGCGCACGCCCCAAAAGCGGACGGGGGCAACCCGCCGCACGCCGCCTTCCCACTCCAAAAAGCGGGTGCGCCGCCCCAGGGACTAAACCATATAAATGAGCCTGCCGGAAACCTGTGTACAGGTTTCCGGCTTTTTGTATGTCTATGCGCAAAAATACAATCGGAAAAGCAGACATATGCAATGGTATTGTAAATGTTTTTGAAGTATCATAAGAATGTACAAAAGGAATTTGGAAATGCGGCGAAAATATAAAGCATATATACAGAATAAAAGCGAAAGGTATCATAAACCGAAAGGAGCGTGTGACAGTACCATGGGAATCATAGCAAAAGCCAAACGGATCGCGGCCGGCCTCATTTCATTGTCGGTATTGGCGGCCGGGCTGCCGGCCGGCATGGTGTCCGGCGCGGAGGGTGCGGCATATTTGGAGCCGTATGCCAAGGCGCCCTATGAGGAGACCTGCGACGTCTTTACCCTGACGGTGAACGGCAAGCCGGTGGATGTGGTCAAGTATTTCGACAGCCGGTACAGCTACGCCCATCTGGCCTATGAAGGTACAGCAACCTTTGCGGTTACGCTGCAGTCAGGTGAGGCGATTACGGACTACGACATCAGCCCCCACAGCTATAACCTCAATGACGCCGCGGTGGCGGAGGGGGATACCCTGACCTTTGCACTGACCCAGAGCGAGGCCCGGTATCTTGTGATTGAAATCCATACGGCTTCGGGCCAGCTGCGCAACCTGGCCATTGCGGCCGACCCGCAGGATACCGAGGCGGCGCCGGTTCCCGACGGCGAGAAGGTCGTGGACATCACCAAAGCGCCCTACAATGCGGACAATACCGGCGGGACCAACGTAACCGAAATCCTCCAGAAGGCCGTGGACGATATGGGCGCAAAGGGGGGCGGAACGGTATACGTCCCCGAAGGGGTATACCAGTTCACCTATATCGACTTTTTGGAAAACAACAGCAACGTGACCCTCTATCTGGACGCAGGCGCCGTGCTGCGGGGCTCCTCCAACCGGGAGGACTACGAGTGGAACGGTTCGGGCTCGGGCAATATCCAGGGCCGGCGGAACATCCTGTTTCAGGGTGGCGTCAAGAATGTGGCCATCAAGGGCCGGGGCATGATCGACGCCAATTCCACCGTGCTGGTAGAGCCCAAGCCCGGGCAGAAGCCTACGGGCTGGGACGATTACCGGAAGGGCATTTTTGATGCCTTTTCTGAAAACGGCCAGCAGCCTGACGGCATCACCCTGGAGGGCATCACCGTCAAGGATGCCACCGGCTGGACCTTCAACCTGAACGATTCCAAAAACATCACCATCACCCACCTGAAAATGCTCAACGACGATGACTTTGTCCACAGCGACGGGTATGACATCTGCGCCTGCGAAAATGTGCTGGTGGACTGGTGCTTCGGCTACACGGGGGACGACGTATTCTGCGCCAAGGGCAGCAGCGCCGACTACCCCCTGAAGAATGTGACCTTCCGCAACGGCGTGGCCTACGCCTCGGGCGGTGCGGGCTGCAAAATCGGCGTGCAGTCCCGTTCGGATGCTTCCAATATTTTATTTGAGAATATCGACGTCATCCAGGGCTACCGGGGCTTCAGCGTATCCCACGACGAAGGCCCGGCCGTCTGGGAGGACATCCGGTTTATCGACATCCGCACCGAAAAGCTCCATGTGGCCAATCCCTCCGATACCGGCCAGTACCGGGCAGCCCCCTTTGTCATCTGGACGCTGCAGCGGGACGGCGAAATCGGCACGGTAAGCGGCGTGGAGGTCACCCGCTGCACCATCGAGGATACGGCCGGCCTGAAGGGCATCATCAGGGGGGAGACGGCAAACGGCAAGCCGGGCACCATCTCCAACATCGATGTAACCGACCTGGTGATGGACGGACAGTCCATAACCCATGACAATTATCTGCGGAAGGTATCGGTAGGGGCCAATGTGGAGAACCTGACCTTTGCCAATACCGAGATCATCGAGCCGGCCTATACGGTCTACGAGGCCGAAACGGCCGTCTTTACCGACGGGGCCTCGGCTGTGGAGGCGGACACCTGCTCGGCGGGCTGGAAGGTGGGAAGCCTGGGCGGCGACACCAATGGCGCCTGCACCTTCCGGGAGGTCTATGCCAATATGGCCGGCCGGTATACCATGATGGTCTATTACAACACCTATGTCCAGCGGAGCTTTTATGTGACGGTCAACGACCAGGAGCCGGTGGAACTGGTGTGTGAAGGCAACGGTGTGGACTGGACTACCTTAAGCGCCGTGCCCATGACCGTGCGGCTGGAAAAGGGCGTCAACACCATCCGGTTCGACAATCCCACGGGTGCATTCGCCCCCGATTTGGATAAGATCGAGATCGACAATGTATCCCTGGATCCGCCGGCCGTGCCCGGTGTGGTATACCTCAGCGATTTGGAATGGGTATCGGCCACCTCCGGCTGGGAGGGGCACGATCCCCAGCGGGACGTGTCCATAGACGGGAACCCCCTGCGCATCCGCATGGCGGCCAACGATACGCGGGAGTTTGCCAAGGGCATCGGCACCCACGCCGTGTCGGAGATTGTCATTGACGTATCCGGTCTTGCCTGTGAGCGGTTCCAGTGCTATGTGGCCCCCGATGTGGAGGCCACGGCCTCCGGCCGGACGTCGGTGACCTTTACGGTGTACGCAGACGATGCGGTGAAATTCACATCCGGCACCATGGGACGGGACAGCGACGCCCAGTATGTGGACGTTGATATAACCGGTGCGAAAACCCTCCGCCTGGTGGCCGGGGACAGTGACGACGGCGTAAATAACGACCATGCCGACTGGGCGGATGCCAAGATCATCACCACCATCACGGCCCAGGATATAGCCGATATCCTGGAAGCGCCGACGGTGGAAAGGGGGCAGACCAAACTGGCCCTGCCTACGGTACCGGAGGGCTACCGTGTGGAACTGACCGAAAGCAGCTCGGCAACCATTGGCCTGGACGGGACCATAACCCCGCCGGCGGCAGACGAGCGGGTTCTGCTGACCTACACGGTGACCAAGGACGGCACGTCGGAAGCAGGTACGGCCACCCTGATGGTGACGGTGCCCGGTACAGGCGTTGAGAAACCGGTGATAGAAAAAGTGACGGTGACGCCGCCTGCGGCCAACGTCCTTCTGGGCGGCAGCCTGCAGCTGCAGGCCGCAGTGGAGGGAACCGGCGACTTTGACGAAGGCGTGAACTGGTCGGTAACGGGCCAGAACGCCGTCGATACGGCCATCGGTCAGGATGGGAAACTGACCATCGCGGCAGATGAGACGGCCAGGAAGATTACGGTTACGGCGGTTTCCCGAGAGGATGCGCAGGTCAGCGGCAGCGCGGAAATCAGCCTGTACCTCCAGGGGGATATGGATGAGGACGGCGAAATTTCCATCAAGGACGTCATGAGCCTTTGCAAGGTTCTGGCCCGGAATGGAGCCGGACAGGAGCCCACCGATCTGGAAATCCTTATAGGGAGCATGGACGGCAATGAGAGGGTTGACATTACCGATGTAATGGCCCTCTGCAGAGTCCTGGCCCGCCATAATTAAACAGAACCAAGCCCGGCGCGCTCTGCCTCCTTGCGCGCCGGGCATTTTTTGCCCCCGGGGGCCCCGAAATTTAACAGGGATTTTTCCGCCCTATGATAGCGGCTTTATTTTTGAGCGCCTATCCTCATACATGGTATCTTATAAGCAAACGCCACTATCCATGATAAGGAGAGAGACGCAATGAAAAATTCCTTCAAGCAAAAAGCCCTGGCGGGCAGCCTTGCAGCCCTTATGGCCGTTTCCGTCCTGCCCATGGGCGGGGCCCTGGCGGCCGACGCGCCGGCGGGCACGCCCTATGGGGCCGACGGCAGCTACGACGTAACCGTGCCCCACGTGCTGGTCAACCAGGTCTACGGCGGCAGCGACGACGGCGCGGCCAGCCACAGCTTTATCGAACTCTACAACCCCTGCGCCGACGCGATTTCCCTTACCGGCTGGGAGCTGCAGTACCGCTCCAGCGCCGACGGGGAAATGACTGAGTGGGCTTCCCTGGCGCTGACCGGCAGCATCCCCGCCGGCGGCTACTATCTGGTGCGCTGTGCCGCCATCGACGACCCGGCCGCCGCCGACTACCAGGTGCCGGCCGGCAACCAGGAGTGGGACGTGCAGCTGCATAATAAGGGCGTGGCTGTGGCCCTCTTCAGCCAGGACGTGACCCTGGAGGATTCCTTCACCGGCGCCATCGGCGAGGGCAGCCGGCCGGCCGGTTATGTGGATCTGCTGGCCGTGCAGGGCAACGACGGGGAGGATGCCCAGACCCCGCCGGCCTATGAGGGCAGCTATGCCCCCGAGCAGTCCAAAAAGAAGGCCGTCCGCCGGGCCGGTTTCGCCGATACGGACGACAACGGCCAGGATATCGAGGTTATCGACTATAGCGGCACGGTAGAGGACGACAAGGCTCCCCACGCCCCGGAAGCGGCCGGCGAGACCCCCGAAGAACCCGAAACGCCCCAGGAGCCGGCCGATACCCCCCAGGCGGAAACCTACCGGAACGGCAGCTTTGAGGAGAACGCGGCCCTGACCCTGGAGCGGCTGAACAGCGTGCAGATAGGCGAGGCCAATCCCGACGGCGCCGTGGCCGAAATCGTGGCCTACAATGCCGACACCAAGGAGGCCTACGTGGTCAACGGCCAGGATGGCCTGCTGTATATCTTCAATGTGACCGAAACCGGCCTTTCCCAGAAGGCCAGCAAGGATATGCGGGGCCTGGTGGAGGGCTTTGCCTACGGCGATATGACCAGCGTGGCGGTGGATACGGTGAACGACCGCATCGCCGTGGCCCTGCAGGCCGAAAACTACGCCGACCCCGGCCGCATCGTCCTGCTGGACTATGATTTGGAGATGACGGCCGCCTATGAAGCGGGCGTCCAGCCGGATATGGTCACCTTTACCCACGACGGCAGCAAGGTGCTGTCGGCCAACGAGGGCGAACCCCGGAAGGGCTACGGGGAGGGCGCCGTGGATCCGGCCGGTTCGATTACCATTGTAAACCTTACCGACGGTACCGCGATCAACGCCGGTTTCGAGGCTTTTGACGCCGCGGCCCTTGCGGCCGAAGGGGTGCTCATCGGCATGGCCAACGGGGAGATGAACACGGCGGCGGCCGACCTGGAGCCCGAATACATCGCCGTTTCCGCCGACGACAGCATGGCCTATGTCTCCCTGCAGGAGGCCAACGCCATCGCCGCAGTGGATCTTACGGCCGGGGAAGTGGTGTCGGTCAGGAGCATGGGCTTTAAGGATTTGAGCCTGGAAGAAAACGCCATCGACCTGGTGGAAGACGGAAAATACGAGGCCAAGACCTACCCGGACGCCCTGGGAGTCTACATGCCCGACGCCATCAGCGTCTACGAGGCGGACGGCGTGAACTACCTGGTGACGGCCAACGAGGGCGACTCCCGGGAGTGGACGGATTATCTCAACGAGGCGGAAGTCACCCTGACCGCCTCGGACGGCAGCCAGGTGGAGGAGGTGCGGGTGCTGGACAAAACCTGCACCACACTGCCGGACGAGAGCAAGGAGTACCTCTACGGCGGCCGCTCCTTCGCCATCTACAACGCGGACACTATGGAACTGGTGTACGAGAGCGGCAACGAGTTTGAGGCCAGAACGGCGGCTTACCTGCCCGCGTGGTTCAACTGCTCCAACGACAATATCGACATCGACGACCGCAGCGCCAAGAAGGGCCCGGAGGCCGAGAGCGTCACGGTGGGGCAGATAGGCAATGATATGTACGCCTTCATCGCCTTGGAACGCATCGGCGGTGTCATGGTATATAATGTAACCCAGCCGGCCGAGGCGGCCTATGTCAACTATATCAACACGAGAGACTTCAGCGAGGATATAAAGGAAGATGTATCCCCCGAAGGCCTCTGCTTCATCTCCTCCAACGATGCGCCCACCGGCAAGCCCATGCTGCTGGCGGCCTGCGAGGTATCCGGCACCGTAGCGGCCTACACCATGGGCGGCGGCGCCACCGAGGTACCCACCCCCGAGACGCCTTCTGATGGCGGCCAGACGGGTACGGATACCGACGGCGGCGATAACCAGTCCGGCGCCAATTTCCCCACAGGGGAAGGCGGCGGGTGGATGTTCGCCATCCCCGTCCTGGCCGGCGCGGCGGCCCTGACCAGCCTGCGGCTGCGCAGGAAAAAGCAGGCCTAAGCCCTTCGGCTGTGCAAAGCAAGCGCCCCGTCCCATGCGGCAAAGCATGGGACGGGGCGTTTTCGCATAAAACACGGCTTGACAAGAGGCGCCAAAAGGGGTATCGTATCTTTTAGCTGCCCGGTACCCGGTTGATTCCATGTGCATCCTGCATAAAATCAAACCGGAAAATTCTCACTCCGGCTGCCTATACGTAGAACTTTGCTAAAAGTGGGAAAAAAGGCTGGTTTTTCCGAAAAAATCCTTGTGTTCCGCGGGGTTTCGTGGTATTATGATTGGGCGCGAATAGCGCAGATATGCGATGATGCGGGAGGTGGCCGGCCTCTGAGCCGGGGAATTTCCGCGGAGTATGTCCGATTTACAAACCGGGCGACAAAAACTTTTAGCACACTGTAAGCGAGGGAACGGGTTCCTTCGGAGGTATTCCGGGACGGGCCCAAACCCTGTCCTGTAGGCCGCGCGTGTGCAACGGCGCTTTTAGCCGAACCCGGATATGCCATCAAGCTGGCTATCCGGTTTTCTAATGTACCGGGATGAAACACCCGGAACAGTGGAAGGTTTTTAAGCGTTGCCCGCCAATATCTGAAGGAGGCGAACCCCAATCATGGCAGTGAAGGAAAAGATCAGAATCAGACTGAAGGGTTACGACCACGCCCTGGTGGACCAGTCGGCGGAGAAGATCGTCGAGACGGCCAAGCGCACCGGCGCCCGCGTCTCGGGTCCCATCCCCCTCCCCACCGAGAAGGAAATCGTCACCATCCTGCGCGCTGTACACAAGTACAAGGACAGCCGGGAACAGTTTGAAACCCGCACCCACAAACGGCTTATCGACATCCTCAGGCCTTCCAACAAGACGGTGGAAGCTCTGATGGGTCTTGAGCTCCCCGCCGGCGTGGAAATTGAGATTAAGCTCTAATCTCCATCCGCACCGACGTGGTCAAGTTGGCCGCAAGGTCAACCAATAACCAGAAGGAGGATACACAATGAAAAAAGGTTTGGTAGGCAAGAAGCTCGGCATGACCCAGCTTTTTGACCAGAACGGCAACGTCGTTCCCGTAACCGTGGTAGAGGTCGGCCCCTGTGTGGTCACCCAGAAGAAGACCATGGAGAAGGACGGCTACGAGGCGGTTCAGGTTGGCTTCGGCGACCTGAAGGTAAGCCGGGTGAACAAGCCCATGAAGGGCCACTTCGCCAAGGGCGACGTAGCGCCCAAGCGGGTGCTCCGGGAGTTCCGCCTGGAGGACTGCTCCGCCCTGAACGTGGGCGACATCCTGAAGGCTGATGTCTTCGCCGAGGGCGACCGCATCGACGTGACCGGCACCAGCAAAGGTAAGGGCTACGCCGGCGTTATCAAGCGCTGGAACTTCGCCCGCCTGAAGATGAGCCACGGCACCGGCCCGGTAGCCCGCCACGGCGGCTCCATGGGCGCCTGCTCCTCTCCCTCGAGGGTCTGGAAGGGCAAGAAGATGGCCGGCCATCTGGGCGCCGAGCGCGTAACCGTCCAGAACCTGGACGTAGTCAAGGTTGACGCTGAGAACAACATTATCGCAGTCAAGGGCGCCATTCCCGGCCCCAAGGGCGGTATCGTCGTAATCGCCGACAGCGTGAAAGCCTAAGGGAAGGAGTGTAAGATATGCCTAACGTAGCAGTTCTCGATATGGCCGGCAACAATGTGGGCGAAATCGCCCTGTCCGACGCCGTATTTGGTATTGAGCCCAACGCAGCCGTCATGCACATGTCCGTTGTGAACTACCTGGCGAACCAGCGGCTGGGCACCCAGTCCACCCTGACCCGTTCGGAAGTCTCCGGCGGCGGCAAGAAGCCCTGGCGTCAGAAGGGGACCGGCCATGCCCGGCAGGGTTCCACCCGCGCGCCCCAGTGGCGGCACGGCGGCATTGCCCTGGGCCCCAAGCCCCGTGATTACAGCTATACCCTGAATAAGAAGGTTCGCCGCCTGGCCCTCAAGTCGGCCTTGTCCGACAAGGTTCTTGACGGCTCCCTCATCGTCCTGGACGAACTGAAGGTCGACAGCTACAAGACCAAGGTAGTGGTCGACATGCTGGCCGCCGTAAAGGCCGGCAAGAAGACCCTGATGATTCTGGCTGACAACAACCAGATGGCCGTCAAGTCGGCCGCCAACATCAAGGGCGTCAAGACCGCCCAGGTCAACACCATCAGCACCTACGACATCATCAACGCTGACAGCCTGGTAGTCGTAAAGGATGCTGTCGCCAAACTCGAGGAGGTGTACGCTTAAATGAAAGCCGCACAGGATATCATCCTCAAGCCGGTCATCACCGAAAAGAGCATGACCGGGATTCCGGGGAAGAAATACACCTTCAAAGTCGCTACCGACGCCACCAAGGTGGACATCGCCCGGGCCGTTGAAGAGCTCTTCAAGGTCGAGGTCGCCAAGGTCAACACCATCAGCATGCGGGGCCAGATGCGGCGCATGGGCCGGTACGCCGGCTACACCGCCAGCTGGAAGAAGGCCATCGTCACCCTGAAAGCCGATTCCAAGCCCATCGAATTCTTCGAGGGCCTCATCTAAGCCCCTTCTGACAAGGAAATGCAGCATCATTTCCGGCAATGTATGGGAGGCGTGAGACCTCCCGCTAAGCCAAAATAGGAGTGTGAAACCTGAAATGCCGATTAAGAGTTATAAGCCCACGACTCCCGGCCGCCGCGGCATGACCGTGATGGACTATTCCGAACTGTCCAAGGTGGCGCCCGAGAAGAGCCTGTTGGAGCCCATTAAGAAGAATGCCGGCCGCAACAGCTACGGCCGCATCACCGTCCGCCATCGGGGCGGCGGCAACCGCCGGAAGTACCGGGTCATCGACTTCAAGCGGGATAAGCATGGCGTGACCGCCACCGTCCTGACCCTGGAGTACGACCCCAACCGCACCGCCCACATCGCCCTCGTGCAGTATGAGGACGGGGAGAAGCGGTACATCATCGCTCCCCAGGGCCTGAAGGTGGGCGACAAGATCGTCAGCGGCCCCGATGCCGACATCAAGACCGGCAACGCCCTGCCCCTGGCCAACATCCCCACCGGTACCTTCCTGCACAACATCGAGCTGTACCCCGGCAAGGGCGCCCAGCTGGCCCGTTCGGCCGGCAACACCGCCCAGCTGATGGCCAAGGAAAACGGCATGGCCCTGCTGCGGCTGCCCTCCGGTGAATTGCGCCAGGTACCCATGAACTGCATGGCCACCGTGGGCCAGGTCAGCAACCCCGAGCACGAGAACGTGAACATCGGTAAGGCCGGCCGCAAGCGCCACATGGGCTGGCGGCCCACCGTCCGCGGTTCTGTTATGAACCCCTGCGACCACCCCCACGGCGGTGGTGAGGGCAAGTCCCCCGTGGGACGTCCCGGCCCTGTTACCCCCTGGGGTAAACCCGCCCTGGGCTACAAGACCCGTAAGAAGCACGCCCGCTCCGATAAGTATATCGTGAAGCGCCGCGGTGTGAAATAATCGACGAAAGGAGAATGAGAAATGGGAAGAAGCGTTAAGAAGGGCCCCTATGTACAGCCTGTGCTGCTCAAGCGGGTTCAGCAGATGAATGAAGCCGGCGAAAAGCGGGTTCTTAAGACCTGGAGCCGCGCGTCCACCATTTTCCCCGATTTCGTCGGACATACCTTCGCGGTGCACGACGGCCGCAAGCATGTGCCCGTTTATGTGACGGAGGATATGGTTGGCCACAAACTGGGCGAGTTCGCCCCCACCCGTACCTTCCGGGGACACGCCGGATCCAAGACTACGAAGTAAGCGGCCGAAAGGAGAGTTAGACTATGGAAGCAAGGGCTAGTTTAAAATACGCCCGCATTTCGCCCCGCAAGGTGAAGATTGTGATGGATCTCATCCGCAATCAGCCTGCGGAGAAGGCGATGGCGATTCTGAAGTTTACCCCCAAAGCCGCCTGTGAGGATTTGGAGAAACTGCTGAAGTCGGCCATGGCCAACGCCGAGAACAACCACAACATGGACACGTCCCGCCTGTACGTAGCCGAGTGCTTCGTCAGCCCCGGCCCCATCCTCAAGCGCATCCGCGCCAAGGACCACGGCCGGGCCCACCGCATTCTGAAGCGGACGTCCCACATGACCCTGGTGCTCAGGGAACAGGAAGACTAAGGAGGAGGTTTGAGTTATGGGCCAGAAAGTAAATCCTAACGGACTGCGCGTCGGCATTATCAAGAACTGGGATTCCCGTTGGTTTGCCAAGGACAACGTGTTCGGAGATACTTTGGTTGAGGACTATAACCTCCGTAAGTATCTGAAGAAGAAGCTGTACAACGCCGGCGTCCCCAAGATCGAGATCGAGCGCGACGCCTCCCGTGTACGCCTGCACATCCACTGCGCCAAGCCCGGCATGGTCATCGGCCGCAACGGTTCCGAGATCGACAAGCTGAAGGCCGAGTGCGAGAAGATGCTGGGCAAGCCGGTGAACATCAACATCGTTGAAGTGCGGCAGCCCGACCTGAACGCTACGCTGGTCGCCGAGAACATCGCCGCCCAGCTGGAGAAGCGGATTTCCTTCCGCCGGGCCATGAAGCTGGCCATGGGCCGCACCATGCGCCTGGGCGCCAAGGGAATCAAGACCCAGGTTTCCGGCCGTCTGGGCGGCGCGGAAATCGCCCGTACCGAACACTATCATGAAGGCACCATCCCGCTGCAGACCCTGCGCGCCGATATCGACTACGGCTTCGCGGAGGCCAACACCACCTACGGACGCATCGGCGTCAAGGTTTGGATCTATTCCGGCGAGGTTCTGCACGATGCCCGTAAGCCCCGTAAGGAAGGAGGCGCCCGCTAATGTTAATGCCCAAGCGCGTGAAATATCGCCGCGTACACAGGGGCCGCTTAAAGGGTACCGCTACCCGCGGCAACTTTGTTTCCCACGGCCAGTACGGCCTGCAGGCCCTGGAGCCGGCGTGGATCACCTCCAACCAGATCGAGGCCGCTCGTGTGGCCATGACCCGTTACATCAAGCGCGGCGGTCAGGTTTGGATCAAGATCTTCCCCGATAAGCCCATCACAGAGAAGCCGGCCGAGACCCGTATGGGTTCCGGTAAAGGTTCTCCCGAATACTGGGTCGCCGTTGTCAAGCCCGGCCGGGTTCTCTTCGAGATCGCCGGCGTGGAAGAAGCGGTTGCCCGCGAGGCCATGCGTCTGGCCGCCAACAAGCTGCCGATCAAGTGCAAGTTTGTTAGTAAGCAGGAAATGGGTGGTGAGCAATAATGAAAGCTACCGAAATCAGAGAGAAATCCGCTGTTGAACTGAACGATCAGCTGAAGGAATTGAAGGAAGAGCTGTTTCATCTGCGCTTTCAACACGCGATCAACCAGCTCGACAACCCCATGCGGATCAAAGCCGTCAAGAAGGACATTGCTCGCGTGAAGACCATTCTCCGCGAGAAAGAGCTCCAGGCCGACGGCAGCGAGTCCTAAGAAAGGGAGGTATTGAGCTGTGAGCGAGAGAAACCTTCGTAAGACCCGGGTGGGCATGGTTGTCAGCAACAAGATGGACAAGACGGTTGTCGTGGCCATCAAGGACAACGTCAAGCACCCCCTGTACAAGAAGATCATCAAGAAGACCGTCAAACTCAAGGCCCATGACGAGAACAATGCCTGCAACATCGGCGACCGCGTGCTCGTGATGGAAACCCGCCCGCTGTCCAAGGACAAGAGGTGGCGCGTGGCGGAAATCATCGAGAGGGCCAAATAAGCGAAAGGTAAGGAGGAAACCACTGTGATACAGCAACAGACTTACCTGAAGGTCGCCGATAACACGGGCGCCAAGGAACTCATGTGCATCCGTGTGCTGGGCGGATCCGGCAGGAAGTATGCCAATATTGGCGACGTGGTGGTTGCTTCGGTCAAAAAAGCAGCACCCGGCGGCGTTGTTAAAAAGGGCGACGTTGTGAAGGCTGTCATCGTGCGTTCGGCCAAGGGCCTGCGCCGGGCCGACGGGACCTACATCCGCTTTGACGAGAATGCAGCCGTCATCATCCGCGACGACAAGAACCCGAGGGGCACCCGCATCTTTGGGCCGGTTGCCCGTGAGCTCCGCGAGAAGGATTACCTGAAGATCCTGTCGCTGGCTCCCGAAGTGCTCTAGGGAGGGAATGGAATGAACATTAAAAAAGGCGATACCGTCAAGCTGTTGACGGGGGATAAGAAAGACCGGAAGAAGACCGGCAAGGTCCTGGAGGTCAGCCCCAAGGAGGGCAAGGTCATCGTCGAGGGCATCAATATGGTGTCCAAGCACGCCAAGCCCAAGAAGGCCGGCGACCCCTCCGGCATTATCAAGGCCGAAAGCGCCGTCTACGCCTGCAAGGTGCAGGTTATCTGCCCCAAGTGCAAGAAACCCACCCGCATCGGCCATAAGATTTACGCCGACGGCAAGAAGGACCGCATGTGCAAAAAGTGCGGCGAAACCTTTTGAGTAAAGGAGGACATGACATGGCAAGGCTTAGGGACGAATACAAGAACGCTATCGCTCCTGCGCTGATGAAGAAGTTTGGCTATAAGAGCGTCATGCAGATTCCGAAGCTCGATAAGGTTGTCATCAACGTAGGCTGCGGCGAGGCCCGGGACAACGCCAAGATGATCGACGCCATCATCGGCGACGTCAGCGCCATCACCGGCCAGCGGCCGGTGGTCTGCAAGGCCAAGAAATCCGTCGCAAACTTCCGTCTGCGGGAGGGCATGCCCATCGGCGTGAAGGTAACCCTCCGGGGCGACAAAATGTATGAGTTTATCGACCGGCTCTTCAGCGCGGCGCTTCCCCGCGTCCGCGACTTCCGGGGCATCAACCCCAACTCCTTCGACGGCCGCGGGAACTATTCCATGGGCATCAAGGAGCAGCTGATTTTCCCCGAGATCGATTACGATAAGATTGATAAGGTGCGCGGCATGGACATCTGCTTTGTCACCACCGCCAACACCGACGAGGAAGCCCGGGAGCTGCTTACGCTGATGGGCGCCCCGTTTGCGAAGTAAGGAGGGGCATGAATGGCTAAGACATCTATGAAGGTCCGGCAGGCTCGGCCGGCCAAGTTTTCCACCAGAGCTTACAACAGATGCAAGATCTGTGGCCGCCCGCACGCCTATCTTCGCAAGTACGGCATCTGCCGTATCTGTTTCCGGGAACTCGCCTACAAGGGCGAAATCCCCGGCGTGAAGAAGGCCAGCTGGTAAACGTATAGGCAAAGGAGGTTTACGGCATGCAAATCAGCGATACCATCGCCGATATGCTGACCCGCATTCGCAACGCGAATTCGGCCAAGCACGATTCGGTTGACATCCCCGCGTCCAACGTGAAAAAGGCCATCGCCCAGATCCTGCAGGACGAGGGATATATCGGAAGCTTCCAGGTTATCGAGGACGGGAAGCAGGGCGTCATTCGGGTGAACCTGAAGTACGGCCCCAACAAGAGCCAGGTCATCACCGGCCTTCGCCGGGTATCCAAGCCTGGTCTGCGTATCTACAGCAGCGTGGAGGATATGCCCAAGGTCATGAAGGGACTGGGCATCGCCATCCTTTCCACTTCTAAAGGAATTATGACTGACAAGCAGGCTCGCAAGAACAATGTAGGCGGCGAAGTTCTGGCTTTCGTCTGGTAAGGAGGAAGAGAGATATGTCTCGTATAGGAAGAAAACCTATCGCCATCCCTGCCGGTGTGGACGTGAAGCTGAACGGCCAGGAGGTCACGGTAAAGGGTCCCAAGGGCACCCTGACAAGTACCTTCCACAAGGATATGGCCATTGCCGTAGAAGGCTCTGAGATCCTGGTAACCCGTCCTACGGACGACAAGGAGCACAGAGCGTTGCACGGCCTGACCCGTTCCCTCATCGCCAACATGGTGGAGGGTGTGTCCAACGGCTTCAAGAAGGAGCTGGAGGTCAACGGCGTCGGCTACCGCGCCGCCAAGCAGGGTAAGAATCTGGTCCTGAATCTGGGCTTTTCCCATCAGGTTATCGTTCCGGAGGTCCCCGGCATCTCCATCGAGGTGCCCGGCCCCAACCAGGTTGTCATCTCCGGGCCCGACAAGCAGCAGGTCGGCCAGTTTGCTGCGGAAGTGCGCGAGAAGCGTCCCCCCGAGCCGTATAAGGGCAAGGGTATCCGGTACGCCGGTGAGCACATCCGCCGCAAGGAAGGCAAGGCCGGCAAGGGCGCTAAGAAGTAAAGGAGTGAATGAAACATGGTTAAGAAGCCTGACAGCAATAAGGCGCGTACCCACCGCCACGTTCGCGTGCGCGGCAAGGTCAGCGGCACCGCCGCTCGGCCCCGCCTGAATGTATTCCGCTCCCTTAGCAATATCTACGCCCAGCTGATTGACGACGAGAAAGGCGTGACCCTGGTTTCCGCCTCCACCGTCGAGAAGGATTTCGAAGGCAACGGCGGCAACAAGGAAGCCGCCCGCAAGGTTGGACAAATGGTTGCTAAGCGGGCTGTGGAAAAGGGTATCACCGAGGTCGTATTCGACCGCGGCGGCTACATCTACCACGGCCGCGTGCAGGAGCTTGCCGAAGGTGCCCGCGAGGGCGGCCTCAAGTTCTAAAGAAGGAGGGGAATACATTTGGCTTTCAATCAGACCAAGACAAACGCCGCTGAACCGGAAATGCTGGAGCGCGTGGTTTCCATCAACCGCGTATCCAAGACGGTCAAGGGCGGCCGTATTATGAAGTTCTCCGCTTTGGTCGTCGTGGGTGACGGCAAGGGAACCGTAGGCTTCGGCCTGGGCAAGGCCGCCGAAGTGCCCGAGGCTATCCGCAAGGGCATTGAGGACGCCAAGAAGAACCTGATCAAGGTTTCCCTGCGGGGCACCACCATCCCCCATGAGGTCATCGGCGCCTTTGGCGCCGGCCGGGTTCTTTTAAAGCCCGCCGCCCCCGGTACCGGCGTTATCGCCGGCGGTCCGGTCCGCGCCGTGCTGGAGACGGTCGGCATCAAGGACATCCGTACCAAGGCGCTGCGTTCCAACAACCCCTGCAACGTGGTGCGGGCCACCATCGCGGGCCTCAAGAGCCTGCGGAGCGCTGAGCAGGTGGCCGCCATCCGGGGCAAGTCGGTCCAGGAAATTTTAGGTTAAGGAGGAGCAGCAATGATGCAGGAATTCAAGGCTGCCAGCCTTAAGGTAAAACTGGTCAAGAGCCTCATCGGTTCCAAGAAGGACCAGGTCGCCACCGCCGAGGCCCTGGGCCTCCGCAAAGTGGGCGAAGAACGGGTACAGCCCAACAATCCCCAGACCCTGGGCAAAATCAAGAAGATCATCCACCTCGTGGAGGTAACCGAAGCGTAAGCAAGGAGGTGCAAGCACATGAAAATGCACGAACTGTCTCCGGCGCCGGGCTCCAATCGGGACGTCAAGCGCATCGGCAGAGGGCATGGCTCGGGCAACGGCAAGACTGCCGGCAAGGGCCACAAGGGCCAGAAGGCCCGTGCGGGCCGCGGCCAGCGGCCGGGCTTTGAAGGCGGCCAGATGCCCCTGCAGCGCCGGGTCCCCAAGCGCGGCTTTAACAATATTTTCGCAACCCGGTACGCCACCGTCAACGTGTCCGCCCTGGACGTGTTTGAAGACGGCGCGGTAGTGGATACCGACGCTCTGAAGGCCAAGGGTCTTGTAAAGAAGACTCTGGACGGCGTGAAGATCCTCGGCAACGGCGAGTGCTCCAAGAAGCTGACGGTCAAGGCCGCCGCTTTCTCCGAGAGCGCCAAGCAGAAGATCGAAGCCGCGGGCGGAAAGGCCGAGGTGATGTAAGATGATAAAGACGCTGCGGAATGCCTGGGCAATGGCAGACCTGCGCAAGAAGATTCTTTTCACCTTATTCATCATCATCATTTTCCGCATCGGATCGGTTATCCCGGTTCCCTTTATCGACGTAGCGGCGCTGAAGGACAGCATGACCGGCGCCGGCGCCAATGAATTTTTCAGCTATCTCGCCGTCCTCACCGGCGGTGGTTTGGAGTACGGCGCTATCTTCGCCATGTCGGTAACGCCCTACATCAACGCTTCCATCATCATCCAGCTGCTGACCGTGGCCATTCCGCCTCTGGAGCGGCTGTCCAAGGAAGGGGAGGAGGGCCGCAAGAAGCTGGCCCAGATCACCCGTTATACCACCGTTGTCCTGGGCCTTATTCAGGGCGCTGCCTACTACTTCTACCTGCAGCGCAGCGACATGGTCAACGCGGAAGGCGGCCTGCTGGTTTTCGCGGCCATCGTCATTATCGTCTGCTTCACCGCTGGTTCGGCCCTGATGATGTGGCTGGGCGAGCGGATCGACGAAAAGGGCGTGGGCAATGGTATTTCCATCCTGCTCTTCTCGGGTATTATCTCCCGGGCGCCCCAGGCCTTTGCTTATCTGTGGAGCTACCTGTTCATTAACCCGGTCGCTACGGTGGCCGTGGTCATCGGCTTCCTGCTGATCGTGGCCTTCATCGTCTGGATGACCAATTCGGAGCGCCGGATTCCCATCCAGTACGCCAAGCGCGTGGTGGGCCGGAAGATGTATGGCGGCCAGAGCACCCATATTCCCATCAAGGTGAATATGTCCGGCGTTCTGCCTATCATCTTCGCCTCCTCCATCCTGATGATCCCCACCATGATCCTGGGCTTTATGTCTACGCCCACCGGCGAACCCAGCACCTTTTATAAGGTGCTGCGGACCTTCAGCTACCAGGGCGCTTTCTACGCCATCCTCTACTTCATCCTGATTATCGCCTTTGCCTACTTCTATGTAAGCATCCAGTATAATCCGGTGGAGATGGCCAACAACCTGCGCAAGAACAGCGGCGCCATCCCCGGCATCCGTCCGGGCAAGCCCACCGCTGACTTCATCCAGAAGATCATGTCCCGCATCACCCTGCTGGGAGCGCTTTTCTTAAGCGTCATCGCCATTCTGCCCATTGCGATTTCCGGTTTCAGCGGCATGCAGATCCAGATCGGCGGTACGTCGGTACTGATTCTGGTTGGCGTTGCGCTGGATACGGTGCAGAACCTGGAGTCCCAGATGATGATGCGTCATTACAAGGGATTCCTGGACTAGGCATCTGAAAGGAAGGGTTAAGATGAAACTGATTCTTTTAGGTGCGCCGGGGGCCGGCAAGGGCACCCAGGCCGAGGTTATCTGCAACAAGTTTTCCATTCCCGCCATCTCTACCGGCAATATCATCCGCGAAGCGCTGAAGAACGGTACCGAGATGGGGCTGAAAGCCAAGTCCTATATGGACGAGGGCAAGCTGGTTCCGGATGATGTCGTCATCGGCATCATCCAGGAGCGCTTGGCCAAGGACGACTGCAAGAACGGGTTCATCCTGGACGGGTTCCCCCGCACCATTCCCCAGGCCGAGGCGCTGGACGCCATGGGCGTGGAGATCGACCGGGTGGTATCCATCGAGGTGCCCGACGAGAAGATTGTGGAGCGCATGTCCGGCCGGCGGGTCTGCGAGAAGTGCGGCGCCAGCTACCATATGCTCTACAAGAAACCTGCCAAGGAGGACGTCTGCGACGCCTGCGGCGGTGCGCTTATCCGCCGGAAGGACGACGCGCCCGAGACGGTGCAGGACCGCCTGAAGGTGTATCACGAGCAGACCGAACCCTTGAAGGACTACTACGCCAAGAGCGGCAAACTCCGCACGGTGGAGGGTCAGGAGGAAGTGGCCGACACCACCCGCCTGATGCTGGCCGCACTGGAGGCGTAAAGGATGATTGTGCTGAAGACAAGCCGGGAGCTTTCCATTATGAAAGAGGCCGGCAGGATTTCAGCAGCCGCCCTGAAGCTGGCAGGCGAAGCGGTCGAGCCGGGGGTCACCACCGCCGAGATCGACCGCTTGGCCGAAAAGTATATCCGCAGCCAGGGGGCCGTGCCCAACTTCAAGGGGTACGGCGGCTTTCCGGCCACGGCCTGCATATCCATTAACAGCGAGGTCATCCACGGCATACCCAGCAAAAAGCGGGTCATCCGGGCGGGGGACATCGTCAGCATCGATTTAGGCGCCGTCTTTGAAGGCTATAACGGCGACAACGCCGCCACCTTCGCCGCAGGGGACGTAAGCGATGAAGCGAAAGCCCTGATGGATGCAACACGGGAAAGCCTCTATGAAGGCATCCGGATGGCCAAGGCCGGCAACCGCATCGGCGATATTTCGGCCGCCGTGCAGCGGTATGTCGAGGCGCGGGGTTACTCGGTGGTTCGCCAATTTGTCGGCCACGGAGTAGGCACGAGCCTGCATGAAGCACCTGAGGTTCCCAATTTCGGCACACCCGGGCACGGCATTCGCCTGCTCCCGGGTATGACCCTGGCCATTGAGCCCATGATCAACGCCGGTACCGAGAAGGTGAAAACCCTCGCGGACGGCTGGACAGTGGTTACCCTGGACGGGAAGCTCTCCGCCCATTTTGAGCACAGCGTGGCGATCACGGCCGAGGGGCCGCAGATCCTCACCCTGGCGTAGGGAGGTTTCCGCCATGGCCTATGCGAGAGGGCGCGTGCTGCGCTCTACCGCCGGACGGGATAAAGACACATTTTTGGCCGTAGTTGGCATGGAAGGGGAAGCGGTCCTTCTCGCAGACGGGAAGGAGCGGCCGATAGAACGGCCCAAGCGTAAGAACCCCAAGCACCTGGCGGCCACCAACTGGCTTTTGACTGAGGAACAGTTGACCACAAACCGGGCGTTGCGAAAGGCCCTGCGGGAATGCATGGGCCTGGGCCCAGAGGCTTAAAAGGGAGGCGTGCACATGTCCAAGCAGGATATGATCGAAGTTGAAGGAGTCGTCGTTGAAGCACTGCCCAACGCGGTGTTCAAGGTGGAGATCCAGGGCGGGCATGTCATCCTGGCCCACATATCCGGCAAGCTGCGGATGAATTTCATCCGGATTTTGCCGGGGGACAAGGTGACGGTGGAAATGTCGCCCTACGACCTGACCAAGGGACGCATCACATGGCGTTCCAAATAAGGAGGTAACCAGGTAATGAAAGTCAGACCTTCTGTTAAGAAAATCTGCGAGAAGTGCAAGATTATAAAGCGCAAGGGAAAAATCATGGTTATCTGTGAGAATCCCAAGCACAAGCAGCGCCAGGGCTAACCTGTCGCTCCCGACAAGAATAGTGGAGGTGCATTAACAAATGGCGCGTATAGCTGGTGTAGACCTGCCCCGCGAAAAGCGGGTTGAAATTGGCCTGACCTATATTTACGGCATCGGCCGCAAGACCGCCAACGATATCCTGAACGCCACCGGCGTGAATCCCGACACCCGGGTGAAGGATTTGACCGAGGACGACGTGTCCAAGCTCCGCGAGTACATTGATCACAATGTGCAGGTGGAAGGCGATCTGCGCCGCAGTGTGGCGTACGACATCAAGCGGCTGATCGAAATCGGCAGCTACCGCGGCACCCGTCATCGCAAGGGCCTGCCCGTACGCGGACAGCGGTCCAAGACCAACGCCCGTACCCGCAAGGGTCCCAAGAAGACCATTGCCAACAAGAAGAAGTAAGGCAGGAGGAAGAAGTATATGGCTGCTACCAAGGGTAAGAAAACCGCAACCACCCGCCGCCGCCGCGAGCGGAAGAATGTAGAGCGCGGCGCCGCCCATATCCAGTCGACCTTCAACAACACCATCGTGACCATCACCGACACCCAGGGCAACGCCCTTTCCTGGGCCTCTGCCGGTGAACTGGGCTTCCGGGGTTCCAGAAAGTCCACCCCCTTCGCCGCCCAGAGCGCCGCGGAAACCGCCGCGAAGGCCGCCATGGAGCATGGTCTGAAGACCGTTGAAGTATATGTAAAGGGCCCCGGCGCCGGCCGTGAAGCCGCCATCCGCGCCCTGCAGGCCGCCGGGCTGGAGGTCAACATGATTAAGGACGTGACCCCCATCCCCCACAACGGCTGCCGCCCGCCCAAGAGAAGAAGAGTATAGTGTAAGGAGGAACCAGAACTATGGCAAAGAATACGCAGCCCGTCTTAAAGCGTTGCAAGACGCTGGGCCTTTCTCCGGCCGTCCTTGGTTACTCCAAGGAGACCAAGCGCAACCCCAAGCAGATGCGCCGCAAGCAGTCCGAGTACGCCATCCAGCTCAACGAGAAGCAGAAGGTAAAGTTCATCTACGGCGTGCTGGAGAAGCAGTTCCGGGCCTACTATGAGAAGGCCGAGCGCAAGCAGGGCATCACCGGTGAAATCCTGCTGCAGGAGCTGGAGCGCCGTCTGGACAACGTGGTATTCCGCATGGGCTTTGCCAGCACCCGCCGGGAGGCCCGGCAGCTGGTGAACCACGCCCATTTCACCGTCAACGGCAAGAAGGTCAACATTCCTTCCTTCCAGGTGAAGCCGGGCGATGTGATCGCGGTACGGGAGAAGTCCCGCACGACCCCGAAGTTCAAGGCCCTCATGGAGGAGCTGGGCAAGAAGCCGACTCCCAAGTGGATGGATAAGGCCGCCGAGTCTTTCGAGGGCAAGATCATTGCCATGCCGGCTCGCGATGATATCGATTACGAAGTCGCCGAACACCTGATCGTCGAGTTCTACTCCAAGTAAGCGTCGGTGTTCACCGCAAAGGACCCGAAGATACGCAGACGGATATGGCTTAGCCTGGCCGGGCTGGTGCCCGGCGGGCCATGCCCACCTATAAGGAGGGTTTGAATTGATCGAGATTGAAAAGCCCAGAATCGAAACCCAGGATCTGCTGCCCGACGGAACCTATGGAAAATTCATTTTAGAGCCCCTGGAGCGGGGTTACGGCATCACCATCGGCAACAGTCTGCGCCGGGTGCTGCTGTCCTCCCTGCCCGGCGTGGCGGCCACGTCCATCAAGATCGACGGCGTGGTGCATGAGTTTTCCACCATCCCCGGCGTCACGGAGGACGTGACCGAGATCGTCCTGAACATCAAGAGCCTGACCGCCAAGCTCCACAGCGACGGCCCCAAGACGGTGTATATCGAAGCCGAGGGCCCCTGTGAAGTGACCGGCGCCACCATCAAGGCCGATTCGGAGGTCGAGATCCTGAATCCCGACCTGCACATCGCCACGGTGGGCGAGGGCGGCAAGCTGTTTATGGAGATCACCCTGGACAAGGGCCGGGGCTACGTGCCCGCCGAACGGAACAAGCAGCAGAATCAGCCGGTCATCGGCGTGATTCCCGTGGACTCAATCTATACCCCCGTGGTCAAGGCCAATTATACGGTCGAGAATACCCGCGTCGGCCAGGTGACCGACTATGACCGGCTGGCCTTGGAAGTCTGGACCAACGGAACCATCACCGCGAAAGAGGCGGTTTCGCTGGCTGCCAAGGTCCTCACTGAACATCTCAATCTCTTTGTCGACCTGTCCGGCGACGTCTACGACGGCGAGATCATGGTCGAGAAGGACGACAAGGGCAAGGAAAAGGTCCTTGAGATGACCATTGAAGAGCTTGACCTGTCGGTGCGCAGCTTCAACTGCTTGAAGCGCGCCGGCATCAACACGGTGGAGGATTTGATCAACAAGTCCGAAGAGGATATGATGAAGGTCCGCAATCTGGGCCGCAAGTCCCTGGAGGAGGTCGTCGCGAAGCTCAATTCCCTGGGCTTCAGCCTCCGCAGCGAAGACGAATAAAGTTACTTCCACGGTAAAGGAGTGAATGAAATGCCCGGTACCCGTAAGCTCGGTAGAACCAGCGATCATCGGACGGCTATGCTGCGCGCTATGGTTACCTTCCTGCTGGAAAAAGGCCGCATTGAGACGACCGTAACCCGCGCCAAGGAAGTCCGTTCCATGACCGAGAAATATATTACCCTGGCCAAGGAGAACAACCTGCACAACAAGCGGCAGGCCATGGCGTTTATCACGAAGGAGGCCGTCGTCAAGAAGCTGTTTGACGAAATCGCCCCCTCCTACAGCAGCAAGAACGGCGGCTACACCCGCATCGTCAAGACCGGCCCCCGCCGGGGCGACGCGGCTGAAATGGCCATCATCGAACTGGTCTAAGCCCCACTTGCCCAAATGAATGCAGAAGCCCCCGCACAGCGGTTTTAAAGCCGCTGTGCGGGGGCTGTTTTTATGCGGCAAAAAAACCAGGAATTGCTCCCTGGCTCAGACTGTCGAAAAACCCAATGGACGCCATTCAAATCGCAGAAACCGGCGACATGTGCGTCGGTTTCTGCCCCCACCAAATCCCGCTTCTGCGGGATTTGTAGGGGGGATGTTAGAAGGGGGGCTTGCCCCCTCTTCTACAGCTTGTCGACTTTGCCGACAAGCTGAAATCCAGGGAATAATCCCTGGATTTTTATCAAGAACGATTATTTGACCTTTTGCAGACTGGCCTTGTACTCGATTCCCCATAACTCCATGGCCTTGATAATGGGCCGCATGGATTCGCCCAGGTCGCTTAAGGCGTATTCCACCCGGGGCGGCACCTCGGGGTAGACCGTACGGGTAATCAGCCCGTCCTCCTCCATGGAGCGCAGGCTGTCGGTCAATACCTTCTGGCTGACACCCTCCAAATCCCTGCGCAGCTCATTAAACCGCCAGGGACGGGTGAGGAGGTTGCGCATAATCAGCAGCTTCCATTTGCTGCCGATAAGCTGTACGGTGGTGGCCACCGGGCAGGCCGGCATTTCCTCTTTGGTCATCATATTTCATCCCTCCCCAAATTCCAATAGTTCAAATTTGCATGTTATATTCTAATTATAATGCAGCATGCCATATTTTTCAAGCCGAGAGGGAAGAAGCGGTTACCAAAAGGTGACTGGGTAATAAAAAAGTGCGTTCTTGCGCGGGAGAAAAAAGCCGGTAAAATGAAAAGTGCAGAGGGCGGTAAGCCAACTGCATACGAAATAAAGGAGGTAACAGACATGGCACTTTCCAATTTATCCGCCTGGAAGGATGCAGAAGCGGCCGCCGCCTGCGGCACAGCCTGTGGAGCGGCCGACAAGCCGGAGGAGAAGCCGGCTGCCTGCGGTTCCGCCTGCGGCGCCGGCGACCAGCCCGCCGAAACGCCCGCCGCCTGCGGCGCAGCCGACAAACCGGTCGCCTGCGGAACGGCCTGCGGCACAGCCGACAAGCCGGAGGAAAAACCGGCCGCCTGTGGTGCTGCCTGCGGCGCCGGCGACAAGTAAGCAAACCTACCTCTTTCCCGGCGGGAATCCTCTCGCCGGGAACCCGTCGAAACATCCGGCCAGGCCGGTTTATCATACAGGGAGGAAATACCCGTGCAACCATATTTTGCCTTTCAGTGGCACATCACCGACGCCTGTGACCAGCGCTGCAAGCACTGCTATATCTTTTCGGAAGATAACTGCAAGAAACCCGATTCCATGAACTGGCAGCAGATGCAGGATACCTTTTACAACTGCTTGGACTTCTGCCAGGTCTACCATCGCCTGCCCTACTTTTACATCACCGGGGGCGACCCGATTCTCCATCCCGATTTCTGGAAGCTGCTGGAATTGCTGCACGCCCATCAAATCCCCTTTACCATCCTGGGCAACCCCTTCCACTTAAACGACCAGGTCTGCCGCCGGCTGAAGGCCTGTGGCTGTCAAAAATACCAGCTTTCCCTGGACGGTATGGAGGAAACCCACGACTGGTTCCGCAAACCCGGCAGCTTTGCCATAACCCTGGAGAAAATCGGATGCATCAACCGGGCGGGTATCCGGAGCGTGATTATGACCACCGTTTCCGGCACCAATATCGACCAGGTACCGGACATCATCGACGCGGTGGTAAAAGCCGGGGCCAACGTCTTCGCCTTTTCCCGTTACTGTCCCACCAGTGAGGAAAAGGAAGTGGGCATCGAACCCCTGCGCTACCGCCGGCTGCTGGCCGACTGCGACAAAAAGTTCCGGGCGTACGAGGCGGCGGGCTGCCAGACCTACTTTAACAAAAAGGACCATCTGTGGACGCTGTATGAATACGAAACCGGAACCTTCCGCATCCCCGAAACCGCCGAGGAGGGCGTGATTTACGGCGGCTGCAACTGCGGCAACTGCCACCTGACCATCCTGCCCACCGGCGACATCTACGCCTGCCGCCGGGTGCAGAACAGCAGGGTGGGCAACGTGCTGGAGGACCGGCTGGCCGACGTCTGGGTCTGCCGGATGGAAGACTACCGGGATTATGCCAAATTCGAAAAATGCGCCAAATGCGAGCTGCTGGCCTGGTGCCGGGGCTGTCCGGCCGTGGCCAGCGGGAAGGACGGCAACTTTTACGCCGCCGATCCCCAGTGTTGGAAGGAGGTTGTCTGACCATGGGGCAACTGATGGAGACCATTCTGCACCGCCGTGCCATCCGACGGTTTGCAGACAGGCAAATCGAGGAAGAAGCCCTGCAGCAGATTTTGCAGGCGGGGCTGTATGCCCCCAGCGCAGGCGGGCGGCAGGGGCCGATCTTCGCTGTCTGTCAGGAACGGGAGGTCAATGAGCGGCTGGGAAAAATCAAGCGGGCCAACTCCCGCCCCCATATGGCCACAGCCACCAGCTATGTGTCCAGGGAGCAGCCCAGCATCGCCGACGACCCCAATCTGAAAAATGCCTTTTACGACGCCCCCACGGTCATCACCCTCTTCGGGCCGAAAAACTTCCTCTTTGCCGCCGAGGATTGCGCCGTGGCCGCCGAGAATATGATGCTGGCGGCGGATGCCTGCGGCGTGGGTTCCTGCTACATCGGCCAGGGCTGGACGGCCTTTTCCGACCCCTACGGCCAGGAAATCCTGCGCAAATGGGGTATTCCCGCCGGCTGCTACGCGGTCATGCAGCTTTTGCTGGGCTATCCCCGGCCAGGCGACCCCCATCCCGCCCCCAAGCCCCGACGGGAAGGGCGCATCCTGCGATTTTAAAATAGGGAGGTAAGAAAATGGACGCGAAAACCTGCCTGCAAAAATTACAGTATGTGGGCGTGCTGGCCTTTGCCACGGTGGACGGGGCGGGCAGCCCCCAGGTGCGCAACATCAGCGCCATCCATTATGAGCCGGACGCCCTTTACTTTTTCACCGCCCGGGGCAAGGACTTCTGCAAAGAGCTGCTGGCCGACGGACGGGTGCAGGTATTGGGATATACCCGGTATAAGGAGATGATCCGCCTGTCGGCCAAGGCGGAACCCCTTCCGGCATCCGAGCAAAAGGAATGGATTGACCGCATCTTTGCCGAACAGCCCTATCTTGCCAATGTCTACCCCGGCAAAACCCGGGAAATCGGCATGGTCTTTGCCATAAGGAATGGGGAAATCGAATACTTCAACCTGGGTGTCCGTCCCATCTTCCGGGAAAGCTATACCTTAGGAGCCGGCAGCGTATCTGTAAAGGGCTACCGGATTACGGAGGCCTGTATCGGCTGCGGAAAATGTGCGCGGAACTGTCCCCAGCAGTGTATTGCGGCGGGACAGCCCTATACCATCCAGCAGGCCCACTGTCTGCACTGCGGCAATTGTTATGAAAAATGCCCGGCAGGGGCCGTGGAAAGGCGGGGATAACGCATGATACAGGCTGAAAGACGACTCTATCTCATCCGGGCGCTGCTGGATGAGCAGCCGGACTATAAAAATATGGAGGTGCCGGCGGAGGTAAGCGAGCAGCGGCGCCTGCTCCGTTCGCTTTTCAATATCCGTACGCCCCGGCCGGTAAGCAGGGAATTCTTAAAAATTCAGGACGCCTATCTGCAGCAGGCCATTGTCGAAAAGGGGATAACGGATATATCCAGCTTGTCCCCCGTGGGGAAGGGTATGTACCTTTGGAAGGGCGACATCACCACCCTGCGCTGCGACGCCATTGTCAACGCCGCCAACAGCCGTATGCTGGGCTGCTTCGCCCCCTGCCACGGCTGTATCGACAATGTCATACACACCTATGCGGGGGTGCAGCTGCGCCTTGCCTGCGCAGAACTAATGGAGCGGCAGGGCCATCCCGAGGAAACCGGCCGGGCGAAAATCACCCCGGCCTTTAACCTGCCCTGCAAATACGTGCTGCACACGGTAGGCCCTATCGTGAGTGGGCGGCTGACCGCCCTGGAGGAAAAACAGCTGGCCTCCTGCTATGCTTCCTGCCTGGAGCTGGCCGACCGAAAGGGCGTGAAAAGCCTGGCTTTCTGCTGCATTTCCACGGGAGAATTCCATTTTCCACCCCAGCGGGCAGCGGAAATCGCCCTTGCCGCAGTGGAAGAGTACAAAGCCGAGACAAACAGTATAATAGGGGGAACGGGGATGATTAGTAAATCATGGATGGAAAGTCCTTCAGGAAAAACGTCCTGAAACCACATATAACAAGAATTTGTAATAAAACGCTTACTAAGCCACAACGCAGCGTTTTCACATTATGTGTCTGAATGAGTCACATCAGAATCTTTATTTCTCACCTGTTCTCCCGATAGATATATGAATGATTGTGGAGGCAAGTCTATACTGAATTCACTCAGTTCTTTTGGTGGATCATACTGTACAACTTTTCCCAATTGGTAGGCATAAGCAACTTTGCAGCCTTTAAAATATTTCCGATACTTATCACGAGATATACCCGCAAATTTCTTAGTATATTCCCAAAGCGCAGAAGGTGAGGATGATATTGTTTT
>CAJFVX010000050.1 GCA_904420585.1 Candidatus Howiella intestinavium | reverse complement strand
TACCCGTGGGGACTCTGCAAAACCGTTCTCCTAATCCCTGAATCTCTCTCGCCTTTTTCAGTCTCACATCATTGACAATCGTACAAAAGAGGGGAAAAAGCAAATCCTGCCGGCGGGCCGCCTAGGCCCCGGCCGCCGGGGCCGGGCGGGTGCACCGGCGGTAGATAAAGAAGGCGGCCACGGCCGTCAGCAGCTCGGTGAGCCAAAAGGCGTGCCAGACGCCGGCGGCACCGAAGAGGCGGCTGAGCAGGAAGGCGGCGGGGATGATGATGACCACATACCGCAATAGGGAAATCACAAGGGAGGGCAGGCCTTTTCCCAGGCCCTCCAGGGCGCCGGAGGAAGTTACCGACAGGGCCGAAACCACAAACCCGGCGCAGATGATGCGCAGGGCCGCCGCCCCGGCGGCCGCCGTTTCGGCGCTCTCGGTGAACAGGCCCATGAGCTCGGCCGGGAAGGCAAGGCAGAGGACCGTGCCGACCGCCAGGATGGCGGCGGTGAGCCACAGGCCGGTGAGGAAAATCTTTTTAACCCGACCGTGCTCGCCGGCCCCGTAGTTGTAGCCCACCAGGGGCCGCATGCCCTGGATAATGCCGTTGGCCGGCAGGTAGAGGAAGGTCTGGAGTTTGTAGTAGACCCCCAGCACCACCACATAGGACTGGGAGAAGGCCGCCAGGATGGCGTTCAGGGCCGAAACCAGCAGGGATGGCAGGGCCAGGTTGAGAGCGGCGGGCAGGCCGATGCCGTACAGCTTTGGGAGCATCCCGCCCCTAAAGCGGATATACCGGGGGGCGATGCGCACCTGGATGGGACGCAGGACGTAGATGAGGACATAGAGGGCCAGGGTCAGCACCTGGCCCAGGCCGGTGGCCAGGGCGGCCCCCTCAATCCCCATGGCCGGGAAGGGGCCGACACCGAAAATCATCAGGGGATCTAAAAGGATATTGGCCAGGCAGCCGCAGAGCATACAGAACATGGAAACGGCCATCCTGCCCACCGACTGGAAGATTTTTTCAAAGGCGAGGCTCAGGCCCACCACGGGGGAAAAGGCAAAGACGATGCCCGAATAAGCGACGCCCAAATCCACCACCTGTCCGTCGCCGGTGAACAGGGACAGGAAAAAGGGCATGAAGGGGATGCAGACAGCCGCCAGCAGAAGGCCGTGCAGCAGGTTCAGAAGGGTGCCGGTAGCGGCGGCGGCGTTGGCCTTGTCCTCCTCCCGGGCCCCCAGGTAAAAGGCCACCACGGCGTTGATGCCCACCCCGAAGCCGATGGTCACGGCGTTGACCAGGTTCTGGACGGGGTAGACCAGGGACAGGGCGGTCATGGCGTTTTCGCTGATTTTGGCCACAAAGAAGCTGTCCACAATGTTGTAAAGGGAATTGACCAGCATGGACAGCACCATGGGCAGGGACATGGACAGCACCAGCCGCAGAATGGGCTTTTCCTTCATAAAGGTCTGGTTCATGGGTTCCTCCGTTTTCCGAAATTTCCAATAAAAAACCACATGGCCGCCGGAGCGGTCATGTGGCGAAAATAGAGCGGGCTCTAAAAAAATCCACAGCCATAAAGGTTTTGTGGGCCCATTATACCAGACGGCCGGGCACTTGTCAAATCCGGGCGTTTTTTCTGTTTTTGCGGCGGGATTCTGCGAAAATGGATTCTTTTTGACCAGGAAGCCGGCCAAAAGGCCATAGATCCGTCCCTTTTTATCTGGTACAATCAAGATGCGCAGAATCCACAAAAACTTCGCATTAGGAGGAGATTTATATGTGCGAACGGTACATGCGACGGGGGATATCCCTGTTTTTGTCGGTGCTGCTGTGCTTTGCGGCCGGCCTTACCGGGACGGCGGTGGAGGAGGACGGAGCGGCGGGCGTCCTCTACGACCTGTCCTTTGACACCGAGGACCCGCCCCGGGCCACCCTGGACTTCGGCCGCACCGGCGACCAGTATATGCGGGGCCAGGGCTTTGTGGCCGTAAAGGGGGGCGACATGACGTCGGTGGACGTGCATATCGCCCGCATGGGCAGCCCTTCCACCCTGATAGCACAGCTCTACGCCTGCGACGATATGGGTTTGCCCCAGGGAGAGCCCATCGCCCAGACCACCCTGCCGGCCGACGCAGTGCCGGCGGATACGGCCGGGGTGGTGTCCATCCCCCTTAGCTATGAAGGGCTGGAAGCCGGCGGCCGGTACATGGTGGCCCTGGGACAGGAGACGGCCAACTACGACAACGACTACAGATGGACGGTATCCTGCGACGCCTCCAATCCCGACTGGTGGCAGGACTGGGTGACCAATCCCCAGGTGCAGCAGGCCGGCTTTGCCGGTGAGCTGCCCAGTCTCAAATTCGAGGAAGGGGGCGGCGTGGTGGACGAGTCCCGCTGCGGGGATTTGTGGATGCAGGTGCATTATACGGCCGATAAACCGGCGGCCGAACCCCTGCCCCTGGGGAAGGAGTGGCAGACCCTTTACGAGCAGGACATGGCCGCCGGCGGCCTCTCCTTCTACATGGACCGGCTGCTGGCCCGGCCGGGGGTGGACCCCTCCCTTTCCTCCGACTCCGGCCTCATGACCCGGGGCCGGGCGCTCTACACCAAGGGTACCAACGATTCGGGGCTTATGACCGAATTCGGCTTCGGCGGGGTCATGCGGTATGTAAAGGGGGACCAGCCGGGCTACACCCTGCAGATTAACGGCCAGCGGGCGGCCGACTTCCAGGAATCCACCGCCCGGCGGGTGGATTATCCCAGCTACTGGACCTCCCGCTACACCGGCACGGCCGGCACCGACAGCGAGGGCCTCCAGGTCACCCTCCGCCGGTTTATCACCGACTACAACGTGGCCGTCACGGTGCTGGACATCACCAACACCACCGACGGGGACAAGACGGTGGAGGTATCCCTCCAGCCTCCCGCCTCCTGCGATACCCTGGAGGGGGACACCTACACCGGCGGCATCTGGGTGGACTACCGGAATATCGATTTGCGGGTCTCCCTGGACGGGGGCCGGGCGGCTGACGGGGAGCTGGTGAGCACCCTGACCCTGGCGGCGGGGGAGACGGCGACGAAAAAGGCCCAGATGGGCTTTATCGACCCCAAGGAGCCGGCGGCCCTGGCCGAATATGAAACCTACGCGGCTTTGGACGGCCAGGCGGCCTTTGCCAGGCATGTGCAGGCCTACAACGCCTGGTGGGGGGATAACATCCCCTATATGGAGGTCCCCGACCCCGCCATACAGAAGATGATCGCCTACCGCTGGTGGATTACCCGGTTCAACATGGCCGACGCCTCCACCTACAATTATCCCTTCCCCACGGCCATGGAAGGGGTCTTCGGCTACAACAACGCCATCGTCAACGCCATCCCCTGGCAGCTGGACGAGATGCGGTATCTCCGTTCCCCCCTCAACAGCTACGGCACCTGGGCCGACGCCATCTTCGCCGCTTCCGGCGGGATTTACTGGGACAACCCGGCCGGCCTGTGGGGTCACAAACCCCAGCACTATATCTCCAAAGCCGGCTGGGAGACCTATAAGGTCCACGGCGGCGGAAGGGATTTCCTGGCGGCCGCGGCGGCCGCAGGCGAGGGAGACGTGCTGGCCACAAGGGACGCCTACGACCCGGATGGGGACGGCATTTACGGCATCCAGTACGACGCCTGGGACGCCGACACGGCCTCCCTGGCCATCCCCGGGGAGCAGGAGCGGATTGACACGGCCTCCCTGGCCTACGCCAACGCGGCGGCGGTCAGTGAGATGTACGCCGCCGCCGGCCTGCCGGACAAGGCCGAAACCTACGGGGCCTTTGCCGAAAATATCCGGACGGCCTCCCTTACCAACGCCTGGGACGATACGACCCAGCAGTTCTTAATGAAGATGGCCGATACGGGGGAGTGGAACCCCTTCAGGGACATCAACAACTACTATGCCTTTATGGTGGGGATGGTGCCCGCCGGGGAAGGGTACGAGGCGGCCCTGGGGGTCTTCGGCCAGCCGGAGGAATTCCCCTTCTGGCCCATGTATATCAGCAACTCGTCCGACTACGAGACCATCCAGGCCAGCCCGGACAAGTACACCGCCCGCACAAGGAACTATTCCGCCGGGGCCATCTCCCTGACCCTCAAGCTGTTCGGGGAGGTCATCCGGGACTATGACGCCGACAATATCACGGGAGCCGTATACGGCGACCTGCTGGAGAACTACACCCGGCTTTGCTATGTAAACGGGAATACGAACTACCCCGACACCAACGAATTTTTCAGCGGCGACCCGGACAACAACCCCTACCGCTCCTGGATTCACCACAACTGGCATTCCCAGTACAACACCCTCATCATTGAGGACGTCATGGGCCTGCAGCCCCGGGCCGACGATGTGATAGAGCTGCATCCCGTGGACGTGGGCTGGGATTCCTTCCGGGTGTCCGGCATCCGGTACCACGGCAGCGACCTGGCCATCGTATACGATAAGGGGGAGGGCTGCAGCCTGTATCTGGACGGGGAGCTGGCGGCGTCGGTCAGCGGCCTCTGCCATTTCACCTGGGACGCCAAAAGCGGCCAGGTGGACATTCTGGATGACAGCGGCGCGGCGGTGCTGGACTCTGTCCCGGTATCGGGCTTCCGGACGGCCGACCAGGTGACCTATACCGCCGGCCGGGTGGCCGAGGTTATCGACGCGGTGGTAAACTATGAACCCGGCGATGTAATCGTAGAGAAGGAGCCCATGCCCGCCGAGGAGGCCCCCGCCCACGACGGCAGCTATAAGCTGGAGACGGCGGTGGGCTGGGAAAACGGCTACAATCTGGACTTCGGCGACAACCAGGGGGGCGACCAGACCAAGCGGGCCCAGATGTTCGTGGCGGCCGAGGGGGGCCGGATGACCGGCCTGCAGGTCATGATACAGCGCAAGGACGCGGCGGCGGATGTGACGGTGGAGCTGTACGAAGCCGACGAGGCCGGCCGGCCCGGCCGGCTGCTGACTGCCGGGAGCATCCAGCGGCAGCGGGTGTTCACCGGCTCCATGCAGGTTTACACGGTGCCCCTGGAATATACCCTGGAGAAGGGGAAGGCCTATTATGTAGCCCTGGGGCAGGCCGACGGCGGGGAAGGCCTCTACTGCTGGGCCCTCAGCAGCGCCGACCTGACCACGGCCACCCAGGCGTCCCAGACCGGGTACGACGGAGCCCTGTCCAGTTACAAAATCCAGGGGAACGGCAATCTGGTGGATGAATCCGCCGTCGGTGACTATTATCTGGAGGTCTTCTATGAAGCGGCGGACGCCCCCGCTGCCGACCGGACCGAGCTGGAGGCGGCGCTGAAGCAGGCGGCCGGCCTGACAGAATCGGATTATCCGGCGGCCGCCTGGGCGATTCTGGAGGCGGCGGCAGAGGCGGCAAAGAACCTGCCCGCAGACGCCGGACAGGCGGCGGTGGACGCGGCGGCGTCCGGCCTCCTGGATGCTCTGGATGGGCTGTATCTGGCGGCGGCAGCCGAGGCCGTCCCGGCGGCGCTGGAAAGCCTGCCGGTTTCGGGTGAAACCACCGAGGCGGATTTGCTGGCGGCCGCCCGGCAGGCGGCCGGAGAGAAGGTTTCGGTGGAAGTCGTGTCTTTTGAAAAGACCGACGCTGCCGTGGGGCAGGCGGGCCGCATCGACTGCACCCTGTCCCTTGCCTGCGGCGGGCAGCGGACGGAGGTGGAAGTGGAGCTGTCCATCCCCCGGCCGGGGCAGACGGTTATCCCCGGTGATTTGGATAAGGACGGGGACGTGGATATTATGGATGTCATGATGGCCTGCAGGGTCCTGGCCAGGAAAAACACCGGCGCGCTCCCCACAGGGGAGGAGGTCGCCCGGGGTGATTTGACCGGCGACGGAAAGGTTGCCATTGAGGACATCATGGCCATCTGCCGGAAGATAGCCGCCGGCGCATAAACACCGATTTGACAAAATTCCAGAAAAAGGCACCCGCCGGGCTTACATGCCCCGGCGGGCGTCTCTTTCGGCCTTTGCGGAAGTTTTACGGAAGGCGGATAGCAGCTTTACGGGAATTTGATAGGATATATTCAGGGGTGATTGTCATGAACCGGGTACGATTTTGGAATCTTGTCTCGACGCTGATTATGCTGGCCGGGGCCATCCTGTTCGGCTGCATGGTGTGGATACACGGGGGCGTTACATTTTCGGCATTCATAGGGACGATTATGTTTGGAGCGGGCCTGCTGGTCGTATGGATAAAAGTCAGATGCCCCTTTTGCAGGCGTTTTTTAGGATTGGCAGCCGCCGGCAGATTCTGCCCCCATTGCGGCGGTGAAATCAGGAAATGAGAAAGAGGCCGCCCGCAGCTTAAGGGCGGCCTGCGCTTGTCGCCAAAGTCGACAAGCTGTAGAAGAGGGGCGCGCCCCCCTTCTACCATCCCCCCTACAAATCCCGCCGGTTTCCGCGATTCTAATGGCTTTTATTGGCTTTTTTGACAGCCTGAGGCCGCCCTTAGCTTAAGGGCGGCCTCTTTGGGCTTGCAATAAAATTTGCTCCCCGGAAAAAAGGGAATCCCCCCCGTCACCAGCTGAGCAGGAAGCCCTTGGAACCCACAATGCCGTTGCAGGTCATGGCGGCGGGCAGCTGCTTGTCCGCCGGCAGCCGGGCGTTGGCCTGCCGGATGCAGCCGGCCTCGGTTATCCACTGGAGGATGCCGTCGGAGGAGGTAAAGGTCATATCGTATGTATCCGCAAAGCAGAATTCCACCCCCCGGCCGCCCCGGTTGGCCGTGGCGGCAAGGCCCTGGGCCACCTCGCCGGCAAAGGCCGCCTCTCCCGTGATGAGGCCGCCGGTGCGGGCGAAGTAGCTGGCGGCCGTGCTGGTGCAGGCGGGCAGGTGGTAGTTGAAGCTGTGATTGTCCATCAGGTCGTCGTAGCTGAGTTCGCCAAAGTCCGGGTCCAGGACGTGGTCGGCGGCAATGCCTGCGTCGGTCATATTAAAGTAGGTATGCAGCCCCTTGTCGCCGCTGTCGTTCCAGGTAGAGTCGGCGTGGTACCAGAGCCCGTCGATTTTCACCAGGTTCCACATGTGGCCGGTATCCTCCATGCTGCCGGTGACCAGGGTGGATTCGATGCCCGCAAAGTTAAGAAGCAGCTGGAAGCTGCGGGCGTATCCTTCGCAGACCGCCCGGCCGTCCAGCAGGCAGGCGATGGTAAAGGCCTCGGGATGGGCGTCCGAGCCGGCGGCCGTCTCCTCGTCGTAGGTCAGGCGGGATACCAGCCAGTCGTGGAGGACAAGCTCCCGCTGGTATTCGCTCATGCCGTCGGACAGCTGTTTGGCGGCCTCCTCCAGCACCTGCCGCAGCCCGGCGGCCAGCAGGTCCCGTTCGCCCTCGGTATAGGTGTAGTCCAGCTGATAGCCCTCCCCCTCATAGGAGAAGGCCATGTACATCTGGCCCCCGGACATCTCGTAAATGTACCCGGCGGGCAGCCAGAAGTATTCGGGGTGGTCGCTTTTAAGGGCCGTATAGGCCAGGGCCAAATCGGGGTAGGTGCAGGTCCCCAGGGGGATTTTCCCCTCCTGCATTTCCCGGGCGGCCCGGTCCATGATGCGGTAAATCCCCTTCTGGGTATCGTTCAGGTTTTTATAATACCACTTGTCGGCGTCCGCCACCGGCGTGTAGTGCCGCGTGGCGGGGTAGAGGTCCTCGATGGAAAAGCCGGCCGGCTCCCCTTGGCCCGAGCCGCTGCTGCTGCCGGAGGAGGACGGAGGAGGGGCGCTGTCCGCCGGCGGCCGGGCTGTCTGGGCGGGGGAGGATACCACCGACGGCGCCTGGGAGGCGGCCGGCGTCTCGGTGGAGGAGGGGGAGGAGGGCGCCGGGACGGTGGGGATATCCGAATAGGAGGAGGTGTCAGAGGAGGAAACCGATGTGGGCGCCGAGGAGCTCTCGGGGGCGGGGTCGGCGGGCCGGCAGCCGGCGGCCAGCCCGGCCGCCAGAATCAGGCAGATGCCGCATAAGACAAATCGGCGGATGGGGCGCATGGGGGTTCCTCCTTTCGCAAAAACTGTTGTGTGACAGGCTTCCTGGGCCGCGGCTTAGGCGCCGGCGCCGAAGGAGCGGCCCCATTCGGCCCGCTGGCTGTCGGACATAATAAAGGTTTCCTGCCCGTTCTCTTCCCCGTAGCTTCCCTGGGCCTGACGGACGCCGGCCGGGCTGGAGCCGGCCATTTTCTGGAAGAAGGGCAGCCAGGTGTCATAATCCGCCCGGGACAGGGTGGTTTCGCTGTGATTGACAAAATACAGGAAGTGGTCTTCCGCCTGGCGCAGGCTGCCGGTAGTCATGCACTGGTTGCAGAAGGCGGCCACCGCCTCCTGCTGCACGGCGATTTCCCGTTCCCGGCCCCCGTCCCACTGGCTGTAGAGGAAGAGCTGGCGCACCTGGTCGCCGGTGAGGCTCTGCCGCCCCCCCGGCAGGCGGACCTGCAGGTTCCCCTCGACGTCGTACTGCTCCAAATCCTGGGGCACGGCGTAGATAAGGCCGCCAAACTGATTCACAATCCCCTCCAGCTGGTCGGGGGTCACATAGGCCGTCCGGTCCACCGAAACGCCGCCCAAATCGGCCACCGCCCGGCTGACGGCCTCCATGCCGCCGTAGGCAAAGAAGCCGGAAAGACGGTCCCGGCGCCCGCCGGATTCCACCATGGTTTCGGCCGGCAGGGCGGTGACGGCAATGCTGGCCGGGTCGGCCTGGAAGCGTATCATCCAGAACCGGGGAGCCGTATCCCCGTCGGCCGGCTGGACCACAAGCAGGTTAAAGGGCGCCGGCGCCTGGGTCTGGGATGCGGCGGCGGCCGGCCCGGAGGATGTATTTTCGGCGGGGAACAGCTGGTCCCGCAGCAGGAAAAAGCCCAGCAGGCCGAAAAGGGCCAGGCAGAGGACCAGGGTGACAAAAAAGATGAGCACATGCTTTCCCGTCCCCTTTTTCCGGCGGGCCTTTCGGCGGCCGGCCGCTTGATGGGCATAGGGCGCCGATGTACGCTTTTCTTTCATGGCCGGCTCCTTTCACATCCATTTGCTTTATGTATACCACCTATATTATAGCCGAAAACCGCCCGAAATGAAATAGAGAAACGGGAAATTTACAAATCCCGGCCGAGGGAGCGGGGGAGGCGATAGAAAAAGGCCCTGCGGGCAGGGGACCCGCAGGGCCGCAGATACGGGAGGCCGGGATGCCTGGCCCTCAGACGGCGGGGGCGGGGAACTGGCCGGGGTCGGCCGGCAGCTTATCCAGCCGCTGGGGGTCCACCAGGATGCGCAGGGCCCGTTTCATGCCGGTAAAGTGGATGTCCTGCCGGCTGCCGCCGAACTCGCCGTCGATGGTCCAGCTGATATCGGCGTCGCAGTGGAGCTCCAGCCGGTCGGTGCGGAACCAGTCGATGCGGCCGTTTGGATCCTTTTTCAGCAGGCTGCCCACGGTGGCGTTGAATTCGGCCAGATTGGCCGGCTGCCGGACCAGCATGACCTCAAAGAGCCCGTCGTCCAGCAAAACATGGTCGCCGGTAAAGCCCTTGAAGCCCCCCACCGACAGGGAGTTGGTGATGGCGCCAAAAATATAGTCGCCGGTTTCCACCTGCCCGTCGTGCTCCACCCGGCAGTGAAAGCTTTTGATGTCCCCCAGCCGCTTCATGCCCTCGAGAATGTAGGCGATATACCCGAAAAAGGTCTTCATGGAATGGGGGGTGGCGTAGGATACGTCGGTGAAGAGGCCGAAGGCGGCCACATATACAAAGTTGCGGTCGTCCAGCTGCCCCACGTCGCACTGAAAGGGGACGCCCTTCAGGGCGATTTCCAGGGCGGCAAACAAATCCTTGGGGATGGACAGGCTGGCCGCGAAATCGTTGGTGGTGCCGGAGGGCAGGTAGCCCAGCAAAGGCGGCCGGCTGCAGCGCAGCAGGCCGGAGACCGTCTCGTTGAGGGTGCCGTCGCCGCCGGCCACAATCAGGCGGTCGTAGCCGTCGGCCCCGGCGGCCGTTTCGGCGGCGTCCCCCACCGCCCGGGTGGGGTGGACGGTGATTTCATATCCTTCCTCCGCCATGCGTTCCACAATCTCCCCCAGCCGCTCGCTGACCTTGCCGATGCCGGCCATGGGGTTGTATATAAAAAGCAGCCGCTGCCGCGCCATGGAAATCCCTCCTGACGGAACCTATGATTGTCTATCATACCATAGGCTGCGGGGCCCCTCAAGCGGGAATTTATAGATAAAAAAGTTTTTGGGCCGCCTTTTTGGGGGAAGGCGGATGCAGACTGTAGAAAAAGCCAATGAATTCTATTTCAATTGCAGAAACCGGCGACATGTGCGTCGGGTCACGCACACGACAAATCCCGCGCCTGCGGGATTTGTAGGGGGGAATGTTAGAAGGGGGGCTTGCCCCCTCTTCTACAGCTTGTCGACTTTGTCGACAAGCTGAATCCGCCCAGGAGCATCCCGGGCGGATTTGGGCGGCGGCGCTATGCGGCCGGCTGGCTGGGGATTTCTTCCTCGTAGAGCATCATCAGGAGCCAGCCGCCGAAATAGGGTTCTTCCGTCCCGTAATAGGCGTCCCCAAAGCGCAGCTGCACGCCGCTGCGCACCAGCCGGAGGGGTTCCCGCCCGTCGGAAAAGGAAAAGCGCAGGCAGAGCAGCGTCCCGCCCGTATACTGCGCGGCGGTGCAGGGTTCCCGGCGGCCCCGGAGGGCTTCCGCCTCCTCCGTAAGCCGGCGGATGAGGTCGGCGTCGGTGAGCCGGGCCTGGCGCATTTTCCCCGAAGCCGGATTGTAGTATTCTATATCCACCTGCGCGCAGCCGGAGAAATCGGCTGCGGATAAGGCCGGGATGGGTTCATAGGGCTGGAATTTGTACCAGTTGGCGGCGAGAAGGCCGCCGGCGGCCGCCAGCACCGCCGCCGCAAGGACGCCGCAGAGAATCCAAATACGCTTTTTCATGAAATCCACCGCCTTTCCAAGGGACTGTCATGACAGAAAGCCGCCGCCTTTTTTCTATTATTATTTTATCAAAACGCGGCGTGGAGATCAACGGAATATAAAAATTGCCCGGCCTTACGGCCGGGCGCAAAAATACATTTTTTCTTCTAAACATCTCAATACATCCCGTAGCCGGGCACCCGCTGGAAGCTGACATTGTAATTGTCAATGGCGTACCGGGCGAAAACCGGCAGGGCGGTCATCAGATAGGGCAGCACAAAGAAGACGGGCAGGGCCAGCAGGCAGAGCAGCGCCCAGCCGATAAAGGTCAGCAGCAATCCCAGATAGACCGCCCGGCTGCCCCGGGAGACCTTGCAGGAAAGGGTCAGGGCCTGCCAGGGGGACAGTTCCGGGTCGTTGATAAGCAGGTAGGCGGCCAGGTAGTACCGCAGCATCCAGGGCACAAAGGCCACCAGCCCCAGAGCACCGAAAATGCCGGGCAGGCTCCACAAATCCGCCAGGGCAATGGGGGTCTGCAGGCCCAGGGCGGCGTAAAATTCGGGGGATACCAGGATATAGGACAGGATGGCCGGGGCGAAGCAGACGAGGCCGGCCAGCAGGATGCGCAGAAAGAGGAAGAAGCGGAAGCAGACCGCCCGGCCGTACAGCCGAAAGGAACTGAAATAGTGGAACAGGCCGCCCACCGTATCGTCCGCGCCGCCGGACAGCCGCCAGAACCACCGCTGAGCGCCTAAGAACAAAGGCCCCCATATAAACAGCATGAGCAGAAGCCCCAGCACTTCGCAGAGCAGGACGGCCGGGGTCAAGTTCCCGATTTTCTGCTGCAGGACGGCGGTAAAGAGGGGGACGGTGTCCCCCAGGGCGTACTGCAAGGTGGATTCGGCCAGAATCACGGCCAGATAGCCCGAAACGATAATACAGCATACGGCCATGAGCTGGGGCCATTTCCCCCGCATCAAATCCTTGGCCGTCCTTTTCACCGTCTTGCTTGCCGGAAGCATAGCCTTTTCCCCGCTTTCCCTAAAATCCGGCCCGCCGCCCGGCCGGAAAGATTTCTCTTAGTATTATACCAAATCTCCCATAAAATGCAATGAACGGAAGATGAACACTATGCCGGCTCCCTACAGCGCGCCCCCGTGAAAGGCGTATTCGTACACCCGGACGCCGGCCTTTAGGACTTCGGCATAGCCGTAGAACCAGGCGGGGTCCCCCTGGACGGCGCACCGGTAGACATACGGCCCCTTTGCGTATTCTGCCGGGCCGGGCCAGGGCAGTTCGGCCGGGGCCGCCAGCAGGACTTCCCCCAGAAAATCCACCGGTACCTCCGAACGAAGGGCGCGGCCCAGATAGTTCATGGCCCACACCGGCCGCCCGGCCTCCCACAGGGATTCCCGGCCGGCAAAGGGCCCCTCCCCCAGCCGGTCGTCCCGGTAAGCGTAGGCCCCGTCGGCAAAATCCGCCCGGCGGGAAGGGCCGCCGGCCTGCTTTGCCCTTCTGGCCCGGTGCAGGAACGCCAGCAGCTTTGCCTCCATGCAGCCGCCCCCTTCCGCAAATTTTTATAAAGGAATTTTACCATACCGCCGCCCCCCGATACAAGCGGCCGGGCAAATGAATTGCCCGGTTGTCCGCCGGGGAAAAATATGTTACAATAAATCCTAATTGAGACGGCCCCAGGGCCGTATGCATAGCGTAGAGGTGATTGTATTGGCGCTTCCCATGAAAAACATCCGGAATTTCTGTATCATCGCCCATATCGACCACGGCAAGTCCACCCTGGCCGACCGGCTGCTGGAGCTGACCCAGTCGGTGGCCCAGCGGGATATGGAGGACCAGCTGCTGGACTCCATGGATTTGGAGCGGGAGCGGGGCATCACCATCAAGGCCCACGCCGTTACCCTTTACTATACGGCTAAAGACGGGGAGGAGTACGAGCTCAACCTCATCGACACCCCCGGCCATGTGGACTTTAATTATGAGGTGTCCCGTTCCCTGGCGGCCTGCGAGGGGGCGCTGCTGGTGGTGGACGCCTCCCAGGGCATCGAGGCGCAGACCCTGGCCAACACCTATCTGGCGGCGGAGCACGGGCTGGAAATCGTGCCGGTGATCAACAAAATCGATCTGCCCGCCGCCGACCCCGAACGGGTGCGCCGGGAGATTGAGGACGTCATCGGCATCGACGCATCCCAGGCGCCGCTGGTGTCGGCGAAATCGGGGCTGAACGTCGGGCAGGTGCTGGAGGCGGTGGTGAACCTCATCCCGCCGCCGGGAGGGGACGACGACGCCCCCCTCAAGGCGCTGATTTTCGACAGCTATTACGACAGCTACCGGGGCGTCATCGTGTATATCCGCGTCATGGACGGGCAGGTCAGGGCAGGGGACACCATCCGCATGATGGCCACCGGGGCGGAGTTCGACGTGGTGGAGGTGGGGCTGATGCGCCCCGGCCGGCTGGAGCCCTGCGGCGCCCTTTGCGCGGGGCAGGTGGGGTACATCGCGGCCTCCATCAAGACGGTCGGCGACGCCCGCGTCGGCGACACGGTCACCCTGAAATCCCGGCCCGCCGCCGAGCCCCTGCCCGGCTACCGCAAGGCCAACCCCATGGTGTTCTGCGGCATTTTCCCGGCCGACGGCGCCCAGTACCAGGATCTGCGGGAATCCCTGGAGCGCCTGCAGCTCAACGACGCTTCCCTGACCTTTGAGCCGGAAACCTCCGCGGCGCTGGGCTTCGGGTTCCGGTGCGGGTTC
>CAJFVX010000049.1 GCA_904420585.1 Candidatus Howiella intestinavium | reverse complement strand
TACGGCACGGCCTATGCCGACCTGCAGCTGCCGGAGACGGTGAAGGTGACCCTGAGCGATGGCACCACCGCCGATGCGTCCATCACTTGGGCCGAGGGGGATTATGACGGGGAGACGGCCGGCGCCTACACCTTGACGGGCACCCTTACCGTGGAAGGCGCTGAGAATCCCGACAATCTCACCGCTTCCATCCAGGTGACGGTGAAGGAGAAAGAGACGGTAACCTATACGGTTTCTGTGGAAGTCGGCGAGAACGGCACGGTGACGCCTGGTTCTCTGCAGGTGGAAAGCGGCGCGGATGCCGTCTTCACCATCACCCCTGACGAAGGGTATACTGTTGAGGAGATTACGATATCCCCTGCAACCGAAAACACTTTCGAGGACGGCGTCCTGACCATAGCGGATGTCCAGGCGAATACGAAGGTTACTGTGACCTTTAAGCTGTTGGATGCCGGTGAGGAAACGGCTGCCTTGGAAGAAGCCCTTTCCGATGCAAACCAGCTGCTGGAGGAAGCCGTGACCGGCGATGCCCCCGGACAGTATCCGGCTGCGGCGATTGAAGCCTTCCAGGCTGCCGTTGCTGAAGCGCAGGCTGTTCTGGAGGATGAAAATGCCGACGCCGCCGCCCTGGCGGAGGCTGTGACACGGCTGGCCCATGCGCAGGAAGTTTTCCTGGCTGCCCGGATTGCCGATGACGTGAATAGCGGAGACGATTCCAGCAATTCCGACAATTCCACCTCGGATACGCCGGATAGCGGCACCAGTTCCGGCGACGGTACTGCCACCAACGGCGGTTCCCAGACCGGGACGGAGCAGTCTGACAACTTTAAGACCGGCAGCGCGATTCCCGCCCTGGCTGTGAGCCTGCTGGCTCTTTCGGCCGGCGCGGTCTGGATGACTGGCCGCAAACGCCGGACGAAATAATCGGCTGAACCGGTTGTAAAATTCAAAAAAGCGTTTATGCCCCGCTGTCGATGCAAATGACGGCGGGGCATACCTTTTGGAAAAGGATGCGCGGCAAAGGGACGGTTCGCTATGCAGGTGAATTTATGTAGGAACCATCCGAACATGCTTAAGGTTTTGTTAATTTGCCAGGGGCGGGTAGACGAAAAGAAATATAAATAGTATAATATACCATAATTGTGTAGGCTTGTTTTTGCTGCCTAACGGCGTAAAATAGACATAGAGGTTGACTAATTGCGGATTTGGAAATATAATATATAGGTTCATAGGTATATTTTGGAGTCCCCTGCCGTTGCTGCGGCCAGGGACTAAACCGGGATTGCGTACCCGTGATTTCTGAATGTAAAGAAGGCTGAAGAGATGCAGATACCCTTTTCCCCGCCGGATGTGGGCGGGCAGGAGATTGAGGAGGTTATTTCCGCCCTGCGGTCAGGGTGGATTACCACCGGCCCCAAGACCAAGGAATTTGAACGGCAGATAGCGGCTTTTTGCCATACCGAAAAGGCGGCCTGCCTGAATTCCGCCACCGCCTGTATGGAGATGACCCTCCGTTTGTTGGGCGTGGGACCGGGAGACGAGGTCATTACGTCGGCCTATACTTATACCGCTTCCTGCAGCGTGATTTGCCATGTGGGGGCCACGCCGGTCCTTATCGACACGGCGCCGGATTCCTATGAGATGGATTATGACCAGCTGGAGGCGGCCATAACCGAGAAGACCAAGGTGATTATCCCGGTGGACCTGGCCGGCGTCATCTGTGATTACGACCGGCTGTATGAAATCGTCCAGCGGAAGAAGTCCCTTTTCCGGCCGGCGACTCCCATCCAGAAGACCATCGGCCGGGTTGTGCTGCTGGCCGATGCCGCCCACGCCTTCGGCGCCTCCCGCAAGGGGAAGATGTGCGGCGAATGGGCCGATTTCACCAGCTTTTCCTTCCATGCCGTCAAGAACCTGACCACGGCCGAGGGCGGCGCGGTGGTCTGGAAGAATATCCCCGGCATGGACAACGAAGAGATATACCGGCAGTACATGCTGCTGTCCCTGCACGGGCAGTCCAAGGATGCCCTGGCCAAGACCAAGCTGGGGGCCTGGGAATACGATATTGTATCCCCTGCCTATAAATGCAATATGACCGATATCATGGCCGCCATCGGCCTGGCCCAGCTGCGCCGGTATCCGGAACTGCTGGCCCGCCGGCGGGAAATCATCGCCATGTACGACGCCGGCCTGGCCGACACGGGGGTGCAGACCCTGCGCCATGCGGGTGACGATTTCCAGTCCAGCGGCCACCTGTATCTTGTCCGTGTGCCCGGCTTCGGGGTAGAGCAGCGTAACGCCCTCATCACCAAAATGGCCGAGGCGGGGGTAGCGACAAACGTCCATTATAAGCCCCTTCCCATGCACACGGCCTATAAAAACCTGGGCTTTTCCATTGAGGACTATCCCCAAGCTTTTTGCATGTACCAGAATGAAATCACCTTGCCGCTGCATACCCTGCTGACCGACGAGGAGGTTTCCTATGTCCTGGAAGCCTTCCATAAAGCTCTGGCGGAGGTGCGTGCATGAAGAAGTGGGACGCCCTTCCCGCGAATTTGCGAACCGAGGCGGTGCGCCCTTACTATGAAGCGCTTAGAAAAAAGCGGGTAAGCCTTTGCTGCAAGCGGGCCTTTGACATAGTCGCTTCGGCCCTTCTGACGGTGCTGCTGTCCCCGGTGATGCTGGGGCTGGCCATCGCCATCAAGGCCGATTCCAAGGGAAAGGTCATGTTCCGGCAGGTGCGGGTAACCCAGTACGGCCGGGAGTTCCGCATTTTCAAATTCCGCACCATGGTGTCGGACGCCGAAAAGCTGGGCAGCCAGGTGACCACCAATCAGGACAGCCGGGTGACCAAGGTGGGCCGCATGCTGCGCAAATGCCGGCTGGATGAACTTCCCCAGCTGCTCAATATCCTCAAAGGCGATATGACCTTTGTGGGAACCCGGCCGGAAGTTCCCCGTTATGTGGCCCACTACACCGATGTGATGCAGGCGACCCTGCTGCTGCGGGCGGGCGTGACCTCGGAAACCAGCATATTGTACAAGGACGAGGAACGGCTGCTGTCCGAAGCGGAAAACGCCGACGCCACCTATGTGGAGAAGGTGCTGCCCGAGAAGATGAAGTATAATCTTGCCTACTTGGAAAACTATAGTTTCTGGAAGGATATCCGCATTATGCTTCATACGGTGAAGGCAGTTTTGTAAGGGAACACCTTTCCGGTTCCGGGCCGCTGTGCGGTAACTTCGAAAGGGAAGCGGGTGGAGGGATATGCGCCAAGCGGTGGTTGTAGGGGCTGGTTTTTCCGGCGCCGTCGTCGCCCGCCTTCTGGCTGAAGCAGGCTGCAGGGTCACGGTCTATGAAAAGCGGGACAGCCTGGGCGGCAACTGTTATGACTATACAGCTGAAAACGGCGTGCTGGTGCAGAAATATGGGCCCCATCTTTTCCATACCCGGTCTGAGGCGGTGATGTCTTTCCTGCGCCGCTTTGCCGACTTTTTTCCCTATCGCCACCATGTGCTGGGCAGCATTGACGGCGTTCTGGTTCCGGTCCCTTTCAACCTTACGTCCCTAAAGGCCCTCTTTCCGCCGGAAGCGGCCGCCGCTCTGCGGGACGAACTGGTGGAGGCCTATGGCTATGGAGCCAGGGTGCCAGTCATCCGGCTGCGGCAGAGCGGCAATCCCCGCCTGCGGGAATTGGGGGCCTATATATATGAAAAGCTGTATCTGCACTATACCGAAAAGCAGTGGCGCCAGCGGCTGGAGGAGCTGGAGCCCGAGGTAGGCGGACGGGTACCGGTGCATATCTCCCATGAAGACGGGTATTTTTCAGATCCCTTTCAGTGTATGCCGGAGGAGGGCTTTACTGCCTTGTTCCGGAATATGCTGGACCATCCGGGTATTACCCTCAGGCTCTCGACAGATGCGCTGGGGTTGGTCCGGGTAGAGGGAGAAACCCTGTTTTTTAACGGTACGCCCTGCGGCTGCCCCGTGGTATGGACCGGCTGCCTGGATCAGCTGCTGGACTATAAACTGGGGGCGCTGCCCTATCGCTCCCTTGCCTTCCGGTATGAGAACCTGCCGGAAGCCCGCTTTCAAAGCTGTGGGGTTATGAACTATCCGGGTGCCGAAGAATACACCCGTATTATCGAATTCAAACATTTTACGGCCCGTTCCGGGCCGGCGCAGGGAACCACCATTGCCTACGAGTATCCCTGCGATTATGACCGGGAAAATATTCCCTATTATCCCATTCCCAAGCGGCAAAATCATGCCTTGTACGGGCATTATCGGGCAGAGGCGTCGCGCTGCCGGAACCTGTACCTCGCCGGCCGTCTGGCCGAATACCGCTACTGCAATATGGATGAGGCGGTGCAGGCCGCGTTGAAACTGGCCGACAGAATCCTGCGGGAAGGCCGGTAGGGATAGCTGTAAAAATAAGTACAAGCCGGCGGGCGGATATTCTGTATCCGCGGCGGCCGGCCGCCTCAAGGGGCGGGAAAGGATGTTGCAATATGATTTTTGGCGCCATACTGGCCGGCGGCGTGGGCAGCCGGATGCATATCGCGGATATGCCCAAGCAGTTTCTGCCCTTGGGGGACAAGCCCATTATCCTGCATACGCTGGAGAAGTTTCTGCTTTGCTCCCGGCTGGATGCGGTATATGTGGGCGTGCATCCCAAGTGGATGCTGCACATGCAGGATTTGATTGAAAAGCATCTGCCGGACAGAAAGGCGGACATCCACCTTGTAGCCGGCGGCGGGGATCGGAACGACACGATTTTCCACATCGTGGAGCAGATTGAAAAGGACTTTGGGGAGGACGAATCCCACATCATTGTCACCCACGACTCGGTGCGCCCCTTTGTGACCCTGCGCATCATTGAGGACAATATCGACGCCGCCCTGCGCTGCGGGGCCTGCGATACGGTGGTGGGGGCCACGGATACCATCGTGGTTTCGGAGGACGGCCGCCTGATTTCGGAAATTCCCGAGCGGGGGAAGATGTACCAGGGCCAGACCCCCCAGAGCTTTCGCATCTGTCTGCTGAAGAAGCTGTATGCGAGCCTGACGGACGAGGAAAAGGCCATCCTGACCGACGCCTGCAAAATCTGCGTGGTGCGGGATACGCCGGTGGAACTGGTGCAGGGAGAGGTTTCCAACCTGAAGATCACCACTGTCAGCGACTATAAGATCGCCCAGGCCATGGTGGGAGGGACCGCCCTTGATTAACTATGTATATCAGCTGGTCAGCCCCCGCTCCTTTTCGGTGAAATACCAAGAGGTGGGATTTGAAAGCGGCGTGGTTGTGCGACCGGAGTACATGGCCGTCTGCCATGCGGATCAGCGGTATTTTACCGGCCAGCGGGATGCCAAGGTCCTGCGCAAAAAACTGCCCATGGCCCTCATCCACGAATGCTGCGGCCGGGTGGTATCCGACCGCACCGGCACTTTCCGGCCCGGGCAGTCGGTGGTTTTGATTCCCAACGTGCCCCCTGCGGTGGATGACGGGATTATCTATGAAAACTATGCCAAAGGCTCCCGCTTCCTCTCCAGCGGCAGCGACGGATTTATGCGGGAATTTGTGGAACTGCCCCCTGACCGGGTGGTGCCCTATACCGGCGTGCGGCCCCAGGTGGCCGCCATCACCGAATTTGTCAGTGTAGGCGTTCACGCCGCCGGCCGCTTTGACCTGGCCGCCCATAAGCGGCGGGAGGCCATCGGCATCTGGGGGGACGGAAGCCTGGCTTATACGGTGGCCTGCGTGCTGTCCCGAACCTTTCCGGAGAGCCGCATCGTCGTGGTGGGGAAGAGCCCCCAGAAGCTGGATCTTTTTACCTTTGTGGATAGGACTTATCTGGCTGACAGCCTGCCGGCAGATTTCCAGGTGGATCACGCCTTTGAGTGCGCCGGCGGCGAGGGCAGTTACTACGCCATCGACGATATGATTCGGACCATTAACCCCCAGGGCACGATTATGCTCATGGGCGTCAGCGAAAACAAGGTGGCAATCAACACCCGGGACGTGCTGGAAAAGGGGCTGACCCTGGTGGGCTGCAGCCGCTCCGGCCGGCGGGATTTTGAAAGGGCCGTATCCCTCATGGAGCAGCCCGACTTTGCAAACCGGCTGCAGTCCATTATTTATGAGGATGCACCGGTGCGTTCGGTGGACGATATTTACCGGGTATTCGCCACCGATTTGAATACCCCCTTTAAGACCGCATTCCGATGGGATCTGTAAGGGATAGCAGAGGGGTTGGTGCGATGTATAAAGTCGTGGTTCTGCTGAGCACATACAACGGAGAAAAATATCTGGAGCAGCAGCTGGACAGCCTTTTGGCGCAGACGGAACAAAATATTTTTATAGTGGCGCGGGACGACGGATCTTCTGACCGGACCACTGAGATTTTGGATCATTACGCCGCGGGAGGACGGCTGCGCTGGTATACAGGGGAGAATCTGGGGCCGGAGCGCAGCTTCCTGGATTTGCTGAAAAACTGTGATGAAGGCCAATATTACGCGTTTTGCGATCAGGACGATTACTGGCATCCGGATAAGCTGGAATCCGCCATCGCCCTATTGGAAAAGGAGCCGGCGGATACGCCGCTGCTGTATTTTGGAAAAAAGCGTCTGGTAGACGAAAATTTGCAGCCCCTCCCAAGGGAGGATATCCAGGTGCGCACCACCTGCTACGGATGTGCCGTCTTGAACGGTGTTGCCTTTGGTTGTACAATGGTGTTTAACCAGGCCTTGCGGGCGCTGTTCCGCCCATTTTCACCCCGGCACAAATATATGCACGACGTTCTTTTGTATCGGACGGCAGCCGCTGTGGGAAGGGTCATTTATGACCCGCAGCCGCATATAGATTATCGGCAGCACGGAGGAAATGTTGTGGGAGCCAACCGCTCGGGATGGGAGAAATGGAAAATGCGTTTCCAGACCCTTTTTCAGCGCAGGCACGACCACAGCCGAAGTCAGTGCGCCGGCGATATTCTGGAGGCTTTCGGCGACAGGATGGGGGAGGCAGACCGAAAGCTTACCGAGCAGCTGGCCATGAGTCCATCTTCCTTATCCGAACGTCTGGGACTCTTGTTCAACCGGCGTTTGACTGCACAGAATCCAGCTGATATGCTGGCCTGGCGGGTATTTATCCTGCTGGGGTGGATATAAGAGGAAACCGGCAAAATTGTAACAAGGAGATTTTGGCGTGGAAAATATAAAAAATAGGCCGAAGATATTACGCTTTTTGGAAATAACCCTTTTCAATCGAGAATGGTTTTGCATAGCGCTTTTGGTATTTACTTATATTACCAGCCTGATACCTATTACGGTGCAGAATCAAAATACAGCCCGTTATGTTATCCTATGGGCCGCTCTGGTGCTTTTCTACGATCTCTTTACCAATCGATGGCTGTTTAAATTTTATGGCAGCCATTATCTTATACTATTCTGTATAGGCGCTGCAATTACAATATTGGTAAACGGCCTTTCCAACTTTACCTCCGGTGTTGCAGACTTTGCCTATATCGTCATCGTCTTTTTCCTGTTTTATACGATGGGCATGTCGGCCGATAAGGAAAAAATCCGCCGGTATATTTTAAAGGTAACCGGCTTGTTTTCCGCCCTGCTTCTTCTGAATACGCTGGTCAGCTTTGTGCTGCTCTATCTGCATTGCTCAATTCCCTTTGTATGGCATTTGAATGGAGCCGATCGTTATTATTATATGGGTGTCAGCGCGGAGGGGCGCTTTACCGGCCTGCAGGGAAACGCCAACCTGCTGGGCTGGCTGGCCATGGCAGGCCTCTGCTGCTGCCTGGTGCTTTATACCGCTCTGCCCAAGCACGGGCGGCTTATAAAAGTATACTGCGGCGTCAATTTGGTAGTGCAGTGGTTTTGCGTCACGTTAACTGAATCCCGGGGCGCGTCAATGGGTTTTTACGGTTGCCTGGTGCTTTTTGCAGTTTTGCTGGTGGTTACCAGCGAAAAAATGCGTGTGGAAAAGAAGATATGGCAAAGGGCAGTCGCATGTGTGGCCATATTTGCCTTTGCCGGGGCCATCTGGCTGGCTTCGGGAATGGTCGGACGAGGCGTGACGACCTTTTTGAATCAGCAGTATGCGCAGCACGAGGATGAAAATGAAGCGGAACTGAAATTTCCGCTGATCGGCGAACGGGATTTCGAAGGGAATTTCTCGACTGGCCGGACGGTCCTGATGAAAACGGGCTTGAAAACGGTGGTAAATGAAAATATTGTTTTCGGCGTGACCTCCAGCAATGCCCCGGAGGAGTGGATGAAATATAAGCCGGAGAATTTTTCAGGCGAGCCCTCGGATGCGGGCAATATGCATAACCTGTTTTTGCAGATCCTATTATGCAACGGCGTAGTGGGGCTGGTGTTTTTCCTGCTTTTCCTCTTTTATTGCCTGCAGATAACCGTGCGCAATGTATTAAGAAAAAAAGCGGATACGCCGGATCGCCGATTGCTTATCGCCCTGCTGTCCTGTTTGCTGGGTTTTGGTATTATCAGCATGGTGGACAATATTTTGATTTATCCGTATACCCAGCTGCTGAATTATTTGTTCTTCCTGTTTTTGGGCTGGTATGTGTATTTTATCCGGCTTACCTATGGGCAGGAGGCCATGCGCGATCCCATTTTCGAATTTTGCGCCAGACCTGTCCGCCGTCTGATAGAAAAGCGGCAGGCGCAAAAGGGAGATTCTGCACAGTAAGCGCCGCTGTTGTCTGCAAACAAAAAGTGAATTGCGAAAGGTGAGAAATCCATGAAAGGCATCATCCTGGCCGGCGGGGCCGGCACACGGCTGTATCCCTCCACCATAGCGGTTTCCAAGCAGATTTTAACCGTATACGACAAGCCCATGATCTATTATCCCATGTCCACCCTGATGCTGGCGGGTATCCGGGAGGTGCTGGTCATTTCCACCCCCCGGGATATCGACAGCTTTAAGAACCTCTTCGGGGACGGAAGCCAAATCGGCATGGATATTTCCTATGCCGTGCAGGAAAAGCCCCGGGGACTGGCCGACGCCTTTATTGTAGGGGCGTCCTTTATCGGAAACGATCATGTCTGCCTGGTTTTGGGGGACAATATCTTTTACGGCTACGCCTTTACCGAACGGCTGCGTTCGGCGGCGGCCCGGAAGGATGGGGCCACCATATTCGGGTATCATGTGAGCAATCCGCGGGATTTCGGCGTGGTGGAGTTCGACGGGCAGGGGAATGTGCTCTCCATTGAAGAGAAGCCCCAGAACCCCAAATCCAGCTACGCAGTGCCGGGTTTGTATTTTTACGACAACCAGGTGGTGGATATCGCCCGGCAGGTCAAGCCCTCCGCCCGGGGGGAAATTGAGATAACGGCCGTAAACAACGTCTATCTTGCCGCAGGCAAGCTGAAGGTGGAGCTTTTCGGCCGGGGGATGGCCTGGCTGGATACGGGCAACCATCGTTCTATGCTGGCCGCCGCCAATTTCGTGGAGGCGGTGCAGACCCGGCAGGGGCTGTATATCGCCTGCCTGGAGGAAATCGCCTACCGCAACGGCTGGATTGACAAGCAGGCCCTTTTATCCCAGGCAGACAGGCTGAAAACCACCGAATACGGCCAGTATCTTTACCAGGTGGCCGAGATGGTCAAGCCCCGGCAGCCGTAACCCCGGCAGCCGGGAAGACACAGGGAGGTTTCTATGAAGGTTTTAATCGTGGGATGTAAAGGCCAGCTGGGGCGGGAACTTACCAAAATCCTGGCTGCCGGCCGGTCGGAACTGGGGGATATCCCCGCCGCCTTCCGGGGCGCACAGGTGACGGGCGCGGACCTGCCCGATTTGGATATTGCCGATAAGGACGCCGTGTCTGCCTTTGTGCAGGCAGAGCGGCCGGATGTCATCCTCAACTGCGCCGCTATGACCAATGTGGACGGCTGTGAGCGGGATCCGGACGCGGCCATGAAGGGCAATGCCATCGGCCCCCGGAATCTGGCAAGGGCGGCCGAGGCGGTGGGCGCCAAGCTGCTCCACGTCTCCACCGATTATGTATTCGCCGGGGACGGAAAGAAGCCCTACAGCGAGTGGGACGTCTGCTGTCCCCAGAGCGCCTATGGGGCCTCCAAATATCTGGGGGAGCAGTATGTCCGGGAATTCTGTTCCCGCTATTTTATCGTGCGCACGGCCTGGCTGTACGGCTACGAGGGCGGGAATTTTGTCAAGAGCATTCTGCGCAAGGCCAGAGCAGAGGGAGCCCTGACGGTGGTGAACGACCAGCGGGGCAACCCCACCAGCGCCGCCGATTTGGCCCATCATGTGCTGAAAATCGCAGCCAGTGAGGAATACGGCGTCTACCACTGCACGGCGGCGGGGGAGTGCTCCTGGTATGACTTTGCCTGTAAGATTGTGGAATTGGCAGGTATCCCCTGCACCGTAACCCCCTGCACCTCCGACGATTATCCCAGCCCCACCAAGCGGCCGGCCTATTCGGCTTTGGACAACCGGATGCTCCGCTGTACAGTGGGGGACGAGATGCGCCATTGGGAGGACGCTCTGCGCAGCTTTTTCCAAAATTACAAGGAAGGGGAATAAGCCCATATGAAGACCTATCTGGTGACCGGCGGCGCCGGCTTTATCGGCTCCAATTTTATCCTGTATATGCTGGAAAAATACCCGGATATCCGCATTGTCAATGTGGACAAGCTGACCTATGCCGGCAATCTGGAAAACCTGCGGGATGCAGAGCAGAATCCTAACTATATTTTCAAGCAGGCGGACATCTGCGACAAGGAGGCCATGGAAGCCCTTTTTGCGGCCTATGATTTTGATTATGTCATCAATTTCGCCGCCGAAAGCCATGTGGACCGGTCCATCAGCGACCCGGAGATTTTCGTGCGCACCAATGTGCTGGGCACGGTGAACCTGCTCAACTGTGCCAAAAAGGCCTGGCAGACGGGGGACGACCAGTATAAACCGGGCTGCAAGTATCTGCAGGTTTCCACCGACGAGGTCTACGGTTCCCTGGGTGCGGAGGGGTACTTTACCGAGACCACCCCCTTGGATCCCCACAGCCCCTATTCCTCCAGCAAGGCGTCGGCCGACCTGTTTGTCAAGGCCTATGCCGATACCTATAAATTCCCGGTGAATATCACCCGCTGCTCCAACAACTACGGCCCCTACCAGTTCCCCGAAAAGCTGATTCCCCTGATGATCAACAACGCCCTGGGGCATAAGGAACTGCCGGTGTACGGCGACGGCATGCAGGTGCGGGACTGGCTGTATGTGGAGGACCACTGCAAGGCCATCGATATGGTGGCCAGGGACGGCCGTCCGGGCGAGGTGTACAACATCGGCGGCCATAACGAGCGGCCCAACCTTACCATCGTCAAGACCATCCTCGCCTATATCCGGGAGCATGTGGACGGGGAAGTGGGCGAGCAGCTCATCAAGCATGTGACCGACCGGAAGGGCCATGACCGCCGGTACGGCATCGACCCGGAGAAGATTAAGAACGAACTGGGCTGGTATCCCGAAACCACCTTTGAAGTGGGAATCGAAAAGACCATCCGGTGGTATTTGAACCATAAAGAGTGGATGGAGCATGTGACCAGCGGCCAGTACCAGGCCTATTACGAAAAAATGTACAGCGGCAGATAGCAGGACAGGCCGGCGAAGCGGCAAAAACGGATACAGGAAGGAACGGCGAAGCGAAATGGCTAAATTTAAGTTTCATCCCACCGAAATCGAGGGCGTGTATATCATCGAACCCACCGTATTCGGCGACGCGCGCGGTTACTTTATGGAAACCTACAACTACAACGAATGGAAGGCTGCCGGACTGGATACGGTCTTTGTGCAGGACAATCAGTCCAAGTCCCGCCGCGGCGTTCTGCGGGGGCTGCATTTCCAAAAGCAGTACCCCCAGGGCAAGCTGGTGCGGGTGGTAAAGGGCGAGGTCTACGACGTGGCCGTGGATCTCCGCCGGGGCAGTTCGACCTTCGGCAAGTGGACAGGCGTCCTGCTGTCGGAGGAGAACAAGAAGCAGTTCTATATCCCCAGGGGCTTTGCCCACGGCTTTTTGGTGCTTTCCGAAGAGGCGGAGTTCGTCTACAAATGCGATGAATTTTATCACCCCGAGGACGAGGGCGGCCTGCGCTGGGACGACCCGGATGTAAACGTGGCCTGGCCTATTCCGCCGGGCATGGAGATCCTCTTGAGCGATAAGGACAAGGTGAACCCGTTTTTGCGGGATATAATCCAGGGGGCTTCCTGTGAATAGTAAGATACTGGGCATTGTAAAAAATTTGTCCTATACCTTTGTGGCCAACATTGTGGGCACCCTGCTGTCGGTGGTGCTGGTGGCCCTGGTCCCCAAGCGGTTGGGTGCGGCGGAATACGGGTATTGGCAGCTCTATGTGTTTTATACCACATATGTGGGCTTTTTCCATTTTGGTTGGGTAGACGGGATTCTGCTGCGTTACGGCGGCCGGGAATATGAGGAACTGGACAAGCCCCTGTTCCACTCCCAGTTCTGGATGCTGGGGGCCATGGAGCTGGTCATTACCCTGTTGTTTTCCGGAGGTATCCTGCTGTTTTACCCCCATGCGGATAAGACCTTCGTCCTGTTGATAACGGCTCTTTGCTGTCTGCTTGTTATTCCCCGGACCTTCCTCCAATATGTGCTGCAATCCACCAACCGCATCCAGGAGTACGCCAAAAACCAGATGGCCGAGAAGGTGATATACGCGGCGGCCGTTGTGATTCTGCTGCTGGCCGGGACAAGGAGTTATGAGTCCCTGCTGCTGGCGGATATCGGGGCCAAGCTGGTGACCTTGTGCACCCTGTGCTGGCGGTGCCGGGACATCGTCTTCCACAAGGCGGCCGGGCTACGGGAGAGTTTGGCGGAGGCCTGGACCAATATTACGGTGGGCGTCAAGCTGCTGTTCGCCAATATTGCCGGCCTCTTAATCATCGGTATTGTCCGGTTCTGTATCGAACAGACCTGGAGCGTGGAGGTCTTTGGACAGGTCTCCCTGACTATGAGCGTCTGCAACCTGATGATGCTGTTTATCAACGCGGTCAGCGTGGTCATGTTCCCGGTGCTCAAGCGCACCCCGCAGGAGCGCTGGGCCGGGGCCTATACCCGCCTGCGCAGCGTGCTGGTGGTGCCGATTTTAGGACTTCTGGTGCTCTACTATCCGGCCAAGGTCGTCCTGTCCATGTGGCTGCCCCAGTATGCCGAAAGCCTTACTTACATGGCCCTGCTTTTCCCCATGTGCTTGTTTGAGGGAAAGATGTCCATGCTGATCAACACCTACTTAAAGGCCCTGCGCCGGGAAAACTGGATGATGGTGGTCAACCTGGCGTCGGTTGGCCTCAGCCTTTTGTCTTCGGCTATCGTCATCCTCTGGCTGCGCAATCTGGAGTTGGCAGTGCTGTCCATTCTGGTGCTGATTGTTTTCCGCTGTGTTTTTGCCGAGTTGGTGCTGGCCAAAATCCTGCAGCTGCGGGTTGCAAAGAATATGATTCTGGAATTGGTTATGACGGCGGTTTTCGTCTGCTCCAGCTGGGTGGTAGGCGGTTGGGTCGGCTGTCTGATTTATCTTGTTATCTACGGGCTGTATCTGTTCCTCTGCCGTTCGGATGTAAAGGATATTATCGGAATGGCCAAGTCTGCATTTCGTCCGGCACAGCCGGAAAAAAACGCAGAATAACCGGCGCTCTTTCAAAGAAAAATCCCTTGAAACCGGGCATGCCGCCTGTTTCAAGGGATTTTTTGCATGTCTGGTCTTTTGGCGTGTCCGCTTCCTAACCGGCTGCAGACACGGAACTGTCGGCTCCTGTCTGCACACCGGTGTTCCCGTACTCGTAGTAAACATCGGTCCTGGTCTTCACAAGGGGGAGTCCCCGGGCCGCATCTGCCGGGGACAGGCCGGTTACGGCTACATCCCCCAGGACCACCTGCCGGGATTTTACGGCCAGCAGGGCTGCGGCCCCGGTATCATAGGCGGGATCCGCAATGGTCAGACTCTTAACCAGGGCGTACTGGAGATCTCCAAAGAGGGGATACCGCATCCCGGTGATTGTATGCCCCTTCCCGTCGAGGATGCCCATAAACCGGCCGGGGATATAGCTGCCTCCGGCAGCGGCAATGCCGGTGAAGTCCAGATCCGCTTCCAGCCGGAAAGAGCCGTAGGGGTTCTCAGCCGCCAGGCGGATAAATTCCTCCGCGGAGGTCACCGGGATAACCGCCGGGCTCTGGTAGATACCGCCTTCGCTAAAGTCGCCGGTGGCCCGCTTTACAATGCCGTAGAGCATCCGCTTGACGGCGGTGCTTTCGCTCCGGGTGCCCTTCTGGGCGTCCCTTTGGAAAGCCTCCGCAAACTGCTGGATGACCGCCTCGGGGTCAAAGTAGGGAATCTTGTCCAGATTTTCCTCTACCCGCTGGAACCGGCCCAGCTTATAATCCTTCCAGGTGATGTTGGGATCCCCGGTTATCTTCCGCAGGGCGTCCAGATCGTTTTCGCTGCGGGCCGACATATAGATTTGGTAGCCGCCCTCAAAGCCGCCTACCCCCAGCATCTCCATGCCCAGCCGCTTGAAGGCGTGGGTATCCGGCGAACCGTCGTTGTTGTGGGACTGATACCAGTTCATGCAGTAGAAGGACTCAAATCCGTAGCTGCCGTCGGTGGCGGTGCTTATCTTTTCGGCAGCCCCCTTTTTCTGGTTGCGGATGGAAAGCCGGTTTTCCCACAGGTCCTCCACATCCTGCAGCTGCATCTGTCTGATCTCTTCCACGGTGACATCCCGGTACTCGGTGGTAAAGGATGCATTGCCGCCGGCGGTGTGGTGGGCCTGTACGGCCACCGCCGCCTGCTGTTCCGCCGGCAGCCGGAGGAAGGCCTGGGCCGCCAGGTAGTCCAGCACATACCCGGTCTCGAACATTTCCCGGTAGTAGCTGTGGATTTTTTCGGCCGAGTCGATGCGCTCGTAACTGAAGTTGCCGGTCATCTCCAGCCCCGTGTCGTTGATTTTGGAGATGTTAAAGACCATGCAGCCGTCCCGCATTTCCTGGGCAATATTCCCGTCGGCGTGGGCTTCGGCGCCGGTGCCGTTGCGCCGGCCGGCCCCGCCGTAGAAATACCGGCCGTCCTGGTTGTGGGCCGTCTCGTGGCTGAAGGTGAAGAAGATGTAGTCGCTGGTGCCCAGCGCCGGGGTCAGTACCCAGAAGACGTTGGTCCCGTTGGCTACCGCCGCGCTGCCGTTCTTGATGCTGATGGTGTCGTTGGCTTCAAATACCCATTTCATCACGGGTTCCCGGGTTGTACCCTTGTCCTGATCCCCCGCGTCGGCTGCCGCGCTGGCCGGGAAGTTCAGCCGCGTGTCAAACTGGATGTTCACAAAGCTGTTCAGCTGGCTGGCGGCGTTGCCCATCCAGGTGGAGGACACGCCGTAAAAATTCCCCATCTTCTCGGCGTATGCGTCGATGATATCCCGCATCCGCTGCCGCTCGTTCCCATCCTTGTTCAGATATTCGGGATAGCGGTTGAGGCTGCCCAGCATCAGCTGGGAGGGCAGGGAAATCAGGTACATGTCCTCCTGGGGCGCCGTCAGGATGGGCAGGACGACGCTTTTCTGCCCGTCGTTCAGCCCCGTCAGAATATCCCAGATGCGATACCGAAGCCCTTCGGCCCCGCCCTGTGCCGCCTGCTCCTTAAGAATCCCGTCAAAGGTGTCGACAAACCAGTCGCTGGCATCGGCGTATCCCGCCATGCGGCGGGCAAGGCCTCCCAGGAAATCCATCAGGGGCTCACCGGTGTAGTTCTGCAGGACGTTATTATAGAACACCACCGTCCGGTTGGTCTGCCGCTGCTCGGCCGGCGCCGAAAGGAGCTTTTCCGTAAGGGCCGCGGCCGTCATATCCCGGGCCAGCAGTTCTCCGTTTTGGAATATAAGGTCGCTTAGGTTCACGCCCTGGAAGTCAATATGATACCATTTGTCGTAATAATTGTATCCGTACAAAAACCGCTTCCAGGTTTCCACATCGCCAATCCGCTCCCGGACCAGCTGCTGCACCACCTCGTTTTTGCAGTAGGTGGGATAGTCGGCCTGGGAATACAAAATCCCTTCCACTACCTCCCGCAAACGGGGCTTTACCGACTCGTTGTAATAATCGGTGTAAAGCCGGCTTTCCTCTTCGCCGGTGAGGGCCGCTATATCCGCCGCGTAATCCAGGGCGGATACGAGGCCCAGGGCCGCATCCAGCAGGCCGTCTTCGGGATCCGCCATATAGCGGTGGAACTGATATAAAAGGTCCGCGTTATGGGCGGTATAGGCCGCCACCACATTTCCCATAGCCTTCTGCCAGGAAAGGGCATACTCCTGCATGGTTCCCTCCTGGAATACAAGCCGTATTTTGGCTATCCGGCCGGCCTCGTCCCGGGTTATGCCCGTCACCAATGCGCCGTCGGCGTCCAGAGGCAGGACAAACTGCAGGGCCTCCGTGACCAGGGCGTCGGTGTCAGAGAGGCGGTTGCCGTAGGCTACCAGGGTGCGGACGTCCGAGAAGGGCATGAGCTTGGCCATATTGGCGTAGGCCTGCTCCCGGGCAGGGGTGTAGCCCGGGTCTGCCAGCACCTGGGCGTAGGCCGGGATTTGATAGTTGTTGTCGGCCACCGGCGCGCCCTGTAAGGACGGACGCTTGCCGTAGGCCAGCAGTTCCAGCTCCCAGACGGTTTCGTCCCAACCCAGGGTATCCCTGTAAAAGTTCCGGTCAAAAATGGCGTCGGTTTCTTTTATCTGTTCCCGGTTATCCTCGGTGATGTTGGTTGCACTGTCCGAACCGGCGTACTCGTAAACATTTTTGGCGTTGTTCAAAACGTCAAAGCCCGCTATCCGGTACCCGGCGCCGCTGCTCATGCTCAGGCTGTCCTCGATGACCGGGCTGCCCGTATTGGGTCCTCCGATGAGGCCGCCGTTGCCCTTTTTAGCCGGGGCCGCCACCTGCACCTGGGTGTAGCAGGCGCGGATGACGCCGCCGCCGTGCCAGCCGGCGATGCCGCCCACCCGGGCGCCCAGGCTGGGATGGTCGTAGGTGCCCTGCACCTTCCCGGTCACGTAGCAGTTTTCAATCACCGCCCCGGCGCCGGTTTTGCCTACTATGCCGCCTACCGCTACAAGCCCCTTAATGGATACATCGATGGAGGCGCTCTGCCGGATGGTGGAATTGTTCAGATTCCCCGTGAAGGCCCCCAACTCGTCAACCCCATTGGAAATAGAGGCGTGGGTGATGAATACCTTTTCGACGGTCGACTGGTTCTGGATGACATTGGCCAGAATCCCGCTGCGGGAGGCCGTTATCCGGGCGTTCTCGATAACCAGGTCGTGAATATAGGCCCCGCTCAAGCGGTCAAAGAGGGAGGTGGGGAGGTTTACGATTTTATATCCGTTGCCGTCCAGCTCGCCGGTAAAGGTTCCGGCCACGGCGGCCGCAGCTGCGGACAGCCCGGATGCATCCAGATCCTCTGTCAGCTCATAGCGTCCGCCGGGGCTTGCGGCCATCTGCCGGAACAGCTCCTCTGCCGACTGTATGAGGGGGTGCTCCCCTTCCGCATCCCGATAGGCCAGGGGGAAGGCATATCCTTGCTGCCGGCTGCCGTCGGCATCATAGCGGATTACGTCGTCCTGCTCGATGACTGCGTACACCCGTCCCGTATCCCCATCCCGGCGGAATTCCCTGATACCCGCGTAGAAGTCGGGCAGGTTTTCCATCTGGATTACGGCGTAATAGGATTCGGCATCCGCCGGCAGTCCGCCGGTGATGTCCAGGACCTCCACCTCTTTGGGGCCGCTGGCGGTATTCTTATAGAGGCGGGTGCCCGTTACATCCTTAAACTGGATGGCGTCCCGAGAGGCGGCAAGGGTATCCCCATAGATTTCTTCGTCGGTATAAGCGTTGGACTGCTGGTCCAGGGTATTGGTATCCCGGTCAAAATCGGCCGTCACCCGCAGGGTATACTGTTCCGCCTCGGTCAGCTTGACGGTCGCCTGCTTATCACCTGCGGCTATGGATTCGCGCAGAAGAACCCGGCCGCCGGCCTCGGCAATCTCCAGCCGGGCGTCCTGCAGGGCGCCGTCCGGGTCCTGGAGGGTAAATTGTACCCGCAGCTCGTCCTGCACGGTCTTCTCCCAGGTGAAATTCTCCACCCTGGGGGCGGCTTTCAGCACCTCCACCCGGATGGAATGGCCGGCCTCCGCCGTCAGCTCCTTTCCGTTTTCCAGCACAACCTTTTCGATGGTCAGCACCTGCACGCCCGGCAGGGAACCGGCCTCGGCCGTCAGGGTGTAGACCTTGTCCTCCAAGGGCGTAAGACTATACATCTTCCCGTTCATCTGCACCTGCTGGACCGCAAGGCTTGCGCGGGTCTCCGCCCGGAAGCGGAGCTGCAGCGTACTGCCCGGCTCAAAGTATACCGTATCGGTTCCGTCTGCCCCGGACGTCTGCATGTCGGAAAGCCGCAGGCCGTAGTCCCGCATCAGATAAACCGTCTTTTCCAGCGCCACGGCATCTCTTACCTGCCGGCTGCCGTCCTCGGTCTCGGTATAGCTCAAAAGAACCCGGAAGGTGTAGGCCTTCTGCTCTTCCACGTCCAGCGTAAAGACCTGGGGCCCCGTCCCGGTGATGGCCTCCTCAGCCACGATGGTATCCTTTTCCCTGGAAAGAAGCTGCACCCGGCCGGAGAGGAAGGCCCCGTCGGTATCCGTCAGGGTAAACCGGAAGCGTACCTGCTCCTTTTCCAGAATATCCTCCGCTTCGTAATCCTGTACCGTCGGCGCGCCCTTTAGCACCTCCACCGAAAGGATGTGGTTTACATCCAGGATGGTGCCGTCGGCAAATACCAGCTGATACAGTGTGAAATTCTGCTTGCCCGCCGCATCCGGCGCGGTGGCCGTGACCTGCCAGGTCCCGTCCGGCCCGGCGGTTACAGGCAGTTCTATGTGGTTGACCACCAGTTTCGCAAGGGCCGCTTCCACATTGTGAGCGACTTCATAGAAAAGCGGCAGACTGCCGCCCTTTTCCACATATGCGTCTCCGGCTTTTCCGGCAATGACCTGGGCCTGCGGCTGCGCGTCCACCGACAATGCGGCCAGAACCTTCTGGTTCTCTGCCTCTGTACCATCGGCCGACAGACGCACGTCTGCCACAATCTGTACCGTGTAGGAGGATGTGAGCCCTTTGTCGGTCAGCGGAACCGAACCGCTGAATACGCCGTCCTGCAGCTCGTTTTCGGAAAAGGCATATGCGCCCACCTCTTTTCCGTCGGCGTTCCGGATGCTGATTTTCCTGTTCTGCAGCGTGCCGTCAGGGTCGGTCAGGCGGAAGGCGATGTGAAACTGCCCTTTTTCCGCCTCTTCCCGGGCGGTTAAATCCGTGACTGCCGGCCGCTCTTTCAGGATGATAAGGGTTTTTACATTGTCTTTCTCGGGAGAAAAGGCCTTCCCGTTTTCCAAAATAACCTGCTCCACCCGAATTTCGGCTTCCCCGGTCTGGGTAAATCCGGGCAGGGTTACGGTATATCCGTCCCCGGCGGGTTCCACCGGATAGGTTTCTCCGTTTACCACCGCCTGTACCGGGGCGAACCCAGTGGCGTTGTTACTTGTAAACCACAGGACCACCGGCTGGTTTTTGCTGAATTTCCCGGCCGGCGCACCGGCCTCCGTCTGGGCAGTAAGGCCGCCGAAGGTAAACTGATAATCGACATGCAGCCGGACTTCTTTCATCGCCGCAAAACTCCCGCTGTTGTCGGCATCTGCTTCCAGCGTGTCCGAATCCCGGTTGTACCGGGCCGAGATATGCAGCGTATAGGCCGTGTCTTCCTCCAAATCCAATAAGAAGGTGTTTTCGCCGGCGGACACTTCCAGGGTCTCCACCTTTATAAATTCCCCGTCGGCGTTTTTCAGCACCTCCATGTCGGAGGAGGTCACCGCCCCGTCCGGGTCTTCCAAAAGGAAGGAGACCTGCATCTGCGCCGTGTCGGCCTTTTCCTCTGCGCGGAAGTTTTCTAAGGACGGGACCGCCTTGCGCACCTCGATTTTCTCTGTGCAGCTTACTTCCACATCCTGCCCGTTGCGCAGGCTTACCTTGGTGATGCGCAGCTCCTGTACACCGGCGGCTTCCGCCGCTTGCAGCCGGGCTGTATAGGCGCCGTCCTCTGCCTTTTGCACGGCGTAATCCCGGCCGTTGATGGTAACGCCCTGGATTTCCCCGCCGTGGGAAACCGCGGCGTAGAACCGGAAGGGAACCTCCGCCTGCTTTTCATAATAGAAATTCTCCAGCGCCGGCGTGATGCTGACCGCATAATCCACCGTCTTTTCGATTTTCTGAATCAGCAGGCACAAGTCCGTAACCGAAAGCGTCCCGTCGGCGTTCATATCCGCCCGGTTCTGCTTGTTTTCGGACAGGGATTCCAGCGCTACCAAATGTTTTTGCAGGATATACACATCCGCGTAATCCACGGCGCCGTCGCCGTTCAGGTCGCCCTTTCCGCCGAAGGCGTACACGCTGCCGGCCGCAGCGGCCGCCACAGCGCCCGTGAGGATGAGGCCGGCCAGTATCCGCAGGCTGCCGGCATTTTTCTTTCCCCGGCGGGCGATGATAAGGCAGCCCGCCGCCAGGACGGCCGCCCCGGCGCAGAGAAGCCACACGGCCATGGCAGGGAAGGCGTCCCCGGTTTCTATAACCGGCTGCTGCTCGGTCTGCCCTTCGGAAGGAGCCTGATTATCCGTATCCGCCTGGGAACCGGCCGAAGGCTGCCCGGATATGGCCATGAGTTCTGCCGCCGCGTCAGCCGGGAAAATATCTTCCTTTCCCTCGGATACCGACACATCGCTTATGCCCACATAGGTATCCCCGGCGGGCAGCGTTTCCCTGGCCGTGAGACGTACGAAAAGCACGTCCTCGCCTTCCAGACCGCCTGTCCGCCGGAAGAGGGAAAACTGCCCGTTTTCCGGATTGTAATGTACGCTTTCCCAGGGCGATACGGGCGTAAAATCCGCCTGGGACGGCGTTTCAAATATATCCGGATCATACGTAAGCGTCCCCTTTACCGTATGTATCCCGGTTTCTATCTCTTCATAGCCGTCAAGGGAGAATACGAACTCGATTTCCTGCCCTGTCCTGACGGACGTGCCGCTGGCCGAAAGGCCCGGCGCTTTTATCTCCGCCGCCGAAACCGACGTACTCCCCAATAAGAGTCCGCAAACCAAAATACATACCGCCAGCAAGGCTCTTATTTTTGCCATTCCCTAAACCTGTCCTTTCGCAAAATTATCGTTTTACGACCAGACCGATTATACCGGGTTTGGCTTTAGGAGACAATATGAGATTGCTGGAAAGGATGGAGGATGCAGGTAAAATAACCAGGCAGCCATCATCTGTTTTACAGCCGTAATCATACCGAAGCCCATGCCTCGCGCGTATTGAGTATGGGGGCAGAGTTTGTACCTGCACAGATGCTGTTTATAACATTTGGATGGGTGTGATGAAGAAGATTGTTCTCGCTGCCGATTACCTTGCCGCTTTTATTGGTTGATGTAGTTGATGTACCTGATGGGACAATCTTCATCTATTGCGCATGTTCTTTTTTCTTGCTGCATCCAGTTATATACATTATTAATAGATTCTATGTATAAATGGAAAGAACGTTTTTGAGCAGAATTTTTATTCTTAAGATTGAGATATTCTGCCTTGACGTATTTCCAATAGTCATTCGGCCAGTATTCTTTCAGTGCTTCCAATTTGTCATCTGCATTGATTGCCGATGGCCTTTTTTGCCATTCATATATGATTTGCGTGCCTGTTTTCTTAGTGTGAAGATAGTTCAACTCCCTGTCGGCGTTATAATATACAATTCCCAAGTCACAGGAAAAGGTGATTTTACTTTTATTGACAGATTTAATGGTGATTGCAGAAGTGGAATTTTCAATTTTCTGAAAGTTTGTTCCTTTTATCGCTTCCTGAAAAGCTTTAAAAAGTACTTCTTTGGCATGTTTTGGGTTCCAATAATACCCCGGTTTTGATTGCAAAATTAAATTATAATCAAAATCAAAGCCTTTGTTTCCGCCTTTGATACGAGTTATCAAATGACGGCTTCCACTGCCAATGAGTGTGTATTGAAAGGTCATTTTCTCGTTTGCAAAACCGGGATGTTTTAGTAGCCTTTGCGCTTTATGAATAATACTTTCAATCTCATTGCGGACGGGACGATATTCACTTTTGGAGACAAATTCGTATTCCTGCATGGAAATTCCCCTTTCTTCTGTCAAGCTGTCCATCTAAAGTTAATCTTTAAATCCTTTAAAAATATAACAAAACAAATTATTTGTCAATATTAAAATTAAAAATATTATAATAAGTAAAAATTAAAAATATTATAATAAGTAAAATACGAATCAAGAAAGAATATTGGTTTTGCATCAAAATTAGCGCCCTTCTTGCAGAACGAAAACCGTTTGCCGATCGGGTGGCCCCCAAAAAGAATGATGCTGAAATGTGTTTGCGAAAATAAGGGTTCGGCCTGTCAACTTATCAGACGGCAGAACCAATAACAGTGGAAATTTCTAAACAAAGCCTGTTTACGGGTGGCAAGTAAAAGGCTTTCGCGGTTGGCAGACCGTACCAGCGCGCTGTGTGCGTGTCGCTGCAGCATAGGGCTTTGCTTATCTATGAAATATCCGGCCATTTTTCCGCCAAAAAGATTGCCAATCTGTCCCTGGGATGTTACAATATAAAAATAATTTGATGGAAAAGGAGGGGGCGCCCATGGCGGAAAAGCGGTGGCTGATTCCCGCGGCGGACAAGGAGTTGGCCCGGGAGCTGGCCGAGGCCTGCGGCATCGACCCGCTGGTGGCCCTCATCCTTTCCAATCGGGGGATTACCGACCCGGTGGACATCGACGCCTTTTTCTCGGAGGAAGGGGAGGTGGCCTCCCCTTATACCCTGAAGGATATGGACAAGGCGGTATCCCGCATCCGGATGGCGGTGGAGAACCGGGAGCGCATCGCCGTCTACGGGGACTACGACTGCGACGGCGTCACAGCCACGGCTATTTTATACAGCTGCCTTTCGGATATGGGGGCCGACGTGCTCTACTATATCCCCTCCCGCAGCGATGAGGGCTACGGCATGAACCGGGATTCGGTGGAGAAGCTGCGGGATATGCAGGTGCGCCTGATTGTGACGGTGGACAACGGCGTCAGCGCCCTGGCCGAGACGGCCTACGCCGCCGAGGTGGGGCTGGATGTGGTTGTCACCGACCACCATCTGCCGGGGGCGGAACTGCCGGCGGCCCTGGCGGTGGTCAATCCCCACCGGGCGGACTGCCCCAGCCCCTTCAAGGAACTGTGCGGGGCGGGGGTGGCCTTTAAGCTGGCAGCGGCCCTCCTGGGCCTGCCCTGCGAAGAACTGTTCGGGCGGTACGCCGATTTGGCCGCCCTGGGCACGGTGGCCGACGTCATGCCCCTGGTGGGGGAGAACCGATCCATCGTAAAGGAAGGCCTGCGGGCCATGCGGCAGAATCCTCGGCCGGGGATAGCCGCCCTGCTGGAGGCGGTGGGTATACAGGCCGAAAAGGTGCAGGCGGGCAACCTGGCCTTTGGCCTGGGCCCCCGCATCAACGCCGCCGGCCGCATGGGTTCGGCCGACCGGGCCGTCCGCCTGCTTTTGGAGGAGGACGGACAGACGGCGGCCATCCTGGCCGATGAATTGCAGGCGGAAAACGTCCGGCGGCAGCAGACCGAACAGCAGATTGTCGCCGAGGCGGCGGCCCGCATCGAAGAGCGGGGCCACGCCTTCCACCGGCTGATTGTGGTGGAGGGAGAGGGCTGGCACCCGGGGATTGTGGGCATTGCCGCCGCCCGGCTCATGGAGCGGTACGGCCGGCCCTGCATCGTGCTGAGCGTGGACGGGGAGAAGGCTACCGGCTCTGGCCGCAGCCTGCCGGGCTTCCATTTGTACGAGGCCCTGGCCTCCGCCGGCGACCTGCTGGAAAAATTCGGCGGCCATGAACTGGCCGCCGGCCTTACGGTGGCCGTTGAGAATATAGAACCCCTGCGGGCCCGGCTGAATGAATACGCCGCCGGACTGGAGATGCCCTTTCCCACCCTGCGGCTGGACTGCAAGCTGAACCCGGCGGCCCTTTCGGTGCCCCTGGCCCGGTCGCTGGAGCCTTTGGCCCCCTTTGGAACGGGCAATCCGGCGCCCCTGTTCGGGCTTTTGCATATGAAGGTAGAGAGCGTGCAGCCCCTAAGCGGCGGCAAGCACTGTAAAATATTTTTATCCCGCAATGAAGCGGTGGTGCAGGTTCTGGCCTTCGGCGTATCGCCCGCCGACTTTCCCTTTGAAAAGGGGGATAGGGTGGATGCGGCGGTGCAGCTTTCGGTCAACGTCTTCAGAGGGGAGGAATCCGTGAGCGTGCAGCTGCGGGACATCCGCCCGGCGGCGGGGGACCCGGAGGAACGTCTGCAGGCCCTTCGGCGGTATGAGACCTACCGGCGGGGGGAGTGGACGGCGGCGGATGCGCCGAAACTCCTGCCCGGCCGGGAGGATGCGGCGGCGGTTTTCCGGGCCGTGCGGGCCGCGCCCGGCGGAAAAACCAGCCTTGCCCGATTGTGCAGCCGGCTGGCGGATACACTATCCTATGAAAAGCTGCGCATCGCCCTGGACGCGCTGGCCGAACTGGGGGTTTTGCAAATATCCACAGCAGAGGGCCGGTCGTATGTTTCGGTAAATCCGGCCTCCGGCAAGGTGGACTTGCAGTCCTCCCGGGTGCTGGCCGCACTGCGGGACGGAGCGAAGGGATAGAGCGTTTTTTCGGTTGGGAGGAAGAACCTTATGAGCGATACAAAATTTGCCTTCCCGCGGGAGCTGTCGGAGGATCTGCCCAAGGGGGATCACGAACCCGTATCGGCTCCCATACAGGTCTACCACGGGCAGCCCGACGGGCGGTTTGAAACCCTGGCCGCCCTTATGCGCAAACAGAAGGGCAACTACAATTTCGATATGGTGCGGGAGGCCTTCGAGCTCTGCAAGAGCGCCCACGGGGAACAGAGGCGCCTGTCCGGGGAGCCTTTTTACTACCATCCCATGGCCGTGGCCTGTATCATCGTCACCCTGGGGATGGATTCCGAGTCCATCGCCGCCGCCCTGCTCCACGACGTGGTGGAGGATACGGCGGTGGAGCGGGCCGAAATCGAAAAGCGGTTCGGCAAGGACGTGGCCATGCTGGTGGACGGCGTGACCAAGCTGGGCAAAATACCCTTTTCCTCCAGAGAGGAGCAGCAGGCCGAGAACCTGCGGAAGATGCTGCTGGCCATGGCGGAGGACATCCGGGTCATCATCATCAAGCTGGCCGACCGGCTGCACAACATGCGCACCATCGACGCCCAGCCTCCCCAGAAGCAGCGGGACAAATCCTTGGAAACCCTGGAGGTCTACGCCCCCATCGCCCACCGGCTGGGTATCCGGGCGGTGAAGGAGGAAATGGAGGATTTGGCCATCGCCCATCTGGACCCGGTGGCCTACGCCGAAATCGAGCACTCCCTCAATATCCGCAAGCAGTATAGAGAGCAATTCCTGGAATCCATCAAGGAGCGCATCAAGCAGCGGGTGGAGCCTCTGGTGCCCGGCATCTACCTGGAGGGACGGGTCAAGTCCATCCACGGCATCTACCGGAAGATGTATGTGCAGGGCAAGGCCTTTGAGGAGATTTATGATGTCTACGCCGTCCGGATTATCACCGACACGGTCAATGACTGCTATAATATCTTAGGGATTATCCACGACATGTTCCGGCCCATTCCCGGCCGGTTCAAGGATTACATTTCCACCCCTAAGCCCAATATGTACCAGTCCCTGCACACCACGGTCATCGGCCGGGAGGGCATTCCCTTTGAGGTGCAGATCCGCACCTGGGAGATGCACCACACGGCCGAGTACGGCATCGCCGCCCACTGGAAGTATAAAGAGGGCATCCAGCGTTCGGACGAAAAACTGGAGGAGCGCCTGGCCTGGATCCGGCAGATTCTGGAAAACCAGCAGGAGTCGGACGACGCGGAGGACATTGTCCAGACCATCAAGACCGATTTGTCCCAGGAGGACGTTTTCGCCGTGACCCCCAAGGGGGACGTCATCAACCTGCCGGCCGGCTCCACGGTCATCGATTTTGCCTACGCCATCCACACGGCGGTGGGCAACCGCATGGTGGGGGCCAAGGTGGACGGCCGCATCGTCCCCATCAGCCATGTGATAAAGACGGGGGAAATCATCGAAATCCTCACCACCCAGCAGCAGAACCACGGCCCCAGCCGGGACTGGCTTTCCATCGCCAAAACCAGCCAGGCCCGCAACAAAATCCGCAGCTGGTTCAAAAAGGAGCGGCGGAGCGAGAATATCCAGGAGGGCCGGGCCGAGGTGGAAAAGGAGTTTATCCGCAACGGCATCCGCCTGCCCGAGGAGGAGATGAAGGCTTTCCTGGAGGAACTGGCCGAGCGGCAGCACTGCAATTCGGTGGAGGACTTCTTTGCCGCCATCGGTTACGGCGGCCTGGTGCTCTCCAAAATCATGCCCCGGGTGAAGGAAGAATACAACAAACGGGCCAAGACGGCCAAGCCCATGGATATAAAGGACTATGTCCAGGAGCATAAGCAGACCAAGTCCTCCGAGGGCGTCATTGTGGAGGGGATTGACAACTGTTTGGTCAAGCTCTCCAAATGCTGTGCGCCGGTGCCCGGCGACCTCATCATCGGTTTTATCACCAGGGGACACGGGGTATCCATCCACAAGCGGGACTGCAACAATGTTCCGCGGGATTTGTCCACAGCGGCCGAGCCCGACCGCTGGATCGGCGCCCATTGGGCCGAAAGCCATCAGGAATCCTTTAAATCGGCCCTGCAAATCCTGGCCATCGACCGGGGCGCCCTGCTGGCCGACATCACGGTGGCCCTGGCCAGTATGCGGGTTATGCTGCATACGGTCAACGCCCGGGAGGTCAAGGGGGGCAACTGTATTATCGATTTGACCGTCAGCACCGAGAGCCTGGAGCATCTCAAAAATATCGCCGCCCGCCTGGAGAAGGTCCCGGGGGTTATCAGCGTGGAGCGGCTGAATCAGTAGGAGATTTTATGAAAGCAGTGATACAACGGGTCGCCCATGCCGCCGTTTCGGTGGAGGGGCAGACGGTGGGGGCCACCGGCCCCGGCCTTTTGATTCTTCTGGGCGTGGCCAAGGGGGATACCGAAGCCGAGGCGGCTTTGCTTGCCCGGAAAACCGCCGCCCTGCGCATCTTTACCGACGAGGCGGGCAAGATGAACCGCTCGGTGCTGGATATAGGGGGCGGCGCCCTGGTCATCTCCAATTTTACCCTGTGCGCCGATACCCGGCGGGGCAACCGCCCTTCCTTTGACCCGGCCTGTGAGCCGGAGCGGGCGGAAAAGCTGTACGAATACTTTTCCGAACAGCTGCGGGCCGAAGGGGTGGCAGCTGTGGCCAACGGCCGCTTTGGCGCCGACATGGCGGTGGATCTGTTAAACGACGGCCCCGTGACCCTGATTCTGGACACCGACACCTGGGCCAAGAAGGTCTAGCGCCATTATCCGGCCTGGGAGGCCGGTACCGCATATGCAAATCCCCGCCTGCTTTTTCCCCTGGAAAACGGGCGGCGCAGGAGGTAAATTTATGAAAATTACCTGTATACCGGTGGGGGCTATCGCCGCCAACTGTTATCTGATCACATCGGACGGGGCCGGGCTGGTCATTGACCCCGGCGACTGGACGCCCGAACTGGAGCAGAAGCTGTCCCCTTCTTTCGACAAAATCCAGTGGATCCTTCTGACCCACCGCCACGCCGACCATCTCATGGCTGCGGCCCGGCTGCAGGAGAAGACGGGGGCCAAGGTGGCCATCCACGTGGACGACGCGGCGGGGCTTTTGGACCCCAACGTCAGCCTTTCTGTGAGCATGGGGGTATTTGCCGAGCCCCAGCGCCCGGTGCGGCCGGATTTGCTTTTAAAGGATAAGGATACCCTTACCTGCGGCCCTCTGCATATTCAGGTGCTGCACACCCCCGGCCACTCGGCCGGCGGGGTCTGCTTCCTCATCGACGACGGGGGCAGCCCCGCCCTCTTTACCGGCGACACCCTTTTCGCCGGGGAGGTGGGGCGCACCGACCTGCCCTCGGGAGACTACGCCACCCTCATGGCGTCGGTAGCCCGCCTGCGGGATTTGCCGGGGGACTACCCGGTATATCCCGGCCATGGGCCCGCCTCCCTTTTGAGCCGGGAGCGGGCCTCCAATCCCTATATGAAGGACGTTACCCTATGAAGCTGTACGTTTGCGATACCGCCTATCGGTACGAGTTGGAAAAACTCTGCCGGCTGTTTTTCCCCTTTGAAAAGATACAGGTAATTCCCGGAGAGCCGGCCCCCGAAACAGAAGGGGAGGATAGGGCCGCCGCGCTCCGGCGGGTGTCCGGGAATATAGCCGAACTGACGGCCGCCGTCTCCATATGCGGGAAAACCGCCAGCCGCCGGGATTCCCTGGACGTCTCGCGGCCGGACTACGCCGACGAATGCGAGCGGGTGCTGGCCGTGCTTTTATACGAATGCCTCTGTCAGCTGACCGGCCTGCGGCCCCGGTGGGGCATCCTCACCGGCGTGCGGCCGGCCAAACTCATGCGGCGGCTTATAGACGGGATGGGGGAGGAAAATGCTTCCGCCTATTTCCGGGATAAGCTGCTGGTGTCGGAGGAGAAAATCCGGCTCTGCCGGGAGGTAGGGGTCAGCGAGGACGCCATCACAGGCCTTTCCCGGCCGGATTCCTTCAGTCTCTATATCGCCATCCCCTTCTGCCCCAGCCGCTGCTCTTATTGTTCCTTTGTCTCCCATTCGGTGGAGAAGGCGGGGAAACTCATCCCCGATTATGTGGAGCTGCTGCAGCGGGAAATCGCCCTGACCGGCCGCCTGGCCCGGGAGGCGGGCCTCCGGCTGGAGACGGTCTATTTCGGCGGCGGCACCCCTACGACCCTTTCGGCCGAACAGCTGGAAGCCGTCATGGGGGCGGTGGCCGAGAACTTTGATTTATCTTGCCTGCGGGAGTACACGGTGGAGGCCGGCCGGCCGGATACCATCACGGGGGAGAAGCTGGAGGCCATCCGGGCGGGGGGCGCCACCCGCATCAGCATCAACCCCCAGACCATGGAGGATACCGTGCTGGCCGCCGTGGGCCGGCGGCATACGGCCGCCCAGACCGAGGAGGCCTTCCGTCTGGCCCGTTCCATTGGATTTTCCAATATCAACATGGATCTCATCGCCGGCCTGCCTTCCGACGGCCTGGCCGGTTTTCAGCGCACGGTGGAGCGGATTTTAACCCTTTCTCCCGAAAGCGTCACCATCCACACCCTTTCCATGAAGCGGGCCTCCCGGCTGTCCATGGGCGGCCTGCTGCCCGAGCAGGAGGCGGGAGAGGCGGCCGCGGCCATGGTGGAATGGGGAGAAGCGCGCCTGCGGCAGGCGGGTATCCTGCCCTATTACATGTACCGCCAGTCCAAGACGGTGGGAAATCTGGAAAATGTGGGGTATGCCAAAAAGGGGTATGAGGGGCTTTACAACGTGTATATTATGGATGAGACCCATACCATCCTGGCCTGCGGCGCTTCCGGCGTGACCAAGCTGCGGGATCCGGGCAGCAGCCATATTGAACGCATTTTTAATTTCAAGTACCCATATGAATATATCAGCCGTTTTGAAGAAATGGCAGCCCGAAAGGATAGGGTGAAGACTTTTTATGAAGAATACCGACCGGTTGACCGACGTCAGCCGCATTAACCGGGCGTTAGAGGAGGATACGGCGGCCCGCATCGCCGCCGATGAGCATATATATCACGACGCCATCCGCGCCTTTGCCAATCAGGTGGCCGGCCGGGCCCCCAAGGTGCAGGGCAGCCAGATTATCATGCTGGCCGGCCCCACCTCCTCGGGAAAGACCACCACGGCCCACATCCTGCGGGATATGCTGTCCCACCGGGGGGTGGAGGCGGTGAGCATCTCCCTGGACGACTTTTACCTGGGCCCCGATAAAATGCCGGCGCCGGAAAACGGCCGGCCGGATTTTGAGAGCGTCCACGCCCTGGATCTGCCCCTGCTGCACGCCTTCTTTTTAAAGCTGCTTGAGGAAGGGGCGGCGGATATGCCCCGCTTTGACTTTCAGGCGGGCGGCCGGGCCAGGCAGCCCATCCATGTGGAACTGCGGCCGGGGGAGGTGGCCATTGTGGAGGGCATCCACGCTCTCAATCCCCTGATTGTGGAGAATCTGCCCGAGGAAAACCTCATGAAGCTGTATATCAGCGTAAGCTCCGAGCTGCAGGATGAGCGGGAAAATACCCTGCTGACCGGCCGGGAACTCCGGCTTATCCGGCGGATATCCCGGGACTATTTCTACCGCAACTCCAGCCCGTCCAACACCCTGGATATGTGGTCGGGGGTCGTGGCGGGGGAGGAAAAGTACTTGACCCCCTATGCGTCGGACGCCGACTGCCGCATCAACACCTTCCACAGCTATGAGCCGGCCATTTTCCGGGATCATGTGCTGCGTCTGCTGGAAACCGTGCCGAAAGACCATCCCCTGTTCGGCCAGGTGCGCCGGCTGCAGGCCGGCCTTTCCCCCCTGCGTTCCCTCGGCTGGGAGGTCGTGCCGGCCAATTCGGTGCTGCGGGAGTTTATCCGGTAGGCGGCCGGCGGCAACCGGTTAATTTTCCGTGAATTTTCCTGTGTTTTTCCGGATTTGATTGCATAAAGCTGGGGAACATGCTATAATTTACCTACTCATAGAAGAATTGCTGCGGCCCGCAGGCCGGCGTACCGGCCGGATGCAGGCCGGCATAACAGAAAGGATGATTTCCGTGGGATTTATTGAGGAGACTATCGTAAAAGCCAAGGAAGTATTCGATGTGGCCGGCCGGAAGACCAGCGAGGCCATTACCATTCAGAAGCTGAAGGTCAACGCCGCCTCCCTGGATGCGCAAATCGCCAAGGATTACGAGGCTCTGGGCCGGCTGGTATACGCCGGTTCCCGGGAAAAGAGCGAGAACCAGGAGGCGACCGAGGAACTGATGGCCGAAATCGACGCCAAGCGGCTCCAGCTGGAAAGCCTCCAGGCCGAAATCGCCCATATGAAGGGCAATCTCATCTGCTCGGGCTGCGGCGCCTCCAATATGCCGGGGGCGGTCTTCTGCAGCAAGTGCGGGAAAAAGCTGCAGAATACCCAGAAGAAGCAGGACGACGCACCGGCGGCCGAGGAGCCGGCGGACGCCGAAAAATAAAAGGTGCACGCCGTTTCAGGCCAGGCCGACCGGCGGCGCAGAATAGAGATTTTGGCGAGGGCAGTCGAAAGATTGCCCTCGCTTGGTGTACCCACCGCGCCGGGGCGGCTGTCCCGGCCGGTCTACTACAAGGAGGAATTGCCATGCAGCAGGCGGCCATCCCGGCCTTCTTCTACGAGGAGGCCGCGGCCTATATCCGGGAAACCCTTGCGCCGGCGGCCCCGCCGGACACGGCCTTGGTGCTGGGGTCCGGCCTGTCCGCCCTGGCCGGGGAGCTGGAGGGAGCGGCGGCCATACCCTATGCCCATATCCCTCATTTTCCCCGGACCACCAACGCCGCCCACCCGGGGGTTCTCTATGCCGGCCGGCTGGCCGGCCAGGCGGTTTTCTGTTTTACCGGCCGCTGGCACTGCTATGAGGGATACACCATGGAGCAAGCGGCCTTTTATGTGGGCGTGCTGGCCCGGCTGGGGGTAAAGAGCCTGCTTTTGACCAATGCCGCCGGGGGCATCCGCCCCGGCTGCCGGCCGGGGGATATTATGCTGCTGGCCGACCATATCAAGCTGGGGCCGGGCAGCCCTCTCACAGGCCCCCGCTTTGTGGATATGACCAGGGCCTACGACCCGGCCTACCGGCAGATTGCCCTGGAGACGGCGGCCGAAATGCAGCTGCCTTTGTGGGAGGGGGTCTATCTCTATGCCCCCGGCCCCCAGTATGAAACGCCGGCCGAAATCCGGGCCTTCCGCACCCTGGGCGCCGACGCGGTGGGCATGTCCACCGTGCCGGAGGTCATCGCGGCGGCGGGGGAGGGCATCCGTACCCTGGGGCTTTCCCTTATCACCAATCTGGCAGCCGGCATGACCGGCCAGCCCTTAAGCGACGACGAGGTGCTGGCCGAAGGGCAGAAGGCCTTCGGAAACATGAGCGCCTTTCTCAAACGCCTGCTGCCGGCCATCCGGCAGGAGCGCGGGTAACAGGACGGGCGAAAGGAAGGATACATATGAAAGACTGCTTGACCATAGGATTGATTATAGCCGACGAGATGGAATACGTCCCCATGCGGTCCTACGCGCAAAAGCATGGAGGACAGCGGCGGGATGTATACGGCCTGGAGGGCCACGCCCTGGAGCTGCAGCAGGAGGGGAAAACCATCCGGGTGGAATCGGTTCTCTGCGGCATCGGTATGGTCAACGCCGCGGCGGCCACGGCCTTTATGGCGGCCGGTAAGCCGGATTATATTATCAACACCGGCCTTTCGGGCGGTATATCCGGCATTGCCCGGGGGGAAATTACCCTTGGAACCCGCTTTATCGAACACGATTTCGACCTGCGCCCCATGGGATACGCCCTGGGGGAGAAGCCGGGTCAGGAATATATCTACACCGCCGACGAGGCTTTGAATGCCCATTATCAGCGGCTTTTCCCAGAGGCCAAGGCCGGCTGCATGGTCAGCGGCAACTGCTTTGTGGGGGACGATAAGCTGCGGGCCTTCTTAAAATCCACCTGGCAGGCCATGTCCTGCGATATGGAGTCGGCCGCCGTGGCCTATGTCTGCAAGAAGGCCGGTATCGGCTTCGCCGCCGTCCGGCGGGTGTCGGACGACGCGGGAGACGACGCCCCGGCATCCTACCGGCAGATGAACGACAAGGCCGAGTCGACCCTGCTGGACATTGTTTTCCAGGGTATTTACGCCATGTTTGACAATCCGGCCCTTTGGAGGTAAAATATACCTTCCGGGCTGCGGCCGCCGGCAGGGCGGCCGGATTTTGGATGCAGACGCGCCGCCGGCGCGTTAAGGACGGTGGTATACGAAATGGCAAAACGTGAGCAGCAGAGTTTTCTGCACGGCGCCATTATTCTGGTGGGCTCAACGCTTTTGGTAAAATTTATCGGCGCTATATTTAAAATCCCTCTGGGCAACCTCATCGGCGGCGTGGGCATGGGATATTTCTCCGCGGCCTACGATTTGTACCTGCCGCTGTACGCCCTGGCCATGGGCGGCCTGCCTATAGCCGTGTCGCGGATGGTGGCCGAGCGGGTGGCCGAAAAGCGGTATCGGGATGTGCGCAAGGTGCTGCGCATCGCCCAGCGGGCTTTCCTTATAACGGGGATTTCCGGCTTTGTCATCATGCTGCTGCTGGCCTATCCGTATATTCTCTATACGGGAACCTCCGGCGCGCTGCCGGGGATTCTCTGCATCACCCCCTGCCTGCTGTTCTGCTGCATCATGTCCTCCTACCGGGGATACTATGAAGGCCTGCGGAACATGTACCCCACCGCTATCTCCTCCCTGATTGAGGCTTTGGGCAAGCTGGTGCTGGGTTTGGGGTTCGCCTACCTTGTCATCTTGAAGGCCCGGGCCGAATACGCCGAGTCGGGTACGGTATTCGGCAAGGCGATTACCATCGTGCTGGATCCGGAAAAAACAATTGAAGAATGCACAAACGAAGCCATTGCCGACGGGGCTGCTAACTATGCGGCCGCCGCCGCGATTTTGGGCATCACCATCGGCGCCGCCCTGGGGGCCATTTTCCTCATCATCCGCCACAAGGTGGTGGGGGACAAAATCACCGTGGCCGAACTGCGGGCCGCCCCCCGTCCCCAGCGCAACCGGCAGGTCTTCCGGATTATGCTGGCCATCTCTATTCCCGTGGTACTGGGCTCCCTTGTGACCAATGTGGCCAGCCTCATCGATTTGGCCACGGTGCAGCGCCGTCTGGTGGATGCCTACAATTCCAGCCCGGGGACCATTACGGCCATGTATGAAGGCCTGCTGCCGGCCAGCGTACAAGGGCTGACAGGCAAGGAACTGGCCCAGGAAATTTCGGTTTATCTGTACGGCTGCTATAAAGGCTTTGCCTATTCCCTTTACAACCTGGTTCCCACCCTGACCTCGGTGCTGGGGGTCAGCGCCCTGCCGGTCCTGACCACCGCCTGGACCAAACGGGATAAGCGAGGGGTAAAGGTCAATATCGAATCTATGGTGCGCACCACGGCGCTTATCTCCCTGCCCGCCGGCATCGGCCTGTCGGCCCTGGCGGGAGGGATTTTGCACCTGCTTTATTCCAGTAAGCCGGAGGAGGCCACCGTGGCCACCCCCATGCTGGTTATCCTGGGCGCGGCCGCCGTCTTTGCCGGCCTCATGGCCCCCCTGACCAATATGCTCCAGGCCATCGGCAAGCAGAATATCCCCGTGCGCAACATCGCCATCGGGGCCGTGCTGAAAATCGTGGTCAACTTTGTGCTGGTGGGCATCCCGTCCATCAATGTGGTGGGCGCGCCGGTGGGCACCCTCTGCTGCTATTTCTACATTTTCATTTCCAACTTTATCTGCCTGCTGAAATATTCCCATGTGCGCATCAGCATTCTCCGCACCCTGCTGAAGCCGGCCTTTGCGGGTATCCTCTGCGGCGCGGCCGCCTGGACATCCAACGGCCTGCTGGGCTGGATTATCCCCAGTTCCAAGATTGTGACCATTCTGGCCATTTGTATCGCCGGCATTGTGTATGTGATTGCTCTTCTCTGCACCCGCGCCATCACCCGGGAGGATCTGGCCATGCTGCCTAAAGGACAAAAAATCGCCGCAGTCCTTGCAAAACGGGGCTGGATACGGTAAAATAGAGGTGTATCTCGCGCCGGATGCGGGCAGAAATACGCGGAAAAGCGCAAATAAGCCCTGTTTTGCGCGCAGGATTTGCTTTTTTCACAAAATTTATTTGCTTACTATTGATTTGCGGGGAAAAATATGATAAAAAATAAGAAGTTTCCAGTGAAGGATTCCTATGATATAGAGGACCTGCGCCGCATTATGGAAATACTCCGTTCGCCGGAGGGCTGTCCCTGGGACAGGGAGCAGAACCATGCCTCCATCCGGGGCAACCTGCTGGAGGAGGCCTATGAGGCGGCCGACGCCATTGACCAAAAGGATGATAAGGCCCTGTGTGAGGAATTGGGGGACGTGCTGCTGCAGGTGGTCTTCCATGCCCGCATGGCCGAGGAGGCCGGCAGCTTTGATTTGGACAGGGTGGCCGACGGTATATGCAAAAAGCTCATCCTGCGCCATCCCCATGTATTCGGCGATGTGCAGGCCGATACGGCCGACCAGGTGCTGACCAACTGGGAAAAGATAAAACAGGTGGAGAAGCATCAGGAGACGGCGACCGATATCCTGACGAGCGTTCCCAAGGCCTTTCCAGCCCTGATGCGGGCACAGAAGGTGCAGAAGCGGGCGGGCAAGGCCGGATTTGACTGGCCGGATATAGCCGGCGCCCTGGAAAAGCTGCCGGAGGAGACGGCCGAACTGAAAGAGGCCCTGGCCGCCGGCGACCAGGACGCCATAGCCGACGAAATGGGCGATCTGCTCTTTGCGGCGGTAAACGTGTCCCGATTTGCCGGCGTGGATGCGGAGGAGGCTCTGCAGCGCTCCACCGAGAAATTCATCCGCCGTTTTGCGGGGGTGGAGAAGCTGGCGCTGGAACGGGGCATGGATATGAAGACGACCTCTCTGGAAGAGCTGGACAAGCTCTGGGAAGAGGTCAAAGGCAAGTAAGGCTCAATACAGGCGTAAGCTTGTTGAGGAATAGAAAAAATTTATGGAGGTATTCGCATTATGAACAAGACTGAATTAGCTGCGGCGGTAGCCGAGAAGGCCGCCCTGTCCAAGAAGGATGCTGAGAAGGCTGTTGCCGCCATTATCGATACCATCACCGAACAGCTGGCCGCCGGCGACAAGGTGCAGCTGGTAGGCTTCGGCACCTTTGAGGTTCGCGAGCGCGGCGAGCGCACCGGCCGCAATCCCCAGACCAAGGAGACCATTGTCATCCCCGCTTCCAAGGCTCCTGTGTTTAAGGCCGGCAAGGCCTTCAAGGACGCTGTGTCCAAGTAAGGAACCGGAAAAATGCGGCCGCCTTTATCGCCAGGATGAAGGCGGCTTTTTGTATCCCGCCCTGTCCTGCTGCGCCGGCGGGGCAGAGGCCGCTGGAAGGAGGGAAAGCGCATATGCGGCTGGATAAGTATCTGAAGATTTCCCGGATCATCAAACGCCGCACCGTGGCCAATGAAGCCTGCGACGCCGGCCGGGTGCTGGTAAATGGCAAACCGGCCCGGGCTTCTTACGACGTCAAGGTAGGCGATCTGCTGGAACTGCATTTCGGCGCCCGCACGGTGAAGGCCGAGGTGCTCCAGGTCAATGAGTACGCCAAAAAGGAAGAGGCAGGGCTCATGTACCGGCTGGTGGACTGAGCCGGCAGAACCCCAAAAGTGTAAAGGGATATGTGGTGCGGCCGGGGAGGACCGGCGCCCCTGCCCTGCGGCCGCTGCGTATGGAAAAATCGCAGCGGCTTTTTGCGTTTTTGCGTTGCAGTTTGAAAATAAGAAGGTTATATTCATATTTGCAATGTTTTGAAAAACCGATAAAATCAGCATTTGTTGTAATTCCCATATATTAGTTTCCTATTATCCAAGTGGAAACGGATTAAAGTCATTTTCATGCAAAAAAGTTGTAAAAATATAACCGATTCCTCTGGAGGATTATGTGAAATCAACAATTTGCTTGACATTGCAGAAAGTTATATTTATGATAAAAGAGATGACAGAGCAATCAAAAAAGGAGGACTGTGTCATGCGATGCAAGAAACTATTGGCAGGCCTGCTGGCAGTGGGTGTGCTGGCGTCGTCCCTGGCGGGGACATTGACCGGCGCAGCGTTGGAAGCAGGCGGAAGCGTCACCTTTGAAGCCGAGGCGACGCTGGAATATACCTATAACAATATGGTTCCCGGCACGCCCCTGAACAAGGACTTCGGGCAGAGTTTTGGCAAGGCCAACGAACTTTGCGTCAATGCCAACGGCATCCCTCAAATTGTAGATTCCAACTCTACTTCTACCACCTTTACCCCCCTTTACTTTGTGATGGAGATAGAAATCCCCAAGGCGGGCTTTTATACTATGACAGCCAGCTACCGGGGGCACCAGACCGGCCGCATGGTTAGTTTTTATGCCGGCGAGGAAAGCGGCTATGATGAATCCAATCCCACCGTTCTGGACGTATCAGGCGATACGAAAATCGGCCAGGTGGATATGAGTTATTTTGCCGGCGCCAATTCCGAGCGTATTGAAACCATCAACGTATCCGAAACCGGCGCTTCCACCGCTGCAGCCAACCAGGTCTATCTGGAGGCAGGCCTCTGCTATATTAAGGCGGTTATTACCGGTGTGGGTGCTGGCACCAGCAATCCCAATACCCGCCTGAACCTGGATAAGTTTACCCTGACCCTGGTTGCCGAGTCCGGCGCTACAGCCGACTATACGGCGGTGGACAATGCCATCGCGCAGATTCCGGAAGATTTAAGCGCTTATACCGATGAATCGGCGTCGAACGTAACGGCGGCCCGGGAAGCCGTGGTGCGCGACCTGCCCGTATCCGAGCAGGCCCGGGTGGACAAGATGGCGGCCGACATTTTGGAGGCCGTCAAGTACCTGGTCCGAAAGGACGCCGTTCCCACCGCTGTGGATTTCCTGGCTTCCCAGTGGACGGATCCGGCCAATTCCAGCGCGGCTTTTGTGACCCAGTCCTTCTCCGGCGCCCCCGACTTCTCCCGCTTTGAAGGGCAGAATGTGGGGGATTACGCCACCTATAACATCAATGTTCCCGCCGAGGGCGACTATGTCCTGTCCCTTGATTACCGCGCCCACGAGTCGGTGGGTAAGGCCTACTTCTACCTGAATGGCGAGAAGCAGGAAAAGAACTTCGATTCCCCCGGTTCCCCCAATACCCGAGGCCAGGTTTCTATGGGCCTTGTGCATCTGAAGGCGGGCAAGAACACCCTGCGCTTTGAGATGTACGAGGAAGGAAGCAACGGCTCGGCCAAGCTCAACCTCTTCTACATCAAGATTAACCCCTATGAGGATCCCGCAGAAGACGTCCAGGTGGAGGGGGAACCCTTTACCCTGCATGCTTTCCGCTATACCGACCCTGAGAATTCCACTCCCGATGTATTTGAAATCGAATACGAGGACATTCCCATCTCCCTGGCGAACACCACCGAGGCCGGCCAGTACGTCCAGTACACCTTCAACAACCAGTATGCCGGCCGGTATAAGGTGCAGGTGCAGTATCGCGCCGGCACCAGCGTGGGCAAGGCCAAGGCCTTCGTCAACGGGGAAGAGGTCGCCAAGGTGTTCGACTGCTCCGGCATGGTGGAGAACGTCTACTACGACAGCCTGGGCTTCTGGGATCTGCCGGAGGGCGAGAATACCCTGCGGTTTGAGATCACCGGCAAGGACGCCAGCCGCAGCGGCTACAACCTGGAACTCTACACCTTTGTGCTGACCCCCGCGGGCTACCAGGCCGACAGCGGCCTTGCGGGCTTCACCCAGGTGTCCCCGGCCGTTTCCACCGACAAGGTGGAGGTCTATCCCCAGTATTCGGTCAACACCGCCTCCTCCCTGTACAGCGTGACGGTGGACGGCGTGAACCTGCCCATCACCCAGTTCGGCAATGAGTACGACTACGGTGAGTTTACCATGAAGGAAGGCCCGGTGACCGTACGGGTCAACTTCCATGAGTCCATTAACTCCTACAGCATCTCTCCCAAGAGCTTGGGGCTGACGGGGACGGTCAGCGGCAGCACCCTGACCTTTACCCTGGAAAAGGACGAATACCTGATTATTTCCATTAACGGCGACAATCGCCGGCTGGTGCTCACTGCCGACCCGCCTGTTGCCGATGTTCCCGACAAAGAGGCTGAAAACGTCCTGGATGTAACGGCGGAGCCTTATAACGCCGACAACACCGGCAAGTACATTGTCACCGACGTAATCCAGCAGGCCATCGACGATGCTTCGGCCATCGGCACCGAGTCGGAGCCCGGCGTGGTATATGTGCCCGCCGGCGTCTATCAGACCGGTTCCCTGATGCTGCGCAGCAACGTGCGGCTGTATCTGGAGGGCGGCGCCATCCTGTGGGGCTCTACCCGCCATATGGACTGGATGCCCAAGGGCCGCAAGACCTCCATCGGCCGGGCTGTAACCTACCTTGTCTACACCGATGACAACACGGTCAACACCAGCGTGGACGGCCGGGGTACGGTGGACGGCAACGCCCTGACTTTCAAGCAGGATTCCTCCTGGAAATACGCCGTGGAGTGCCTGGCGCCCGTCAATACCAGCTACTTCTCCACCGACGGTATCGTCTACCGGGGTTCGGGCGTATGGTGCGTGGTACCCGCTTTCAGCAACCACCTGACCTTTGAAAACTTCAAGGTTTACAACAACGTGGGCTACGGTGAGGACGACGGCATCGATGTCAACGGCTGTCAGGATGTGGTGGTCCGCAACTCCATCAGCATCAACTGGGACGATCCCTATTCCACCAAGACCGAGCGGGACGGTTTTGAAATCAACGCTGGCTGGGGTTCAGCTGAGGGCAAGGTGACGGTCAACGACAACATCCTCTTTGATGACTGCATCGCCTGGACCGGCTGCTATGGCTTCAAGGTGGGCCAGGGCATCGGTTACAACCAGTCCAATATCACCGTGCAGAATTCCACGGTTTACGACTGCGCGGTGGGCTTCGGCATCCATCATAAGCGGTTTAACGGCTTTATTTCCAACGTGACCTTTGACAACATCACGGTGGAGAACATCACCCGGCAGAACGAAGACCACAAGATGTGGTTCCAGTGCTTCCTGCAGGATGACAACAAGCAGGCTGTAGACGGGGACATGATCAGCAATGTGGTGGTCAAGAACATCAATGTCCTGGCCCGCAGCACCAGCAGCCCCAAGATGGTTTCCCGCCGGGACGGCTCCAACATCAGCGGCGTAACCTTCGAGAACATCCGCATGTATGGCAGCACCGCCCCGGCCGGCAGTCTGGGTCAGCTGGGCTTTACCACGGATTCCAACAACCCGCTGCTTTCCGGCAGTAAGGATAAGAGCCGGGGCCACATTTATAACGCCAGCAACTATGGCATCGCAGGCACCGTCTCCTCCAAAATTCCCGGCGTTTATTACAACAACAGCGGCGCGGCCTTTGCCACCGAGAGTGAAGCAACGGCTTACGGCGGCATGGTGGTGCGCCTGACCGGCGGCAACGCGGCCTTCTACAACATGGTGGACTTCGGCACCGGCGTGGACAGCATGGCCGTACGGTACGCTTCCGACGTGGCCGACGCCAAGGTGGAATTCCATCTGGATTCGGCCGACGGCCCCCTGATTGGGACGCTGGATGCCGGCGGCTCGGATGAATTTGCATACCAGACCAAGACGGTCCGCCTCACCGGGGCAGAGGGCATACATGACCTGTATGTGGTGGCGTCTGACAGCGTCAAGCTGGATTACATGGATACCGGCCGGCTGCATTATCCGGTTATCGGTGAGCAGGATACGGTGAAAGACGTCCTGTTTGCCGACGGCGCCAATACGGTTGACCTGACGGCGGTTGTCAGCGAAGCCGGTGTCGTAGAGCTGCGGGACGGCAGCGCCGACGGCGAGGTCCTGGGCACCACGGAATTTACTGAGACCGGCCGCGTGACCGTTACGGCCCGTCTGAGCGGAAGAATTGCGGGTCTGCAGGATGTCTGTCTGGTTGCTGCCGACGGTGTGGACGTGGAGGATATCTCCCTTGCGCCCGACGGCCTGGCCGAAATGCCTTATGTATCCGCTGTAACTTCTCCGGACAGCCTGCAGGCAGAAGTCGGCACGGCTGCGGAAGACCTGGGTCTGCCCGAGACGGTGGAGGTCACCCTCAGCGACGGTACCACCGTCCAGGCCGCTGTCACTTGGGACTTCAGTGGATATAACGGCGATGCTGCCGGCGTGTACACCCTGGAGGGCAGCCTGGCCCCCAGCGCGGACTACACCAACGATGCCGGCTGCAAGGCTTCCGTCCAGGTTACGGTTGCCGACGAAACCCTGCCCTACATCACCGGTGTCACGACGCCCGACGCCATCACGGCTGCATACGGCACGGCTGTGGAAGACCTTGACCTGCCCGAGACGGTAGAGGTCACCCTCAGCGACGGCACCACCGCCCAAGCTGTCGTCACCTGGAATACCGACAACTACAACGGCAATGCCGCCGGCAGTTATACCCTGGAAGGCACCCTGGCGGCCGGCGAAGGCTTTACCAACGCCGACAATGTGACGGTAAGCATGCAGGTTACGGTTTCCGAGGTCTCGAAGGGTGATGTGAACGGCGACGGTAAGATAGACATTACTGATGTCATGGGACTCTGCCGTATTCTTGCCCGTCAGAATATCGGTGAGGAACCCAACGATCAGGAACTGCTGCGCGGCGATATGAATGGGGACGGCTTCATCCGCATTGAGGATGTTATGTCCGTCTGCCGGGTTATCGCACGCCAAAAGTAACCCCCTGTGTAAAGGGCGTACCGTGGAATGACATTCTGCGGCACGCCCTTTCTTTTTCCTTTTGCCCCGTTGAAACGCCTTGGTTGCGTTTGGCGGCAAAGAAGGGTATAATGAAACCTGTATAAAACAGGAAAGGATGGCGGATATGAAAATTATATGGACGCTGATGCTATGTGTCCTGCTGGCTTTGGGGGCAACCGGATGCGGGGGCGGGGATACGCCTCCGACATCCTCGCAGGTAGTGGTCAGCCTGCCCGAAGGGACATACGGCATGGGAGAATCGGCGGAGGAACTGGATACCCGGGTCACCCTGCGGCAGTATGTGGAGGAGGCGGGAAGTGATACGGCCCAGCCAGCCGAAGGCCACATCTTTTTACTGCTGGAATTCCGCATCGATAACCTGCGGGATGCCGAGTTGCCCATCAGCACCCTGCTTTCCTTCGAAGGCAAGGTGGACGGCCAGGCGGTCTCTCCCAGCACCGACGCCCTGTCGGCGAGGGGTTCCCACTCCACCCTCAACGGCACGGTTCCGGTGGACGGCGGGATTGTGGGGGTTGTGGGTTTTGAGGTTCCCCGGGACTGGCAGGTTTTTCAGGTGGACTTTCATCCGGAGGTCACAAAGAGCGACTGCATCTCTTTTGCTGTGGCAAAGAATGCCTAAGGCTTGCCGCCGGCTGCTTTCCTAAGTAAGCAGCCGGCGGCTTTCCTTGTTTTGCACAGTTTGTAGTTGACAAACTTTTACGAATATAGTATAATTCTATAGGCATAAACATTAACGTTAATGCAAAAGAAGGGATAAACATGCAGCAAGGAAAGAAAGAGATCTGCGCCGTCCGGGTGCAGCCGGGAACCAGGGTGGGGGAAATCAGCCCTTACCTGTACGGCGCCTGTATGGAAGACGTCAACCATGAGCTCTACGGCGGCATCTGGTCCCAGATGATATTCGGGGAGAGCTTTGCCGAGCCGGCCGAAGCCATTATTCCGGAGGGGTTCCGGGCCGGCGGAGGCTTCTGGAAGACCGAGCCGGACGGGCAGGGAGGAAACTGCCTGGTTTCGGATGAGCAGAACGACGGCCCCAAGATGGTGCTGGAGGGAACCGAATGCCGCACGGGCCGGATTTCGGCCGATATATACTGGGAGGGGGAAGGCCCCAACGGCTTTGTCATCAAGACGTCCGACGTGCGGGAAGGTGCCAACAATTTCATCGGCTATGAGGTGGGGCTCTACAGCGAGGGCATCCTGCGGCTGGCTAAGCACGAGCACGATTTCCAGCTGATAAAGGATTACTCTTGCGAAGCCTTTGAAAAGCAGTGGGTCAATCTGGCCGTGGACATGACCGAGGACAGCATGACGGTTTATGTAAACGGAAAGGAGGCCGTGCGGTATACCGACCCCAATCCCATTAAAGAGGGAGGCGTTTGCCTGCGGGCCTGGAACAGCAGCGTAAAATATAAAAATATCCGCTTCGGGCGGGAAGGGGAGGCCGAACGCAGCATAGAGATCCCGGCCTTTACTTATGAGACCCAGCTTTCCTTCCCCTGGGAGGAGACGGTCAGGGGCGGCGCCCAGGGAAATACAGAATTTGTCACCAAGAACCCTTACAAGGGCAAGCAGAGCCAGCGCATCTGCTATCTGCGGGGGGAAGGGGCCTTTGGCATCAACAATATGGGCCTCAACCGCATGGGGATGCATTTTGCAGCCGGGAAGCCTTACGAAGGGTATATCTACGCCCGCTCGGCCACGCCGGCGACCCTTTACCTTGTGATGGAGAGCGCCGACGGGGAGCAGCAGTATGCCGAGACAGCGGTGCAGGTATCGCCCGGCGATTTCCAAAAATATGCCTTTACTCTCACCCCCGACGGCAACGACAAGGCCGGCCGTCTGTCCATCGAGCTGCGGGCGCCGGGGGAGGTCGACCTGGGATACGCCTTTATGCAGCCCGGGGAGTGGGGCCGTTTTAAGGGCCTGCCCGTCCGGCGGGATGTGGCGGAAAAGTTGATAGAGCAGAAGGTGTCCGTCCTGCGGTTCGGGGGCTGTATGGCCAACGCCGCCGGCTATAAGTGGAAGCAGATGCTGGGGGCCCCCGAAACCCGGCCGGCTTTCAAGTCCTGGTGGTATCCCTGGGGCTCCTACGGCTTCGGCATCCCCGAGTTTTTATCCCTCTGCGAGGCCCTGGACATCCCCGCCGTCCCCGACTTCAACAGCTATGAGACGCCGGAGGATATGGCCGATTTCATCGACTTTGCCCTGGGAACCGACGAGAGCAACCCCTTTGTACAAAAGCGTATAGAGTTGGGCCATCCGGCACCCTACAAACTGCAGTATTTGCAGTTCGGCAACGAGGAAAAGGTCAACGAGGCCTATGCCGCCCGCTTCAACGCCATGGCGCCGGGGGTCTGGGAAAAGGCCCCGGATCTGATTCTGATTGTAGGCGACTTCGACTATAAGGAGCCGGTGACCGATCCTTACCATCTCACCGGCACAGCCGCCGGCATCACCACCCTGTCCCCCCATAAATCCATGCTGGATTTGGCCACGGCCCACGGCCGGGAAATCTGGTTTGACATCCATATCTGGAGCGGCCGGCCCCAGGATCCGGTGAATTTCTTTGACGTATCCATCACCCTGGACGCCCAGTTAAAGAAAATCTGCCCCGACGCCCGGTTCCGGCTGGTCTGCTTTGAGCTCAACGCCAATGAGCACGACCTCCACCGGGCCCTGTCCAACGCCTACGCCATCAACCGGGGGGAGCGGCTGGGATACATATTCCCCATTATCTGCTCGGCCAACGCCCTGCAGGTGGACGGCCAGAACGACAACGGCTGGGACCAGGGACTGCTGTTTATGGACAGCGAAAAGGCCTGGCTGCAGCCGCCGGGATATGTCACCCGCATGGCGGCCGAAGCCCATCTGCCCTATCTTGCGGATATGACCGTAGAAGGGGATACAGCGGGCCTGGATATAACCGCCGCCACGGATGAGACGGGCAGCCGGACATCGGTCAAACTGCTGAACCTGACCGACGCGCCCCGCAGCCTGACCCTTTCGCTGGAGGGACAGGCCGGCGACCGCACCGCCTGCCTCACGGTGCTCACCGCCCCCGACGTCCTGGACGCCAATCCGGCGGAGGATACGCAGCGGGTTGTCCCGGTGTCGAAGGATATAACCCTGCCGGCCGACGGCCTGGAGCTGGAACTGCCCGCCTATTCCTACGTCACGATTGTTACCCGGTAACCATTCTATAGGTTTGTAAAAAAAGAAAGCGCTTTTCCGCAGGGAAGAGCGCTTTCTTTTTATGCGCAATGCCTTGTATATGTACTGGTATTTTGGTAAAAAAATCAAAAAAGTGTAGTTTCTGGTAGTTGTGTAAAATCCATTGACGGGACATGCGGTTTATGATACATTCTTTCGGGACGCCGGACTGGACCGCAAAGGCCGGCGACCCAAAAATGGTAAAATCGAATCTGCTGGTTATAATAACCCTGTCCTTTGGAATGACTTAAGAACAGGAGCGGATCCGTGCATGCAGCAGGAAATATCCTTGCGGGAAATTTTTTTCGCCATTCGGAAAAAGTGGAAGTGGATTGTGCTGGGCGGGGTTCTCGGGGCTTTTCTGGCCTTTGCCCTTTCGGCCTATGTGCTGCCGAAAAGATACACGGCATCCCTGGATATGTATGTAAACAACAACCGGGAGGACACCGAGACAGGGAACCGCAACCAAAACGATTTGAACGCTTCCCAGATGCTGGTGGATACCTATACCGTAATTTTGGAAAATGACGCGGTGCTGAGCCAGGTGGCGGCGGATTTGGGCCATATCACCCTGGATGAGCTGAAGCAGGCGCTGCGGTTCGGCCCGGTGGGCGCAACCGAGGTGCTGCGCATCTCAGCCGAAACAGAGGATCCGCAGCTGTCGGCGGACATCTGCAACGCGGTGGCCGCCAGAGCGCCCGAAGTTTTGCAGCGGGTGGTCAAGGCGGGGTCGGTGGAGGTGGTGGCGCCGGCCACAGCCTCTTCGGAGCCAGCCTCTCCCCATGTGAAGCGGAACACCGTCTTTGGGGCGCTCATCTTCCTGGCGCTTTCGGTGATAGCCGTGGTTCTGCGCTTTGCCCTGGATACCACAGTAAAGGGGGAGACGGATGTAAAACAGCGGCTGGATTTGCCGGTTTTGGGAGAAATACCCAGTTTTTCACAGTACGGGATAAAGGAGGGAACGCGGCGTGTTCAGCCATAAAAAGCAGAAAAGCAGAGGCGCGGCCGCCCTGCCCCTGACCGGACAGGCGCCATTTCAGATTGTGGAGGCCTACAAGGCCGTGCGGGCCAACCTGCTGTTCGCCCTGTCAGTGTCGCCGAAAAAATCGGTGATTTTTACCGGGGCCGAACCGGGTTCGGGCAAATCCACCACCTGCTCCAACCTGGCCCTGGCCATGGCCCAGACGGGGGCCCGCGTGGCCCTTGTGGATACCGATATGCGCAAACCGGTACAGCACCGGGTATTCCGGGTCAGCAATACCACCGGCCTGTCCAAGCTGCTGGGGGGACTGGAGACCCTGGAAAAATGTATCCGCCGCAACGCGGCCGACGGCATCGATTTGATACCGGCCGGGCCCATCCCACCCAACCCCTCCGAGTTGCTGGGCTCGGAACGGATGGGGCAGCTGCTAAAGGCCCTGGCCGACGGGTATGACTACGTCTTTCTGGACGCGCCCCCGGTGAACGTGGTGGCCGACGCCCTCATGTATACCGACAAGGCGGGGGGCGTCCTGCTGGTGGCCCGGCAGAAGCAGACCCATTACGACGAACTGCAGAAGGCGGCCGAGAGCGTCCGCCGGGTGGAGGGAAACGTGCTGGGCCTTGTGATAACCGATGTGGACGAGGGCAGCAAGCCCTATGGACAGTACAAGTATAAATCCTATGACTACGCCTATAAAAACTGAGGCCGGCGGGCTGTGGACGGATTTTCATTCCCACTGCCTGCCGGGTATGGACGACGGCGCCGGGAATTTGGAGACGGCGGCAGCCATGCTGCGCCTGCTGGGAGAGCAGAGGGTGGACAGGGTGGTGCTGACCTCCCATTACTATCCCCACCGGGAGCCCCTGCCCCGCTTTTTGGAGCGAAGGGAGGAGGCCTTCCGGCAGCTGGAGCAGGCGCCCGGCCGGGACAGCCTACCCCAAACCTGCCTTGGTGCCGAGGTGCGGCTGGTGCGGGGGATAGGGGAACAGGACCTGCGGCCCCTGTGCATACAAGGCACCCGCCTGCTGCTTTTGGAACTGCCGATGGCGGGCTACCGTCCCTGGATGCTGGAGGAGCTGCAGAATCTGACCTATTCCCTGGATATTGTGCCGCTGCTGGCCCATATCGAGCGGTATCTCGCCTGGTATACAAAGGCCGATTATGAGGCCCTGCTCTCCTTTGATGAGCTGGTATTCCAGTGCAATATGCCGAGCCTTATGGAAAGGAAAAGTTTTCGTTTCCTTTATGGGCTGATGGAAGCGGGGTACCCCTTGGTGCCGGGGAGCGACGCCCATAATCTGGACAGCCGGCCGCCCCGGTTTGGGGAGGCGTCGGCCGCTTTGGAAAGGAGCCGGAAGGGGCGGGCGCTGCTGGCACACCTGCGGGAAAGCACCCGGGCCCTGCAGGGGTAAAGGAGGGGAGATGGGAAAGAAAAAATATATCCTGCCGGCGGTGCTCGGCGGCTGCGCCCTTTTGTGCATGGCGGGGATTTTCCTTGCCTCCTCCCAGAACATCGGGCAGAGCAACGCCCTCAGCGGCAGCCTGGCCGACGCCATCCTGGGACACCAACCCGACGCCGTCCGGCAGACGGCCAATTATTTGCTGCGCAAGGCGGCCCATTTCTCTTCCTACGCCCTCTTGGCGGCTCTTCTTACCCTCATCCAGCTGCCCTTTTCCACCCGCCCGGGCACAAAATGGCTTTCTGCGTTTTTATGCAGCGGCTTTTACGCCGCCCTGGACGAGTGGCATCAAACCTTTGTCCCCGGCCGCACAGGCAGCCTGCGGGACGTTGCTATCGACCTGTGCGGTGCCGCTTTGGGCGCCGGGCTGGTGCTGTTTATCGTTTCCATCCGAAAAAAGAGGAAACACGACCGACAAGAAAGGAGCTAAATCCTTGCAGATGAAAAATATGGCTTATGAAATGTTTTCCATTTACAAAGACAAAGCCCCGGCAATCGGGACGGTTCAAAAGGCCGCCGGATATGAGGCCTGCAAGCGCTGGATAGATGTTTCGGTGGCCCTGTGCGCCCTGTTTTTGCTGTCACCGTTTTTTGCTCTCATCGCCCTCTGTATTAAGCTGGAAGACCCGGCAGGAAAGGTTTTCTATGTACATAACCGAATTGGTTATAGAGGAAAAAAGTTGGGGTTGTATAAGTTTCGGAGCATGGTGTATAATGCCGAGGACATGATACAGAGCTTCACCCCCGAACAGCGAAAGGAGTTCCATGAAAACTTCAAACTGGAAAACGACCCGCGCATTACCCGGGTGGGAAAATTCCTGCGAGCCACCAGCCTGGACGAGCTGCCCCAGCTGCTCAATATCCTCAAGGGGGAGCTGAGCCTGGTGGGGCCCCGGCCGGTGGTCAAGGCGGAGCTGGAGAAATACGGCCGGCACCGGGACAAGCTGGTGAGCGTCCTGCCGGGGCTGACCGGATACTGGCAGGCCAATGGCCGCAGCGCCACCACCTACGGGGAACGCATGGAAATGGAACTGTATTATGTGGACAACCGCTCCTTTGCCCTGGATATGAAAATCCTGCTCAAGACCGCAGGCGCTGTTCTCTCCAGGGAGGGCGCATACTGATGGATTGCTATGCCCGTAAGGCTTGCAATATAGAAAAAACTCTAGGAGGAAAACCCATGAAGAAACTGATGTCTGCTCTGTGTGCCGCTGTGATGCTGACCGCCCTGGCCATGCCTACCTTTGCGGCCACCAAGAACGATCTCATCAATGAGATAAAGGCCGGCGTAACGGTCGGCGACAAGGTCAAGGAGATTCCCGACAAGTACGTGGACCTGGCGGAGGATTTCCTGGCCGCCAATGACCTGACGTCCGAGCAGCTGGATACGGCCATGGCCGACCTGCAGGAAGCCAAGGCCCTGTGGGCCAGCACCGGCGAAACCGAGTTCAAGAACATTCCCGCCGACGTGCAGCGGCAGCTGCAGAACATGGCCGCCGAGTCGGCCAAGAAGGTAGGGGCTACCCTGACCTTTGACGGCAAGACCATCTACATCGTGGATGCCCAGGGGCGCACCTACAGCGTGCTGGCCCGGTCTTCCGAGCCCATCAAGCAGACCGGCGGAGATTATACCACCCTGCTGCTGGCGTCCGGTTCGATCCTGGCAGTCCTGGGCGGTACGGTAGTGTTGGCCAACCGGAAGCGGCTGGCCCAGCCCGAAGCCTGCTAGTATGAAGCGAAGGGGAAACAGAAAACGCAGAATGGCCAATGGGATAAAATTCATATTTTATCCCATTGTTTTTCTGCTCTTGAGCTGTACGCTGACGGCGGCCGCCCTGGGGCCGGTGGTGTCCCCCTATCTCGGCATGGTGGATCTGCTCTTCCTCCAGAGCGCGCCGGACTTTGATCGGGAAGCGGCGGATATTTACAAGGAGGACGACCAGCCGGCCGAACCCCAGGAATCCCAACTGCAGCGCAGCGAAATCCAGTTCCCGGAGGAGGGGGCCCTCTTCGGTAAAATCCTTATCCCCTCGGTGGAAATCGACGCGTCCCTCATTTACGGGGACGACATCAAAAACATGAAAAAGGGCGTGGAGGTCTATTCGGGAACCTATCTGCCCGGCCAGGGGCGCACCGTCCTCATGGGGGCCCATGTGACCACCCACTTCCGCACCCTGGAACAGGTGCAGGCGGGGGCGGAAATAGAGGTACGCACCAACTACGGCGTCTACACCTATGTGGTGACAGGCACCCAGATAGCCCGGTACGACGATACCAGCGCCTATGATCTGACCCGCCGGGAGGAAAACCTGATTTTATACACCTGCCATCGGATAACCGGCGTGGGCGCCACGCCCTACCGGGTCTTTGTGTACGCCGACTATGTATCCGGCCCGCAGATTGTCTCATAAGGAGGAAAAAAGATGGCCACACCCGCCCAAGAGCGGACGCGCAATGTGATATCCTGGCTGCTGTCCTTTCTGCTGAGCCTCTTTCTCAGCCTTTTTGCCCTTCTGATTTTGACCCAGGCCACCATCCTGTCTCCTGCCTTCTTAAAACGGGTTATGGAGCAGAGCGGTTATATAGGATATATCAAGCAGGATATGGAGGAGATTTTCGTATCCTACGGCATCAGCAGCGGCTTCGACGAGGCTTTTTTCCTCTCTGTTTTAGATGACGCGGCGGTACAGGCCGACGTGGAGCGGGAAATCGACAGCCTGTATACGGCCGGAAGGGCCGGGGCCGACCTGGAAGCCTTCCAATCCGATTTGACCGAAAAGCTGCTGGAAAATGTGCGGCAGCGGGAGTTTGTGGTTACACCCGAGGTGGAGGAGGCGGTGGGGTACCTGGCGACGGTATGTACCGAAACCTACGGCGAAGGGGTAAGCCTGCCCCTGGCCTCCTACGCGTCGGACGCCCTGCGGTCCCTCCGGGGGCCGGTGCGCGTGGCCACCGGGGCCGTAGGCCTGCTCTGCCTTTTCACACTGGCCTTTTTATTTGCCATCCGCCGTCGCAGAAAGGCCTTCTGCCGGTATGCCGTCTACGCTTTCTCCGGCGCAGCTTTGACCCTGGCCCTGCCCCCGGCCATCCTTCTGCTTTCCGGCCGCATAGAGCGCATCGGCATTACGGGCAGGGCGCTGTACGCCTTTATCACCGGATACGCAAGGCAAATTGCCTATTGGCTGCTTGCCGCCGCGGGCGTTATGCTGCTGCTGGCGCTGGTGCTGGGAGCCGTATATCTGGTGCTGGCCCGCCGGGAGAATCTCCGGACGGATAGGGAAGAGACGTTCCTGCAGTCTGCGGATGGATGAACAAAAAAGGCGTGTCACAGTTTGATTGCTGTGACACGCCTTTTCTATGCGTTTATTGCAGCATCTCGGTGACGCTGTCCAGATTCCCGCCGCCCAGGGCGTTGAGCAGGGTATCGTCGGTCTGCACCTTCCAGTCGTCCCCGTCCTTTTCCAGGGTAATATCCACCGTTTCAGTGGCGGTTTGTACATCGCCGCTGTCGGCAGCCTCCTGCATGGAGGTGATCATGAAGTCGGCGATTTTCGCCTCATCCGCCTCGGTCAGTTCTCCCGACATGGTGGCGCTTACGATTTCATTCATGGCCGACATAAGAATCTGGCTGAAGTCGGTGTTGGTGATGTCGGCCGTTACAGTGGCCGTATCCCCTTCGATGCTGGCGTTCTTGATTTCATACGTCAGGTTCTGGTACATGAGTTTCATCAGCTGCCATTCGCCTTCGCCCCAGGTTTCGCTGTCGGCAAACAGGGTGCTGTCCTCCGAGACATAGCGGTAAAAGGCATCCGCGTCTGCGGCCTGGATGGCCTGCAGGGCACCTGCGGTTACCTCTTCCGGCGTACCGTTTCCGCCGCAGCCGGCCAGCACCAGGACAGCCGCGCAGGCCGCCGCCAGGATTTTTACAATCTTCTTCATTTTGCACTACCCCTTTCTCAGTATGTTTATTATACGAAACTTTTCTTCAGAAAGCAAGGAACAATTCCCACTGCATCCGGTAAGAAAATTCCATCCTGTGATGGCTCATAATTTCCCTTCTTTTTCAAACACTAGGGTTTAGTATGGCTAGGAAGGGATACATGCTATGAAGAAATATAGGAAATATCTGTTTTTGTTCATACTTACCGCCTGTGCCCTCTGCGGGAGTTTTTCTATCCCCGGATGGGTGCAGGAGGCCGCACCGGCGGTGGAGACCGTCACCATTTCCCGGCAGGACGTCAGCCTGTCCGTCCGCTGCAGCGGCATCCTGGAAAACACCGCGTCTTATCCGGTGGAAAGCGAATGGCCGCTGTATGTGGAGACCGTGGCGGTGGAGGAGGGGCAGGCCGTCCAGGCCGGCGACCTGCTCTTCACCGTGGACAGGACAGCCAGCGTTCAGGCAGCGGCCCTGCTGTCCGGCCTTGCGGCCGACGGGGAGAGCCTGGCGGCCGGTACCAGCCTTAGCGAAAGCGTCCTGTCCGGGCAGGTTCCTGAAGCCGTATATGCCCCGGCTGCCGGCCGGGTAACCGGTCTTTCCGTATCGGCCGGGGAGATGTATATGCCCGGTAAGGCGGCCATGACCCTGTCCGGCGCCGATGCCCTGCAGATGCGGGCCTCCTTCAGCGAAAGCATTATTTCGTCGATAGAGCCGGGGCAGACGGCCACTATCACCGGCAACGGGTTTCCGGGAAAAAGCTACACCGGCCACATCGTCAGCCTGGCGGAAACGGCCCGGCAGGTGGTGCGCACCACCGGTACCGAAACGGTGGTGGAGGGCGTCATTTCCATCGACGGGGCCGGCGCGGACCTGCGGGCCGGCTATAATGTCCAGGCCGATATTGTCACGGATGTGCTGGAAGATATTTTGATTATTCCCTATGAAGCCATAGAGCAGGACGAAGAGAACCGGCAGTATGTCTACCAGCTGGTGGACGGCTGGGCCTGCAAGCGGTATATCCAAACCGGCGCCGAGACGGCGGCGGGCATGGAGGTGCTGGCGGGGGCAGAAGCCGGCTGGCAGCTGGTTCTGCAGCCCGCCGGGCTGGAAGGGGACTGCGTCCGGGTGACGCCCCCTGGGGCAGAGGAGGCGGCGTAGCATGGAACCTTTGCGTATGGCCCTGCGCAATCTGCGGCGGAAGGGTGCCCGCACCCTTTTAACCCTTTTAAGCATTGCCATCGGCGTCTGTTCCGTCCTGGTTATCAGCGTCATTTCCAATGCGGGCAAGACGGCAGTCAACCATGAGCTGGACAGCCTGGGCGTCAACGGCATCGCCGTCAGCGTAAAGCAGGCCGACGGCAGTTCGGGACTGAAAAACGAGGATTTGGATACCCTGCGGAGCCTGGGGGGCGTATCCGAGGCCACGCCGGTGCTGACCACAATGGGCACCGCGTCGGCCAGCGGCTCCAGCAGCAGCACCATGATTTGGGGAATCGACAGCGGCGCCAACCAGGTGATTTCCCTGGAGCTGGAATACGGCCGGGAGATTACGGCCGCCGACGTGGCCGGCCGCTCCCGGGTCTGCCTGGTGGACGCGGACACGGCCGCCGCCCTGTACCACAGGGAAAACGCCGTGGGGGGCACCCTGTACCTGTCCCTGGGAGGCGGGGAGGAGCCCTTTGAAATCGTGGGCGTCGCCGCCCCGGACAGCGGTATCCTGCAGAGCATCGCCGGGGAGTATATCCCCACCTTTGTCTATATCCCTTATACCACCCTGCAGCAGTACACCGGCAGCGATACCCTCAGCCAAATCGCCATAGAGGTGCCGGAGGGGCAGGGGGAGGATTTGGACGCGGTGGCCCGGGAAATCGAGCGCAGCCTGCAGCTGGAAAAATCCGCCGACGCCACCGTCCACGCCGAAAACCTGGTCAAGCAGCGGGGAAAGCTGAGCAATACCCTGGATATCGTCACCCTCGTGCTGACGGTTATCGGCTCCATTTCCCTGGTGGTAGCGGGTTTGGGGATTATGACCGTCATGCTGGTGTCCGTAACCGAGCGCACCCGGGAAATCGGCATCAAAAAGGCCATCGGCGCCCGGCGGGGGGCCATCCTGCGGGAATTTTTAAGCGAGGCCGTGCTGCTCTCCCTCTTGGGCGGCGCCGTGGGCCTGCTGATGGGCATAGCCCTTACGGCCATCGCTTCGGCCGCCGTGGACTATCCCGTGCAGGTGACGGTATACCAGGCCCTGGGGGCCTTGGGCATTGCCCTTGTAAGCGGGGTGGCCTTCGGCGTCTACCCGGCGGTGGCCGCTTCCAAAATGCGCCCGGTGGACGCCCTGCGCCGGGAATAGAAAGGCAGAAAAAACGGCCGCCCGCCCATGACAGCATGGGTAAGCGGCCGTTCTTATACAGCAGAATAAAACCAGGGCAATCAGGCAAAGGCCTTTTCGATGGCCGCCATGGCGGCAGGGGCGTCGGCCTGGGTGACCAGCAGGGAAATATCCACCTCAGAGGTGGTGATGAGCCGCAGATCCGCCTGTACCGAGGCGGCCGCCCGGAATACGTCGGCGGCCACGCCGGGCTGGCTGCGCATCCGCTCTCCCTCCACCGAAATTTTGCAGTTGTCGCTGCTGATGGAAAGCTGGATGGCCGGGTCGGTCTCCCGCAGCCCCGCGATGACCTGCAGAGCCGGTGTCAGCTGTTCCCCCGCAATGGTAAAGGCCAGAGCCCCCCGGTCGCCCACCGCAGGGCTTTGGGATATCATGTCCACATTGACCGCCGCCGCCGACAGGGCGTCGAAGACCCTGGAGACAAACCGAATGTCCGTCGGCGTATTGGTCAGCGAAATTAAGGTGACGTCCTCGGTCAGCCGGACCGATTCAATGGTTTTCATAGGGCTCGCTCCTTTCCGGACTTCCCGTCGTCTATTTGGATTCCACCAGGTTTTTCATATTGTACAGCCCCGGCCCCTTGCCGGCCAGATAGACGCCGGCATTGACCGCCCCGGCGGCAAATACCGCCTTGGAACGGGCCGAGTGGGAAAGGGTGACGATTTCATCCCGGCCGGCGAATATCACCTGATGCTCGCCTACAATGGTGCCGCCCCGGATGGAGTGCATGCCGATTTCCTTTTTGGGCCGCTGCATCCGCCGGTCGTGCCGGTTGTATACATACTCATAAGGCTCGGCCAGGGATTCCTGAATGCCGTCGGCCAGCATGATGGCCGTGCCGCTGGGGGCATCCAGCTTCAGGTTGTGGTGAGCCTCCACAATCTCGATGTCAAAGGTGTCGCCCAGGACGGCGGCGGCCTTTTTGGCCAGTTCCACCAGCAGGTTGATGCCAAGGGACATATTAAAGGAAAAGAAGATGGCCAGGTGCTTGGCCGCCTCCTTGATTTCCTCGGTCTGCTGGTCGCTGTAGCCGGTAGTGGAGATGACCACCGGCAGATTTTTCTCCTTTGCATAGGCCAGCATGCCGGTCAGCACAGAAGGGTGGGAGAAGTCGATGATCACATCGGCTTCGCAGGTCACGTCGGCGAAGGTTTTAAAGACGGGATACCGGCTGCGCATGGCCACATCGATGTCCACGCCGGCCACGATTTCGCAGTCGTCCCGCTCATCGACGCAGGCGGTTATGGCCTGGCCCATTTTCCCGTTGCAGCCGCTTAAGAGAATACGCGTCATAGTTTTTCCACTTCCTTTATCTGGCAAAAGCTTCAGGCTTTTCCCTTACAGCAGCCCCATTTTCTGCAGCTGGGCCTTCAGGTTTTCCCGGCCGGCCTCGCTCATGGGCGCCAAAGGCATACGGCAGGGGCCCACTTCCATGCCCATCAGGTTCATGGCCTCTTTCACAGGGATGGGGTTGACGTCGCTGAACAGGGCGCTGATCAGAGGCGCGTACTCCACCTGCAGCCGGCGGCTGCCCTCCACGTCCCCCGCTAAGAATTTGGCCACCATGTCGTGGGTGGGGCGGGGGGCTACGTTGGAGAGCACCGAAATGACCCCCTTGCCCCCCAGGGACAGAATGGGAACCACCTGGTCATCGTTGCCCGAATAAATATCCAGCTTGTCGCCGCAGCGGGCGATGGTCTCCACCAGGGCGGACATATTGCCGCTGGCCTCCTTGGTGGCCACAATGTTGGGATGCTCAGCCAGGGCCGCGTAGGTGGCCGGCTGGATGTTGCAGCCGGTGCGGGAGGGGACGTTATACAGGATGATGGGGGTGTTCACCCGGTCGGCTACATAAGTAAAATGCTGGATAAGCCCCGCCTGGGAGGTCTTGTTGTAGTAAGGGGTGACCATCAGCAGGCCGTCCACCCCCAGGGCCTCGGCCTCCTTGGAAAGATGCAGGGCATAGGCCGTGTCGTTGCTGCCGGTGCCGGCGATAACCGGAACCCGGCCGGCCGTATGCTCCACGGCGGTCTTGATGACCTCCACATGCTCCTCATGGCTTTGGGTGGCCGATTCGCCGGTGGTGCCGCAGACGATGAGGGCATCCGTGCCGCCGGCGATCTGCTGGTCGATGATTTCCTTGAATTTCTCCAGGTTGATGGAGCCGTCCTCGTGCATGGGCGTGACGATGGCGACGCCTGCGCCGGTAAAAATGGTCTTTTTCATAGACGTATCTCCTCTTTGGCCGCCGCCGCCGCGGCCGGTAGAATGAAGACATCCCCTGCGGCTGGATAGGGGATAGGCAGCCATTCCTCACCCCATCTTATGCAGATGCGGAAGGGCGGATGCACTTAGTCCATATACCCCTCGGCGCAGAGCAGCTCGGCCATGAGCACCGCGCCGCCGGCCGCACCCCGCAGGGTGTTGTGGGACAGGCAGACAAACTTGTAATCGTACTGGGTATCCTCCCGCAGGCGGCCGATGGAGATGGCCATGCCGCCCTCCAAATCCCGCTGCAGCTTGGTCTGGGGCAGGTTATCCTCCTCGAAGTAGTGGAGGAACTGCTTGGGGGCGCTGGGCAGCTGCAGCTCCTGGGCCCGGCCGGAAAAATTCTTCCAGCAGGAAAGGATTTCCTCCTTGCTGGGCTTGTTTTTAAAGCTGGCAAACACGGCGGCCATATGCCCGTCGGACACGGGCACCCGCAGGCACTGGGCGGTAAAGGCGGGAGAGTCGGCGTTGACGATAACCCCTTTTTCCTCATCCACATGGCCCCAGATTTTCAAAGGCTCCTGCTCGGATTTCTCCTCCTCGCCGCCGATGTAGGGGATGACGTTGTCGATAATGTCGGGGAAGGTTTCAAAGGTTTTGCCGGCCCCCGAAATGGCCTGATAGGTGCAGACCAAGGCCTTTTCCACCCCAAAGCCGGACAGGGGGAAGAGGGCGGGCACATAGCTTTGCAGGGAGCAGTTGGACTTGACGGCCACAAATCCCCGCTTGGTGCCCAGCCGCTTGCGCTGGAAGGGGATGACCTTCACATGGTCGGCGTTGAGTTCGGGGACAATCATGGGCACATCGGGGGTGCCGCGGTGGGCGCTGTTGTTGGATACCACCGGGCATTCCAGCTTGGCGTAGGCCTCTTCCAGGGCGCGGATTTCATCCTTTTTCATGTCCACGGCGCAGAAGACAAAGTCCACCATGCCGGCGATTTTTTCCATGTCGGCCGTGGCGTCCAGCACCACCATATCGGCCATGGCGGCGGGCATGGGGGTCTTCATGGCCCAGCGGCTGCCCACAGCCTCTTTATAGGTCTTACCCGCCGACCGGGCGGAGGCGGCCAGGCACTTGACCTGGAACCAGGGGTGATTCTCCAGCAGCGTGGCGAAGCGCTGGCCCACCATGCCCGTGGCGCCGATAATGCCAACCTGATACGTTTTCATACAGTCACAATCCTTTCTTGCGATAAACAAAGGGGAGCGGTCCGCCGGTATGAAGGCAATAAAAAAACCGGTTGCGAACCGGTCATCCTTGCAATATAATAGAGTTTGCTGCAAGGGGAAAAACCCCGGCAGCCGGCTGATAGCACTCCATCATAGAACAATGATGACAATTGCATGGCTCTTTACCATGCAATCAGACGGCCGCCCCGCCGGACGGCAGTCTTCGGCAGCGTCGCCTTTCCCGCCTGCCTTATGGAGCGGCCCGCCGGCCTCGGCAGGGGGTACTCATCTTCGCTGCGCCTCTATCTTTTATCTATTTTTTCTTTATCATAGCATCGCGCTTTATGTTTGTCAAATACATTTTATGCAAATTCGGGAGAATAGGTGAAACCATATGAAAAAAAGCGATTTTTATTACGATTTGCCGGAGGAATTGATTGCCCAGACCCCCATAGAGCCCAGGGACCATTCCCGGCTTCTGTACCTGGATAAATCCACGGGGAAAACCGGACACTACCACTTCTACGACCTGCCCCGCTTTCTGCGGCCGGGGGACTGCCTTATCCTCAACGACACCCGGGTGCTGCCGGCCCGTATTTTCGGGGTCAAGGAAACCACCGGGGCGGTGGTGGAATTCGTCCTGCTGCGGCAGCGGGGGAAGGACGAGTGGGAGGCCCTGGCGGGCCCGGGAAAAAAGGCCCGGCCGGGCAGCCGTTTTTCCTTCGGCGACGGCCTGATGACCGCCGAGGTGCTGGAGGTGCTGGAGGGGGGCAACCGCCTTATCCGGTTTATCTATGAAGGGGTCTTTTACGATTTGCTGGACCGCATCGGCCAGATGCCCCTGCCCCCCTACATAACCGAAAAGCTCCAGGACAAGGAGCGGTACCAGACGGTCTACTCCAGGGAGCTGGGCTCGGCCGCAGCCCCCACCGCCGGGTTGCACTTCACCCCCCAGCTGCTGGAGGATATCCAGGCGCAGGGCATTGCCATCGGCTATGTGACCCTGCATGTGGGCCTTGGCACCTTCCGGCCGGTGAAGGAGGAGAAAATCGAAAACCACAAGATGCATACCGAGCAGTACTACATGCCGGCCGAGACGGCCGACCTCATCAACCGCACCAAGGCGGCGGGGGGACGGGTTATCTGCGTGGGTACCACCAGCTGCCGGACGGTGGAAAGCGCCGCCCCGGCCGACGGCGGCCCCATGGAGGCCTGCAGCGGCGACACCGACATCTTTATCTATCCCGGCTATACTTTTAAATGTATGGACGGCCTCATCACCAATTTCCACCTGCCCGAATCCACCCTGATTATGCTGGTATCCGCCTTTGCGGGATACGATGCGGTCATGGCAGCGTATAAGGAAGCGGTGGAGGAGAAATACCGGTTTTTCAGCTTCGGGGATGCCATGCTGATTGTATAGACTTGCTGGTTATGGGAGAAAAGCTCTCCTTTGTCCCGTTATTTTAACTTGGGTTAATGTAAAGGCGGTATGCTGAGGACAGAATGAAAATACCTGCCGGCAGGAAAAATAGGGAGGCATACCATGCGGCTGCTTTTTGCGGAAGACGAAAAATCCCTGTCCAAAGCGGTGGGGACGATTCTGGAGAAAAACAACTATTCGGTGGATGCGGTTTACGACGGGGAAGAGGCCTTGGCCTACCTTTCGTCGGGAAATTACGACGGCGTGATTCTGGACATTATGATGCCGAAAATGGACGGCATCACGGTGCTGAAAAACATGCGGGAGCGGGGAGACCGGACCCCCGTTTTGCTGCTGACGGCCAAGTCCGAGGTGGACGACAAGGTGCTGGGGCTGGACAGCGGGGCCAACGATTATTTAACCAAGCCCTTTGCCGCCAAGGAACTGCTGGCCCGCATCCGCGCCATGACCCGCAGCCAGAGCGTGCATACCGCCTCCCAGCTGCACGTGGGGAATATAACCCTGGACAGCGCCACCTTTACCCTCTATTCCCAAAGCGGCAGCTTCCGCCTGGCCAACAAGGAATACCAGATGATGGAGCTGCTCATGCGCAACCCGGGGCATATCCTGTCGGCCGAGCAGTTTATGGACAGGATTTGGGGATACGACAGCGACACGGAAATCAATGTGGTGTGGGTGTATATCTCCTATCTGCGCAAGAAGCTGGAGGCCCTGCAGGCAGACATCCAGATTAAAGCCACCCGGAACGTAGGGTATTCCCTGGAGGAAAGCAGATGATAAAAAAACTCCGCATCAAGCTGGTGGCGGCCTCTATGCTCTCCCTTTTCCTGGTGCTGGCGGTCATTATGGGGGTAGTCAACTTTTTAAACTATCGGCAGATCCGCACGGCGGCGGACAGCACCCTGGCCATCCTGCAGGAAAACGGGGGCGTTTTCCCCCGGCCGGAACTGTTCTTTGACCCGGGCCGGCACGACGGGCGGCAGCCCTCTCCCGAGCTGCCCTATGAATCCCGCTATTTTTCGGCCCTTTTGTCGGCGGAAGGGGATGTGGTTTCGGTGGACACAGGGCGCATCGCGGCTGTGGACGCCGACAGGGCGGCGGAAATGGCCCGGCGCGTATGGCAGGACGGGGCCCAGCGGGGATTTGTGCGGGATTACCGGTTTGTCCGGTATGAGGAAGAGGGGCAGACCCGGATTATCTTTTTGGACTGCGGCCGGGATCTCTCCACCTTCCGCACCTTTCTTATATTGAGCTGCGGGATTTCCGCCCTGGGGCTGCTGGCCGTATTCGGCCTAATCCTTCTTTTGTCCAGGCGCATTATCCGCCCGGTGTCCGAAAGCTATGAGAAGCAGAAGCGCTTTATCACCGACGCCGGCCATGAGATGAAAACCCCGGTCACCATCATAGACGCCGACGTGGAGGTTCTGGAAATGGAGTTGGGGGAAAACGAGTGGCTGCGGGACATCCAGGCCCAGACCCGGCGGCTGGCCGACTTGACCAATGACCTGGTGCTCCTGTCCCGGATGGAGGAGGACCGGCCCCTGCCGGCCCGGATAGCCCTGCCCTTTTCGGATTTGGTCTATGAGACGGCCCAGTCCTTCCAGGGCCCGGCCACGGCCCAGGGCAAGACGCTGACCCTGCGAATCCAGCCTATGCTGTCGGTCTGCGGGGACGAGAAGACCCTCCGGCAGCTGGTGTCCATCCTGCTGGACAACGCTTTGAAATATTCCTCCGAAAAAGGCTTTATAACCGTGGAACTGGCGCCCCAGCGTCCGGCAAAGTCCCTCTGTCTGACGGTGGAAAACACGGTGGACGCCATGGCGCCGGAGGATTTGCAGCGGCTGTTCGACCGGTTTTACCGGGCGGATAAATCCCGGAATTCCCAGGTGGGCGGGTACGGCCTGGGGCTGTCCATCGCCAAGGCGATTGTGGAGGCCCACCAGGGCAAAATCCAGGCGACCCTCCCAGGGCCCAACCTTTTGCGCATGAAGGTTTCCTTCCCCCTGACAGATGCAGGAGGGCAAAACTGAAAAAAGCCCCCAGGGGCAGTGCCGCAGGCCGGATTTTCCAGTCTGCGGCAGGCTTCCCTAGGGGCGTTTTTTGTATTTATTTTGCAAAGCTCATAAACCATTCCACGGTGTCGGGATCGTAGTGGGAGAAAAAGAGGCTTTGGGCGGTGTCCAGCGCCTCGATTTGCCGCATCTCCTCCTCGGACAGGGCAAAGTCGAATACATCGAAATTCTCCTGCATACGCTCCTTGCGCACCGACTTGGGGATAACCACCACGCCGCTTTGAATCAGGAAGCGCAGGGCGGTCTGGGCCACGGTCTTGCCGTGCTTTTTCCCGATTTCCCCCAGGACGGCGTTGGTGAACAGGCCGTTTTTCCCCTCGGCGAAGGGGCCCCAGGACTCAATCTGCGTGCCGTGCTTTTCCATGACCTTCCGGGCGGCCTTCTGCTGCTGGAAGACATGGGTCTCCACCTGGTTTACGGCCGGCACCACCTCGCTGAAATGGGCCAGGTCAATGTACCGGTCGGGGTAGAAGTTGCTGACGCCGATGGCCCGGATTTTCCCGGCTTTGTAGGCCTCCTCCAGGGCGCGGTAGGTGCCGTAATAGTCCCCGAAGGGCTGGTGGATAAGGAATAAATCCACATAGTCGGTGCGCAGCTTTTGCAGGGATTCATCGATGGACTTTTTGGCCTTTTCGTACCCCGCGTTGCTGATCCAGACCTTGGTGGTCAAAAAAAGCTCTTCCCGGGGTACCCCGCATTTGGCCACCGCGCTGCCCACGCCCTCCTCATTGTAATAGGCCTGGGCAGTGTCGATGGAGCGATACCCCACGTCGATGGCGTCCAGTACGCACCGCTCGCATTCGGCGGGGTCTACCTGATACACGCCATAGCCTAAAATGGGCATTTTGACGCCGTTGTTTAAGGTTACGTATTCCATATATCTGACCTCCTGTTATTAGTATTATTTCAGCTTGCCGTAGTCGGCGTCGGAAACCGGCCCCAGCCATTCGTTGGAGGTTTCCTCCCCCGGCACCTCCACAGCCAGGTGGGCAAACCAGCTGTCGGGCGCGGCGCCGTGCCAGTGCTTGACGCCGGCGGGGATGTTGACCACGTCTCCCGGATGCAGCTCCCGGGCGGGCTGGCCCCATTCCTGGTAGTAGCCCCGTCCGGCGGTAACCAGCAAAATCTGGCCGCCGCCCGTTTTGGCGTGGTGGATGTGCCAGTTGTTCCGGCAGCCCGGCTCAAAGGTGACGTTGGCGATACCTACCTGTTCCCGGGACAGGGGGCAGAGATAGCTCTGCCCGATAAAATACTGGGCGTAGGCGTCGTTCTTTTCCCCCATGGGGAATACGCTGAGGTTTTTGTTTTCCATACTGCAAGCACTCCTTTTATAATAGGTTGGGTTTGGCTTTTATTCCGCCAGCCACTTCCGGATTGCCTTTTCGGCGTTTTTCACCCGGCCGCCCTGTATGCTGAGCCCCGGCCGGACGTCGGCCCCGGGGCAGAGCCGGCGGATGTCGGCCTCGCTGCGCCCTATCCCGCTGCCCTCGTGGGTGCAGAAGGGCTTGATGACCTTGCCGGATAAATCCAGGCCCTCCAGCAGGGTGAAGACATGCATGGGCATAGTGCCCCAGTAGTTGGGATACCCCAGGTAAACCAGGTCATAGCCAGAAAGGTCCCCGGGCAGGGCGGCCAGGGCGGGGCGGGCGTCCCGCTTCTGGTCGTTTTTCGCCTGCTCGATGCAGGTGGAATAATCCGCGGCATAAGGGACGGCCGGCTCGATTTTAAATACATCCGCCCCGGTCATCTCCCGGATATACTCTGCGGCGATTTCGGTATTGCCCTGGGGCAGATCCCGGATGGCGCCGGATACGTAGTTCTCCCCGGCGCGGGAAAAATACAGCACAATGGCTGGCATGATGGATACCTCCTGGGTGCGGCCTGGCGCCGCCGTTTTTCTTTATCCCGATTATATCCCTTTCCCTCTTGACAGGGAATCTCCGAATATTTAAAATGGTATAAACCAAAAGTAAATACAGGAGGCGGGCGGATGTACAACCGATTGCTGAAGACCTTTATCGCCGTGGTGGACTGCGGCAGCCTGAGCAGGGCGGCCGAGCGCCTGTATCTGACCCCCACCGCCGTCATGAAGCAGCTGAACCTTTTGGAAAAGCAGCTGGATTTGCAGCTGGTCAACCGGACGAATCACGGGATTACGCCCACTCCCTGCGGCGAGTCGGTCTATAAGGACGCCAAGTTTATGATGGCCTATTCGGAGCGGGCGGTGGAGAAGGCGAAGAAAATCGCGGGGGAGCAGAGCCAGGTTATCCGGGTGGGCACCTCCATGCTGAATCCCTGCAAGCCCTTTATGGATATCTGGTACCGGCTCAGCGACCGATTCCCCCGGTTTAAAATCCAAATCGTACCCTTTGAGGACGACCATACGGGCATCCTGTCGGTCATCGAGCGCATCGGCGGGGATTTTGATTTTATCGTGGGCGTCTGCGACTCCCTCCAGTGGCTGGACCGCTGCAATATGTACCGGCTGGGCGCCTACGCCAAATGCGTGGCCGTGCCGGTGGGGCACCGGCTGGCCTCCCGCAAAAAGCTGCGGATATCCGATTTATACGGCGAAACTCTCATGATGGTGACGCCGGGGGATTCGCCCCTCAACGATTTTCTGCGCCATGATTTGGAGCAGAACCACCCCCAAATCCACCTCGAGGACACAGGGCATTATTACGACATCCAGGTCTTCAACCGCTGCGAGCAGACCGGCAACCTGCTTTTAAGCCTTGCATGCTGGAAGGATATTCATCCATCCCTCGTAACCATCCCGGTGGAGTGGGAATATGCCATCCCCTACGGCCTGCTCTACGCCCTGCATCCGCCCAAAAAGATACTGGATTTCCTTGCAGCCGTTGCCGAATCGGAGGGGAAAAAAGGGGATGCGAACGAATAATTATACAAAAATCGCCCTTTCGCTATTGACTTTTGTCGGGTGAGAGAGTATCTTTATAGAAGGTAAAATTTATATTAAATTGTAGGGGATGTTGACATGAAAAAGTTACTCGCTCTGGCCATGGCCGCTGTACTGGCCCTCGGCGTATGCGGATGCAGCAGCGTGCCTGCCAACCAGGTTTTCAGCAAGGACGATCTGCCCGGCAAGGTTATCGGCGTGCAGACCGGCACCACCGGCGATATTGTAAACGCCGCCGAGTACGAGGAGCAGGGCGCCACCGTCATGCGGTATAACAAGGGTATGGACGCTGTCCAGGCCCTGGCCCAGGGTAAGGTGGATGCCGTTATCATCGACGAGGAGCCGGCCAAGAGTTATGTGGCCGCCAACGAGGGCCTGACCATTCTGGATGATAAATTCGACCCCGAGTCCTACGCTTTCTGCATCAAGAAGGGCAACACCGAACTTACGGAGGCCATCAACGGCGCCCTGGCTGATATGAAGGAGGACGGCACCCTCCAGTCCATTATCGACAACTGGATCGGCGAGAATGCCGGCGAGTCTCCCTATGTTTCTCCCGAGGGTGTGGACCGCTCCAAGGGCACCCTGACCATGGCCACCAACGCCACCTTCCCGCCCTATGAGTCCACCCAGGGAGATAAGATCGTGGGCATCGACCCGGATATTGCCCAGGCCATCTGCGACCGGCTGGGCTATTCCCTGGAAATCACCGATATGGAGTTTGACTCCATCATTCCGGCCGTGGATTCCGGTAAGGCTGATTTCGGCGCCGCCGGCATGACGGTTACCGAGGAACGGCTGCAGAACGTGGACTTCAGCGATACATATGCCACCTCCAAGCAGGTTATCATCGTCCGCGAGAAATAGGCCGCCGGGGAATCCTGCAGGTAAAAAGGCTGTCTTATCCGGCAGCCTTTTTTGTTTCCGTCCGCTGGGCGGACAATCCATATTGAAAAGGAGTGAATGCCGTGGACGGCATCGCCCAGTGGTGGCAGGACGCCATCGCCGATCCCTTTTACCAGACCTTTATAGCCGAGGATCGGTACATGATGATTCTCAAGGGTTTGGGACAAACCATTTTAATAACCGTTCTGGCTGTTATGATAGGCTTTGTCCTGGGTTTCCTGATTGCGGTGGTGCGTTCCACCGCCGACCGGCAGCAGGATTTGCGCAAGGGCAATCCGGTGGGACGGTTTATCCTGTGCTTTTTAAACGGATTCTGCAAGGTGTACCTCACCGTCTTCCGGGGTACGCCGGTTATTGTGCAGCTGCTGATTTTTAACTTTGTCATCTTTACCTCCCTGCGGGGGGACGGCGGCGTGTTTTTCGTGGCCGTGCTCACCTTCGGTCTGAATTCGGCCGCCTATGTGGCCGAGATATTCCGCTCGGGCATCATGTCCATCGACAAGGGCCAGTTTGAGGCCGGCCGGAGTTTAGGCTTCAGCTATGCCAGCACCATGATCCACATCATCCTGCCCCAGGCCTTCAAGAATGTCCTGCCCGCGCTGGGCAACGAGTTTATCGTCCTGCTGAAGGAAACCTCGGTGGTGGGCTACATAGCCGGCCAGGATTTGACCCGGGCCGCCACCCAGATTCAAAGCCAGACCTATCAGGCCCTGTTCCCCATGGTCAGCGTGGCGATTATCTACCTGGTGATGGTTATGGGCCTGACCAAGCTGGTATCCCTGCTGGAAAGGAGGCTGCGCAACAGTGAGCACTGAGGCTTTGATCACCGTAAAAGATTTGCATAAGCATTTCGGCGAACTCCACGCCCTGGACGGCGTAAGCACCCAAATCCACAAGGGGGAAGTGGTGGTCATCATCGGGCCATCCGGCTCGGGGAAATCCACCTTCCTGCGGTCTTTGAACCTGTTGGAGATACCCACCAGCGGCGAGATCATCTTTGAGGGGGTCAATATCACCGACCCCAAGGTGGACATCAATCAGCACCGGCAGAAGATGGGCATGGTCTTTCAGCAGTTCAACCTGTTCCCCCATATGACCGTTATGAAAAATATGACCATCGCCCCCATGAAGCTCCACGGCCTGACCGCGGAGCAGGCGAAGGAAAAGGCCATGCAGCTGCTGAAGCGGGTGGGCCTGGCCGACCGGGCCGACGCCTATCCCTCCCAGCTTTCGGGCGGGCAGAAGCAGCGTATCGCTATTGTGCGGGCCCTGTGCATGGAGCCCGACGTCATGCTCTTCGACGAACCCACCTCGGCCCTGGACCCCGAGATGGTGGGGGAGGTGCTGGAGGTCATGCGGGATTTGGCCAAAGAGGGCATGACCATGGTGGTGGTCACCCATGAAATGGGCTTTGCCAAGGAGGCGGCCTCCCGGGTCATCTTCATGGACGACGGCCAGATGATTGAGGAAAACACCCCCGAGGCCTTTTTCAGCCATCCCGCCACCGAACGGTGCAGGAATTTTCTCAACAGTATATTGTAAAGGGAAATCCCCCGGCGCACGTACCAAACGGCGCCGGGGGATCTTTGTATGGAAGCAGGGGGCTGCGGAGGGGGAGACTCCGGCAGCTCCCGTCGGAGGAGCGAAAATACTACTTTGTAGAATTATATAAGAAAACCACCAGAAAGGGAAATGTATATGCTATGCTGTTATCGGTGAGGCTGCCGCTTATCCGATAAGGCCCTGCTCAGATATTCCTTTAAAATCAGATTGATATATTGAGAAAAGGAGCGATCGCACTCCTCGGATAATACTTTGATTTTCTCGATAATGTCTATATCCAGCGTAATACTTACCTTCTGTTTTAACGGCCTCAATTTCAACACCTCACCTAGAGAATACTACAAAATATTCCATAAAGTGGCAGAATCGGACAAAATATCATAAAGAAGCATTAAGTAGTATATAAGAGGTGAGGAAGGATGAACTATACCGACGATCCGGAACTCCTGGCGCGTATACGCCGGGACAGGGAAATCTTGTTTAAAAACATCCAAGGCCGGTGCCGGCAGCAGGGGATGACCTTTGCCGAACTGTCGGAGCGGTCGGGCGTCCCCCTGTATATTTTTCAGATTTTGGAAGCCTGCGACATCCAAGTGGATTTCGACATGGAGTATATTGTGCGGATCTGCTATTATCTGGACGTCCAGTGGCCGGGAGATATTTTTAAACCGGGCCGCTACTATGACGAGGAAGAGACGGCCGAGCCGCCGGCCGCCGACCCGCAGCCGTAAACATACGCCTATACAGCCACAGCCGCCCGCCGGTTCTCCGGCAGGCGGCTTTCTGCGCTGTCGGCGGACGCCCTGCCGACCGGTACCCGGGCAGGGAGCAGGCGAGAATCCGGGCGCTGTTTTTGTCTGATTCTGAAAAGATACAGATTTATCACAATTTGCTTGTAAAGGGATGGTAAGGCTGGTATAATCGAGTAGATCTTTTCCTGTGCAGGAGGATGCTGCCTATGAAAAACCGGTTCCGGCATACCATTGCCGCCAGCTTTATCGGCTACGTGGTGCAGGCCATACTGAATAACTTTGCGCCGCTGCTGTTTTTGACCTTTCATACATCCTACGGAATTTCCCTGGACAAAATCGCCCTGCTGGTAACCGCCAACTTTGGCCTCCAGCTGCTTATCGACTGGCTGGCCTCCCACTTTATCGACAAAATCGGCTACCGCATCCCTCTGGTGGTCGCCCATGTCTGCGCGGCCCTGGGCCTTGCGGGCCTGACCTTCCTGCCCGAGCTGCTGCCCAACGCCTATGCCGGCCTGGTCATATCGGTCATGACCTACGCCATAGGCGGCGGGCTTATCGAGGTTCTGGTCAGCCCCCTGGTGGAGGCCTGCCCCACCACGCGCAAAAAGGCGGTTATGGGCCTGCTCCATTCCTTCTACTGCTGGGGCAGCGTCTTTGTCATTCTGGCCAGCACCGGCTTTTTCGTCTGCTTCGGCATCGAAAACTGGAAGGTGCTTTCCCTGCTTTGGGCGGTCATTCCCCTCTGCAACGCCTTTTACTGCGCCTTCGTCCCCATCCGCACCATGGAGGAAGCGGCGGGGAGCATGAAGCCGGGACAGCTGATGAAAATGAAGCGGTTCTGGGTGCTGGTGCTCTTTATGATCTGCGCCGGAGCCTGTGAGCAGTCCATCAGCCAGTGGGCGTCGGCCTTTGCCGAGTCCGGCCTGGGGGTCACCAAGGCGGTAGGCGACCTGGCCGGCCCCTGCGCCTTTGCCGTCCTCATGGGCGCCACCCGGGTGGTCTACGCCAAATGGAGCGAGCGCATATCCATCCGCACCGTCCTTTTGTGCAGCGGTCTGCTGTGTATCGTCAGCTATCTTTTGGCGGCCCTGTCGCCCCTGCCCATTCTTGGACTGGTGGGATGCGCCCTCTGCGGCGTGGCCGTGGGGGTGCTCTGGCCGGGCACCTTCAGCATGGCGGCCGAGGAAATACGGGGCGGCGGCACGGCTATGTTCGCCCTCATGGCCCTGGCCGGCGACGTGGGCTGCATGGCCGGTCCGGCGCTGGTTGGCTTTGTATCCGAGGCGGCGGGAAACCGCCTGGAAATCGGGATTTTGGCGGCCCTTATTTTCCCCGTTGTCCTGGTGCTGGCCCTGGCCCTGCACCGCGAGGGGAAAGGAAACGCCCAGCCTTGTTCCCCAGGAGCAAAGGTGATACAATAAGGGCAGACGGGCAGAAGGGATGAAAAGACATGAAAAAGGTTAGAATTACGGTGCTGAAAACCACTTTGGACAAGGAGCTGGCGGCGGAATACGGGGCGGAGGGCCTCAAGGCATGTCCCATGCTGCGGGAAGGCCAGGTGTTCTACGCGGATTACGCCAAGCCGGAGGGCTTCTGCGACGAGGCCTGGAAAGCCATCTATCAATACGTGTTTGCCCTGGCCCACGGCGCGGGGAAGGATACCTTTTATTACGGCGATTGGATCCGGGTGCCCGGCGTGGCCATCTGCAGCTGCAACGACGGTCTGCGTCCGGTGATTTTCAAGCTGGAACAGACCGATACGGAATCCGAGATAGACTATCAGCCGGTGCGCTGAGGCTGCGTATAAAACCGAACAGAAATGCCGCCCGCCAGGAATTGTTTCCCGGCGGGCGGCTTGTTTAGGATGCCTGGGAGGATTTTTTGCGTTTCCGTGCCTTTTCCAGCAGGTAAAATTGCAGCAGCGCAGCCGAAACGCCCAGCAGACATACGGCGCCTGCCCCCACATACCGCCAGGGCGAAGGCCCGGAGGAAGAAACTTCCACGCCTTCCAAATCATAGGGGGACCATGGATGGGCAAAAGCCCTCCGTTCTGTATTATCAGCGGCAGGGGAAGCGCCGGCGGCCTCGTACTGTCCCCGGGCCAGAGCCGCCATATCCGATACGGTTACGAATCGGACCTGTTTGCCCGTCTGTTCAGCCAGGGCGGCTGCCTTTTGGTAGGCCGAAAAATCCAAAAGAGGCGTCCGGATAACGGCGAAGGCCGGGCCGCCGCCGGCATAATCCGCCGCAAGCTGCCGGCACAGGGTGTCCAGCTCCTCTGCCGACTGGGCCGTATGCAGGGGAAGCCGCAGCAGCTGCTCGGTGTAGGCAGTATCGGACGCATCCGGATCCAGCAGGACCTGCAGATGGGGAAGGTTTTCCGCATAGAGTGTCGCCAGTCCCTCTGCGCCCGAGGGGGAGAGGCCCGACGCCCAGCCGGCCGGCAGGGTAAAGACGGGATAGGGCAGGGCGCCGGCATAGCCGTCGGCGCGCTTTAAAAACTGCAGCAGCGCCTTGCCGTCCTGCCAGACAGAAGGGGAAAAATCGCCGAATCCGGCCGTCGGATTTACCCAGCAGTCCAGTCCGGATGCGGTTTCCTTCAGGTCGTCCAGCAGGGCGGGCGCCATGTGGGGCAGGGCGGGGGAAAGGTTCCAGCTTATGGGCAGCTGGCTTTCCCGGGAATTTTCCCAGACCTCCGGCAGACGCTGGAGGTTTTCCTCCAGCGTCCCGCTGCCCGCCACAAGGGCGATGTACAGGCAGTTTTCCGGTTCTAAAACCGTCAGCGGTGTATCTTCTTCCGGCTCTGCATCATTCTCATCGGCTGCGGCGTGCGGCACAGCCGCATATACACTCAGATTTCCCGTCCCGGAAAGGGTGGTGACGCCGTATTGGCTGGCCAGTTTTACGCCGGTCTCCGCATCCGGCCAATCCCCCAGATATACCGATTTCCCGGCCGGCATGCGCTGCAGAAATTTTTCCAGCAGGGCGGCCTCCTCCGGGACGCCGGGGTCCAGCCAGACCCGCAGGGCCCCCACCGCCGCCGCGTAATCCCAGAGCGCGGCGGAATCCGTGGGATCGCAGCCCACCAGCAGCCGGGAAGAGGTTTTGTCCCCATATTCCTCCAGCATGGCTTCATACACCTGCAGGCGGTGGGTAAAGCGCCCCCGCAGATCTTCTATAACAGGCAGCGAGTACCTTTCCGACAGGCCGGCAGCCTGTTCACCGTTTACCACCAGACAGCGCTTGTCGACGCCTATGACGGCGGCCAGATGCAGCGTATCCGGAAGGGCGGAATCCCATATTACCAATCCGTCAAATTCATCCATGTATGTATTCAATAACGCGTAGACGTCGTCGGTGGGCGTATGAAATTTCAAGGAGAGGGCATAGGCCGCCCTGTCGGACGCAGGGTCTTTCTCCGAAAGGTAAATCCGCGGCTGGGTTTTGTTTACCACGCTTTGCAGGGAGGCGGCCAGGACGGCGTCATCCGCATCCATTCCGCCCGTCAGCAGGCAGTCCAGCACGGGGGCGGCGTTGGAAAATCCGGGCAGGAAGTCGGTGTCCGGCCAATGGAGCGTGTCCAGATATGCGTCCTTCCGCACGACGCTGATGCCGAAGAACAGGCCGGCCGAAAGGAGAAGAACCAGCAGCAGTTCCACCGTCAGCAGATAGCGGTTGCGCTGCTTTTCGGTCATATGCTTGAAGATGGCCACCGGATTCCTCCTTTCTTCCTAAATGCCCAGCAGCCGGCAGGCATTGTCCCCCAGGATAGCTTTCTGCTGGTCGGGGGTGAGGGCCAGTTTATAAAAACGTTCCAGTTCGTCGGCCTGGTTGGTAACGGGGTAGTCGGTGCCGAAAAGCACCTTATCCGTGCCGTGTCCCAGGATGATTTCGGTGGCCCGCCCGGGATCCATAAAGGCCAGGGCGCTGGAGGTATCGTAATAAACCTGGGCGCCTTTTAGGCAGCTTTCGGCCTCTTCCCAGCGGCAGTATCCCCCCAGGTGGGCGGCGATGGCGATAAGTCCCGGAAACCTGTCCAGCACCCGGGCCAGGCGGTAGGGCCGGGAATAATCGTACCGGGGATCCCCCATGTGGAAGTAGACCGGGAGCCGGTGTTCTTCCAACCAGGCGTAGACGGGGAACATCCGCTGGTCGTCCAGCTCAAAGGTCTGCATGTCGGGATGGAATTTTACGCCGGAAAATCCCCACTCTCGAAAGTGCTCCAGGCAGGCTATGGGGTCTTCGGTATGGGGATGCAGGGCGCCGAACCCAAAGGTGTTTTCGTCCAACAGGCCCCGCAGCCAGTGATTGATGGAATCCACCTGATCCGGCCGGATGGATACGGCCAGCAGCACTTTTTTTGCCACGCCGGCCTCCTTGCAGCAGGCAGAGAGATGCTGGATGGTGCCGGGGGTGTGGAGTTCGAAGCCGTAAAAATCTCCGATGTAGGAAACGCCCTTATCGGCAATTTTATCGGGATAAACATGGGTGTGAAAGTCAATAATCATAATGCGCCTTCTTCCTATAATACTTTATTATAAAAAAGACGGCTGGGAAAGTCAATCGCGGCAGGTGCAAAAAGCAGGTCTGGGAGAAATACTGTCCGGCTTTTCTTGACTTTAGCCGGGGTTGTGGTATACTCTAATTTGTCTACATCCACGCCGCCGAAGAAGGGAGGGATACCGGTGGGGAAGGAGAATACCAAGACCATAACAACCAATAAGAAGGCCTTTCACGATTACTTTGTGGAGGAATCCCTGGAGGCCGGTATCGAACTTTGCGGCACAGAAGTCAAATCCATCCGCCAGGGGGGCGTCAATTTAAAGGACGCCTGGTGTTCCGTGGAGGAAGGGCAGATGGTGGTCAACGGCATGCACATCAGCCCATATGAGCACGGGAATATCTTTAACCGCGCGCCGTCCCGGCCCCGCCGGCTGCTGCTGCACAAGCGGGAAATCCTGCGGTTGTTTGGCCTGGTCAAGCAGCAGGGGCTGACGCTTATCCCTTTGTCGCTGTACTTCAAGGGTTCCCTTGTTAAGGTGCAGCTTGGGGTGTGCCGGGGCAAGAAGCTGTATGATAAGCGGGCGGATATGGCCGTAAGAGCAGCCAAGCGGGATGTGGAACGGGCGCTGAAGGAGCAGAACCGGTAGGCGCTTGGAAATACAGATATGGGGGCGTAAAGGTTTCGACAGGGATTTTGCATCATGGGAAGCGAGCAGCGGGGCGGGACCGCTATAAAATCCGCACCTTAAAATTAACGGACAACAATACTGTTGCTCTCGCGGCCTAAATAGGCTGCCGTCCTAACCGGAAGTACCGCGGTCCGGGGTGGGCGTCGATTAGCGGTGAACGTGAGCCGGAGGCTGCCTCTCCTCCGGCCATGACGGGGAGGCTACCAAACCGGCGAGCCTGACGACGGGCGCGCTGTGGGAGGGAATTCCAAAGCATCGTCTGCGCTCGGAGATGCCCGTGAGAATAGGTTTCTGGACAGGGGTTCGACTCCCCTCGCCTCCACCATGAAGGGTTGACAAAAAAGATGTCAACCCTTTTTTCTTAGTATTCATGCGGGTT
>CAJFVX010000048.1 GCA_904420585.1 Candidatus Howiella intestinavium | reverse complement strand
GGAAATCATGGCCCTCATCTCCGCAGAAGATCTCGACCTTACGGAGTATTCCGACACCCTGGTGTACCGGGTGATTGAACGAGTAACTGTCCTCTCCAAAGAAGAGATCCGCATCCGCTTCGTCGGTGGGTTTGAACTCCCCAGCCCCTTCACTAAGAAGCAGGCGCAGAGAGATGCTGACAGCTTGGGCGCTGCCGATGTCTCTCTGTGCCTGCTTTCTGTAGGTTTGTCAATGATGTGAGACTGAAAAAAGGCGAGAGAGATTCAGGGACTAGGAGATTGGTTTTGCAGATTCCCCAGGGTGTGTCCCAAAATCTGTGTAAACACCATCATAGGTGCGAATAGAGCGATATGAATCCATATGGCGGAGGAGTCCAAGGCCGACGGCGAATACGACGGCGCAATTCCCAGCGTGCAGGAATCCTTTGACGCGGCCCTGGCGGAGGCGAAGCGGGTTTACGCCGATCCGGAGGCCGACCAGACAGCAGTGGACTCTGTGTGGCAAACCCTGCTGCATGAGGTGCAGAAGCTGGGATTCCAGGCCGGGGATAAAACGATGCTGAAAAAGGTCCTGGACCTGGCCGGCGAGATGCAGGAGCGGCTGGAGCAGTATGTAGACGGGGAAGAGAAGGAGGCCTTCTTGGCAGATTGGGAGACGGCAGGAAAAGTCCATGATGATCCGGATGCCATGGAACCCGAAATCACCGAAGCCATCGATAGCCTGACGGCGGCTATGGGCAGACTGCGCTATAAAGCCGACAAAACCTTGCTGGCCGAACTGGTCGCCAGGGCAAACCAAATTGACGCCAGCCTATATACTGATGCGTCGGTTCAGGTCTTAACGGCCGCCCTGCAAGAGGCCGACAGTTTGTTGGAGGACGAGGGGCTTTCGGAGGATGACCAGCCGCTGGTTGACAGCGCTGCGGCCGAGCTGCAGGCGGCTCTGGAACAGTTGGAGGAGAAGCCTGCCGACCCGGACGATACAACCGACCCGGACGACACGGCCGACCCGGACGAAACCTCTGATTCCGAACAGATATCGGATGCCGGCAGAACAGAGAACGCAGACGATTATAAAGGCGTTTCGCCTAAAACGGGGGACAGCTGGCCCGTCTTGTCTGTTTTGGCGCTGACCCTTCTGTCGGGTGCGGGAATACTGCTGCTGCGCCGGGTAAGCGGCGGTAGAATATGTCAAACAGCCTGAAAAAGACAGGGCCGCAGGTTTTGAGGCGGCCCCGTCTTTCAAAGGTGCCGCCGGCCCTAGGGGCGAATAGCCCGAAAACGAATCCGTCGGCTGCGTTTTTATTTGCCTTTTTATTGACGCTTAGGGCGGCTTTTTAGTCGACGTTTCCAAGCGGTAAGCTGTCGTTCCCAAGACACGCACCTCACTTTTGTGGGGTGCGTTTCGCTTTGTGCCAGCGCCAAGGGCATCTTCTTGCATTAACAGGGCCGGAGCCGCTTTGTGCTCCGGCCCCATTTATATTAATCCGTTCCTGCTTTGCGGCCTACAGCTCCAAATCGGTATGCAGGGTGGCGGTCTTCTGAATCAGACGGTTTTCATCCACCCAGCGTCCCTTATAGTAAGAACAGGGCGGGAAGACATCCTTATATTTTTCCAGCTGCCCTTTCAGCATCCGGCGGAATTCCGCCGCGATTTGGGCGTATTCCTTTCGGTCTATAAGATTGTGCATCTGATAAGGGTCCTTGATATTGTCAAAGAGCAGCTCGGATTTATCCGACTGGAAGATGGCATAGGTATACCGCTTGTCCCGGATGGCCCGCCACTCACAGCCGTCCTGGAAGTCGGCTGTGGCGCCGGTGCACATCATCCAGGCAAAATCCGGCTCGGGGCCGGGCAGGCCCTGTACCCGCCGGGCTATGGACATGCCCTCCACGCCGTCGGGTATGGGCAGGCCCATCATATCCAGCAGGGTGGGCATGATGTCCACCGTGTTAAGGCAGGCGTCGCAGCGGGTGCCGGCCTGGGTATGCCCCGGCCAGCGGATGAGGAAGGGCACCCGCACGGCCTCCTCGTAAAAGATGTTTTTGGCCCGCCGGCCGTGGGCGCCGAAAAGCTCCCCGTGGTCGGAGGTAAAGACCAGGATGGTGTTATCCGCAAGCCCCAGTTCGTCCAGCGCCGTCCGGATGCGGCCGATATTGTCGTCCAGGTTGGCCGTCATGGCGTAGTAAACCCGCATCCAGTCTTTCAGTTCCCGCCGCTCCTCTTCGGACAGCCGGGCCCACATATCGGCGTGGGGGTCGTTGTCCGGCAGATAGTTGGGCGGCAGCTCGAAATCCACATCCCGGAACCGCCGGAGATAGGCGGACGGCACATTGTCGGGCGTCCAGGGATCGTGGGGCGTGCCGATGGAAAGGAAGAGGGCAAAGGGCTTGTCCCCGGCCGCCAGCCGCTCCAGCTGTCCGATGGCAAGGTCGGTCTGGACGTCGGGCTCGTAGCCCTCCGCGTAGATTTTCTCGGGGGAATCCAGATGATAATAGGCGTGTTCTCCGTAATATTCGTGGTGGAAATTGTAGGCGGCGAAAAAGCCGTCGAAGCCCAGCCGGTCGGGACCTGCGGGGATGTAGGAGTTTTTGGGGTCGTAGTGATTGCCCCACTCGTTGGCGTAAAGATGCCACTTGCCGATGTAGGCCGTCTCATACCCGCCCTCCTGCAGGACGTGGCCGATGCAGCGGTGGTCGGGGTTCATACGGATTTCGTTGATGACCATGCCGGTGGAGGTGGTGTACTTGCCGGTGAAAAGGGAGGCCCGGTAGGGGGCGCAGACCGGGTGGCCGGATACGGCGTTGCAGAGGTCTACGCTCTCGGCGGCCAAGCAGTCGATGTTGGGGGTCTTGGCCCGGGGGTCGCCGGCGTAGCCGCAGGAGAAGCAGCGAAGCTGGTCGGCGAAGACATAGACCAGGTTGGGACGGTTGGACATGGGAATTTCCTCCTTTGTATGTAAGGGTTATCGTAGCTGTGCGGCCAGCCGCCGGATGTCCGGCCAGCAGGCCGCCAGAAAATCGGCGTAGGGGCAGTAGCCCTCCTCGGAAAAATAGAAGTCCCGGTACCGCCGGCAGCCGCCGCCGCAAATCGGCAGAAAGGGGCAGGCGTCGCAGCGGGGGTTCCGGGGCCGGGGCTGTAAGAATGCGGCCAGGGCGGGACTTTTTATCAGGGCGGCGAAATCCGCCTGCTGTATGGAACCCATGCGGTATTCGTCCAGCACATAAAAGTCGCAGGGGTAGACCCCGCCGTCGGCCTCCACCACAAACTGGGCCTGGCAGCGTCCCAGCATACCGCACTGCTCGGGCGGCCCGCCGGCCGCCATGCGGGTCAGGTTGTCGAAGAGGCGGACGCTGATGTACGTCCCGTCCAAAAGGGCGTCCCGCCAGAGGGCGAAGGCCTCCTTTAAAAAGGAGGCGTACAGCCGGGGGGGAAGGGCGTAGGCCGGCGGGGTGCCGTCCTTTTCAAAGGGGGGCAGGCAGGGAATAAACTGGACAAACCCGAAGCCGGATTTGCGCAGGAAGGTAAAAATTTGCCGGGGGTGCTTGGCCGCCTGGCGGGTGATAACCGTCAGGATGTTGTGGTCCACCCCCTGGGCGTCCATGCGCCTGGCCGCCGCCAGCACCCGCTTGGCCGTGCCCGCCCCGGCGCTGTCCAGCCGGAGGAAGTCGTGGAGGTCGGGGGTGCCGTCGAAGGACAGGCCCACCAGAAAGCCGTACTGCTTGAAAAGGCGGCACCAGTCGTCATCTAATAAATAACCGTTTGTCTGGATGGAATATTCAATTTTGACGCCGGTCGGTTTGCGGGCGGCGGCATAGGCGGCAAAATCCTCGAAAAAGGGAAGGCCCGCCAGGGTGGGTTCGCCTCCCTGAAAGGCAAAGTGCAGCGTCCCCTTCTGGCCCACCTGTTCCAGGCCCCGGTCGATGAGCAGCCGGGCGGTGTCGCCCGTCATGACGCCGTAGGATTTGACCGCCCGGCTGTCGCTGACGTCGGCATAGAAACAGTATTTGCACCGCATGTTGCAAAGGGAAGAGGCGGGCTTTATGAGCATGGAAAAGTAGGGCATGGATTACCGCTCCTGTCTTTCGGTTGGTACCTCTATTATACACCCGGCAGCAGGCCCGTCCAGTACAAAATGATCCCCATAGCCCCGGCCCCCAGCATAACCAGGACGGGACTCGCCTTCCAACGGCGCAGGATAAATAAGCAGCCCCCGGCCAGCAGCAGAGCCGCCCAGTCCAAATCGGCCGGCCGCAGGGAAAATCCGGACGGCCAGAGGGCCAGGGAGAGGATGGATACGCCGGACGCCGCAATAAGGGCGATGATGGCCGGCCGCAGGCCATCCAGCACCCCCTGCACCACCGTCAGCTGCTGGTGCTTATAGTAAAACCGGGCCGCAGCCAGGACGATGATGCAGGCGGGGAGAATACAGCCCAGGGTGGCCACCAGGGCGCCGGGCAGCCCCGCCACCCGCTGTCCCACAAAGGTAGCCGAGTTGATGGCGATGGGCCCGGGGGTCATTTGGGAAATGGAGATGATATCCACAAATTCGCTCTGGCTCAGCCACTGGTATTTATCCACCACCTGGCTTTGGATGAGGGGCATGGAAGCGTATCCGCCGCCGAAGCTGAACAGGCCTATCTGGAGAAAGGCCCAGAGGAGTTCCAGGTATGTCATGCCTTCTCCCCCTTCCCGGCGGCCTTTTTATGCCGGCGCAGGGTGGAAAGGGCCCCCAGGGCGCCGCAGAAAAGGATGATCCAGATGACATTTATACCGAAAACGAAAGAGGCCGCAAAGGCGCCGGCCATAATACAGATGGCCAGGATTTCCTTCTTTTTGAAAAGGTTCATGGCCATGCCGATGACCACGTCGGCGATGACCGCCCCCACGGCGGCCTGCATCCCCCAGAGGAAGGCGGCCACCAGCCCGCTTGTGCGGAAGGCGTCGTAGCACACCGAGATCACCGACAGGATGATGAGGGGGGGCAGGACGGTGCCGAGAATGGTCAGCAGGGCCCCGGCGAAGCCGGCCAGCCGGTAGCCCACCAGAATGGCGGCGTTGACCGCCATGGCCCCCGGGGCCGATTGGGCGATGGCGGCGATGTCCAGCATCTCCTTCTCCTCCAGCCAGTGATAGCGTATGACAAATTTGCGCTGCATCAGGGGAATGATAACATAGCCGCCCCCGAAGGTGCAGGCGCTTAAGGTAAAAGTGGACCAGAACAAGCGCAAATAAAAGCACGCATCTTTTTTCATAGGATAACACACCCCGCCGCGTGGGACACGCATAAATCCGAAGCGGGATGTGACAAACCCTCCCGCCTCTTTCTTTAGTATACCGCTTGCGGGGCTTTTCGTAAAATAGTATAATCTGATATATCACATAACGATTTCATTATAAACCGGGAATAGAGGGAGATATCTATGACCATCCGGCATCTGCGGATTTTTGTAACCGTCTGCCAGTGTGGCAGCATAACGGCGGCGGCCCGGCAGCTGTACATCGCCCAGCCGTCGGTGAGCCTGGCCATCGGGGAGCTGGAACGGCACTACAAGGTGCGGCTGTTCGACCGCATATCCCGCCGGCTGCATATCACCGAGGCGGGCCGGCGGCTGTACGCCTACGCCTCCAACATCGTCAGCCTGTACGGGGAGATGGAGGAGCGCATGTCCGATAAAGCCCTGGACGGCCGGGTCCTCACCGGCTGCACCATCACCATCGGCAACCGGATTCTCCCCGGCTTAGTCCGCCGTTTTAATCAGCGTCATCCCCGCGTCGGCGTCCGGGCCTTTATCGGCAACTCGGACGGGGTGGAGCGCCGGGTGCTGGAGGGGGATTTGGATATCGGACTCATTGAAGGGGTGGCCCACCAGTCCCAGCTGCAGGCCGAGGTGTTTTTGGAGGATCAGCTGGTGCTGCTCTGTGGTGAGGGCCATCCTTTGTGGAAAAGGGAAGAGGTGCGGCCGGAGGAACTGATGGAATACGACCTGCTGCTGCGGGAAAAGGGGAGCGGCACAAGGGAGCTGTTTGACAGCGCCATGCTGACCAGGGAACTGGTGGCCGATCCCAAATGGGAAAGCGTCAGTACCCATGCCCTGCTGGAGGCGGTGGCCCAGGGGCTGGGGGTATCGGTGCTGCCCTACCGGCTGGCCGAGCCCGACCTTGCGTCCGGCCGACTGCGCCGGGTGCGGATTGCGGACATGGATCTGCGGCGGAAGTTTTACATCATCACCCACAAGAGCAAGTATCTGTCTGAGGAGGCCCAGGCCTTCCTGGAGGAGGTGCGGGGCACGGCCGCCCACATCCCGCCCATACCGGCGGAATAGGCATCCCCGTGAAAGGCCGGGCAGAATGGTTGATGAATGGAAGAGAATATGGTATAATATCTCAGATATTATACCTTTGCCTTGGTGGGCTGCAGGCCCCGGCGGGAGGCGGTTATGCGCATTTTAGGGATTGACCCGGGATATGCCATCGTGGGCTACGGGGCGGTGGAGTACCGGAACAATAGATTTACCCCCGTGGAGTACGGGGCCATCGAGACGCCGGCGGGCCGGGCCTTCCCCCTGCGCCTGGAGCAGATTTACGATGAGATGTCGGGGCTGCTTACCCGGCTGCAGCCGGAGGCCATGGCGGTGGAGAAGCTTTTTTTCAATTCCAACACCACCACGGCCATCGAGGTGGCCGAGGCCAGAGGGGTCATTCTGCTTGCCGCCCGCAAGCAGTCGGTGCCCATATACGAATATACCCCCCTGCAGGTCAAGCAGTCGGTGACCGGATACGGCCGGGCGGAGAAAAAGCAAATTATGGAGATGACCCGTATTTTCTTAGGATTGGAGCAGGTGCCCAAGCCGGACGATACGGCCGACGCCCTGGCCATGGCCATCTGTCACGCCCACGCCGCCGGCTCCATGCTGGGGCGGATGAACCTGGCTGCGGCGGCCGAAGCAAAGCCCCGGCCGGCCCGCCGGCCCCGCACCGCCGCCGAGCGGCTGCAAAAGGGTAAGGAACGCATCAGCCCTGCCGGCCCGGGTACCGCCCGCCCCCGGCGGAACAAACAGTCTTTGGACTTATAACCAAAAACCGAAAAAAGCAAAGGGGCAGGCTCTGTCGGCTCTATGCCCACATAATATAAGGAATGGAAGAAGATTATGATATATTCTCTGCGCGGCACCCTGGCGGCATCGGACCCCCATACGGCGGTGGTGGAGTGCGCCGGTGTGGGGTACGGCTGCCGGGTGACGCTGAACACCATGCGCCAGCTTCCGCCCATCGGCGGGCAGGTGTTCCTGCATACCTATCTGGCGGTCAGAGAGGACGCCATGGAGCTCTACGGCTTTGCCGATGCAGCCGAACTCGCCTGCTTTAAGCTGCTCATAGCGGTCAACGGGGTGGGGCCCAAGGCGGCCCTCTCCATCCTGTCCGACTTTTCCCCCGACCGGCTGGCCCTGCTCATCGCCAGCGGCGACGCCAAGTCCATCACCAAGGCGGCGGGCGTGGGGCCCAAAATGGCCCAGCGCATTGTCCTGGAGCTGAAGGATAAGGTGGGGGCGGCGGATTTGGGCGCGTCGGCCGAGGCGGTGGAGGCCGCCGGCTCGGCCTCCAAATCGGGCAACGCCGCCGAGGCGGTGGAGGCCCTTACGGCCCTGGGTTATGCCCAGAGCGAGGCTGCCCTGGCTGTGGGCCGGCTGGACAGCCAGCTGCCGGTGGAGGAACTTATCCGGCAGGCCTTAAAGAGTATGGCAAGGCAGGTGTAGGGATTGGAAGAGATGGATTTTGAAAACCGGATTGTAGCCCCCGAGTACGCGGCGGAGGACGTGGACACGGAATTTTCCCTGCGCCCCAAGACCCTTTCGGAATACATCGGCCAGGAGAAGGCCAAGGACAATCTGTCCATTTATATGCAGGCCGCCCGCCAGCGCAAGGAGTCGCTGGATCACGTGCTGCTCTACGGCCCGCCCGGCCTGGGGAAAACCACCCTGGCCGGCATCATCGCCAACGAAATGGGGGTCAACCTGCGGGTGACCTCCGGCCCGGCCATTGAAAAGCAGGGGGATTTGGCCGCCCTGCTGACCAACCTGGCCCCTGGGGACGTGCTGTTTATCGACGAAATCCACCGGCTGTCCAGGAGCGTGGAGGAAATCCTCTATCCGGCCATGGAGGATTTCGCTTTGGATATCATTATCGGCAAGGGGCCTTCCGCCCGGTCTATCCGGCTGGATTTGCCCCCCTTTACCCTGGTGGGGGCCACCACCCGTTCCGGCCAGCTCACCGCCCCCCTGCGGGACCGGTTCGGCGTGCTGCTGCGGCTGGAATTGTACACGCCGGAGGAGCTGTCCACCATTATCACCCGTTCGGCGGGCATCCTGCAAATCCCCATTGAGCGGGACGGGGCTTTGGAGATAGCCGCCCGCTCCAGAGGAACCCCCCGCATCGCCAACCGGCTGTTAAAGCGGGTGCGGGATGTGGCCCAGGTGCGGCACGACGGGGTCATCACCGAGGAGGTGGCTCGTCTGGCCTTAGACCGGTTTGAAATCGACGAGCTGGGCCTGGACGATTTTGACCGCCGGATGCTCACCACCATCATCCACAACTATGACGGCGGCCCGGTGGGGCTGGATACCCTGGCTGCGGCGGTGGGGGAAGAGGCCGTGACCATTGAGGATGTATACGAGCCTTATCTGATGCAGATAGGCTTTTTGACCCGTACCAGCCGGGGCCGCTGCGTGACCAACGCGGCCTACGCCCATCTGGGCATCCAGCGGGACGGGCAGCAGTCCTTGCTGTAAGGCGGGGAGCAGACGGCCGACGGCCGGCACAATATGAGAAACGGATGGGATTAGAATGGGAAGACTTTTTGGAACCGACGGCGCACGGGGCGTCGCCAATACCGAACTGACCAACGAACTGGCCATGCAGATAGGCCGTGCGGCGGCCATGGTGCTGACCCGCCATTGCGACAAAAAGCCGAAAATCCTCATCGGCAAGGACACCCGCATTTCCTCCGACATGCTGGAGGCGGCCCTGACGGCCGGCTTCTGCTCGGTGGGGGCGGACGTGGTGCTCTGCGGCGTGGTGCCCACCCCGGCGGTGGCCTATCTGGTGGGGGACAGCGACGTCAGCGCCGGCGTCATGATTTCGGCCTCCCACAACCCCTGTGAATACAACGGCATCAAGCTGTTCAACCACCAGGGCTATAAGCTGCCCGACGCCCTGGAGGAGGAGATTGAGGCCATCGTGCTGGACGGCGCCGCCCAAATCCCCACCCCGTCGGGCGGGGAGCTGGGCCGTATCATCCATGCCCCGGAGCTGGTGAACGCCTATATGCGGCATGTGGCCTCCACTGTGGACGTAAGGCTGGACGGCATGGAAATCGCCCTGGACTGCGCCAACGGCTCCTCCTCGGCCACGGCCTATAAGCTGTTTACCTCCCTTGGGGCCAAATGCCATATGCTGTCCGACCGGCCGGACGGGGTGAATATCAACGCCGGCTGCGGCTCCACCCACATGGAGAACCTGACGGCCTATGTCAAGGAGCACAATCTGCCCTTAGGGCTGGCCTTTGACGGGGACGCCGACCGTTGCCTTGCGGTGGACGAGACGGGAACCCTCATTGACGGCGACCGGCTCATCGCCATTTTTGCCAAGGATATGAAGGAGCGGGGCAAACTCCGGGAGAATACGGCCGTGGTCACGGTGATGACCAACATCGGCTTTAAAAAGTACTGTGAGACCGAGGGCATCCGCATGGTCACCACCAAGGTGGGCGACCGGTACGTGCTGGAAGAGATGACCGAAAAGGGATACAGCATCGGCGGGGAGCAGTCGGGACATATTATCTTTAAGGACTACGCCACCACCGGCGACGGGCAGCTTTCGGGGGTGCAGCTGGCGGCGGCCATGGCCCGCACAGGCAAAAAGGCCTCGGAACTGGCGTCGGTTATGCGGGTATTCCCCCAGACCATGGTCAACATCACGGTGGACAGCGCCGGTAAGGCCCTGCTGGATACCGACGATGCCATCCAGGCGGCCATCCGGGAAGCGGCGGCGGAGCTGGGGGACGCCGGCCGAATTCTGGTGCGGGCTTCGGGCACAGAACCCCTGGTGCGGGTGATGGTGGAAGGCCCCGACCAGCCGGCCATCGAGGCCCTGGCCCAGCGGGTGGCTGAGGTCATCCGGCAGAGGACGGCCTGCTGATGCGGGCGGTCACCGATTTCGCCGATTACGAGCTGCTGGACGCGTCGGCCGGGGAACGGCTGGAGCGGTGGGGAAACATCATCCTCATCCGCCCCGACCCCCAGATTATCTGGGATACCCCAAAGCAGAATCCCCTTTGGAAAAAGGCCCACGCCCGGTATCACCGCTCCTCCAGCGGGGGCGGGCACTGGGAGGCCTATCGGAAGGTGCCGGATGTCTGGCAAATCGGCTATAAGGATTTGCGGTTTAACCTAAAGCCCATGGGCTTTAAGCACACCGGCCTGTTCCCTGAGCAGGCGGTGAACTGGGCGCTGATGGAGAGAATCCTGCGGGGGCTGGGGAGGTCCGCCGACCCCTTCCGGGTGCTCAACCTCTTTGCCTACACCGGCGGCGCCACCCTGGCCTGTCTTGCCGCCGGGGCCCATGTGACCCATGTGGACGCCTCCAAGGGCATGGTGGCCTGGGGCAAGGAAAACACCCGGATAAGCGGCCTTGCCGACCGCCCCATGCGCTGGCTGGTGGACGACTGTATGAAGTTTGTGGAGCGGGAGCTTCGCCGGGGCCATACCTACGACGCCATTATCATGGATCCCCCCTCCTACGGCCGGGGCCCGGGCGGGGAGGTCTGGAAGCTGGAGGAACAGCTGGGCCGGCTCTTGGAGCGGACCGCCCAGCTGCTCAGCGACAGGGCGGTGTTTTTCCTGGTCAATTCCTACACCGGCGGCCTTTCGCCTACCATCGTCCGCTATATGGTGGAACTGGAGGTGGGGAAGGGCCGGAAGGGCGCCGTACTGGCCGACGAAATCGGCCTGCCGGTCACCGACCGGGGCATGGTGCTGCCCTGCGGCAACACCACCCTGTGGCTGGCCCACCGGGCTCTGCCTTTTATGGACAAGTCTCTCTAGGGCAGGATGCGGGAGCAGATAGAATTGCGGCGTCATTATGGAAAAACCCCGCTTGCAGCGGGGCGGGACGGAAGTATGCTATGAACAATATGGAAAACATCATCGAGCTCAAGGACGTCTGCTTTGAATACTACGAAGAAGACCAGAACAAGACCGCCATCCTGGAGCATTTCAGCCTGAATATTCAAAAGGGCTCCTTTACGGCCGTGCTGGGCCATAACGGTTCGGGAAAATCCACCCTGGCCAAGCTGCTCAACGGCTTAAACAAGCCGGTCTCCGGCCAGGTACTGGTAGAGGGCATGGACACGGCCGACGAGAAAAAGGAAATGGACATCCGCCGGAAGGTGGGCATGGTCTTCCAGAACCCGGACAACCAGCTGGTGGCCACCATTGTGGAGGAGGATGTGGCCTTCGGCCCCGAGAACCTGGGGCTGGCGCCGGATGAAATCCGCCGGCGGGTGGACGAGGCCTTAAAAGCGGTGCGCATGTACGATTACCGGGAGCACGCCCCCCATAAGCTGTCGGGAGGGCAGAAGCAGCGGGTAGCCATCGCGGGCATCATCGCCATGGAACCCGACTGCATTGTGCTGGACGAGCCCACCGCCATGCTGGACCCCAGAGGGCGGGCGGAGGTCATGGAGACCATCCACCGGCTCAACCGGGAAAAGGGCATCACCATCGTGCTCATCACCCACTATATGGACGAGGCGGCGTCGGCCGACCGGGTGGTGGTTATGGACACCGGCCGCATCGTGCTGGACGGAACCCCCAAAGAGGTGTTTTCCCAGGTGGAGACCATCAAAGCGGTGGGGCTGGACGTACCGCAGCCCACCGAGCTTGTGTATGAACTGAAAAAGGCCGGCATCGACCTGCCAGACGGCATTATCTCCACAGAGGAATGCGTGGCGGCGCTGACCGGTGCTTTGCGGGAGGAATAACATTGTCGCTTGTTACGGTCAAGGACCTGAGCTATGTATACAGCCCGGACACCCCCTTTGCCAAGACGGCCATCACCGATGTAAATCTCTCCTTTGAAAAGGGGGAGATGATCGGCATTATCGGCCATACGGGTTCGGGAAAGTCCACCCTGATCCAGCATCTCAACGGCCTGATAAAGCCCACATCCGGCCAGGTGCTGCTGGACGGGAAGGACATCTGGGCCGAGCCGAAAAAAATCCGGGAAGTGCGCTTTCGGGTGGGGCTGGTTTTCCAGTACCCCGAATACCAGCTTTTCGCCGACACCGCCTATGAGGACATCGCCTTCGGCCCCAAAAACATGGGGCTTCCCGAGGAAGAAATCGACCGGCGGGTGCGCGCCACCGCCCGGATGGTGGGCGTCACCGACGAGATGCTGGAAAAATCCCCCTTTGATTTGTCGGGAGGGGAAAAGCGCCGGGTAGCCATCGCCGGGGTCATGGCCATGGAGCCGGAGGTGCTGGTGCTGGACGAGCCCACGGCCGGCCTGGACCCCGCCGGCCGGGACAGGATCCTCTCCCGCATCAGGGAATACCGGGAGCAGACGGGGGCCACTGTGCTGCTGGTGTCCCACAGCATGGAGGATACGGCCAAAATCGCCGAGAAGGTGCTGGTCATGAACGAGGGCCGGGTATTCCGTTTCGGCAGCGTGGAGGAGGTCTACAGCCAGCCGGAGGAACTGTCGGCCATCGGGCTGAACGTCCCCCAGGTCACCCGGATTTTCGTGGGGCTGCGGCAGAACGGCCTGCCGGTTCCCGGCGGGGTCTATACGGTGGAGCAGGCAAAAGATGCCCTGCTGCCGCTTTTGCGGAAAGGGGGCGGGGCGGATGCTTAAGGATATTACCCTGGGGCAGTTTTTCCCGGCCAAGTCCCCGCTGCACAAAATGGATCCCCGGGGCAAGCTGCTGCTGTTAATTTTAATCATCGTCTTTATTTTCGTGGCGGGCAACGCCTTTTCCCTGGGGCTTGTAACGGTATTCCTGATTGCAGCCATGTTCCTGTCCCGGGTGCCTATTAAGATCTATTTAAAGAATATCAAGTCCATCTGGGTTATCATTCTCTTGACGGCGGTGCTCAACGCCCTATACGTGGACGAGGGGACGGTGCTGTGCAAATTCTGGGTTTTCCAGATAACCACCGGCGGCATCCAGCGGGCTATCTTTATGGCGGTGCGCATTGTCCTGCTGATTCTGGCCAGCGCCATGCTGACCTACAGCACCACGCCCACGGCCCTGACCGACGCCATTGAACGGCTGCTGTCGCCCTTAAAATACATCGGGCTGGGCACGGCGGTGCACACCCTGGCCATGATGATGACCATCGCCCTGCGGTTCATCCCTACCCTTATCGAAGAGACCGAAAAAATCATGAACGCCCAGAAGGCCCGGGGGGCGGATTTGGAGAGCGGGGGACTTCTCAAGCGGATGAAGGCCCTGCTGCCGGTGCTCATCCCCCTATTGGTATCCTCCTTCCGGCGGGCCTATGATTTGGCCGAGGCCATGGAATGCCGCTGCTACAACGGCGGAAAGGGCCGGCAGCGGATGAAGCAGCTGCATTTCGGCCTGGTGGATTTGTTTGGGGGACTTATCTCCCTGCTGGTCTGCGCCGGTGTAATTGTACTGAATATTTTGCTGTGATGAAAAACCGTCCTGTGTTTGCAGGACGGTTTCAGCTTGTCGACAAAGTCGACAAGCTGTAGAAGAGGGGGCAAGCCCCCCCTTCTAACATTCCCCCCGACAAATCCCACAGGAGCGGGATTTGTCGTGTGCAGAAACCGACGCACATGTCGCCGGTTTCTGCGATTCAAATGGCTCTCATTGGTTTTTTTGACAGACTGAACCGTCCTGCTTTTGCAGGGCGGTTTTTGTGCGGCGCAGGGACAGGATGGTTTGTCTGCACCCACAGGCGGACAAGTGCATATGCTGGTTTAGGATCTGCACCGGCCTGCGGGCACGGTGCAGCCACGGCGGCCCGTTATACGCGGAGCGGGCCGCAAAAATTCAAGCGCGGAAAAGGGAGAATGCGATATGAATGAATGGCAGGAATGCGACTGCGCAGCCGAAGACGGCGGCGCAGGCCGTGTGGATTTCTGTGCCACGCCCCTGTCCCAGCTGCCGCTGGCCATGGCGTATGTGCCCATGCAGCGGTATGCAAAGGTATATGACCAGGAAAAGGGCCTGTGCGCGGGAACAATTTTCCCGGAACTGGATAAGCCGTTTTCCGGAAGGGGGATCTGCAAATGAGCGACAGGGAAATGCTGCTGTGCAGGCTCTCGGGTGCCCAGTTTGCGGCCTGGGAAATGCACATCTATCTGGACACGCACCCCGACGACCAGCGGGCTATGGCCAGCCGGCGGGCGTATGAGGAGCAGGCCAATGCCCTCAGGCAGGAATATGAGGAAAAGTACGGCCCCATTACATCCCCCGATGGATATGGGGACGGCCGCTGGAATTGGGTAAACAGCCCCTGGCCCTGGGAAAACCCGAAGGAGGTGCAGTAGTGTATGTGGCAATATGAAAAGAAGCTGCAGTATCCCGTGCGGATTTCCAATCCCAATCCGGCGCTGGCCAAGCTGATTATCACCCAATACGGCGGGCCGGACGGGGAGTTGGGCGCCAGCCTGCGCTATTTAAGCCAGCGCTTTGCCATGCCCTACCCGGAACTGAAAGGCCTGCTGACCGATATAGGTACGGAAGAACTGGGGCATCTAGAAATGATAGGAGCAATTGTGTACCAGCTGACCCGGAACCTGTCCATAAAGGAAATCAAAGACAGCGGGTTCGATGCCTATTTCGTCGATCACACAACAGGCATCTATCCACAGGCCGCTTCCGGTACGCCCTTTACTGCAGCGTATTTACAATCCAAAGGCGACGTCATTACCGACCTGCACGAGGATTTGGCCGCAGAGCAGAAAGCGCGCACAACCTATGACAACATCCTGCGTTTTTGCGATGACCCGGACGTCAAGGACGCCATTAAATTCCTGCGTCAGCGGGAGATTGTGCACTATCAGCGGTTTGGCGAAGCAAAACAATCAGGGTGGAATGTCGAAGTGGAACTACTGACGGAACCGCTAAAAATCAAAAAATCCAGATTCAAACCATTTGCAAAAGATGGACAGCCCCGCCTTTACAAGTTGTAATGGTGGGGCTGTTATAATCTGTGTATAAATGAAAGGCTCTAAAAAGGGAGGATGAACCGGCTATCTGCACCGACGTATATAAAGCAATTTCAGCTCCCAGTTATCAGCGTTCCATTACAATATTGCCTTCCCGGTCGACGATTACGCGCTGCTCATCCTTATCTTCCGCCAGTGCGTAACCGTCGGAATAATAGGTCCCCACATCCTGAATCCCTTTCTCACTGGGAATATACAGGATTTCCAGCTGCTCGTTGACGGCCACCGTCGCATAGTCGCCGCTGCCGCCAATACCGGTGATATTTCCCTGAGCATCTTTAATGACCGGCGCCGGGCCCACATAAATCCCGTGCTTGATGGCCAGTTCGCCGTCCATATGGGAATGCTCGTAGGCGTCTGTGGGGAAGAAATATTCCCCCTTGGCATTGACGAAATTAAAATCGGTGCCTCCCCGGTTGGTGCCGTGCAGGGACACCTCCGCCCAGTCGGACTCGGTAAAGTCGCTGGTGATGTTGGAATAGTGGGTGTCGGCGATGTCAAACACCACATTTCCACTTTTGTCAATCAGCTTATCGTCCGCTACGGCGATGCCGTTATCCGCAAAGAAGCCGGTCGAGAACCGAAAGCCCTCAATTACCATATTGCCGTTTACGTCCATATACCCGCGTTCCGGATAGCCCTTCTCGGCTTTCTCATAATTTACGCCTATCAGCCCGTTGGATACCCGGATCATATACCAGTCCTCCTGAGGCGGTATCGTGTATTCAAACTTGTCGTTGATGACCGCCTTGTTGTCCAGGACCGCATAGCCGTCTTTGGAAAATCCGGACAGGGTAGACTCTTCCCGCTTCACAAACTGGATATCCCCGTTTTCCAGGTAGAAGTATCCGTGTCCCAGCTCGGTGCCGTCCGATTGGCACACAGTCCCCACGCCGATCCCGTTGGGAGCAAATTCCAACTCGTCCGTATACCGCTTGAAAATGTAATCCGAAACAAAGGCGCCGTCCCGGTCGATCAGGCGATACTGATCCTTGTTGCTGCCGGTGCGGACAAAGGCTGTTTTGTTCACCTGAAAGTCATTGGCCATGGTAAACTGCGGCTCGATCACCCATTGTCCCGCCTCATTTTTATATCCATATCTCCCGGTTCCCTTGTCCTTGACCGGAGTCATCCCGTACCGGAACAGGGCCTCCGGATCGTAGGCGTCCGTATAAGTCGCTTTTCCGTTTTCTGCTTGTTCTCCGGCAGAGACGCCGTCGGAAGCGCCTCCCGGCTGGGAACCCTCCGGGCCGCTTACGCAGGCCGAAGTCAACAACAGCATAGCGGCTATAGCCGCAGTCAATAGCATTTTTCCTGTTTTCTGCTTCATGGTTGTCCAAACTCCTTTTTGTGGTTCTATAATCAATAGCGGGAGCTTAATTCGCCACGTACGGCTCCCAGTCCCCGGTATCGTTGGTGCGGGATACCGTGCCGTCTGGGGCATACCGGTACCACCGGGCACTGTTCTCTGCCGCCCCGGCCGCCGGATCGAGCACACCGGCGGTGAGTTCTGTCCAGCGGGAATCGTATTCCAGATGATAAAGCTTTCCGTCGGTGCCGACCGCGTTGACAATTGCCTGGATTTTGGAGGTGCTTCCCACCTTGATGGCCGCGATATTTGTCCAGTTCTCCACCTCATCAGCCATAAACTCCGCATACTGGCCGGTCATTTTGAGCGAGCCGTCCTTGGCGAGGCCGACGATTAGGCCGAAAGAAGCCCAGGAACATGAAAGCGATGGCCGCAATAATCAGAATAATTATGATACATCACCTGTTTCTTTTGTTTTTAGTTGTTCCAAATGAAATCTGCTGCCGGTGCAGGGCGCTGGTTTCTGTCAACACCGGTCAGAAAGGAAATCAAAATGGCATGATAGCATCTCTCCTTTGGCTTTTTTTCTGCATTTTTCTGCACATTCACTCCATGGCAGACCTATTTATCCGGCATCTGTTGCTGACTGCTGCGCCAGCGGCGAATAGCCTTGCGTGTGGAGATAGTGATCAGGTATCCCCGCAGGCTGCCTTTGGACGGGTCGAACCGTTCCCTCTGTGCATAAAAGTCTGCAAAGGTATCCTGGACGCAGGCCTGCACATCCTTTGCACAGCTTAGCTGCTGGGCGGCGGCCAGACGCACTGGCTCCCCATACAGGCTTTTCAGCATCTCCATCCCGTCGGCCGGGCTGGTGTCCAAAAGTTCCAGCAACCGCACATCATCCACGTGGTTTCCCTCCCTTCCTTATACTAATTGCAGATTTTTCCGTGAAAGGGGACAGAAAATAAAAAAACAGCCCACCCTGTTTGGAGGAAGCTGTTTTCGCCTGGAAATCTATTCAGGGATGGTCACGGTGATATCGAAGGCATGATTCCAACGGAAGACAGGATTGGCAAAGGTGAGATCGGTGGCATAAATCCCCGGTAAATGGCGCAGCAGCAGGCAGGTCAGGCGGGGGCCGCTTTCTTCAAAGGCGTACTGCCGCTCGCAGGCGCCTAAAAAATAATCTTCCTCGGTATAAAACAGCCGCAGGTCAACATCTACCAGGGTGTAGTCCTCCTTTCCCGATTGCAGGGAAAGCGACAGCTGCGACGCCAGCGGCGTCTGTTCCGTCGCGGAGATGCCGCCAAAGGCATGGGTTATGGCGCAGGAGGAAGCGTCCATCGGGAAGCCGGTATCCGGCCCCAGCCCGGTGATGGTATCCATGGCAATGCTGCTGTCAAAGCTCATGTACAAAAGCCCTACCGGTATAGACTCCCCCTCATTTTGAGGCAGGGGGACCGCCATGTGATACGCCTGCAGATCCGTTATGTAAAGATACGGGACGTGAAGGGTATAGGTCCCGGCGGGAATGTCCCCAAATGTCCAGTCACTGTAATCGTCGGTCCGGCCGGGCTGGAACCCGCCTTCGTATACCGTTCCGTCGGCGGCGGTCAGGGTAATGGGGGCGTCCTGCGCCCCCATCGTCGCCAGAGGGCTGCGAACGATATTGCCGGAGGGAATGAGAGAATCCTGGCTGGAGGAAGGACGGAGGGTAACCGTGACCTCTCCATTCACCCTGCGGGGAGTCGCGGTCAGGCTGTATATATCGGCGCTCTCAGCAAACGACTCCCGTTCCGGCTCCGGCTGTACCGTCATCGGGATGGTGAAAGGATGGTTCCAGCGGTAATACATGCCTTCCGTTCGGGTAGAAATGGTCACGGAATCCTGTCCCTCCATCGCCCCCAACACATAGCCGTTGACCAGGGTATAGGGCTTTTCGGTTCCGGGCTCGCTAACTGTCTGCGTCCACAGGTCGGCCTCGGTGTTGTGATAGGACACCTCGTCTACCATGGTATAACCGGCGTGTTCGGCCCCAACCGGAACCACCGCCGCTACCCGCTCGGGGTCTTCGCCTTCCCAGACAGCTTCCAGTGCCCACCAGTGATACCCCACTTGATCGTAGATATCCGATTTGTTTTGGCAATAGTCGGTGACGCTGTCTATGGGGAATAACCGCCCCAGCGTTAGTTTCCCGCCAGGCAGGGAAAGGGACGCGCCGGCGCTGCTCTCACCGGAACCCAAGGATACCTGGACGGACTGTTTTTCCGTATTGCCGGCCGGATACTGATAGACGTAGGGTACGTTCAGGGTGTATTCTCCCGGCTCGGCGGGGCCGAAGTACCAGTCCAGATAGGTGTCGCCGCTGAAAGGGGAATAGGAGGCCGGTTCACCCTCCAGCACGGTTCCGTCCGGCGCCGTGACGGTAATAGGGAGATCCGGGCCGCCATAGCCGGTCCATACCCCGCGGTTGAGGAACGGATAGGTGCAAAAGTCCCCGTCGTCCAGGGGGTGGATGGAAACCACCAGTTCCCCGTTCTCGATCCGGGGCACCGCCAGCAGGCCGCCGTCCTCCTCCGTAACGGTGTAAAAACCCACCTCGTCCAGAGCGCTTTCCTCCGCCGCCTGGAGAGTGAAGGGGATTGGCGTCCCATGAATCGTCAGCGTCAGCGAAAGGGTGTCTCCCGTATTGTCCGGCAGTTCCCCTTCATAAATCACCCGATAGGGAAACGTGCCGTGCGCTGCCCCGCCGCTGTGGCCCATGGATATGAGCTGGGCATTGTCCAGGCCGCTGAGCGTGACATCAATATATTCCTGGGCAAGTTCGCTTTCCCCATAGAGCATTAAATTGGCCAGGAAGGTGCCGTCCCGCCAATAGGCGTCCTCCAGATGAAACTCGTATTCGTCTTCGCCTTGTACCGCTGTCCCTTCTTCCAGCACATAGACTGCAGCGTCGGCGCTGGTATTGACGCCATAGCCGGGGACAAAGCCGAAATGGCGCAGCACCAGGTAGGCGCAGGCCGCCAGCAGGGCCAGTATGGCCGCAATCACCAGGCCGATGGACAGCGTCCGCAGCAGCTTCTTCAGACTGCGCTGGTGCCGCTTTTTGACTGTTTCATAGGGCAGCCCAAGGGAGTCGGCGATTTCCCGGGCGGTCATGCCGCCGTAATATTTCATGCGGAGAATCTGTTCATCCACCGGATCCAAAGCGGACAGCGCCCGTTCCAGTTCGTCCTGCTTCTCCAAATGGGCGAACGGGTCTGCCGATTGTTCCCCGCCGGCATCCGCTGCATCCCCCCAGCGGCAGTTCTCCTGATACCGGCGGATGGCGCATCGGCGGGCGATAACCGCCAGATACCCTTTCAAAGATCCTTTATCCGGATCAAACCGCTCTATATGCAGATAAAATTCGGAAAATGTCTCGTTGACGCATTCTTTTATATCCTCGGTATTGCTGAGATATTGACGGCATACAGTCCATAACAAACCGCTGTACTCGTCGATCAAAACAGTCATCCCCTGTTCCGGTTCCCGGCGCAGCAGGGAAAGAAGCGATTCCTCCGTTTGCATAGGCACACATCCTCTGTCTTAAAATACTTCTATAAATATATTGCGCTTGGAAAAGAAAAAGGGGACAGGGGGGATAAAAATTTTTACTTGCTCATATTCCGGAATGCCGGCGGCCCCTTTTTAGGCGGTTGTACCAGTACATATAGGCGGCGCGGCAGCTCTTTTCCCCTTCATCGTCCTCCATCCTGGCGCTGTACCGCTGCCGAATTTTCCTTCTGCCGGGCTTTCCGGCAATCCTTGCTCAGAGGCCCTTGATTTTTGCCGTGTGGACGTACAGCCGGCCGCAGCGTTTGCAGGCTTGAAAAAACTCCCTTTTTGTGCAGACCGTGTTCAGATAATGCACATGCAGCGGCAGCACGGGGAGCTCTGAACGGCTTGTATAGATTAACACTACCATGAATCCTGCTGATTTGTAAATAAAATTTGTGTTTTTATGATTGCGTGAATGGCAGTTTGCAAATAGACTTTGCGGATAGGCTGGCTGCCGGTCCGGGGAAAGGAGAACCCGATGCTGAATATCCGGGATAGGAAGTTCGCCCCGTCCTGCCCAGGCAAAAAGAAACGGTTGGAAGATGTACTCTCCATGTATGCGTGCGGGGACAACAAGCGGACGGACAACTGCGTGACGTACCGCTATGCGGCCGCCTTGCCTGTAACCGCTTGCAGGAAATCCTGCACCGGTTTTCGCTGGAGTATTTCTGCCTGCGCGACAAAATTGCCGCCACCGGCACGCTGCACACACATCTTTCTGTACCCCCACTCCAACACACGCTTTTCTGCTATCCGGAACCGATTCCTCACGGCACATATGAAGAAGGCCATGAGGCGGTCAGGCTAATTTCCGAAGACGCCGCAGGCCGGTTTCTGCTCCATGATGGTGAGAAAGCCAGCCTTTAATGTAGGCATATCGGACAAGTGAGACCACATAATTTTGGAGAGAAAGAGCAGCTGTGAAAACTGATACTATTTATTGCTTTGATTATCGGAAAAAGAAGGTGGTGGGCACTTATGACAACATACCATGCAGAAGCCTGCGAACGGTGTGTGCGGGGAAGGACAATAACCATCGTGAATTTGACGCCGGAATTTCGCCGGGATGAAAGAAACGCTGCCAAAATTTCTATCGAGCAGCGGCTTTATGAAATATTCTGTAAATATGTGTCAAGCCAAGATTGAACAAACGGAGCTGTATCCTTTTACCTAAGGTGTTGGCAGCTCCGCTCCTTTTTGCAAAGAAGGGGGTTAAAGTGAGTCCATTCGACGCAATCTATACAAGGCAGTCGGTTGACCGGATAGACAGCATATCTGTGGAAAGCCAAGCCGAATTCTGCAAAAAGGAAGCGATAGGCCGGGAAGTCAGGGTTTATACGGATAAGGGATACAGCGGCAAAAACATTGACCGTCCCGCGTTTCAGGAATTGATGCGGGATATTGAGGCCGGAAAAGTCCGCCGTGTCATTGTCTACCGGCTGGACCGGATCAGTCGTTCCGTGCTGGACTTTGCCAATGTGATCGACGTATTCCAAAAGCATCACGTGGATTTCGTCAGCACCATGGAAAAGTTCGACACGGGCACGCCAATCGGCAAAGCCATGCTGATGATTGTGATGATTTTTGCCCAGTTGGAACGAGAAACCATTCAGCAGCGTGTTGTCGACGCCTATTCCTCCCGCAGCAGGCGGGGGTTTTATATGGGCGGACGTGTACCGTTTGGTTTTGCGCTCAAAGACACGGTAATCGACGGCATACCCACCAAGATGTATGAGCCGGTGGAAAGGGAAGCGGAAATTGTGCGGCAGATTTTCTCCATGTACGCCCAACCGCAGACCTCTTTTGGCGATATCGCGCGGTATCTGGAGGCGCACGGTATTACCAAGCGGGATGGAAAGCTGTTTAGCCGCAGCCGTCTTCGTGACCTCATTATCAATCCGGTGTATGTCCGGGCCGACTATCAGCTATATGATTTTTTTAAGGCGCAGGGAACCAACATCGTCAATCTGCCGGAGGACTTTGCCGGCACCAACGGCGCCTATCTGTATTCCGGCGGCAATCAAAAGCGAAAGACCATTTCTTTGGAGGGCCATACGCTGGTTCTCGCTCCGCACGAAGGCCTGGTGGACGCAAAGACATGGATAAAATGCCGTTCCAAATGTCTGCATAACCAGAGCGCAGCAAAGCCGGTCAAGGCGCGGGCAACGTGGCTGGCCGGCAAGATAAAATGTGCGCACTGCGGTTATGCCCTGACCGCCAAAATATACCACTGCAAAACCAAGGCCGATAACCGCTATTACTTGTGCACAAACCAAAACCACGCCGGCGGCTGCCGCTTCGGCTCTCTGCATGCCGATGCCGTGGATGAAATCGTATTGGAAGAGATGCGGAAAAAATTAGCGGAGTTTAAAATCCTGTCAAAGAACAAGGGGGAAGGCTGCAGCCCGCAAGTTGTTAAGCTCAAATCCCGCATAGATACGCTTGAGCGGGAAATAGCTTCTCTGCTCGATAAAGTCGCGTCGGCCAATGAAACGGTGATGAAGTACATAAACCACCGGATTGCCGCGCTGGACGCTGAGAAAAAAGAACTGTGCATACAGATAGCGGAGTTCGATGAGCAGCGTCCGGATGACGCCGGTGAAATTTCCGGCTATTTGGAGTATTGGGAAGAATTATCGATTAGCGATAAAATCACGGTTGTGGATGTCCTGATAGAGCGTATCACCGCATCAAAAGAGCGTCTTGAAATCAAGTGGAAAATATAATAAGTATAGATACTTGCAAAGCATTACGCTGTGGTTGTTTCGGCGAAGGCCTGCGGCTGGCTATTGACAGGCTGCATGCTAAAAACTTCTATGCTGTGAATCCGTCTTTTGACAAGTAGCCTGGACAGAAGACGCGGCGAGGTTCATCTCAGCAGTGTTTTTATACGGAAGAATAAGGAATAGCGATTTACAACCTGTATGCCCCTTGATGCAGCATAACAGCCTGTGTCAGGGGGCGTTGTACATACGAGCCTCCTTTAGGGGGCGTTTGGCGTGGCAGCTGAACTTTACCCTGTCCAGGCTCTGTCCTTCAGCTTTTTCTTCCTCCTGTCCAGTATCTATTGTACGCCTGCACTTGTAATCTGCATTTAGATCATGTATAATACATTTGACAATTAAACAGACGGGAGCTTGTAATACAGGCTGAGAGGAAGGTGTGACCTTCGACCGATAACCTGATTTGGATAATGCCAACGT
>CAJFVX010000047.1 GCA_904420585.1 Candidatus Howiella intestinavium | reverse complement strand
CTTCCCCGCACACGCGGGGGTGATCCCAATCCACGGCTATTATAAAGCCAAAGCTAGGACTCTTCCCCGCACACGCGGGGGTGATCCGCAGATTGGCGTCCGGGTAGTCGCCAAGTCCAACTCTTCCCCGCACACGCGGGGGTGATCCTAAACTGGAGCAGGCCGGCTGTGTTTTCATCTTCTCTTCCCCGCACACGCGGGGGTGATCCTCTTGCCTTTTGCAATCTGTTGCTCCCTGGTGTCTCTTCCCCGCACACGCGGGGGTGATCCTGGCCGCACGCGGCGGATTTAAGACCGCACAAACTCTTCCCCGCACACGCGGGGGTGATCCCATCGGGCTTATCGTCATGCCCAAGAAGGCCGGCTCTTCCCCGCACACGCGGGGGTGATCCTGTACTTGCGCCCCAGCAACTCTTTAAGGACAGCTCTTCCCCGCACACGCGGGGGTGATCCTCTTCACCATGCCGGCGGACAAAAGGGAAGAGGCTCTTCCCCGCACACGCGGGGGTGATCCCCGGATTGACATGGCAAAGGATGATACATACACCTCTTCCCCGCACACGCGGGGGTGATCCCTCGCTGAGCACCTGCCCGGCCAGGTTGGAAACCTCTTCCCCGCACACGCGGGGGTGATCCCGGTACTACCGTTTGGGGACACAGCACCAACAGCTCTTCCCCGCACACGCGGGGGTAAAATTGATTGGGAAGGGAGAACACAAAGGCTATTCGCGGGATTTACAGTCGCCGAGACGCCTCTTACCATAAGAGAGATTCGGCTATCACGGCAGCATATGAAAAAAGCGTCCCGGTTCACCGAACCGGGACGCAATTTTTCAACTTATGCAAAGAAGAGAGGCAGAGGCGCCAGGAAGAGGATATCCGTCCGCTTGGCGGCGTCTCCCTCGGCCAGGATGGCGGCCGAACCCACAATCTCGCCGCCGGTCTCCTGCACCAGCTTCTCCACCGCCAGCAGGGATTCCCCCGTGCTGATGACGTCGTCCACCACCAGCACCCGCTTGCCGCGGATTTGGCTGCATTCATCCTCCCCCAGGTAGAGCCGCTGCTCCCGGTCGGTGGTGATGGAGCGCACCGCCACCGAAATGGGATTTTTCATGTACAGCTTGGTGCTCTTGCGGGCCACCACATAGGACTTCCCCGACTGCCGGGCCATCTCATAGGCCAGGGGGATGCTCTTGGCCTCGGGGGTGACGATGATGTCAAAGTCCGGCGCCTTCTCCAGCAGGGCCTTGGCCGACGCCACGGTCAGCTCCACGTCGCCGAAGATGATGAAGGCGGCGATGTTGACCTTCTTTTCCTTGTCGATTTCGCAGAGGGGCAGCTCCCGTTCCAGGCCGGCCACCTGCAGCTTATAGGTATTTTCCATTTTATCCAGCCTTTCCCCGGCTTGCCGCCGGAATGTTGCAGACTTTCCCGCCGGGCATCAGCCGGGCGGCCAGGCCAGGTTCCGCCGGGCCAGCAGGTGGAAATGGATGTGGCCCACCGTCTGGCCGCCGTCCTCCCCGCAGTTGTTCACCACCCGGAAGCCGCCGTCCAGATGGTTCTCGGCGGCGATAACCGAAATGGCCTCGAAAATTTTGGCGATGACGCCGCTGTTCTCGGGCGTAATCTCGGCCGCGCTGGCGATGTGTTTCTTGGGGATGACGATGACGTGGAAGGGCGCCTGGGGGTCAATATCCTTAAAGGCCAGGACGTCCTCGGTCTCGTACACCTTGGTGCTGGGCACCTCCCCGGCTGCGATTTTACAAAACAGGCAGTCGCTCATGGCAATCCGCCTCCTTTCCCAAATGATGTCGTATAGGGCGGACTCCCCCGCCCGGTCCGAATCTTATGCTGTAGGATTCCCCCTTACTTCTTAGCCGCCAGCAGCTTTTGCAGCAGTTCGGGCACGGCGGCGATGGCGTCGTCCACCTTGCTTACATCCTTGCCGCCGGCCATGGCGCTGTCGGGCCGGCCGCCGCCGTTGCCGCCGGTCATCTTGGCCACTTCCCGCACCAGGTTGCCGGCGTGGGCGCCCTTTTTCACGGCCTCGGCGCCGCAGGCCGCCCCGAAGGTCACCTTGCCGTCGGTCATGCCCGCGATGACGCAGACCCCCGCCGGCATCTGTTCCTTGACCTTATCGCACATGGCCCGCACCGCGTCGGCCCCGGTGCCGGTAAAGGCGGCCGAAATGACCTTCAGCCCCTCGACCTCCTTGGCCTCGGCAAAGAGGCCGTCCATCTGCATGGCGGCCAGCTTGCCCCGCAGCCGCTCGATTTCCTTTTCCTTGTCCTTCAGCTCGGCCATCATCTGCTGGGCCTTGAAGACAATCTCCTCGGGGTTGCCGATTTTAAAGGCCTTGGCCGCCGATTCGGTTACCGACTTATACTGCTCCAGCAGCGCCAGCACCCCGGTGCCGGTGACCGCCTCAATGCGGCGCACACCCGACGCCACCGAGCTTTCGCTGATGATGCGGAAGAGGCCGATTTTAGCCGTATTGTCGATATGGGTACCGCCGCAGAATTCGATGGAAGCATCCCCGGCCGATACCACCCGCACAATGTCCCCGTACTTTTCGCCAAACAGGGCCATGGCGCCCAGCTTCTTGGCCTCGTCGATGGGCATTTCCCGGCTCTCCACCGGGATGCCGGCCAGGATTTCGTCGTTGACCGTCTTTTCCACCGCCGCCAGTTCCTCGTCGGTCAGGGCGGAGAAATGGGTGAAGTCAAACCGGACGGCCCGCTCGTTGACCAGCTGGCCGGCCTGTTCCACATGGGTGCCCAGCACCTTCCGCAGGGCCGCCTGGAGCAGGTGGGCCGCCGTATGGTTCCGGCGAATGGCCATGCGGCGCTCCCCGTCGATGGCGGCGTGGACGGTATCCCCTACCGACAGCACCCCTTCCAGCAGCTGGCCGCTGTGGGTAAAGACCCCCGCCGGGCTCTTGCCCACGCTCTGCACCTCAAAGCAGTCCCCGGGGCCGGTGAGCAGGCCGGTGTCGGCCACCTGGCCGCCGCTCTCGGCGTAGAAGGGGGATTTGTCCAGCATAATCACGGCGTACTCCCCGGCGGTGATGGTATCCGCCCGGCTGCCGTCCTTATCGATGATGGCCAGGATGGTGGCGTCGGCCTCGTTCTCGGTGTAGCCCACAAAGTCCGTGGGGGCCACGCCTTCCAGCAGCTGGCCGTCGCCCTTCCAGGCCTCCTTGTCGGCGCCCTTGCGGGCCTCCCGGGCCCGCTTCTTCTGCTCGTCCATGAGCTTTAAGAAGGTGTCCTCATCCACGGTCATGCCCCTCTCCTCCAGGATGTCCTTGGTCAAATCCAGGGGGAAGCCGTAGGTGTCGTACAGCTTGAAGGCATTTTCGCCCGACAGCACGTCGGCCTCGTGCTTATCCATAATGTCGCTGAGCATCTGCAGGCCCTGGTCGATGGTGCGGCCGAAGCTCTCCTCCTCTACATGGATGAGCTTCTGGATAAGATCCTGCTTCTCCCGCAGTTCGGGATAGGCCGACTCGTTCTCCCGGATGACCGTATCGGCCACCTCGCTTAAGAAGGGATGGTTGATGCCCAGCAGCCGGCCGTGGCGGGCGGCCCGGCGGAGCAGCCGGCGGAGGACATAGCCCCGGCCCTCGTTGGAGGGCATAACCCCGTCGCCAATCATAAAGACGGTGGAACGGATATGGTCGGTGATAACCCGCAGGGAAACGTCCTTCTTCTCGTCCTTTTTGTATTCCACGCCGGCGATGCGGCTGATGTGCTTCATGATATTCTGGACGGTATCCACCTCAAAGAGGTTGTCCACCCCCTGGCAGATGCAGGCCAGGCGCTCCAGGCCCATGCCCGTGTCGATGTTGGGGTGCTCCAGACGGCCGTAGTTGCCTTTCCCATCCGAATCGAACTGGGTGAAGACCAGGTTCCAGAACTCCACGAACCGGTCGCACTCACAGCCCACGTGGCAGTCGGGACGGCCGCAGCCGTGCTCGGGGCCCCGGTCGAAATAGATTTCCGAACAGGGGCCGCAGGGGCCGGTGCCGTGCTCCCAGAAGTTGTCCTCCTTGCCCATGCGGACGATGCGGTCGGGGGCCACCCCCACCTCTTTGGTCCAGATGTCGAAGGCCTCGTCGTCGTCCTCATAGATGGTGACCCAGAGCTTATCCACCGGCATTTCCAGGACCTTGGTGCAGAACTCCCAGGCCCAGGCGGTGGCCTCGTGCTTGAAGTAGTCCCCGAAGGAGAAGTTGCCCAGCATCTCGAAGTAGGTGCCGTGGCGGGCCGTCTTGCCCACCCGCTCGATGTCGGGGGTGCGGATGCACTTCTGGCAGGTGGTCACCCGCTTGCGGGGCGGGGTCACCTCCCCGGTGAAGTACTTTTTCATGGGCGCCATGCCCGAGTTAATGAGCAGCAGGGACTTGTCGCCCTGGGGTACCAGGGAAAAGCTCTTGAGCCGCAGATGCCCCTTGCTCTCGAAAAAGCTTAAGTACTTTTCCCGCAAATCGTTGAGGAAAGTCCATTCCATTGATAATCACCCTTACTCTTCTGATTCCTGCGCCGCCCGTCCCCTGACAAGACAGCACAAATCCCCCGCTGCGGCCTGCCGCCGGAACGGGGGTCTTAACCTATGGATACATTATAAGCATCCGGGGATTTTTTGTCAACGGCCGAAAGGCGGGAAATCGGGGGAATCCAGGGGATAGGGGGCGGAAAATTCCCGCAGGCGGTGGGATATCTGCAGGGCGATGCGGCCGCCCAGCAGCAGGCCGATTTCAAAGTAGACCGATTCGTATTGGGCTGTTAAGGCATAGAAGGCGTCGCAGGCGGCGTCCAGCTCCCGGCCGCTGTATTTGGATTGGAGGAGTTCCAGCATGGCGCTTTCGGCGGCCTCTATGCGTTCCCGGTAGGTTCCCCCCTCCGGCTCCCGCTGGTACTCGCTGCCCTCCAGCAGGAAATTGGTCAGCCTGTACAGGTTGGCCCGCCCCAGTAAATCGTCGTAATACATTGGCTTCGCCTCCGTCGTTCACAAAAAGTTTACAAATGGATATTTTCTTTTTCAGGAAATCATCTTTCCTTTTCAGGAAAAAGTATAGCCTGATTGGCTAATAAAGTCAAGGGTGAATTTCCAAAAAAGCCAATTTATTTAGCTTTTTATTTGAATATCTTAGCCTTTAATCGTATAATTAGCAAAAGGGAGGGCGATAGGATGGCAGCTGCCAAGAAAATTCGCATGCTTTTAGTCCAACGTGAAATGTCGCTGACCGATTTGGCCAAGCTTTTAAATAAAACCGTTCCGACCATAAGTAAAAAAATGAAACGTGACAATTTCTCTGAAAAGGATTTAATGGAAATAGCCAGGGTTTTAAATTTTGATTACAACATCACCTTTACCGATAAAGAAACCGGTGAAACCTTCTAGCATCAGAAAGGGCGGGGCCTGCGCGGCCCCGCCCTTCCGTTTGTCGAAAAACCAATAGAAGCCACCCAATCGCAGAAACCGGCGACATGTGCGTCGGTTTCTGCATACGACAAATCCCGCCAAAGCGGGATTTGCAGGGGGAATGTTAGAAGGGGGGCGTGCCCCTCTTCTACAGCTTGTCGACAAGCTGAGGGCGCCCCCTGCGCCGGCCTCCCTTCTATGGGGCTTCCGCCCCATGGGAGAACCCCCGGCGAGGGTTCTCCCCCGCAAAACGTCCCACCGGGACGTTTTGCGCCTCTCCTGCGCTTTTTGACAGAAAAAAGATTTCACATCCTGCGGGATGCGAGGGGGGCTTTGCCCCTCCACCCCACCGCCTTTGAAAAGGCGGCCCAAACTTTTAGGTTTGCGCCTCTCCTGCGCTTTTCGGCAGAAAAAAGATTTCGCATCCTGCGGGATGCGAGGGGGGCTTTGCCCCTCCACCCCACCGCCTTTGAAAAGGCGGCCCAAACTTTTGGGTTTTCGCTTTCTTGCCAACCGCATCCGGACATGGTAAACTAGTATATATTGGTATGGGGCCCGCAGATGGGCCTACGCTTGATAGAGGAGGCTTGTCCTATGATAAAACGCGGCGCCGGGGTGATATGCAATATCTCCTCCCTGCCCTCCGATTACGGCATCGGGGACTTCGGAAAAGGCGGCCGGGCCTTTGTAGACCTGCTGGCCGATATGGAAATGGGCTGGTGGCAGATTCTGCCCCTCTGCCCGGTGGGCAGCGGCAATTCCCCCTATTCCAGCGACAGCGCCTTTGCCACCAATTCCCTGTATGCAGACCCGGAGGATTTGGTGGAAAGAGGGCTGCTGACCAAAGCGGAGGCCGACGCCGCCCGCTATCCCGGCACGCCCTACAGCGTGGACTACGCCTTTGCCGCCGAAACCAAGGAAAAACTCCTGCGGCAGGCCTACGCCCGGGCGGTGGTGTCCGATTACCCGGACAAGGTACAGAAATACGTCCTGGAAAACGAAAGCTGGCTGCCTGGGTACATGTCCTACATGGCGGCCAAAACCGCCAACGGCGGCAAGCCCTGCTACCAATGGACAAAGGAGGGCGACCCGGCCGAAGCCCGATACTGCGCCTTCAAGCAGTATATCCTGGAACAGCAGTGGCTTTCCTTGAAAAAGTACGCCAACGATAAAGGCGTGTCCCTCCTGGGGGATATGCCCATTTACGTCTCCCACGACTCGGCGGATTTCTATACCCACAAGGACTTATTCCTCACCGGACCGGACGGGCGGCTGACCAAGGTGGCGGGGGTGCCCCCGGACTACTTCTCGGCCGACGGCCAGTTCTGGGGCAATCCCCTGTACGACTGGGACAAAATGGCCGCCGACGGCTACCGCTGGTGGACCCAGCGCATCGGCCGCAGCCTGCGGCTCTACGACGCTGTGCGCATCGACCATTTCCGGGGCTTCCACCGGTTCTGGGCGGTGCCGGCCGGGGCTGCCACCGCCAGGGAAGGAAGCTGGGAGGATGGCCCCGGCATGGCCCTTTTCCAGGCGGTGGAAAAGGCCTACCCCAACCCGGCCATCATCGCCGAGGATTTGGGCACGGTGGACGAGGGCCTGGTGGCCTTCTTAAAGGAAACCGGCTACCCCGGCATGAAGGTGCTGCAATTCGGCTTCACCTCCCCCGACAGCGACCATGTGCCCTATAAATACACCCCCAACCACATCGCCTACACCGGCACCCACGACAACGACACCATGTTGGGCTGGCTCTGGGCCATCCCCATGGAGGAAAAGCTGCGGCTGCTGGAATACTGCCGCTGCGCCGACGGCGATTGGCGGGAGGGCGGCCCCCACAGCCAGGTCATCCACGCCATCATCACCACCCTGTGGGAGAGCGCCGCCGCCCTGGCCATCCTGCCCGTGCAGGACATGTGCGGCTTCGGCACCGACACCCGCATGAACATCCCCGGCAAGGCCGAAAGCAACTGGCGCTACCGCCTGACCCCCGAGGCCATGAAGAGCATCGACCGGAATTTCTTCCGGAAAATCAACCGGGTATACGGCAGAGTGCGGTAAAATATACGCATTTTTCAGCAAGCAGCAGGGCCTTCGCCCTGCTGTTTTTTTCCGGCGTATATTGCGTATTTTCGGCGAATCTGGATTTTAAATTGCGTTTTTATGACCAGTTTTAGAAAAGAAAATCCAAATACAGCCATTTTATCCAGGATAAATCCGAAGAAAAGCCTGGCGTTTTTTCGTCTAGTTTTGGATTGCGGCCGGTATAGCTATTTGCGAACCGCCGCTGTATAGTATACCTATAAAACATCTTTGCAGCTGGATATAAAATGGTATTCCTGCCGCAAAGAACAGGAGGGAAAACACATGAAAAAGGTAGTAAGCCTGCTGCTGAGCGCGGCGCTGCTCACCGGCATCGGCATACCGGCGGCCCAGGCCCTGCCCGCCGAGGCGGCTGACGGGCCGGTCTATCTGGCCCAGGCGGCCGACGGCGTCGTCACCGAGAAAATCGGGGATATACGGGTGCAGATTCTGTCCCCTACCCTGGTGCGCATCGAGCAGAGAGGCCCCAAGGGCTTTGAGGACAGAAATACCTTCCACATCTCCAACCGCACCGACTGGCTGGGCGATACCGTCCAGCGCACAGAGGAGGACGGCAATGTCATCCTGACCACCTCGGCTTATCGGGTGGTGGTGCCCGGACGGGGCGAGGATATATCCCAGGTGGAGGTACAGGATTTAGCCGGCAATACCCTCTGGCAGTATTCCCCCATTGATACCAACAAGGTGGCCCTGCCCGACCTGACCGAGTATGTGGAGGCCTGGGCCATTGCCGATACCCCCCGGGTGGTGCCGGCTGAATGGGGCTTTACCGAGCAGCCGGCTGACAACCAGGAAAACCGGGATACCAACGGCTGGGATTTGTCCAACGACGCGGAGGATTACTACGTCTTCCTGCCCGCCGGGGATCACAAGCAGCTGCGGAAGGATTTTGTCAGCCTCACCGGCCGCACCGAGATGATACCCCTTAGCGCCTTGGGCGCCTGGGACAGCCGGTACTACGCCTACAACGAGGAGACCGCCCTCGCCCAGATTGACGGCTTCCACAGCCGCAACCTGCCCCTGGACAACCTGGTCATCGACACCGACTGGCGGGATTCCTCCGGCGGCACGGGCTACAACATCAACACCAGCCTTTTCCCGGACATGGAGCGGTTTCTGGAGGAAGCCCACGCCAAAAACGTAAATATCGTATTCAACGACCATCCCGAGCCCACCCAGACGAATGGGCAAAATAACAATGTGCTCAACGCTGCTGAGATTGCCTACCGACAGCAAAACCTCCAGCGCATCCTGAACATGGGTCTGGACGGCTGGTGGTACGACCGCAACTGGTGGACCACCATCGTTCCCATAGACGGGTTCACCCACGAGGTCATGGGCATGGCCACCTATGCCGACGCCTTTAAAGAAGTCTACCCCGAACGGCGGCTGTTCATGATGTCCAATGTAGACGGCGTCAACAACGGCACCTACACCGGCGCCTCCAACATTGCCGCCCACCGCTACAGCGTCCAGTGGACGGGGGACACCTACGGCGGCCAGGAGACCATCTGGCAGGAGGTGGCCAACACCATCGACATGGGCACCATCAGCGCCCTGCCCTATGTGAGCACCGACCTGGGAGCCCATCAGACCTATGATGCAGCCATGACCAACTCCGAGTATCTGCGGTGGATGCAGTTCGGGGCCCTCTCCCCCATCTTCCGGCCCCACGTCATGCACGTCACGGATATCAATGACGGCCGTATGCCCTGGCTGCGGGGAGAGGAGACCACCGACATCTACCGGGATTTCTTAAACCTGCGCTACCGGCTGCTGCCGGTCTTCTACCAGCTTTCCCATGAGAACTACGAGACCGGTATGCCCCTGCTGCGGAGTATGGCCTTTGACTACCCCGAGTACGACGGGGCCGACACCTCCGACCAGTATATGCTGGGGGAGGACATCCTGGTGGCCCCTGTGGTGGACGGAGCAGATCAGGGGATTGTCCCGGCCGCCTGGTTCACCGATTTACAGGCGGAATACTATAATAACTCCAACCTGGAGGGCAGCCCCGTACTGACGGAGGACATCGAAAACATCGATTTCAACTGGGGCGACGGCAGCCCGGCCGCGTCTGTTCCTGCCGACAATTTCAGTATCCGCTTTAGTGGTTCTATCACTATCGGCAGTGAAAAGGATACCCGGCTTTCCCTGCTCTGCGACGACGGCTGCCGGCTGTATATCGACGACGAGCTGGTCATCGACGCCTGGGTGCCCCAGGATTCCGTCCGCCTGACCACCGAGGAATCCTATGAAGCCGGCTCTACCCACACCTTCAAGCTGGAGTATTATGAGGGTTCTTACAACGCCTTATGTCAGCTCAGTTCCCGCATCGACACCACCGACAGCGCCCCCCGGACGGTCTGGATTCCCGAAGGGGAGTGGATTAACACCCTCACCGGCGAGACGGTCTACGGGCCCAAAACCATCGAGGTCACCTGCGCCGTGGACGAATACCCCATCTTCATCAAGAAGGGAGCCATCATCCCCCTGGCAGACGAGACCCTCACCACCAAGGACAGCGACTGGAGCCATCTGACCCTGGACGTCTATCCCTCCACCCGCCAGAGCGATGTAACCGAGCTCTATGAGGACGACACCACCTCCACGGCCTATCAGGAGGGAGAATACCGCACCACCCAGCTTTCCTCCTACTTTGACAGCGAGGCCGAAGAAGCCATCGTGGAAATCGGCGCCGTTCAGGGAGATTTTGAGGGGGAGCTTGCCTTCGACAGCCGGGATTGGACCCTGCGCATCCACCAGCCCGCCGGCTGGGGTGAGCTGGAGGCCGTTCTGGTAGACGGCGAGGAAACGGAATTTACAACCACGGCCGTCGACAGCGAGGCCATGCCCCTGGTAAATCAGGGCGGCTCCAGGGACGGCACGGTTTACACCCTGCAGTTTACTGCAGACGTGGCCGACGCCAAAACCATCCGTTTACAGTTTGCCAATCCCGTCGACCCGGCGGTGCCGGCGGACGATTACGACACCCCTAACTACTACGGCCGTCCCGCTCCTGTGGAGGTCACCCGGGACATCCAGGTGGAGGAGACCGTCCCCGAGCAGGTCAACCTGACCGAAGAGGGTTCCGCCGACTGGATCCACGCCGGCTATGGCGAGACCCTGGCTACCGTTCGCAAGGCGGGCGTAGAGCCCAAAATCACCTTCCGGGATGCGGCCACCCCCCTGCTTATGTATGACTACCGGGCCCATATGTCCTGGACCGACGGGGATATACAGGCGTCCGAAACCGACACCCAGACCGGCAGCCACAATAAGACGGTAAACGACGGATACGAAATCATCGTAAACGCCGGGCCGGGGGAACAGACCCTCGTTCTGTATCTGGGCGGCTGGCGTTCCACCGCCCGCATGGAGGTCTTTGACGAGGCCGGCGGCGAGGTGCAGACCTACGAATGGAGCAATCCCAGCGATTCCTTCTACCGCCGGGTGACCATCAAATTCACCTCTAAGAGTCCCAGCCCCCTGCATATCCGGTATACCCTGGTCAGCGGGGACAACAACGTTTTCGTTGCGGCGGCCCTCAGCGGCGACGCAGGCAGCGTCACCAAAAACGCCCTGTACATGAACGCCGGCAACTACCCCTCGGACACCTGGACCAATAAAGATGTAAAAATCGGCCTGTCCGCCGCCCTGCCCGATGAAGTGGAGAAATACCAGGTCAAGGTAAACGACGCCGAATGGGCCGACCTGGACAGCGGCGACTACCGGGTCACCGAGGACGGCGTGTACAACCTCCAGTTCCGCTATGTGGACACGGACGGGAAAGAGAGCCCCGCCCAGTCCATCATCGTAAAGCGGGACAGCGCCATACCCGATTTGACGGTAGAGAGGGACGGCGATACCCTCACCGCCAGCGCCGCAGAGGGCCTCACCGGCAGCAAGATTTACTACCGGATAGACGGCGGCATGTGGAACCTGTACACCGGCGCTCTGGAAGCGTCTCAGGGCAGCATCTACCGCTTCAAGGCGGTCAGCGGCACCGGGGTGGAAAGCCCTGTGCAGGCTGTTGTCCTTAAGGCAGATGAAGTGCAGCCGGCCTTTCAGGTGGAAATCCAGGGCACGGTGGGCCAGCCCACCGACCAGCCGGTCACCTTCACTTTGACCCTCACAGCCGGCGACGCCGAATCGGTCACCTTCTACTACGCGGTGGACGGCGGCCAATGGACGGCCCTTCCCGGCAACACCCTCACCGTCTCCGACGAGGGCCGGGCGGAATACCGGTTCAAGGCGGTGGACGCCTCCGGGCTGGAAAGTGAGATTTCCGATGCCTATGTGGTGGAGATTACCGCATCCGTCCAGTTGGGCGACGTGAACGGCGACGGAGACATCGACATTCAGGACGTCATGGCCGCCTGTCGGATTCTGGCCCGCAAAAACAGCGGCGATGAGCCCTCCGAACAGGAGAAGGCCCGGGCCGACATGAACGGTGATAAAACCATCGACATTCAGGACATCATGCTTATCTGCCGTATCCTCGCCCGCAACGCTTAACCAATCCTTCCTTCACCAGCACAGGAAAGAGAATACAGGCAACCGACCCGGAAGGCCTCTGCCTTCCGGGTTTTGGCTTGTCAAAAAACTCGACAAGCTATAAAGCCCCCTCTAACATTTCCCGGTCAAATCCAGCGTCGACTAAATTTTTCCGAAACCGCCCGGGGTTTTACCGCAACAAAATGCCGGACAGCATCCTCATTTCAACCCCTGCTTTCCTCATATTTAACTAAAATTTCTCAGCCTCCTGTTGAAAAATGAATGTGCAGCCTCTATACTAGAGGCAGGTCTTTAAGTTTTCGCCAAATATGGGTGGCTGTTGGACACAGAGCGGGGCAAACAAGCTGCAGGCTATGGGGGAGGAATTATGAAATATAGTATAGAGATCCAACATTTGTACAAATCCTTTGGCGATATAAAAGCCGTGCAGGATGTGAGCTTCCGGGTCAGGGAAGGCGAGTTGTTCGCCTTTCTCGGTGTAAACGGCGCGGGTAAATCCACCACCATCCACATTATCTGCGGCCAGCTGGGACCGGACAGCGGCAGCATAGTTATCGATGGACAACATCTGCGCAGCAGTATTGATGCCGCAAAAAATTCTCTCGGTGTTGTATTCCAAAATTCCGTACTGGACAAGGCGTTGAGCGTTTATGATAACCTGGAAAACCGTGCAGCCCTTTACGGCCTGCATGGAAACGCCTTCCGGAAAAGGCTTCGGGAGCTGGCCGGAATGTTTGCTTTCGACGACCTGCTCAAAAGGACGGTGGGGAAGCTCTCCGGCGGCCAGCGGAGAAAAATCGACATTGCCCGCGCCTTACTGCATAATCCGAAAATTCTCATTCTGGACGAGCCGACTACCGGCCTTGACCCCCAGACCCGCAAAGCCCTTTGGGACGTCATCGACAGCCTGCGGAAGGAAAAAAACATGACGGTGTTCCTCACCACCCACTATATGGAGGAAGCTGCCGACGCAGACTATGTGGTCATTTTGGACAGCGGTAAAATATCGGCCGAGGGAACCCCTTTGGATCTGAAAAACAGGTATACAGGCGATTTTATTACGCTTTACGGCGTAAGCGAGGCCGAAGTCAACCGGCTGGGTACATCTTATGAAAAAATACCCGGCGGATATCGATTGTCGGTGGAAAACACCCGGCGGGCAACCGACCTTATCCTGCGGTATCCCGACATATTCCGGGACTATGAAATTGTCAAGGGCAAAATGGACGACGTCTTCCTGGCTGTTACAGGAAAACAGCTTACGGGAGGTGCAAAACAATGATTCCGCTGCATGGGCTGATGAAAAGAAATATCAAACTTTTCTTCAAAGACAAGGGGATGTTTTTCACATCCCTGATCACCCCTGCTATTCTGCTGGTTCTGTATGCCACTTTCCTGAGCAATGTATACCGGGACAGCTTTCTGTCGGCCATACCCCAAGGCCTGCATATAGCTGACGGCCTGATAGACGGCCTTATCAGCGGACAACTTATTTCATCCATCCTGGCGGTATCCTGCGTCACGGTGGCCTTTTGCTCGAATATGCGCATGGTGCAGGATAAGGCCGACGGAAATATACAGGATTTTCAGATTGCGCCGGTGGGGCCGTCCGTGCTTGCCATGGGGTATTATCTTTCCGCCCTGGTTTCCGCGCTGCTCATCTGCTTTGCCGCCGTGGGCCTCTGCCTGGTTTATACGGCTGTCACGGGCTGGTATATGGGGGCCATGGATATCATCTGTCTGGCGCTGGATGTTTTTCTGCTCACCTTGTTTGGCACGGCCCTTTCCAGTATTGTAAACCTTTTTCTGCGGTCTCAGGGACAGATAACCGCAGTGGAAACCCTCATCAGCGCAGGGTATGGATTTATCTGCGGCGCCTACATGCCCATCTCCCAGTTTTCCGAAGGGCTGCAAAAGGTCATCTCCTTTTTACCCGGCACTTACGGAACCGCCCTTATACGCAATCATGCCATGGGCGGCGTACTGGCCGAAATGTCCAGGCAGGGCTTCCCGGAAAAAGCAGCAGAAGGGCTGAAAGACGCAGTGGACTGCAATATCTATTTTTTCGGCAGCAGGGTTGATACGGGAACCATGTACCTCATACTCGGCAGTTCGGTCATCCTGCTGATTGCGGCCTATATTGCGCTGCATGTTTGGAAGGCAAACAGACGCAAACGGGAATTTTCCTAAGCGGTGGAAGGCTTCTTGCCAAAGGGAAGCGGCATTGCTATAATAGTAAGAAATCACGGCAAATCCCGTAAGGAGGCATCCCTATGCTGGAAGGATATTTTCCCTTTTGGAAACAGCTGTCTCCCGCCTGGCAGGCCGCCCTGGAGCAGGCGGCGGAGCGGCGCACCTATGAAAAGGGGACGGCCCTCCACCGGGGCGGCCAGGACTGCATCGGCCTGCTGATTGTGGAATCCGGCCAGCTGCGGGTTTACGCCCTGTCGGATGAGGGGAGGGAAATCACCCTCTACCGCCTGCTGGAGCGGGATATCTGCCTGTTTTCAGCCTCCTGCATTCTCCGGGGAATGCAATGCGATGTCTTTGTGGAAGCGGCGTCCGACGTCCGGCTGATCCACATTCCCGCCGGCATCTATCAAAAGCTCATGGAGGAATCGGCCCCGGCGGCCAATTTTACGGGCGAACTCATGGCCGACCGCTTTTCCAACGTCATGTGGCTGCTGGACCAGGTGCTTTTTAAGCGGATGGACGCCCGGCTGGCCGCCTTCCTGCTGGAGGAAAGCGACCTGGGCGGCAGGCCTGTCCATCTGACCCACGAGGCCGTGGCCCGGCATCTGGGGACGGCCCGGGAGGTGGTGAGCCGGATGCTCAAACACCTGGAAAACGAGGGCGCCCTGCAGCTGTCCCGGGGGGATATCCGCATCGCCGACCGGGAAAAGCTGAACCGGCTGGCCGCCGGCAGCATCCGGTAATGTGATGATATCACAGACCAAAAATCCGGCAGCCCGTATACTGATAACAACAGCGGAAAACATACCAGTAACACGATATTTTGAAAGGAGCATGCAGCATGTCTGTTGTAACCATCAATAAAGGCAATTTCAAAAAAGAGGTATTGGAAGCGTCCGAGCCCGTCCTGCTGGACTTCTGGGCGCCCTGGTGCGGCCCCTGCCGGATGCTCTCCCCCGTGGTGGACGAGGTGGCCGAGGAGCGGGCCGGCCAGGTCAAGGTGGGCAAAATCAACGTGGACGAGGAGCCCGATTTGGCCAGCGAATTCGGGGTCATGAGCATCCCCACCCTGGTGGTCATGAAAAACGGCCAGCCCACCGGCTCCTCCGTAGGTCTCCAGTCCAAAAAGCAGGTGGAGGCGCTGCTGGATTAATCCCGGCCGGCGGCCGCTGTAAATCCTGCCGAAGCGGGATTTACAGGGAGAATGTCAGAAGGGGGCGCCCCCCTCTGCAGCTTTTCGACAAACTGAAATCCGCCCTTTCCCGAAAATTCCGGGAAAGGGCGGATTTTTTCATCTCTCTACTTATCGGCCAAAAGCCGCAGGCTCATGTCGGTGGCCAGGCTCTCCAGCCCGTAGACAAACAGCACCTCGTCGCAGGGGTTTTCGGCCAGGTAGTCGGTCACCGTCTGCCGCTTGAAATACCGCAGGTCAATCATATCGATGCGGCTGTAGTGGGCCGCTAAAAAGGGAACCAGGCAGTGGGCGAAGGAGTCCTTGACCACCAGCAGCCGCCCGCCCTCCGCCGCCGGATTTTCTATGCGCACCAGGCTGTGGTTTCCGTCCAGGAAAACGGGATACTGGTCGCCTTCCTCCAGGTGCCCGGTAAAAAAGAGGCTGTCCGATTCTATGGGTTCCGTCCGGTTGTCGTCATAAATGGAAACCCTGGCCTGCAAGTCCGGGTTTTCCCAGATTTCCAGGGCATCCGGCTCCACCGCCCAATAGCCGCTCTTGGCGTAGGAGGTGCCGTAAAAACCCCCGTGGCTGGTTACGCCAAAGGCTTCCTCCGGCAGGGGCTCCCAGCCCCGGGCCTGCCCAAAGGCTTCATAGGCAAGATAGGCCCCTCGGCTGGTCCAGTGATGGTCGGTGCGATAATAAAGCCCCTCGTCTTGTCTGGCTTCAAAAAGGCCGTACAGGTCAATCCAGTCCACAGCCCCCTCCAGGGACTGCCGGGCCGTCTGCAAAAGTTCCCCGTCCCCGTACGCCTCGTGTACGGACGGCAGCTTGTCGTCCATAACGCCGCCGGCGGTGGGCACGGCCATAAGGGACACCGGCAGGCCGCAGCCTTCCGCAAAGGTCCGCAGGGCCGACAGATTTTGGGCGTACCTTGCGGCATCCGGACGGATGGGCTTGGTAAACAGCCAGCCCTCCCGCCCCAGATACACATCCCGGCTGCCGTTCCGGCCGGTGAACAGGTCAAAATAGGCCGACAGCCCCACCATAGCCTCCCTTGCGGGATAATGGTCGGCCATATAGTCCTCGGTCTGCTCCATAAAATCGCCCTTGAGCAGACTGCGGAGGCTTAAGTCGGGCGCCTTTTGCAAATACCGCTTTTCCCTTTCGGAAAAATCCTCGGCGGGCAGCAGGCAGGTCAGCAGCGGCACGGCGGCCAGCCAGCCGCAAAAGAGGATAACCAGAGGAATTTTTTTCTTTTGCATGGCAGCCTCCTAGAAACGGAAATACAGGAAGGGATTGTAGCTCTGGCTGATAAGGGCGGCGGTGGAAAGCAGCAGAATCAGCAGCAAAACCACCGTCTCGGCCGCCGAAAGCAGGACGGCGCACCGGCCGGAGGCCGTCCGGCGGGCGTACCACCTGGCGCCGGCCGGCAGGCTGGCCAGCAGGGCGGCGGCAAACAGGGGCAGATAGCCGATGATGTCGGCCCCGGCGCTGCCCAGGCCGGCCCCGGCGGCGCCGAACATCCGGCCAAGATAGGCCCCCATGGCGCCAAAGTCGGTAAAGGCGAAGAAAACCCAGCCCACCGCCACGGCCAAGAGGGCGTACAGATGGCCCACAAAACGGGGCGCCCGCTCCAGCGCCCGGCCCAAAAAGAGCTTTTCGGCGGCTAAGAGGACGAAATAATATACGCCCCAAATCAGGAAATTCCAGCTGGCGCCGTGCCACAGGCCGGTCAGGGCCCAGACGACAAAGAGGTTGCAGACCGTCCGCCCCATCCCCTGCCGGCTGCCCCCTAAGGGGATATATACATAATCCCGGAACCAGGTGCTTAAGGTGATGTGCCACCGCCGCCAGAAGTCGGTGATGCTGCGGGCAACGTAGGGGTACCGGAAGTTTTCGGGCAGCTCGATGCCGAACATCCGCCCCAGGCCCCTTGCCATATCCGAATAGCCGCTGAAGTCAAAATAAATCTGGAAGGCAAAGGCCGCCGCACCGGCCCAGGCCCCCAGGGCCCCGCAGTCCGAACCGCTGACCGTCTCCCACAAAAGGCCCATGGGATTGGCGAGCAGCACCTTTTTCCCCAGCCCCACCGCCAGCAGCCGGATACCGCCGGCGAATTTCGACAGGGTCTCCCGCCGGGCGATAAGCTGGTCCCGGATATCCTGATACCGCACGATGGGGCCGGCGATAAGCTGGGGGAAGAAGGACATAAAGGTGAAAAACTGGACAAAATTCCTCGTAGGCTCCACCTGCCGGCGGTATACGTCGGCGATATAGGCCACCACCTGGAAGGTGTAGAAGGAAATCCCCAATGGCAGCGGGATTTCCGGCGCCGTCAGCCCCAGGCCGGGCAGGAGATGGGAGAGGTTCTCCACGAGAAAGCCGGTGTATTTGAACACCACCAGCAGCAGCAGATCCAGCCCGATGGCCGTAAAGGCAAGCAGGCGCGCCTTCTTTTTCTGCCCGCCGCACCGGCCGATGAGCCGGCCGAAAACATAGTTTACAAAGGCCGAAAAGATGATAACCAGCAGGAAAGCCGGCTCGCCCCAGCCGTAGAACAGCAGGCTGGCCAACAGCAAAAAGCCGTTGCGGAACCGGCGGGGAATCAGGTAATACCCCAACAGGACCAGGGGCAGGAAAAGATAGAGGAAGGTGAGACTGGCAAAGGTCAAGGCCCTATCCTCCTATCCCAGAATCTGTCCCACGACCTCCGCCGCCTTGGAGGCGTCGGCCGACACGCAGAAAATCACATACGGCCCCTTCCGCTCCAGCACGGCCGCCGCCAGCTTGGGGACCTCCTCCGGCTGGTAGTCGGAATAGCCGGCAATCCAGTCCTCCAAAAAGGCTTCCAGCGCCGTCTCCACCCGGCCGGCCGCCTCCCCGTCCACCGCCTGGAAGACGGCGGCGCTTTCGGCCGTGGCCCCCGAACCGATGGCCGAGAGCCCGGCCTGCAAATCCGCCTCGTCCACACCGTAGTTCTTGCAGGTGGCCCCCTGGTCCAGTTCGGTCAGCTCCTCCGAAAAGGGGACCGAGGCCTGTATGGTCCCCAGGGCCTCCGCCGGGTCGATAGCCGGCAGGCTCCCGCAGGCCCCCAGCAGCAGGCACAGAACGCCCGCCATCCACACAGCGCACATGCGCATTCCCATTTTCATAACAGGTTCCCCCCTATTTAAAGATGCGTCCGCAGATACTCTACCAGCTCCCGGTAATAGGAAATCTTGGGATGGATGCCGTCGGTGGCGGCGTCGGCGGGCAGTTCCCCCTGCTCGTTTCGCAGCGCCGCCGCCCCGTCGATATACACAGCCCCTTTTTCCTCTGCCAGCAGTTTAAGCCGCTGGTTGAATTCCGCAATCCGCTGGTTGTTGAGCTGATCTTTATTTTCGGCCGACACGGCGGCCGATACGGGAAATATGGATTCAATATAGATGACGGCCGACGGCTGCCGCTGGCGAACCTGGTCGATAAGCTCCCCGTAGTACCGGGCGAAGGTGTCGGCCGAAGCCCATCCCACCTCATTTTCGCCGAATACCAGGATGACCTTGCCGTACTGCTTTCCGTTCAGTTCGTCAATCACGGGCACATCTCCCCGCATGGTGGGCTTGGTCAGGGCCGTCTGCACGTTCAGGCCCACCCGGGCAAAGCAGTCGGCTTCCGGCACCAGGTTATAGGTATCCAAATCCTCCACAAAGGAGTTGCCCACAAAGGCCGCGTCGGAAAAATCGTAGGCGGCGCCCGCCGGGGCGCCGGCGGCCGGCTCCTCTTTTCCGGCCGCAGAGGTCTGCTCATCGGCCCCGTCGGATGCCTGGGACGACGGGGGGACAGACGCGGCCGGCTCTCCCCCGGACGCCGCCTGGGAGGTTTCCGTTTCGCTGCTTATCCGGCTGCCGGAGGCGGCCGGGTCGGCCTTATCCGGCAGAAGCAGGGCCAAAAGGACGGCCGCCGCAACCATCGCCAGAATGACGGCGGCCGCGCGGCCGATTTTTTTCTTCGGTTTATCCGTGGATGCTGCCATGTATATCGCTCCACTCTGTCTTGATTTATGTAATCATCCGTCTCTGTTTTATGCCATCGGCGGGATTCGATGCTTTTCCCCTGTCAGCGGGGCTGTAGACTAATTTATCACGCCCGCCGGCAAAATGCAATACGGCGGCCGGATTTTTTCGGAAACAATTATGTAACCTTTTTTCGGTATATGCGGCTGCTGAAAATGGGATGATTGCAACATTATCAAAAGCAATAAAATCTGAAAATATAACATACGTAAATCGGGCGATTATGATATAATAAACAGGCATTACACGGTGCAAAAATTGCATGAATTGGAAAGGAGATACAGTCGAGTGAAAACCGAATTTTTTAAGAAATCGCTGAGCGCCCTGCTTTCGGCCGCCATGCTGCTTACAGCCATGCCGGCCGTACTGGCCGGGGCGGCGGAGGGCAAAGCGGACAACGTGCTGCAGCTGACCTGGCCGGAGGCCGGGAAGACCCAGTGGGGCGGCAACGGCACGGTTCCCCAGTGGGCCCAGAACGCCACGCCCGAGGAACAGCAGGCCACCATCGACGCCATCAACAAGGAGTATCTGGACCAGAAAGCGGCCGGATACGATTTGGGCGAAATTGAAAACAAAAAACTGGAAGGATGCGGCTTCAACACCTGGGGCGATATGGTCAATATTCAATTGGTAGGCGGCGACAACCAGGGCAATCCCTGGGGCCATAACAACCGGGACTGGGCCTGCATCGTAGCGCCTTTTGCCGGCATGGCCTTTTCCATCAGAAAGGATATCGTCCCTGTTTACACCAGCGGCATACCCATCAGCAATTCCTTCCAGTGGACCGATCCGCGCAACGGCAACACCCTGACCTGGCAGATGTTTACCGGCAACGAGCTCTTTACCGGCGCAAACAACGGCGGCTGGGGATACGCCCCCGGCAGCACCCTCACCGGCCCGGTGGTGGACGCCATGGTGGAAGCCTATGCCCGCAGCTCCTTTTACGACATCACGCCGGGCATGACCGAGCAGAACGGCCGGATTGATGCAAGCGGCATTGTCTATCAGGAATTCTGGGGCCCCGAAAGCAAGGGGAAGACCCTGCAGACGAGTCGGCAGGACACCCAGCATGGCAGCTACGGCATCACCTACCTGGTGGCCAAGGATCTGGACGCCACCCAGGCCTACGCCGTGACCGACGAAATCCTCACCGCCTGGGCCACCACCTGGGGAAACCCCGAATCGGACAATCCCGACCGGTTCAGCGCTTCCGGCGTACCGGTAGAAGACCGGCAGGTGGCTGAGGACGGCACCGTTACCCAGCGGTTTGAAAAAATGCTCATTACCGTAAAGGACGGCGAGGCCACTATCCAGAGCACCGACAACAGCCTGACCGACTTCGCCATCCCCGGCGGTACCGTTTACCTGGACGGCAGCAACCTGGACGTGGTCATGCCCACCGGTACGGATGTGAAGAGCCTTACCCCCACCTTTACCATCCATGAGAAGGCTGCGGCCCAACCCGCTTCCGGAACAGCCCAGGACTTTAGCGAGCCGGTAACCTACACCGTCACCGCTGAATCGGGTGAGAAGCAGACCTACACCGTTACCGTATACGTGGCCCCCGAGACGCCAGCCCCGGCAGACAAGGCCGCGGCCGGAGAGGTGGATACCGCCATAGCCGCCCTGCCCGGAACGGATGCGCTCTACCTCAACCACCGGGAGGCCGTGGAGGCCGCCCGGGCGGCCTATGAGGCCCTGGAGCCCCTGCAGAAAATCCTGGTGGAAAACCTGGATAAGCTGACGGCGGCCGAGGACGCCATTCAGTCTCTGGAAGAAGACCCCATCCGGGTGACCTTTGTGGGCGACAGCATCACCGAAGGCGTGGGTGCTTCCAACGCTTCCAAAAACTACGTGAACCAGGCCGGTGAGCTGCTGGGCGGCGAATTTACCGTCTTCAATGCCGGCGTCGGCGGCAAGACCCTGCTGGATACCAATGACGCCTACACCGATACATCCCGGTACACCGAGGGCAAAAACTTTGCCCCCGACGTTGTGACCATCATGCTGGGCACCAACGACAGCAAGACCCGCTACTGGGGCAGCGGCGACGAGGCTTACGGCGCCGAGGCCTTTGCCGAGCAGCTGACCGCTCTTATCAATGAGTATAAGAGCCTGCCCTCCAATCCGGTGGTATTTGTGGCCACCTCTCCCACGGTGTACGGTACAGCTGTAGACTCCATCAACGACCCGGCCGTTACCGAGATTGTGGAAGTACAGAAGGAAGTGGCGGCCGCCGAAGGCTGCCCGGTTATCGACATCAACGCCTTCACCAAGAATCATTCCGACTGGTTCGGCGACGGCGTGCATCCCAACGACAACGGCTACGCCCAGATGGCTACCGCCTTTGCCGAGGCCATCGCCAATGTGAATACAGCCTCCCTTTCCTCCCTGCGGATAGGGGATACGGAAATCCCGTTGGAAGAGGGGCAGTACACCTATACCGGCTACCTTGCCGCAGGAGATGAGATGCCCCAAGTCTCGGCCGAAAACAACTACGGCGCCGACGTAACCGTCGAACAGGCGGAAGACGACAGCGTGGCCACCATTACGGTTACCACCAAGAAAGGGCATTACCGGCAGGTTTATACTGTGAACCTCATTGAGGATATTTCCTCCTACTTAAAGGGCGACGTATCCAGCACGGTGTATGCCAACCGCATCACCGGCACCGCCGCCATCGGAAACAACGAGGAAAAGACATATCTTTTCGACCACAAGCCGGAAACCAAGTTTATGACGCAAACGGCGCCTGCGTCCGACGCACCCGTAACCGTCTCCTTCGAAATCTTCTACGGGGAAGCCATTGCCAATTACGCCCTGGTTTCGGCCAATGATGCGCCCGAGCGGGACCCCAAGTCCTGGACTCTTTCCGGCCGCAACGCCGATACCGAGGAATGGACGGTTATCGACAGCCGGACGGATGAGACCTTCGACCGCCGGGGCCAGCGGAAAGTATACCAGGTGGAGAACCCGGTGGCCTACAGCCAGTACAAGCTGGACATCACCGAAAACAACGGGGCCGACGGCACCCAGCTGGCCGACCTGCAAATCGCCACGGGTGAGGATGTCAACCTCCACCTGACCTGGCCGGAAGGCGCCTGGAACGAGGGCACGCCCCAGGAGTGGGTCCTGAACGCCACGGAAGAGGAAAAGGCCGCCACCCTGGAGGCCTTTGACATCGCCTACAACCGCCTGCTGGATGCCGGCTACAACATCGGCCGGGAGAAATTCGGCGGCGGCCCCAACAGCCTGGGGGCCTGGAACAATTACGCCAACCTCCAGTGCGAGGGCACCTATAACGACAACGTGGGCGACCCCTGGAATATGGGCCGCAAATGGGGTATGCTGGTGACCGCCCGCCCCGGCGTGGTATTCGCCGTGAAGGGATATATCGCCGCTACCTGCGCTCCCTCCCTCATCGCCTACGGCAACGACCTTGCCTGGACCGACCCCGAGACCGGCGAAACCCATCTGTACCAGGTCTTTAATGCCGACACCACCGTCAAAAAGGATTTGGACGGCAAGGACGCCGGCTGGCCCAGCTATGGCATCGGCACCGGGGCCTCTTCTGCGGCCAAGGCCGCCATGGAAGAGGCCTACATCCAGAGCGGCTGGGAGAATGAGAGCTTCGGCCGGCCCTACAATCTGGGCTTCCCCGCCGGCGAGGTCCGGCATGAAAACGGCGTTACCTTCCAGGAGTATTTCGGCAACGACAGCACCGGCGCCTCCCCCGAAGCCAACCGGGACGGGGACTACGGCATTTCCTATCTGGTTACCGCAGCGGACAACCCGGCTGAAGCCTACATTATCACCGACAAGGTCTTTACGGCCTGGACCACTACCTGGCAGAATGTGGATTCCGATTCCATCGACCGGTTCTCTTTAACCGGCCTGCCCACCGGCAACCAGTACACCGATGATAACGGGGACATTATTCAGGAATTTGAAAAGGCCACCATCATCATCGACGGGCAGACCGGCGAGAGCCAGGTGGTTCTGGACGAAGGTCGTTTCCAGGATTTCCGCCTGCCGGAGGATGTACAGGTTATCGGCAGCATGCTGGTCGGCCAGGATTTCGCTTTCATCGTGGATGCCGACACCAACCTGAGCGACATCGCCCCTGTATACACCCTCTACGGCGGTATGACCTGCGACATCGCTTCGGGTGAAGCCGTGGATTTTTCCTCTCCCGTGACCTACACCATCACCTCCCATACGGGCGCCAAGACCACCTATACCATAACCATCCGGAAGGCCGACGACATCCCGGCCAGCGATACCGACGCGGCTGATGCAGTGACCGCAGTTATCAACGAGCTGCCCGATCCTGTCTACCTGAACCACCAGGCCCAGGTGGAGGAAGCGGCCGAAGCCTACAACAGCCTGACCTCCTTACAGAAGCTGTTGGTGGAGGGCCGGGATAAGCTGGCTGCGGACCAGGCGCGTATAAAAGCCCTGGGCGCCCCCATCCGCGTCACCTGTGTGGGCGACAGCATCACCCAGGGCGTAGGCGCCGGCACCGGCGAATCCTACCCCGACCAGATGCAGGAAATCCTGGGCGACGGATACGACGTCTGCAACGCCGGCATCAGCGGCAGCAACATTCTCAAGAGTTCCAGCACCACCTTCCCCTACTGGACTTCCTCTGAATACACCAAGGGCAAGGAGTTCCAGCCTGACATCGTCCTGATGATGCTGGGCACCAATGACGCCACCAACCGCAACTGGGTGGAAAGCAGCATCCCCAACATCCGGGAGCAGTTCAAGGAGGACTACCGCGACTTAATCGAGGAATACAAAGCCCTGGATTCCGATCCCTACATCTTCCTGGTTCTGCCCATGACCTGCTACGGCAGCGGCAACCAGGATCGCATGACCAACCTGACAAATGACATCATCCCCGCCCTGAAGGAACTGGCCGAGGAGGAGAATGTAGGCCTTATCGACATGCATACCTTCACGGCCGGCCACAACGACTGGTTCCCCGATGACCTCCATCCCAATGCCGAAGCCTACGGCATCATCGCTGAAGAGTTCGCCTCCTATGTGACCGATTACGCCGAGAAGGCGGCTATAAATACCCTGTCCGGCATCCAGCTGGACGGCGAGGCCCTGGAGGGCTTCAGCGCGGATACCACCAGCTATACCGTAGAACTGGAAGCCGGCGCCGAACTGCCTGTCATCACGGCCGACGGGGCCTTCGAGGGCGCCGATGTGTCGGTTGCAGAGGATGAAGAAGCCGGGACGGCTTCCATCACCGTCACCTCGGCCGACGGACGGTACCAGCAGACCTACACCCTGGCCTTCCAGTGGAAGCCCGCCTTCCAGAAGGGCGACCTGAATAAGGATAATGCCATTAATATTCAAGATGTCATGTCCCTCTGCCGCGTCCTGGCCCGGCGGGCATCCGGTGACCCGCCCACCGACGATGAGTGGGAATTGGGCGATATAAACGAAGACGAGGCAATTGATATTCAGGATGTCATGT
>CAJFVX010000046.1 GCA_904420585.1 Candidatus Howiella intestinavium | reverse complement strand
GAGGCAAATTGGCGACCTGGATGGGGCTCGAACCCACGACCTCTAGCGTGACAGGCTAGCGTTCTAACCAGCTGAACTACCAGGCCATCTTTGGTGGGAACAACAGGGCTCGAACCTGTGACCCTCTGCTTGTAAGGCAGATGCTCTCCCAGCTGAGCTATGCTCCCAAAGCTGACTTTTGAAGCAAACTTTGTGTTCCCTTCATCTTCCGCCGCTCACCGGCGACAGGCATTATATTACCACAGTGCCCGGCATATGTCAAGCGTATTTTTGCATTTTTTTCATTTTTTTGCATCGGACCCGGCCGAACCCAAAGGCGGACAGGCCGATTGCACAAACCGGCCCGCCGACTGCGGCCCTCTTCTAGTTCCGGGAAAGGCCTTTTTCCAGGGCCTCCAGCTGGGATTTGTCAAACCGGTAGACCTTGTCGCAGAACTGACAGGTCACCTCCGCCTGGCCCTGCTCCTCTATGAGGGCGTGCAGTTCGTCCTTCCCCATGCTCCGCAGGGCCCGCTCCACCCGCTCCCGGCTGCAGTCGCAGCGGTAGGAGACTTCCTGCTCGTAGAGCACCTCCACTTCAAAATCAGAAAGAACCTGCCGCACAATATCCTCCGGGCTCATGCCCGCGGTCAGCATAGCCGTAATGGGCTGTATCTTCCCGATGCTGCGCTCCAGCCGGTCGATTACGGCGTCATCGGCGGCGGGCAGGAGCTGCACCAGATATCCCCCGGCCGCCTGGACGGTCAGGTCCGGGTTGACCAGCACCCCCAGGGAACAGACGGTAGGGATTTGCTCACTCATGGCGTAATAGGCAGTGATGTCCTCGGCGATTTCCCCCGACACCAGGGGCACCGAGCCGTTATAGGGCTCCTTTAGCCCCAAATCCTTGGTCACATACAGGTTGCCCCGGCCCACGGCCCCGCCTACATCCAGCTTGCCCTTGGCGTTCAGGGGCAGTTCCACCACCGGATTGGCGGCGTAGCCCCGCACGTTGCCGGCGGCGTCGGCCACGGCCAGCAGGGAGCCCACCGGCCCGTCCCCCGCCACCCGCAGGGTGATGCTGTTGTCCGCCCCCTTCAGGGCGTTGCCCATCATGGAGGCCGCCGCCAGCAGCCGGCCCAGCCCCGCCGTGACCACGGCCGAGGTCTTATGAATCTGCTCCGCCCGGGCCGCCATATCCGTGGCGTCCACGGCGGAAGCCATGACGGCGCCGTCCGAAGTGATGCAGCGAATCAGCTTTCCCATTGTAATCCTCCCGTTATATGCCGGCCGCAAAAATGCCGGAAAAGGCGGCCGCCAAAGCCCTGGGGCCGCCTGCGTGTGTATATTCTGCGCCGCCGGGCCTATCCCCTGCGGCGAGTCACATAAACCAGCCGCTGGGAATCCGCCGCCGGCGGCGATAGGGTCATATCGTCGTAGACCGCCTCCAGGATGAGACCCGCCTTATCCAGCGCCGCCGCTATCTCTCCGGCCGTATAGGCCCGCTCGGAAAAATCCTCGCAGGCGCGGACATACCGGCCGTCGGCTTGCGGGGTAAAAAAGTCCAAGTAGATGTGAGTACAGTCATCCTCGGTTTCGTTCTGCCAAACCAGAAACAGGTCCTCCAGCTCGTAGACAAAGGCGTTGTCCCCCAAAATCTCCCGGTGCTTATAGGGGGTGTTCATATCGAAAAGGAACAGCCGGCCCGGCTCCAGGAAAAGGGCGATGCGCGTAAGCGACCGGCAGAATTCCTCATAGTCCACAATGTGGTTGAGGCTGTCCATACAGCAGACCGCCCCGTCCACCGTGCCGTACAGCTCCAGCTCGGCCGCGCTCTGGCAGAGAAAGAGAATATCCTGCCCCGCCTCCAGAGCCCGCTCTTTGGCAACAGCCAGCATGGCGGCCGCCGGGTCGGCGCCGATGACCTCTATGCCCCGCTTGGCAAACTCCAGCGAAAAGCTGCCCGTGCCGCAGGCTGCATCCAGCAACAGAGTGGGACGGCGGTCGAATTTTTCAAACAGCCCCAGCAGGTATTCCGTCCGGGCCGGATAGTCCGCATCCTCCATGAGCCTGTCATAGTAATCGGCAAAGCAGTCATAGCTCATTTCCCGTTCATCCGCTCGAATACCATCTGGTAGCCGTCGTTGCCGTAGTTCAGCGAACGGTTTACCCGGCTGATGGTGGCCGTGCTGGCCCCCGTTTCGTTGACGATGTCGCTGTACACCCTTTTTTCGGTCAGCATCTTGGCCACCACAAACCGCTGGGCAATGGACTTTATCTCCTTGACCGTGCAGATGTCCTCAAAAAAGGCATAGCACTCATCCACATTTTCCAGGGTCAGTATGGCCTGGAACAGCAAATCCGTGTTCTTGTCCCGCAGCTTATCCATAATATCCTCCCTGCCGCCGGCCGGCCCGGTTGACGCGCCGGCCTTCTGTATATGCCCACTTTAAATCATTAAAATTTTACCATTCTGCTTTGCTAAAGTCAATCGGATTTTTTGGAGCAGCCTACTTTTCATGCTCGGCCAGAAGCAGGGCGATAAAGCCGTCCACCAGCCGCTTGTCCCGGGGCGTCAGGGCCGCAAGCCTTGCCGCGATGTCCGATGCCAGATAGGCCTCGGAATGCTGCGCCGATTCCAGCAGCAGGTCGTTGGGCGTAATCTCCAGAACCTGGCAGAGGCGCACCAGCGTCTCCAGACTGGGAATGGAATGGCAGGTTTCAATATTGGATATATAATTGTTGGTCAGCCCCGCCTGCTCGGCCAGGCGCGCCTGGGTCAGCCCCCGGGTCTTCCGGTAATACGTCAGCCGCCGGGCCAGTATCCGATAGTCAATTTCCACAGTCGCCACCTCCAGGGTTAGGTTAATGGAATTGACAATAAATTGAAACATACCAAAAACGCGATTGCGCTTTACATATGAATTATTTTGTGATAAACTACACTGGAAATACGAAAAAACAGGTTTTCTGTTGGAATTTGGCAGAAAATACATGCCTTTACAGGGAAAGGGAGGAATGGCCGTGAGGGGCAGGCGCGAACGGACGGCTGTGGCGGGAAAGTCCCGCCCCAGGGCTTTTCGGCGCAGGTTGTACCGCCGGCGCGCCCTGGCTGTCCTCTTTGCCGCAGCCTGCATCCTCTTTCTGCTGGCTATGGTTTTCTGCGGGTTGGCAAGCCTGGCTGCGGCCCTGGCCGCCGCCTTTGCCTTTTAAGGCGCCGGCAGGCCTATAGATGACAAAAAGAGGCGGTGTCCTGCCGGACACCGCCTCACAGCTTGTCGACAAAGTCGACAAGCTGTAGAAGAGGGGCGAGCCCCCCTTCTAACATTCCCCCTACAAATCCCGCTGCAGCGGGATTTGTCGTGTGCAGAAACCGACGCACATGTCGCCGGTTTCTGCGATATAAATGGCCTTCATTGGGTTTTTCGACAGTACGAGAGGCGGTGTCCTGCCGGACACCGCCTCAGAAATCGTGACCTTCACCATTTTGCACCTGCAGGATTGGCCGTATAACACTGCAGCACCTTGGTTCTATCAAAAACTGCGGCTACGTACCGCAGTTTTTCCCTTTCCCTCCTAGCCGGAAAACTTCTCTGCAAAGGCGCGGAAATTGCGCTGCTCCGGCGTGTGATCCAGCACCGCAAAGACAATCTCCTGAAAAAAGGCCCCTAGCCCTTTTTCAAACAGCGTCCGGTAAAAACAATCCGCCACCCTGTGGGGATCGTGGCCAAATACCCCGCAGCCCCAGGCGCCCAGAACCAGCAGGCGGCAGCCCTCGGCTGCAGCTTTCATAAAGAAGTTTTCCATACGGCGGAGCATGACCCGTTCCACTTCCTCCGGTCGCATCTGCGCGGCGGCCCCGTTGAGATTGGGCGCCGGCAGGCTTAAAACCGATATTTCTGCGATATCTTCCGTTCGGCGCAGCATGTCGTCCCGGAAAATATAGACGTTTGGCGACCAGATCATACAGCCTGTGTCCGCCGGGCGGTGCAGAATCCGATTCAGCCGGTAGACCTCATAGGCCTCCTGATGGGACAGGGAGGCGTACAACGTCGTCCGCCGGCAGATATCCTCCTCCTGGGCGGCGGCGCCGATGAGATACCCGCCCCCGGGCGTGTAAGGATCGGCAAAATTCATGAGAAGGGGCTTGCCCCTGTCCGCCAGCCGGCGGGCCGCCGTACAGCAGTCCATGTTTTCCACCCGGCACAGAGGCCGGCGCTCCGGAACCGGCGGTCGGTACCGGCTCCAAAATTCTTCCCGCAGCCGGCGCAGATCCGGCACCCGCAGGATGTCCACTTCCTTGCAGCGGCGCATCATCCGGTTCTGCAAACGCCTGGACGCTCCCCCCGGCATAAAAGTCCCATTGTTTATCAGCTGCATATTTTCCAGAGCTACCTGTACAAAAAACTGCTGCCTGGACAGTTTGGCACCCGGATTCCCCATGCCCCCGCCTTCCATACAACTTCCCCCTGCTGTCATTGCAAAAACTGCTGTAATTATCCCTCTTTATATTTCCGCATGATACATACACTGTGTATATTATAATACAATTCTTACAAATTCACAACGATTTCATGAAAGCGGATGGGCAAAATTACTTGCTAACTTTTGGTAATCCTTTTGACAGACGCAAACACAAAAAAAGACTTTTCTCCGGCCGCCAGAGCCAAAAGGAAAAAGCGGAAAGCAAAACGAACGGGCAGCCCTTTTCCGGCCGCCCGTTCGTTTTCTTTTTCAGTTGCAAAGCCGCCGCAAAACAGGAAGTTCTCCCTATTTTTTAGGCGCCGGATCGTCGTCATGCACCGTCATATTGGTCTGAATGGCCCACTTGGCAATTTTCTGCTTGGAGTGATCGCCGGGGGACTCGATAATCAGGGTTTCATCCTTGATGGAGACGACGCGGCCAAAAAGCCCGCCGATGGTGACGATCTCATCCCCGACCTGCACGTTGTTGCGCATCTGGTCTTCCTTCTTCTGCCGTTTGCGCTGGGGACGGATCATCAGGAAATACAGGGCCGCGCCGATGATGACGATGTAGACAATCATCATAATCCAGCCGCCGCTGCCGCCGGCGCTGGCCGCCGTGCTGGCGGTTTCGCCTTCCAACAGATTAAAATGCATATTTTTCACCTCATAGTAAGAATTACCATATCATTATACAGGAGGACAAGGAAAAAAGCAACCAGGAGGACCGGGAAGTTTGTTACCTTTTTGTTAAGACAGCCCGGCCATGGCGGAAAAGCTAAATCCGCCGGTCGATTTTCTCCAGCATCTCGGCCTTGAAGGCGGCAAACCGCCCCTCGTCCAGCGCCGCCCGGATTTTCTCCATCAGGGTATTGTAAAAATACAGGTTGTGGGATACGCACAGCCGGCTGGCCAGCATCTCCCCGCTCTTCATCAAATGCCGGATATAGGCCCGGGAATGCCGCTTGCAGACCGGGCAATCACAGGCGGGGTCGATGGGATCCAGGTCCCGCTCATACTTCTGGTTGTTCAGGTTGATGACCCCCTGGGAGGTAAACAGGTGCCCATGGCGGGCGTTGCGGCTGGGCATGACGCAGTCGAAGAGGTCCACCCCCCGCTCCACCGCCTCCAGAATATTGGCCGGCGTCCCCACGCCCATGAGATACCGGGGCCGGTCGGCCGGCATATGGGGCTCCACCGCTTCGATGATGCGGTACATCTCCTCCGCCGGCTCCCCCACGGCCAGGCCGCCGATGGCGTAGCCCGGCAGGTCCAGCTCGGCGATGGCCTTCATATGCTCCACCCGCAGATCGTCGAAGGTACAGCCCTGGTTGATGCCGAAAAGCATCTGCCGGGGATTGATGGTTCCCTCCCTGGCGTTCAGCCGTTCCATCTCGGCCTTGCACCGGTACAGCCAGCGCACCGTGCGCCGGCAGGACTGGGCGGCGTACTCCCGGGTAGCGGGATTTTCCACGCACTCGTCAAAGGCCATAGCGATGGTGGAACCCAGGTGGGACTGGATCTGCATGCTCTCCTCCGGGCCCATGAAAATCCTGCGCCCGTCCACGTGGGAGGCAAAGGTGACGCCCTGCTCCTCGATTTTCCGCAGGGAGGCCAGGGAAAAAACCTGAAACCCGCCGCTGTCGGTCAAAATGGGGCCGTCCCAGCCGGTGAAGGCGTGGAGGCCGCCCAAATCGGCGATAAGCCCATCCCCCGGCCGGATATGCAGATGATAGGTATTGCAGAGCATGACCTGGCAGTGCAGCTCCTTTAAGTCATAGGCCGACACCGCGCCTTTAATGGCCGCCGCTGTGGCCACGTTCATAAAAGCCGGCGTCTGTATCCGGCCGTGGGGCGTGTCGAATACCCCCCGCCGCGCCGTATGTTCTTTTTTGATTACCTGAAACATGGTTTTCCTGCCTTCATATTAAAATCCCCGCCGGGCAAAGCCGCAGCAAAACAACTATACCACAGGCTGTGCGTCCCGCGCAAGACCCATCCTATTCAAAAAGCGCATCCGCCGGGCGGGTGCGCTTTTTATTGGCTGCAGGCGGCAGATAAGAGACGTCGAAGGGGCTCTCTACGCCTGCCGCTCCATGGGTACATGGGGCACGTGGCCGTCGGGATAGACCGCACCGACCGTATGAAACCCCAGCTTCTCATAAAACCCGCTGGCCCGCACCTGGGCGCCCAGGCGAAAGGTATGGGCCCCCTGCCGGCGGGCCAGTTCCATAAGACCCTCCATAAGGAACCGGCCGGCGGCCCGTCCCCGCCAGGGCTTGCGCACGGCGATGCGGCCCAGGTGGAAAACCCCGTTCCCTTCCCGGATGAGCCGGCCGGTGGCCACGGCCTCCCGGCCGTCGTAAACCACCGCATGGAGGGCGGTGGCATCGTCCCCGTCGAATTCCAGTTCCGGCGCGTAGCCCTGCTCGGTGCAGAAGACCTCCAGCCGGATGCGCCGGGCTTCCTCCGGCAGACCGTTTGCATAGGTTTCCAGTCTGTACATCAGGCCGCCTCGCTGGTATCGGCGTCGGCTTCTTCAGAGGTATCGCCGGCATCGGAAGAACTGTCAGAGGACTGGGAAGATACGGCGTCATCCACATCCCACCACTGGGGCTCGCAGAGGGTGACGGCCGACAGGAATTCATCCACAAAGTAGAAGTCTACCCGCCGGGTGCCGGCTGTATAGCGCAGACGCAGGCAGTCCGCCGGCACTTCGGGCAGGAAAAACAGCTCGTCGGCTGTGGGAACGCTCTCCTCCGGCTCGGCGGCGATAACGTTGCGCACATCGTCCGGCATGGTGATGCCGATTTCAAAATCGTAGGCGTCGGTCAGGGATACAATCATGGAAATGCCCGCGTCGGCCATGGATTTCTTATAGTAATAGGCGATTTCACCGGTGGACATCTGCACCATGCTCTCTCCCTCGTCCATATACAAGGGCGGCAAGGGTTCGGCGGAGGTTGTGTCGCTGCCGGACGCCTCTTCATCCGTACCCTCATCCGATGGGGCTGCGTCGTCCCCCAGGTCGTACATGGCCTCCACCTCCTCAATGGGCTGGCCGATGTGTACATCCACCCCGGTCATTCGGCCCGCCGTGGCCTCGGCGATGACGTCCACCGTATGGCTGGCAACCTGCCGGCTGGTAACCGTGGAAGTGGTGTCCCCCTCCCCGCCGCAGGCGGCGAGGCTAGTAAGCAGCAGGGCGGCCAGCAGGAGGGCGGCGCCTCTGCGCATGATTTTTCCCTTCATATCTTCACTCCCTTTACTTTTCAAAGGAATACCGTTCCAGCAGGCTGTTCCGCTGGTCCCACAGCTTCTTGGACAAGTCCACATAATAGGCGTGGGGCTTCTCAAACCGCTGCACCTCTTCCCAGAGGGTTTCCACCTGCTTCTGGCGGTAGAGGCGGATTTCCCCCGCCGTGGGGCTTTGATACACCGGCTGGCCGCCGGCGAATATCTGCTTTTGCAGCCGCCGGGCGATAAATCCCCGGACGGTCTTGCGCTTCCAGCTGTGGTTGGGGTCGAATATCTCATAGGGCTGCCGGTCGTCGATTTCTTCGTTGGCCAGGGTAATGACGTCGGCGATGGCCTTGCCGCTCTCCTGGTCAAACAGCCGCCAGGTGGTCTTGAAGCAGGGCAGGGTGATTTTGGATATATTCTCGCTTATCTTGATTTTGGGGACAATTTTCCCCTCTTCCTCGATAGCCGCCAGCTTGTACACCCCGCCGAAGACCGCTTCGGAAGAGGCCGTAATCAGCCGCTCCCCTACGCCGAAGCCGTCCACCCGAGCCCCCTGCATGAGCATGTCCCGGATAAGATACTCGTCCAGGGCGTTGGAGACGATGACCTGGCAGTCGGGGAAGCCGGCCTCGTCCAGCATCTTGCGGGCCTTTTTGGACAGGTAGGTGATGTCGCCGCTGTCGATGCGGATGCCCTTGGGCCGGAAGCCCCGGGGCAGCACCTCCTCGTTAAAGGCCTTGATGGCGTTGGGAATACCCGATTTCAGGGTGTTGTAGGTATCCACCAGCAGCAGGCAGCTGCCCGGATAGTGCCGGGCGTAGGTCTTGAAGGCCGTCAGCTCGTCGTCGAACATCTGCACCCAGCTGTGGGCCATGGTGCCCGAGGCGGGGATGCCGAAGTCCTTGGCCGCCTTGACGCAGGAGGTGGAGTCACAGCCCCCGATAAAGGCCGCCCGGGCGCCGTAGACCGCCCCGTCGTAGCCGTGGGCCCGGCGGGCGCCGAACTCCATCACCGCCCGGCCCTGGGCCGCCCGCACAATCCGGTTGGCCTTGGTGGCGATGAGGGACTGGTGGTTGATGGTCAGCAGCACCATGGTTTCGATGAGCAGGGCCTGGATGGCCGGGCCTCGCACCGTGACGATGGGCTCCCCGGGGAATATGGGCGTCCCCTCCGGGATGGCCCAGACGTCGCAGGTAAACCGGAAGTGCCGCAGATAGTCGATAAATGCCGGGCTGAACAGCCGCTGGCCTTCCAAATAGGCGATGTCCTCCTCCGAGAAGGTCAGGTTTTCAAGATACTGGATGAGCTGCTCCAGGCCGGCCATAATGGCAAAGCCCCCGTCGTCGGGCACATGGCGGAAAAACATATCAAAGTAGGTCACCATATCCCCCCGGCCGCTTTCCAGCAGGCCGTTGGCCATGGTGATTTCGTACAGGTCCACCAGCATGGATAAATCCTTGCGCATTTTCATCACATCATTTCCTTTGGAATGGGCGGGAAGGCCGCCGCGTTTTTATTATTGTACCACATGCGGGCGTTTTTGCAACCGCATACGGCGGATTTTCCCAAGACTTGCCATCGCACAGAAAGGAAAAGCGGACGGGGAATCCCATCCGCTTTGGTCGTCTGCGGTCTTCCGCCTAACCCTTCAGCCCTCTGGCCTGCCGGTCCATATCTTCGATAACCACATCGTAGATTTCCCCCAGGGAAGCGCAGTATTCCAGCACCTTCCAGGGCGTATTGGTGTGGAAATGAATCTTGATGAGGGTCTCGTCCCCCACGGCCAGCAGGCAGTCGCCGGGGATGTTCGCCGCGATATAGTCGTGCACGGCGTCCTCGGATAAATTTTCCCCCTCCAGCAAAAGCTGGGTGTCGTAGCGGTATTCCAGCATATATCAGCTCCCCTTTCTCTCCCGTTTGCATGGCCGCGCAAAAACCGCCGCACATCTTGCGACATGCGGCGGTTTTTTCAAACGAAAGGATAATTAGCCGTTGATCTTGGTTACAACGCCGGAACCAACGGTACGGCCGCCTTCACGGATAGCGAAACGCAGGCCTTCCTCGATAGCGATGGGGGTGATCAGCTCAACGTCCATCTCCACGTTGTCGCCGGGCATGCACATCTCGGTGCCTTCGGGCAGGGAGATAACGCCGGTAACGTCGGTGGTCCGGAAGTAGAACTGGGGACGATAGTTGTTGAAGAAGGGGGTATGACGGCCGCCTTCATCCTTGGTCAGGACGTAAACCTGGCCATGGAACTTGGTGTGGGGATGAATGGTGCCGGGCTTGCAGAGAACCTGGCCGCGCTCGATCTCGGTGCGCTGGATACCGCGCAGCAGAGCGCCGATGTTATCGCCGGCCTCAGCGTAATCCAGGATCTTGCGGAACATCTCGATACCGGTGACAACCGTCTTCCGGCGCTCGTCGGTCAGACCGATGATCTCCACTTCCTCGCCGGTCTTCAGCTGGCCGCGCTCCACACGACCGGTGGCAACGGTGCCGCGGCCGGTGATGGTGAACACGTCCTCAACAGGCATCAGGAACGGCTTGTCCGTGTCGCGCTCCGGATCCGG